>NZ_JBFUFZ010000006.1:0-414069 GCF_056403175.1 Mesorhizobium sp. P3_A10 | reverse complement strand
CCGACACGAAGCGCGATTTGTGTCATCTTCTGATCCCTTCCTTGCTGGTGCGGGGTCGAACCCTGGCAACCGTTCGGGCTATGGAAGATGCGGTCGGAGCTCCTTGCTCACCTGCGGACTCAAACCAAGGGGCACGCGGGCTTCCGCCGCAGCGAGTGACCCGGTCGTGACCCGGGTCACTCGCCAACCCGATCCTGCATGATTCGAAAGACACAAGGGGCAGCGCCGACATCGACAGTCGATCGATTCAAATGCGACCCAGATCGCCTCACGCAACGAAAAAGGGCCCGTGGAGGCCCTTCTTCTGTCTGAAACGGTTCTTCTCAGAGCCTGCAGTAGTGGGGATAGCCGTCGTAGCCGATGTAGGTGTTCGAGCCCGCGTCATAGCTGGCGTAGCGGGCGTAGCAGCGGCGGATGTGGATCGAGTCGTAATCCTCCTCGACATAGACGGTGCGCGGCTGCTGAGCGAGCAGGCTGCCCAGGACAAAACCGCCGACGCCAGCGGCGATGCCGATGCCGATTTCGCGGTTGTGATGGTTGTGGGCGGCCGAAGGCTGCACAGTGCCGACCAGCGAGGTGGCGGCAACAGTGGTGGCGATAAGGCCAGAAACGAGTGTGCGCTTGAACATGATGATCTCCTTGCTTCGTTGAGAGAGGCGATCCATCCGCCTCTTGACCATCAGTCGTCGCGGCGAAGAAAAAGGTTCGAAAGATTTTTGGATTCTTTTTTGGAGGGGTGGAGATCAGCCGGTCAAAGCCCTGATCCGATCGGCCGCTGAGTCCGGCGCTGAACGCAAAAAAAGCGGCCGAAGCCGCCCTTTTGCGAATTAAGTTACCTCAACGCGCGGCGAGAGGTTCGAGGGTTCCAAGCGAATAGCGAAACCCGCCTTCGAGAGTTGAACCTTCCCTATTCACTACTCACTACTCACTCCCTTTCACCCCATCCCGGTGACATGCCGAAGCCAGAACGCCAGCGCGATGAAGCCGATGATGGTGGTCACCCCGGTCCAGTCGACATTGGCGCTCTTCACATCCTTGATGAGCTTCACCAGGAGAAGCCAGGCCACGATGACGAGCGGCAGAATGATGACAAGTCTGATCATGCGACACCCCCGTTGAGGCGATTGCACCTTGAGATCATATAGGAAGCGATTTGGCCGTTTTCAGGATGGCCACGCCGGCGGCCCGGAGCGCGCGCCGGCAACCGAAAACGGAGTTTTGTCTTTACTGGCGCAACAAATATGCTAACCGGAGCGCCGTGCCCTTGTAGCTCAGCTGGTAGAGCAGCGGTTTTGTAAACCGAAGGTCGGCGGTTCGATTCCGTCCGGGGGCACCAGTTCGCAGTTGAAGCGTCGATTTTTTGACTTTGATGTGCCGGCATTCCTGAAATGCGAGGTGGTCCATGTCACGCTGTGGAGATGTCTACGAGAACAAGGTGACCGGTGAATTCGGCGTGATCCTGCGCGGCACCGAAGACCGCGGCCAAGGACCTGGCATTGTTCATCTGACCGCTCGGCCGGGCGCTGCTGTCGTTGGCGAGCACTTCCATCCGAACATGATTGAACGGTTTACCGTCTTCAGCGGCCGGCTCGATGCCTCCATCGCCGGGAAGACATTTTCCCTAGGCCCCGGCCAATCGGCAACGGTCGAGGCAGGCGTGGTGCACGATTGGTGGAACAGCAGCAAGACCGAAGAAGCACACGTCCTGATCGAAATTGAACGGGCGCCCGGCGCGGACCACATTGACCCGAACCGCTTCGAGCTCCTGATCGGCATGCTCTTCGGCCTCGCCAATGCTGGTCAGGTGGATAAGAAAGGCAGACCCTATCTGCTCCAGGCGGCAGTCATCGCCAGGGAATTCGCCGACGTGATTGTCTTCACGCAGCCTCCACCCGCGATTCAGCGGGCGGCGCTCGCAATCCTGGCGCCACTCGCCAGCCTGCTTGGTTATCGGGCTATCGACCCTGCTTTCTGCAAGCCGCATGCACACATAACTCCCGACCCCGAAATCCTCGCTTCAGCAGGCCTTCCGCCTGCTTGACCACGATGTCGCGGACGGGCCGTGACAGGTATCAAGGTCGCGCAGGTTGCAAGCCTTCAACCCCAATCGTAGCCATCTTTCCGGAGCGCCGTGCCCTTGTAGCTCGGCTGGTAGAGCAGCGGTTTTGTAAACCGAAGGTCGGCGGTTCGATTCCGTCGGGGGTACCAGCAAATTCAATAACTTAACTGACTTTCAACGTTTGAAGACATGAGACTTAGCACTCCCGGGTTATCTCTGGGGTAACTGCCGTGTTTGCTCATGGCGCAAAGCCGTTGTCAGCAGTAGAGCGCTTAATTCGTTTACGCGGCACCATCGATGAACTTCAGCCGCTCGCTGGCGTTACGCATTGCGCTTGCTACTCCCAACCGCGATTCAAGCCAGGCAAGGCCATACGGTTCCATGTATTTTAGCAAAACTGCATATAAGAGCTGTAAGCCCAAGGCGTTCGCGATAAGATGTTCAAAGCTACCGACCCAGCCGGTGCCACGGTCGACGCGAGTGGCCGAAACTCATTGACCAGGGCTCGCTGACGACCTGCACTTGACCCAAGGCCTGCCGCGCGGATGATTTGGGGGGATCTATGTCCTACGAAGGTTACCACGAGTGGAAAGGCTGGGACAAAGATCAATTCGGTGGCTACGATAAAGGAGAGGACATCTTCTATAACCTTGAGGTTGCAACGCTGCTTCCGAATCCTAGAGAAAACGTGTCATCGATATTTGAAATTGGATTTGGCAATGGGTCTTTTCTCGGCTGGGCACGCGAGAAACAATATAACTTATTTGGGTCAGAGGTGCAGCCAGAGTTGATTGGCCGGGCTCTGGATATGGGAATCACAGTAAAAGATGGCATTGAATGCATGCCGGATAGTTCTTTAAGCGCTGTGGTGGCATTCGATGTTTTCGAGCACATCCCTTACACAGAGCTAGTGAAAATATGCAGATCCGCCTTTTCTGCTCTGAAGCCGGGCGGCTATTTAATAGCTAGGTTCCCGAACGGCGATAGCCCATTCTCTCTTCCGATCCAGAATGCAGACGCAACCCATGTGCACTCCCTTGGTTCTGGTATTATACGCGAATTGATGCGTTCGGCTGGCTTTGTGATACAGGAGCTTCGCGCGCCTAAAGAAACTCCCGTAACATTGAAATCTAAAATCGCGCTACCGATTAAGAAAGCAATGCGTTCGCTGTTCGCATACTACGCGCGGTTTGCATATTTAGGCGGCGCAACCCCATCTACATTCGAGCTGAACTATCTTCTAGTAGCTCGAAAACCGCACTAGCTATGGATCGCTCCGTACGATCCCGAAATAAGGTCGATGTAACCTGCTTGAGGACATCAATGCGAATGCGGTGGTTGGTGCGGACGCGTTCCATCTCAGGTGCGCATCCTTCAGGGGCCATAGCGCCATTGTTGGCGAGGCGGCGGGTGGCACGAGTCATACGTACTGGAAGGGGTGACTCGCGTGCCCAGTGGTAGACTGAGGGCCGCTCCGCCGAGCAGGCCGAAATCACCTTTGCGATTACCTAGCCGCCGCTATCGGTGGTGCGGGGATCGCTGATCGTTGCATTCATTGCTGGTAGAGCAGCGGTTTTGTAAACCGAAGGTCGGCGGTTCGATTCCGTCCGGGGGCACCAATATGGCTCAGCAGTCGGAGGCTATGAACTCCTTTGTCGTTCGGCAAGTGTCATTGCCTCCCCCAAGGCTGCAAAAGCTGACCTCATTCCGGCTGCGAAGGACCGAGAAGGTTTTCCTGGTTGAGCACCAGAGAGTTTTGAAACCAATTCCGCAACCTCCTGATTGCTCCAATCCAAAAGACCTGATGCATGGGCAAACTTGTTGCGGATTCTTCTTAACTTGTGAAGCTCCGTCGCAACACTTGGTTCAATAAGGCGCAGAGCCCTTGCAAGATTTATCTTAGCACTGAACGACCCTAGAGGACCCGTGCCTTCGAAAAGAGCCTCACGCGTTCTCTTGTCTAGTCCAGGCATCTTCGTATGAAGAAGCTTGTAGAGTTGGTTGTCCAGATTAGCCGTGAGCACCAAAACTCGGCCCGTGACCCCCATGCTGGTGTTCAACCTTTCACGAGAGAGATTCGATCCGGGACTCCCTCCCAGGCGGTCGAAGATTGCGTTTGTTTTATCCGGCATATTTGTGCACTCGCAACAAAAGTGATTTGTCCTGCTTTTCTGAACCGAAGATCGACAACACGTTTTCACCTAAACGCGCTGAATACCCTGATTGAAAACAATCGCCTCTGTGTATAAGATTCTGCCCTGAGAAATCGGCAGGGGTCGCTCATGGGTTTACTGAATCAGTCGGTTCAAGTGTATGGAAAGATACCAAATCTTCTCAATACACTTCGTCAAGGTCAGGCTCCGGATAAATTCAATCGAGAATTTCTGAAAGACATCGGGTTCACATCGTCAAACGACTTGGCGTTCATTCCTCTTTTGAAGGGCCTCGGATTTTTAACAAGCGAAGGTGTCCCCACCCAGAGATATCGTGATTTTCTCGATCAAACTCGGTGGAAACAAGTTATCGCCGAGGCCATCAAAGACGCATATGGCGATATTTTTGTTCTGAAGGCTGCACCTAGCAAAGCCGACGAAAAAATGATCGCCGGCAAATTCAAGAGTACGTACAATCTCTCTGACCTTGCCGCTGAGCGCGGCGCGAGAACTTTTCTGGCACTGCTGGATTTGGCTGATCCAGGCACCTTAGCCGGCCATGCCAGAACTGTCTTTCCAGAGGTTAACCCTCCTAAGGCGACGCCTGACGTATCTACTCAAGAAAATTTCCCGCCACAAAAAATTACGCCTAGCGTCACCACCCCGATTGGGTTGAGTTACAATATTCAAATCCATTTACCAGCGACAAAAGACATCGAGGTATACAATGCTATTTTCAAATCTTTAAAGGAACATATTATTGGCTAATGGAAGAAAAGAAATTCGCGATTTTGTATTTCGAGGACTTCTCTTTGAGTCCGAAGCTGAGGTATTCCGGAAGGCAGGTATCAGGGTTGGGTTGGATCTTGGCGAAACGGAAGAAAGCTTACTGCTAGAAGCGCTCGCTCCGTTTGGTGTTCAACGCAGAAATCAAGCCATGGAGATGGCCCGGCTTTATGCCGTTCTCCATGCGTTCGAGAACGAGGTGCGATCCCTAATTCGCGACACTCTGGAGGAAAAGGTAGGA
Source organism: Mesorhizobium sp. P3_A10 (assembly GCF_056403175.1). Classification (NCBI taxonomy): domain Bacteria; kingdom Pseudomonadati; phylum Pseudomonadota; class Alphaproteobacteria; order Hyphomicrobiales; family Phyllobacteriaceae; genus Mesorhizobium; species Mesorhizobium sp. P3_A10. The sequence continues at coordinate 408,830 of NZ_JBFUFZ010000006.1, read as the reverse complement.
ATTGACTGGTGGGACACAGCATCGGTTCCGAAGCAGATCAAACAGCTTGCTGAGTCAAGAAAAAAGACGGCCGAAAAAGATTCTTGGCTGGAAGGGTCAAAGGGAGATCAGCTTGAGTTTGTTGATTTCGGAGATCTTGCTTCTATCATTATTCAAAACTGGGATTATTTTAAGGATATTATGCCAGGGCAGGACTGGATCAGGCAGCGTATGAATGAACTTGAGAAAGCAAGAAATTTTGTCGCACACAATAGAATGCTGTTACCATCCGAATTTCAGAGAATGTACATGTATATCCAAGATTGGAATAAAGCTATCGGCTTGTGATATACGTTCAATTTTTCACAAGTTTAACTATTTATCATTCCGATATGAGGCTCTGTCTATATTTTTGTAAATATCCCATGCTCACAACCCAATCGCCGCCACCAAAATCCTATTCTGCCTTCGTATCGCCGCGCGCAATTCCGGTATCCTCGCTTCGTCGCGCTTCACGAACTCGATGAACATCATGTTCATGTTGTTGAACACCAATTCGCCGAGCGCTTCCCCGTCGATATCGCGCCGCACCAGGCCGATCTCCTGCAGGCGCTTGATCAACGCGCGGATCTGCTCGGTCAGCGAGCGGTCGAGCCCGGTATAGGCCTGGCCGAACGGGCTGTCGGGCAGTTGCGTCGAGATCGCCATCGCCTGCCGCCACATCTCCTTGCTCAGATAGTGCAGCGAGTGCTCGATATAGATGCCGAGCAGCGTATCGAGCGCGTCGCCGACATTGGCCGGCGGGTTGGCGACCACGCCGCGCCCGGCATTCAGCACCTCGTTGACTTCCAGCGAAACGATGGCGCCGAGAATGTCGCCCTTGTTCTGGTAGTAATTGTAGATGGTGCCGACCGACACTTCGGCCTGCGCGGCGATCGCCTCGATCTTGGCGCCCTCATAGCCGGCCTCGCGGAACAGCTCTGCCGCCGCCTCGATGATGCGGCGGTGCCGATCCGCCTTTTGCCGTGCCCGCAATCCGCTCATATCAGCCTCTTGCCATAAAAACAGAATTGACTCAATTTTAGAATTGGTTCAATTTTTTGCAAGAAGCCAAAAAGGCAAGGGAGAACACTCGATGTCCACGACCCTCACTTCCATCCTGAAAACCCATCTGCGCGCCGCAACCGCTGTCACCGCCCTGCTGCTCGGCACCGGCGCTCACGCCGCCGATCTCAACGCCCTGATTTGGTGCGATCACGCCGACCCGGCGCTGCTGCAGCCCTTCGAGGAGGCCAATGGCGTCAAGGTCAACGTCAAGGAATTCGAAGGCACCGGCGCCGGCCTCGCCATCGTCGATCAGTCGCAGCCCGGCGACTGGGACGTCATGGTGATCGATAGCATCGACGTGCCGCGCGGCGTCGAAAAGGGCCTGTTCGAGCCGCTGCCAGAGGACAAACTGCCCCTCGCCGATCTGTTTCCCGAGGTGAAGATGGACGGCTCGACCGTGGTCGGCGGCAAACGCTACGGCATCACCGAAAAGTTCGGCTACAACACCATCGGCTTCAACAAGACCAAGGTCGATCCAGCCGACATGCAGTCGATGGCAGCGCTGACCGGCGACAAATACAAGGGCAAGATCGCCATCTATGATTACTACCTGCCGGTTATCGGCATGGCCGCACTCGCCATCGGCAAGAAGACGGCGGAGCTGACCGAAGCCGACCTGCCCGCCATCAAGGCCGAGCTGCTCAAGATGAAGGCCAATGCCAAGCTGGTCGGCGAAGTCACCGCCAGCCAGACGGCGCTGGCCACCGGCGAGGTCGACATTCTGGTCGGCGGCGGTGAGTGGGTGACGGCGGGCCTGGCCAAGGAAAACCCGGCGCTGGATTTCTCCATCCCCAAAGAGGGAGCGGTGCTGTGGTCGCAGTCGCTGGCCATGTTCAAGGATTCCAAGAACAAGGATCTGGCGCTAAAATTCATCCAGTACATTATGAGCCCGGAGGGACAGGCGCGGCTTGCCACCTCCTCCTGCTACTGGGGCATGCCGGCCAACACCAAGGCAGCACTTACCGACGACCAGAAAAAAATCCTGCGTTTTGACGAGCAGCCGGCCTTCCTCGCCCGCGCCCAGTCCTACCCGGCGCCGAATGCCGATCTCGACAAGAAGATGCAGGACGTCTGGACCGAAATGCTGCAGGCGCAATGACCGGCAGCCGGTGATGACCACTGTCACCAACAGCGGGGGTGCCCTGCCCCGAGCGGGCCGCGCCCTGCCTTGGGCGCTGGTCACGCCGGCGCTCGGCTGGACATTGTTGTTCTTCGTGCTGCCCTTCGTCGCCATGGGGCTGTCCAGCCTGACGGCGCATGAGGGCGGCGGCTTCACGCTGTCCAACTACAGCCAGTTCTTCACCAACCCGTCCTACTGGCAGGCGATGGTCAATTCATTGCAAGTGACCGCCATCGTCACCGTCATCTCGGTGCTGCTCGCCTATCCCTTTGCCTGGATTCTCGCCGAACAGGTGCCGGAACGCTGGCAGCGGCTGGCGCTGATGCTGGCGGTGCTGCCGTTCTGGACCTCTTACGTCGTGCGCTCCTATTCCTGGCTGCTGGTGCTGGCGCAGAACGGCGTCATCAACCGCGCGCTGACCGGTTCCGGCCTGTTCGCCGAGCCTGTGCAACTCGCCAACACCCGCTTCGCCACCGTAACCGGCTTCGTGCATTTCTTCATCATGCTGTTGACGCTGACCATCTTCGCCAACCTGAAGCAGCTCAGCCCAAGCTATCGCAAGGCGGCCGCCGATCTCGGCGCCGGACCGGTGCGCACCTTCCTGCATGTCGTGCTGCCGCTGACATTGCCCGGCATCATGGTCGGCGCCTTCCTTACCTTCGTGCTCTGCATCGGCGACTACATCACGCCGCAGATTCTCGGCGGCAACAACGAGCTGCTAATGCCGCAACTGGTGATGATGCAGATCGGCCGGCGCGGCGATTTTCCGCTGGCCTCGGCTCTGTCGATCATCCTGATGGCGGTCGTCACCATCGCCTACCTCGCCTGCGCCCGCTGGCTGAAGATCGAGCGGGCCTGATGCGCCAACTCGTCCGCATCGCCGCCTGGCTCTACGCCATCCTGATCTACGGCTTCATCTTCCTGCCGGTGGTCGTGCTGGTGCTGTTCTCGCTACAGGCGACCTCCTTCCCGATCCCGCCCTTCACCGGCCCGTCGCTGCGCTGGTACGATGCGGTGCTCTCCGACACGCGGCTGACCTCGGCGCTGGTCAATTCGCTGCTGGTGGCATCCCTCTCCTCATTTGCCGCCGTCACGCTCGGCTTCCTCTCCGCCTGGGGTTTTGCCCGTTTCGCGCTGCCTTCTTCGGCGCTGCTGCGCGGACTGATCACGCTGCCGCTGACGGTGAGCTATCTCATCATCGGCATGGGCCTGCTGGTGCTGTTCAACTGGGCCGGCGTGCCGAAATCGCTGCTCGCGGCCGGCATCGGCCATGTCGTGATCAATTTGCCGCTTTGCTTTGCCATCATCTACAGCCAGATGGGCGACCACCAGATCAACATCGAGCGCGCCGCGCGCGACCTCGGTGCGCCGGAATGGAAGGTGCTGCTTTTGATCACCGTGCCGGTGATGGCGCCGGCCATCTTTGCCGGCTTCTTCCTGTCGATGACCTTCTCCTGGGACGAGTTCGTGATTTCCTTCCTGCTGACCCGTTTTGACACCACACTGCCGGTCGAGATCTGGAACCTCCTGCGCTCCGGGCTCAACCCAAAAACCAACGCCGTCGGCTCGCTGGTCTTTGCCGTCTCCATCGTCCTGGTGGTGTTTTTTGAACTGACATTGCTGCGGAGAAAGCCGGCATGACCGCACCCCTGGTCGACATCCGCGCGGTCTCGCACCGCTTTGGCCAGCAGACGGTGCTGAAAAACGTCTCGCTGCAGATCGAACCGGGCAGCTACACCATCCTGCTCGGGCCCTCGGGCTCCGGCAAGACGACGCTGCTCTCCATTCTCGGCGGCTTCGTCAGCCCCAGCGAAGGCAGCGTGTTCATCCGTGGCGAGGACTGCACCTCGGTGCCGCCGGCCAAGCGGCCGACGACGACTGTGTTCCAGGACTATGCGCTGTTTCCGCATATGAGCGTCGGCAGCAATGTCGGCTTCGGCCTGCGCATGCAGGGCGTCGATGGCGCGACGCGGGCGGCAAAGGCGCGCGAGGCGTTGGCGCTGGTCGGCCTCGCCGCCGCCTTCGACAAGAAGCCGCATCAGCTCTCCGGCGGTCAGCGTCAGCGTGTGGCGCTCGCCCGCGCGCTGGTCATCGAGCCGGCGGTGCTGCTGCTCGACGAACCGCTCGGCGCGCTCGACCTGAAGCTGCGCCGGCAGATGCAGGACGAATTGAAAGCGATCCAGAAGCGCGTCGGCACCGCTTTCATCCATGTCACCCACGACCAGGAAGAAGCCATGGCGCTGGCCGACCATTGCGTGGTGATGAATGACGGCCGCATCGAGGACGAAGGCCCGCCCGAGCGCGTCTATGCCAGGCCCGCAACCCGCTTTTCCGCGACCTTCATGGGCGAAAGCACGATCCTTGCCGGCACGGTCACGGCGGCGTCGGACAGGACAAGCACAGTCGCGACGCCGGCTGGACCCGTTTCCCTGCCCAGCGCGCTGCCGTTGGGCTCGGCTGTTGCCTTGGCCATACGGCCGGAGCATCTTGTCTTCGGTACAGCCGCAGGCCACGTCGCGCTCGGCACAGCCAAGGTCAGCGACGTCGTCTTCCAGGGCAGCTTCAAGCGCGTGCTCGCGGTTTCCGTCGAAGACCCGTCGCTGCACTTCATCGCCAAGCTTCCGGCCGCAGCCACCGTCCAGCCCGGCGACACGGTCGTGGTTTCGTGCAACGCTGGCGACATCATTCCTTTGACAGACTGAGCGATGAGCACGCTTCCCATCATCGACGCTCCCAACTGGTACGAAACCATCCGCATGAGCGACGACATCACGCTCATCCACGAGCCATGGATAAAACCGTTCTTCCGCTGCAACATGTGGCATGTGCGCGGCCGCGACCGTGACCTGCTGTTTGACACCGGCCTCGGCCATTTCAGCCTCAGGCGTCATGTGCCGTTGGTGACCGAGCGCAAGCTGACCTGCGTCGCCAGCCACACCCATTTCGACCATATCGGCTGCCACCATGAATTTCCGGATCGCTGCGTGCATTCGGCTGAAGCAAAGATCCTCGCCGATCCACGCAACGAATGGACGGCCGCCGGAACCTATGCAACCAACGAGATGTTCGACGGCATGCCCGAGGGTTGGGATACGGCGCGCTATCGCGTTCTGCCGGCGCCGGCCGGCCGTCTGCTGGAACAGGGCGATGTCGTCGATCTCGGCAACCGTGCCTTCGAGGTGATCCACACACCCGGCCATTCACCCGGCGGCATCGCGCTCTACGAAAACAGGACGGGTATCCTGTTATCCGGCGACATCATCTATGACGGCCCGCTGATCGACGATGTCTACCATTCCGTTGTCGATGACTATGTCGCCACGCTGCTGCGCCTGCGCGACCTCGATGTCTCGGTCGTGCATGGCGGCCATTTCCCCAGCTTCGGCAAGGTGCGTTATCGCCAGCTGATCGACGAGTATCTGGCGCAGAAGCGCCAGGCCGGCTGCCATCTGCAGCAGAACCCTTAAGCGGGATCAAGCCATCAGCTCAAAGTGCCGTGGAAACGCCTGGTGCAGCAGGAGCAGCATGGTCTTGCGCAGCACGTCGGTGTCACGGCTGGACGGATTGAGATGATCCCAATACCAGGCGCCATGAACCAGATAGTTCAGGCTCTCCGACAGCGTGTCTATGTCGACGCCGGTATAACCGCCGCTGCGCGAAATCTCGATCAGCAGCTCGCGTGCCTCGGCGGTGTAAGCGAGATCGCTGGGCAAGCCGATTTCATTGTAGATCTGCATGCTCTTGCGATCGCTGGAGAACACGACGAAGACCGAAACCCAGTTCGGGTGCTGCCGGGCGAAACGCTGCGCGCAATCGACCGCGCCCAACGCCCGCTCCACCGGCGACAGGCCGGGCGCCCGCACCAATGTCACCCACAGCGCGTCATACTGATCGCTGAGATACTGCAGGACGGCCCGGAACAGGTTCTCCTTGCTGCGAAAGTGGAAAACCACCAGCGCGTTGGAGGAGCCGACATGCTCGGCGATGCGCTGCATGGTGACGCTCGCCAGGCCTTCCTCGGCGATGAGCTCGATCGTCGCATCGATGATGCGCTGCACGCTCGCTTCGCCACGCTCGCGCCGACGGTCCTTGGGAGCGGCATCGTTCGCCACCCTGCCCTTGGTCGTTGCAGCCGTGTCTTTCTCGGCTGCGATTGCCTTGCGTTGCGCCATCTTCGTCCAGCCTTTTCGGCCTTGCGGCCTGCGTCAGATATCAAAGCGACGGGCGTGTCGCCGCACTCTCATACCATTGTCCCTGAGCCGTTTCATAGGCGAGCGCGGCCCGGAACACATCGGCATCGCAATAGGTGCGACCAACGATCTGCAGGCCCGTCGGCACGCCATTTGCCGCCCTGCCCGACGGTATGGACAGAACCGGACAACGGCTCAGCATGTTGAACGGCGTCGTCATCACCCAGCCAAGCGACGGGTTCACCTGTTTTCCATTGATCGCGAGCGTCTCCTTGGTGTGGTCGAATTCCGCCGGCACGGCGGGCAGAGCGTTCGTCGGGCAGATCAGCACGTCGTATGTTTCCAGCAGCGGCCCCAGCGTCTGGTACATCCTGGCGGCAACCTCCAGGGTGCCAACATAGTCTGTGGCTTTCGACCTTTTCCCGTCCTCGGCGAACTGCCTGGCATAGCTGGTCATGTCCTCGCCGTGCTCCTCGAGCAGTTGCGCCAGCGAAGCGCCGAAGAGATGCTCGAGATAGGCGATGCCGGCCTTCAGCACCTCATCGCCCCAGCCCAGATCGACCTCCTCGACCGTGGCGCCGAGCGAGCGGAACACATCGCAGGCGGCCAGCGTGTTCTTGCGCACGTCCGCATCGACTTCAAACGAGCCAAGGTCCATCGAGAAAGCGATCTTCCAGCCCTTGATCGGCTTGTAGTCGAGCGGCAGGCGCAATTTTGGGCGCAGCGTGGCGATGTCGAGCGGGCTCGGCCCCGCCATGACATTCTGCAGCAGGATCGCGTCCTTTACATTTCGCGCCAGCGGTCCGGTGTGGCAGTAGAAATCGAGATTGAAGGGCGGCTCGTCGGGATTGCGCCCGTAAGGCGGCTTGAAGCCGACGAGACCGCAGGCCGAGGCCGGGATGCGGATCGATCCAGCGATGTCCGAGCCGGTGGCGATCGAGGACGTACCCGAAGCCAGCGTTGCCGCGGCCCCGCCGGACGAACCGCCCGGCGTGAACTCTGGGTTCCACGGATTGCGGGTGACGCCCCATCGCCTCGACCAGGTGAAGCCGGCGCAGCTGAATTCAGGCGTTGCCGTGCGCGCATGCACGATGCCGCCCGCCTTGATGACGCGCTCGTTCATCGTCGAGGTGTGGCCGCCAATGGCATCCCTGGTCAGCAGCGAGCCATGCGATGTCGGCTTGCCCTTGATGTAGCTCTCATCCTTGATGCCGATCGGCAGGCCCTCGAGCGCGCCGGTCCGGGCACCTTTGGCGTATTTCGCCTCGGCTTTTTTGGCCAGATCCATCGCCTCGTCGAAATGTTCGAAGGTAAAGCAGTTGATCGTCGCCTTCGTCGCCTCGGCGCGATCGATGGTCGCCTGCATCAATTCGACGGGCGACAATGTCTTCGCCTTGAACTGCCGCAACGCCTCGCTGGCCGGGATATAGCAGAGGTCGAGATCGGTCATGAAAAATCTCCTGCGATCGCCAGATCGCCTTTTGGCTTGATGGGTCGAGAGAGTGGCCGCGCCGCATGTCGCGGCGCGGAAAACAGCGGAGCGGGTTATTTCTGCAGGTCAGTCCAGATCTTGGTGTAGAGCGCCTGCACGTCCGACGGACAGGCCTGCATGAACTGGCCCTTGGCGGCAAATTCTGCGGGAACGTTCACTTCCGGCGCATCCTTCATGTCGGCCGGCATGAAGGCTTCCGAGCCCTTGATGCCGTTCGAATAGCGGGCGAAGGCCGAGATCAGCGCGGCATTCTCGGGATCCATGATGAAGTTCTGGAACAGTTTGGCGTTGTCGACGTTCTTGGCGTCCTTGAGCACCGCCACATTGTCCATCCAGATCGGATAGCCTTCCTTGGGATAGCCATAGGCGATCTTGTCGTTCTGCAGCCGCTGGCGCAGCGATATGCCGTTCCAGTTGACGCCGGCCGCGATGTCGCCCTTGCCCAGCCCGTCGACCGCGCCATAGTCGAAGGACAGCCATTTGGCCTTGGCCTCGACCAGCTTGTCGCGCACTTTCTTCAACAGCACCTTGTCGTCGGTGCAGTACTGGCCGCCTTCGTAGGCGATGGCGAGGAACATGATGTCCCCCATCTCGGGAACGACATTGATCTTGCCAACGAGTTCGGCCGGCGGGTCGAGGAAGATCGCTGAGGTGTTGATGTCGCCGGAATAGACCGACTTGTTCACCGAAACACCGGTCGTTCCCCACTGCCACGGAACCGTGTATTTGCGGCCCGGATCGAAAGGCACATCGACCCATTTCGGGTCCATATTTCTAAAGTTTTCCATGGTGTTGGGATCGGTCTCCAGCAGCAGTCCTTCGCTGATCCAGATCGGAACGACGCTTGCCGAAGGCACGACGATGTCGAAGCCGGCGCCGCCCTGGCGGATCTTGGCGAGCGCCGTGTCGTTGGAATCGAAGTCGGTGACGGTGACCTTGACCTTGTAGGTCTGCTCGAACTTCTTGATCAGCTCCGGGCTGGTGTAGTTGCCCCAATTGTAGATGTTGAGTTCGCCATCGGCGCGGGCCATCCCGGTCATGGCCATCAGCGACAGCCCCAGGGCGGTCGCGGTCAGTTTCAAGTTCATGCACTTGCTCCCATTGTTGGGACCGGCGGCAATGCTGCCTCAGGTCCGTTTCCTGCTGACGAAAAAGAAAGCGGTGACGATGCCGATCGAGAGCACCAGGAAGACTGTCGAGATGGCGTTGATTTCCGGCGTCACGCCACGCCGGAGTTGGCCGAGCATGTAGGTCGGCAGCGTGTCCTGGCCGCCCGATTTGACGAATTCGGTGATGACGACGTCATCCAGCGAGACGACGAAGGCGAGCATCAGCCCGGCGAGGATGCCGGGCCACAGCAGCGGCAAGGTCACATGCCGGAATGTCTGCCATTTGGTCGCATAGAGGTCGGCCGCCGCCCTTTCGAGCGACAGGTCCATGCTTTCCAGCCGCGCCCGGATCGGCAGATAGGCGAAGGGGATGCAAAAGGCGGTGTGGGCGGCGATGAGGTAGCCGAGGCCCGAATAGCCGGTCCAGATCTTGATGCGCGAGAACACGATCAGCAGCGCCACCGCGGTGACGATCTCCGGCACCATCAGCGGCTGGTTGATGAAGGCGTATTTGAAGGTCAGTCCGCGATATGGCTTGGTCCGCGTCGTCGCCAGCGCCGCCATCGTCGCGCAGATCGTCGCCAGCACGGCAGCGACGGCCGCGATCTGAGCCGAGCGGATCGACGATTCGATAACCAGAGTGTTGTTCCAGGCGACATGGAACCAACGCAGCGAAAAGCCTTTCCAGATCGCCAGGGAATCGTTGCCGTTGAAGGCGTAGATCACCAGTGTGGCTATCGGCAGATAGAGCAGGAAGAAGCACGCCATCGCCATCGCGGCGAAGCCGGTTTGCCGCCTCACGTCAAAGCGCTCAGCCATGGCTGCCATCCGATCTGCTTGTGTTGCGGACGTAGAACAGCAGAGCCACCATGACGATCGCCATCAACGTGATCGAGAGCGCCGCACCCAGCGGCCAGTTTCGGCCCTGGCCGAATTGCAGCTCGATCAGATTGCCGATCATCAGATTGGTGCCGCCGCCCAGCACGCGCGGCGTCACATAGGCGCCGAGCGACGGGATGAAGACGAGGATCGAGCCGGCGACCATGCCCGGCGTCACCAGCGGCACGATGATGCGCCGCAACACCTCGAACCGCGTCGCGTAGAGATCGTAGCCCGCCTCGACGAGGCGAAAGTCGATCTTCTCCATGCTGGCATAGAGCGGCAGCACCATCAGCGGCAGGAACACATAGACCATGCCGAGCAGCACGGCGAAATTCGTATACATCATCTGCACCGGATGATCTGTGATCCCAAGCCCCTGCAGCACCCAGTTGATGAGGCCGTCATTGCGCAGCACCTCCTGCATGGCGAAGGTGCGGATCAGGAGGTTGGTCCAGAACGGAATGGTGATCAGGAACAGCCAGATATCGCGCCGGTGTTCCGGCCGTGTAGCGATGAAGTAGGCGGTCGGAAAGCCGAAAATCAGGGTCAGGATCGTGGTCATGGCCGACAGCGACACCGAGCGCCAGAAGATCGACAGATGCGCGCCGGCAAGCGACAGCGTGTCGTCGAAAACATCGCGCTCGAACAGCACGCTCAACCAGGCATCGGGGGAGAACTGCCATTTCACGTCGCCGTAGTTGCCTGGTGTCAGGAAGGAATAGACGACCACGATCAGCAGCGGCCCGACAGCCGCGAGGAAGACGATCAGCAGCGCCGGGGCGGACAGCAGCCAGCGCGACCTGATATCGTCGCGCTCAGCCTTTTCGGCGACTTCTTGCGCGCTCGCCATGGCCCTAGTCCTTCAACAGCTGGGCGGCGTCGTCGCCGATGGAAATGCCGACCTTGCCGCCAGTCTCGAAGCCGCAACTGGCGCTGCGCGAGTTCTGCTGGCGCACGATGAAGGCTTCGCCGCCATCCAGTCGGACATGGATGTGCGTGTCGGTGCCGAAATAGACGATGGTTTCGATCGTACCGGCGAGGTCGCCGGGGCCCTTGACGAGCTTGGCATGCTCGGGCCGCACCATCAGCGTTGCCTTGCTGCCCGGCCGGAAATCCCTAGCTGTGGTTGCAAGCAATTTAGCGCCCGAGCGCAGCGCGACCCGCGCCTTGCCGTCCCCGCCACTTTCGACCGTGCCGCTCAGGAAATTCGTCTCACCAATGAAATCGGCGACGAAACGCTCGGCCGGATGGTCGTAGATGTCCCATGGCGTGCCGACCTGCAGGATGTTGCCCGACGACATCACGGCGATGCGATCGGACATGGTCAGCGCCTCTTCCTGATCGTGGGTGACGAAGATGAAGGTGATGCCGGTCTCGTGCTGAAGCCGCTTCAGCTCGATCTGCATCTCCTTGCGCAATTTGTAGTCGAGCGCCGAGAGCGGTTCGTCGAGCAGCAGCACTTTCGGCTGTGGCGCCAAGGCGCGCGCCAGCGCCACGCGCTGCTGCTGGCCGCCGGAGATCTGGCTGGTGCGCCGGTTCTTCAGTTCCTGCATGTGGACGAGCTTCAGCATCGCCTCGACGCGCGCCTCGATCTCGGCCTTCGGCCTGCCCAACATCTTCAGGCCAAAGCCGATGTTTTCAGCCACCGTCATGTGCGGGAACAGCGCATAGGACTGGAACACGGTGTTGACCGGCCGCTTGAACGGCGGCAGCGGCGCAATGTCCTGGCCGTAGAGCAGGATTTCGCCGTCGGTCGGATAGTCGAAGCCGGCGATCAGCCGCAGCAGCGTCGTCTTCCCGCAGCCGGACGGGCCAAGCAATGTGAAGAACTCGTTTTCGCGGATCGAGACGGAGACATTGTCGAGCGCCTTGACGGCGTCGTGGCCGGTTCCCTGAAAGATCCTGGTGACGCCCTTCGCCTCAACGGCTGACCGGTTGGCTGTCAAGATAGTTCCCTCCTCGGTGGCCATTCACCGGCAAACGCCGGCTGGCCAACTCGTCCTCGGCACCAGAAATAACTATGACTAACTATACAGTCAATATTTTTTTATCAAACGCGGCTTGCCCGGGATCGCCCGGAAAACCCGCCTGAGGGCACCCTGCCGCGGTCAAAGCGACATTCGATGCCGATGCGCCGGCCATCCCGTCATGATATGGTCACGGACGAGGCCACTGATGAATTGGGGCAAGCCTTGGCGTCATCGCCGCGGCTTGCAGGTTTGGGTTTGGGTCGGGTTATGCGCCTTCTGGCGGCTGTGCTGCTGATGACCATGGCGCTCTTCTCCGCCGCGCGCGGCGAGGAGCGTATCGCACTGGTTGTCGCCAACCCTGGCTATGAGGGCGCACCGTCCATCGCCAACGCCGACCTCAGCGCCGAACTCGTCGCAACGAGCCTGCGGTCGCTTGGCTTCAGCGTCCGGCAAGTGTCCGACGGCGACCGCGCCGACGTGGCGCAGGCCATGTATGATTTTGCCAAGTCGCTAGGTGCTGCCGATTCCGTCGGCATCTTCTACTATGTCGGCCATACCGCTCAGGCCAACAACCGGAACTATCTGCTGACGCGCGGCGCGCGGACCGATTCAACGGAAGCGGTCGACCAGACGGCATTGCCCCTCGATCTGTTCCTGCAGGCGCTCGAGGCGACACCGACATTCAAGCTGGTTTTGCTGGACGATCCAGGCGACGCAAACAACCAGACGCCGGGCGTGATGCAAGGTCTGGCGGCGGTCGATCCGCCGTCCAACGCCATCGTCGCCTTTTCCGCCAAGCCGGGAAGCGTCGCGCTGGACGAAACCAAACCGGTCACGGTGTTTGCCGATGCGCTCACCGCCGCGCTGACCAGGCGGGACATGAGCATCGGCGCCATGCTCGCTTCGGTCACGCAGACCGTTGCCGACAAAACGCTCGGCGCTCAGTGGCCCTGGGTGGCCTCCGGCCTTGCTGCCGACGGCCAATTGGTGCTGACGCCGGACCGGCCGGTCGCCGCTGCCCCGGCACCGGTCGAGGTGCCGCCCCTCGAGGCGCTGCCGCCACTGCCAGCGCCCGAGCCAGAGCCAGAGCCAGTACCACCGATGCAGAGCGGCGGCGCTGCCGGTGGCGCTCCAGCGGGCGACTACAGCTCCGGAAGTGACGACTCGGCAGCCGGCGGCAGCAACTACGGCTCCGGCGGCTTCGACGAAAGCAGTCAGGAGCCGCCGGCGATGGACGTTGCGCCAGGCTCCGGAAATCCAGACGCCTGGACGGAAAACAGCACCGATGAGGCTGCGCAATACGAGGAATACAAACGCCAGGAACAGCAGCGCCAGCAACAGGAGCAGCAGGCGCAACAACAACAATATGAAGAGGAGGCGGCCAAGTCATCGGCCGCGGCACAGAACAATCTTGGCGAGGCCTATCCGAAGGACGGCGAAGCCGCTGGCGTGGAGCCCGCGCCGCCGCCGGACGAACAGTCAAGTGCAGAGCCTGCCCCACCACCGCCGGAAGCGGCGACAGCTGAAGAGCCACCTGCCTCTGACGCGGCGACATCCGAAGACCCTTCGGCATTGCCGCCTGTCCCGTCGCCAGCGCCCGCCCCACCACCTGTCATTGAGCCAGCTTCCCCGTCCATGCCACCGACGGCCGAGGCGCCTCCTGGTATGGTGTCTCCACCCGTCGACAGCAATGCCGTCGAAGTGGTGCGCCATCCCACCATCGACGCGCCCGACGAAGTCGTCGCCGGCGAGACGGTGACCGTTTCCATCGCGCTGACCGAGGAACAATTGACGCCCGAAGTGAAGGTCAAGGCGGCGCCCGGTTCGTCGGTGACATCGGACGGCGCCCTGGCGATGGCGATGCCGGCGGGAGCCGATTCCTGGCCGATCGACATCGATCTCTTCGCCAGCGGTTTCGATCTCGTCGACGGCGGCAAATGGAGCCGGCAGACGACGCTCTATCGCGAGGGCGACAGCGATTTCGTCCGCTTCGACCTTAAGGCGCGGCCGATCGCCAGGGACAGCAAGCCCGCACAATTCATCGCCCGCATCTACAGCGCCGGCCGTTTTCTCGGCTCCGCATCGCGACCCGTGATCGTCAAGCACTTGCAGCCGGCCGCACCGTCTGTCGAAGCCACCGCCGACGCTGCTCCACCGGTCATGTTGCTGGCCTCAACCCCGCCGCAGCCGGCGGTGACCGGCAAGGTCGAGCTCGGCGCCGGTGGCATGGATGACGTGCCCGACCTCGACGTGACCATTCTCTATGATGATCCGAGCGGTCTGGGCGCCGGGCAGATCATCATCCATTCGCCTCATCTCGCCGGCCCGATCACCGATACGTTCTCGACACCACCGGAGATGGCGGCCTGGCTGGACTCAGAATACCGCGTGCTGCTGCAGCTTGGATTGAGTCTGCGCAGTGCTGTCTCGCTGCAACAGCCCGCCGCAAGCAGCGATCCCCAGGCGCAAAAGCGTTTTGTCACGCTGGCTGCCGAAGGCTTTGGCGACGCGCTCTACCGGGACTATGTGCCAAAAGCCTTCAAGGACGTGTTCTGGTCGTTGCGCGACAAGGGCGAACTGCATTCGATCCAGATCACCTCGAACAGTCCGACGCTGCCATGGGAGTTGATCCGCCCGCAAAGCCAGGATGGCGCAACCCGGGACGGCTTTCTCGGCATGAGCTACCGGCTGGCCCGCTGGGCGCCGCGCAGCATATCCTCGCAGGTCGACAATCCGCTCGACCGCATGGCCTTCACCGGCGTCGCGGCTGTCGCTCCCTCCTATGTCGACAAGCAGTCGCTGCCGTTCCAGCAGGTCGAGATCGATGCTCTGAGCAAGCTCGCCGGCTATCGCCGCTTCGACGGCGATTTCGTCTCCTTCGAAAAATTGGTTGGCGAGGTCTCGACCGGGTTCATCCATTTTTCCGGTCACGGCGAGGTCAACCAGCCGAGCAGCGGCCGCCCGGTCTTCGCCATAGACCTCGTCGACCAGTCGCTCGATCCGGACACATGGCGCGCGCTGGTCACCGCCGCACACGGCAAGGGCAATCCGTTCTACTTCTTCAATGCCTGCGACACCGGACGCTCGCAAATGCTCGGCGGCTTCGTCCAGGGCTGGGGTCCGGCGGTGCTGGCCGGCGGCGCGTCCGGCTTTATCGGCGGCATGTGGCCGCTGACCGACCGTGCGGCCGCAGCCTTCTCGACCAGCTTCTATGGTGACATCACCGCCCAGCTCAAGGACGGGCCGGTCTATCTGGCCGAAGTCCTGCAAAGCGTGCGCAAGCGGTTCTACGAAACCGGCGACCCGACCTACCTGGCCTATACGTTCTACGGCAACGCCAATCTTCAGGTCGTCACGCAGTAGAAGTGGAAATAGCTGGGAAAGCTCGCCTCACAGCGCCCGTTGCGGGCACGGCGTTCCGGACGCGTCGCCGCAGCTCGAGGCAGTGGGCAGCGATCTGAAACTCGTTGCCTCGGACTGGCGCACCAGTTCGGCGAAGAGAAGGGCAAAACTTCCCAGCATCAGGACGACAATGATCAGGCGTGTCACCGGCAATAGATAGGTCTCGACTGGCTAGCCCCCCAGCCACCCATCCTCTGCCGGCTAACATGATCGCTCAGGCTTTACGAGTGTTTAAGCTCCGTCTTAGCCATCACATTCGCCTTCACCCGCGACATGAACCGCGAGCCGTTGGTTTTTGCCCCGGCGCTGCATTGCCGGGCGAGACAACACCTCCCTTTGCAGAAAAGCCCGCCCATGCTACCCCGGCGCTGGCGCGGCCCAAGCAACCGGTCGCCATCCAGGAGCCATGAGCAAAGCCGCCAGCCGTTTCGCCTTCGTCTCGTCCGATACAGCCGATGCCAAGGCAGCGCTGGAAAGCCTGTCGGCGCGCTATGGCCACACATCCAACGGGGATGCCGACGTCATCGTCGCGCTCGGCGGCGACGGTTTTCTGCTGCAGACGCTGCGCGATACGATGGGTACGGGCAAGAAGGTCTACGGCATGAACCGTGGCACCATCGGCTTCCTGATGAACGAATACCGCGTCGGCGGCCTGGCCGAGCGCATCGCCGCCGCGGTCGCCGAAACGATCCGTCCGCTGGAGATGCTGGCGGTGACGCATGCGGGCGAAACGGTTTCGGCGCTGGCCATCAACGAGGTGGCACTCTGGCGCCAGTCCTACCAGACGGCAAAGATCCGCATCACCGTGGACGAGCAGGAGCGGCTGGCGGAACTGAACTGCGACGGCGTGATGATCGCGACGCCGGCGGGCTCGACCGCCTACAATCTGTCCGCGCACGGGCCGATCCTGCCGCTCGACGCGCCGCTGTTGGCGCTGACCCCGGTCAGCCCGTTCCGCCCGCGCCGCTGGCGCGGTGCGCTGCTCTCCAACAAGGCGACCGTGCGCTTCGATATACTGGAGCCGGAAAAACGGCCGGTGAACGCCGCCGCCGACCACACCGAGGTCAAGGCGGTGGCCTCGGTCACGGTCCGGGAATCGCCAACGGCGACAGCGACGCTGCTGTTTGATCCCAACCATTCGTGGAACGAGCGCATTCTTGCCGAGCAGTTTCGCTACTGAGCCGGCGCAACGACCGGCAGCAGGATTAAGCATCGCGATTAAGGTTACAACTTCACAATCGTGCCTTTCCCGCCCGTTTCTGTTGACAAATCGCGGGCTTGCGCCTAATCGCAATACCAATCTTGCAGGCGCGTGGCGCTTGCCGCGACGGATGCCGTTGCGCTTCCCCGAACCAGCCAAAGACAGCAACACTTGTCCTCAGACACCACGACCGCTCAAGAAGCGTTGACCTTCGCAGACCTCGGCCTGTCGCCGAAGGTCCTTTCCGCAGTCACCGATGCCGGCTACACCGAGCCGACGCCGATCCAGGCTGGCGCCATCCCGCACGCCTTGCTCGGCAAGGATATTCTGGGCATCGCCCAGACCGGCACCGGCAAGACGGCTTCCTTCGTGCTGCCGATGCTGACCCGCCTAGAAAAAGGCCGGGCCCGCGCCCGCATGCCGCGCACGCTGATTCTGGAGCCGACGCGCGAGCTTGCCGCGCAGGTCGAAGAGAATTTCATCCGATACGGCAAGAACCACAAGCTCAACATCGCCCTGTTGATCGGCGGCGTGTCGTTCGACGAGCAGGACAAGAAGCTGGAGCGCGGCGCCGACGTGCTGATCGCGACGCCCGGCCGCCTGCTCGACCATCGCGAGCGCGGCAAGCTGTTGCTCAATGGCGTCGAGATCCTCGTCATCGACGAGGCCGACCGCATGCTCGACATGGGCTTCATCCCCGACATCGAACGCATCTGCGAGATGATCCCGTTCACCAGGCAGACGCTGTTCTTCTCGGCGACGATGCCGCCCGAAATCACCAAGCTCACCGAAAAATTCCTGCACGCGCCGATCCGCGTCGAGGTTTCCAAGGCTGCATCCGCCGCCACCAATATCACCCAGCGGCTGGTCAAGTCGGGCTCGAAGCCGTGGGACAAGCGCGAGACGCTGCGCAATCTGATGAAGGCCGAAGACGCCGAGCTGAAGAACGCCATCATCTTCTGCAACCGCAAGGTCGAGGTCTCGGAGCTGTTCCGCTCGCTCTTGAAGTATGATTTCGATGCCGGCGCCTTGCATGGCGACATGGACCAGCGCGCCCGCATGCAGATGCTGGCCAATTTCCGTGACGGCAAGCTGCGCTACCTCGTCGCTTCGGACGTCGCGGCGCGCGGTCTCGACATCCCCGATGTCAGCCACGTCTTCAACTACGATGTGCCGATCCATGCCGAGGACTATGTCCATCGCATCGGCCGTACCGGTCGCGCCGGCCGCTCCGGCAAATCCTTCACTATCGCCACCAAGTCGGACACCAAATACATCGACGCCATCGAGCGGCTGATCGGCAACAAGATCGAATGGCATGATGGCGACCTGTCGACGGTCGTCGCCAGCGAGGGTGGTGAGGACGAGGCTCCCCGCCGTGGCCGCGGTGCGCCGCGCCGCGCCGGCCGCAAGGACGAAGACCGCAAGGAGCGCGGTGAGCGCAAGCCACGCGAGCGCCACGCCAAGCCCACCGAGGAATCGGCACCGCAAGCAGCGCTAGAGGACGTGCCGGTCGCGGCCGAGGCCGTAGTCGCCGATATTGGCGAGCGGCGGGCGCGCAAGGAATCGATCCGTTCCGAGAATACCGAACGCAAGGCTTCCGATCGCAACGAGCAACGCGCGCCGGAACGCGGCGACACCAGGCCGCAGCGCGAGAGCAACCGCCCTGCCCGCCACCGCCAGGAAGACAACGATTCGACCATCGGTTTCGGCGACGACATGCCGGCCTTCATGCGGATCGTCGCCAAGGTCTGATCCCCGACCGCCTTCGAAGGCAAGCCGGCCACCCGGCTTGCCTTATCGGCGAAGCTCCTGGCCTGGCTCGCCCGTTACATCGGCCCAGGCATCATCTTGGTCGGTTTCTCGAGCATCGGAAACTCGGCCTTGTTGCATTTCACGTTCGGGTTCGTCGGGCTGAACATGCCGTTCGGATTGTCCTTGAGCCAGGCGTGAAGATCGTAGTGGACGAACTCCCTCGGGATGAGCGGATAGTGTCCTTCCATCGGGCCCATGAACGTTTGGCCAAACAGCTTCGGCGGCGCTTTGATGTCCGGCGTCAGCGGCACCAGCCATTCCACCCCGACCAGACGCAGGCCCTTTTTCGTCGGTTCGTAGATCAGCACATTGGGGTGCATCGGATCGAGTTTTTGGCCGACGCTTGGGACGTTGACGAAATGGATGCCCATGGCGCCCTTCGGGTAGTCCATCGCGCCCGCTATCTTTTCTCCGCTGTAGTAGACGCAGCCGACTGTCGACAGATAGAGGTCGCGGACGGCGGCGGTGTAGTCCTCATATTTGGCGAGCGATTTTTTCAAGGCATCGATGTCCGCCTTGTTCGCATCCTCGGCCCGAGCCGTAGCGACGCCTAACCATGCGCCTAGCAGAAGGCTTGTCGTAGCAAGGATGGCGGAGCGCCCAAGGCTGGTTGTTGTTGTCATGCATTCCTCCCAGATTTTCTGATCTGGCCGTGCAAGACCGAGGCGAAAAAATGCTGATAGCGCGGCCAGTTGTACCGCCTCATCCCCTCTGGAACAGCGACGATGCTATTCCTTTCCATGGCTACGGGAAAGCAGCTCTTTAGAGGTAGCTTAATTCTCTGGCGCACCAGAAGCGCCGACGTTCGCCTAAACAAAAACGGCCCCGAAATGGGGGCCGTTTCGCATTCGCCTGCCGAACAGCTCAGGTGAGCGGCGACAGCTGGATCTCGACGCGCCGGTTCTGGGCGCGGCCCTGGGCCGTCGCGTTGGACGCGACCGGGCGCGTCTTGCCGAAGCCGGTGACGGCGAAGCGGCGCGAATCGACGCCCTGGCCCGAGAGGTAGTTGGCAACCGCCAGCGCGCGGCGCTGCGACAGGTCGAAATTGTGTTCGTCGCCCCCGGTCGAATCGGTGTGGCCGAACACGTCGACCGTGGTCTGGCGGAACTTGTTCAGCACCAGGGCGACCGAATTCAGCACCTGGTAGAAGCCGGGCTTTACCGCGTCCTGGTCGACGTTGAAGGTGATGTCGGAGGGCATGTTGAGGATGATCTGGTCGCCGGTGCGGGTGACGCTGACGCCAGTGCCCTGAAGCTGCCGGCGCAGTTCGGCCTCGTTCTGGTCCATCGTGGCGCCGATGGCGCCGCCGGCCAGCGCGCCGATACCGGCGCCGATCAGCGCATTGCGGCGATCATTGCCGCCAGCAAGCAGGCCGAGACCCGCACCCGCCAGGGCGCCAAGGCCGGCGCCGGCTGCGGTGTTGGAAACCTTCTGCTCTCCGGTGTACGGATCGGTGGTGGTGCATGCGCTCACGAGCACGGCCGTCGCCACGACGACGAGCAAAGTCTTTTTCATAGGATCGTCCCTCTCCAATCGGCGGTCGCGCCAAAGGCGCGCCGTATCAGCCCTTCCCGCGACTTGTAACATGAAATACGGCAAAAAACGGAACGGCAAAAGCGCCGGTGGTGTCTCAGTTTGAAATAAGCGGAATGATCAACACGACGACGACTTCGACGATGGGGATTATCACGTAGGTGGCAAGAAAGCCGGCAATCCACATCCCGATTTTGACCGGCCAGGACGGATGAGGGGTCGCCTTCCAGGCGAAAAATGCGCTCGCGACACCCAAACCCAATGCGACAATGCCAATGACCGGAGACCGCGTCATTGGAAGCATTAGATCATCAAAAAAAAGAAAGATCGCGCCGATGAAGACTAGCTGGGCCGCGAGCCCGAATAGAAACGCGCGTTTCACGTGACCCGCCCGGTGCTATCTTTTATCGGCATCAGACTACGTCTTTCGTTTTGTACGGCCCGCGTTTCGGTGCAACCGCATCATCTTCTCGCAAAGATTGTCCATTGACCAGAGCATTTTGGAGACGCCACTACCAAAGCGCTGATCAGGGCTTTTCCCGGTGCAATTCCGCGCCGCCTGCGAGACAGGATTGACCGGCTACCAGAGATTCTTGCCGTCGATGACGACCACTTCGACCTTGTCGAGGTCGAAATCGTCGAACAGACGTGAATTGACGCTCACCTTCGGATTGTCGAAATCCGGCTCGCCGGTCGACCAGTCCGGCGTCTCGGTGAAAGTACCGCAGCCACAGGTGGCGCAAAACCCGTGTTTCACGGTTTTCGACCCCCATAGATAGAAAGAGACATTTTCGATCGGGCTGGTGAGCTTGAACTGCGAGGGCGTGTAGTAGGCCCACAGCGACCCGCGCTTCGAGCAGAAGGAACAGGTGCAGCGCGTCACGGTTCGCGGCGCCTCTGAAACCTCGAACGTCGTCGCCTTGCAGTGGCAGCTTGCCTTGATGGTCATAAGCGCATCCCTCTCCATTGCCCGCCGCCTGTGCGACAAGGCAACATAGAGAAGTGCTCCTGACAACTGTCTGTCAGTAGGCTTTGCTTGAACGAGCCGAGCAACGCTAGTAAGAGCGCGGCGGCACGAACAGGCAGATCGTCTTACCGGCGTCGAGACCAGCCTGATGGGCACACCAGTGGAACTCGCCGTCCGGGCTATCCTTGACGCGCTTGTCGCTCATCGGAACAACCTCACCCGTGCCGGCTATCACGTAACCCTCGGGCTTTTCCAACACTTCGCCCGTATGGGTCGTGCGGCAATCATAGTTGGCACAGCATGCGAATGGATAAGACCAGCCTTGCGGCATCGACTTGGTAGGCGTGGCATCATGGGCGAAGGCAGGTGCCATCAGCATTGCCGTCGCGCCGATTGCGAACACGGAAAACAAAAGTCGGCCAGCCGGTCGAACGGCATTGGCCGATCTGGATGTGGCAGCAGACATGGAAACGTTCCTTTCAAACGAGCATCAAGCGTTTCGCTTGCCCGTTCCCGGAACGTGTCTTCCCAGTGGCCGATCGTCGGCTCGCAGATATGCCGCGTCCGGCCATAAATGCTTTTCAACGAGAAGGATGGTGAGCCGATTTATGAGTCGGCGCAAGAAAATGCTGCGTCCACAATGCCGCAGCCCAAACATCGATTGGGCGCGAGCCGCGATGGAACCGAGGGGCGTTTTTTCGACTGCGGCGAACGCCGTCAGTCGATGTCCGCCACCACCTCGCCGGCGCCACCCTCGATGCGCTGCGACAGCGATGCCTCCATGAAATCGTCGAGGTCGCCGTCGAGCACGCTCGACGGGCTGGTGCTCTCGACGCCGGTGCGCAGGTCCTTCACCAGTTGATAGGGCTGCAGCACGTAGGAGCGGATCTGGTGGCCCCAGCCGATATCGCTCTTCGACGCCTCGGTGGCGTTGGCCACCGCTTCGCGCTTCTTGAGCTCTTCCTCGTAAAGCCGCGAGCGCAGCATTTCCCAAGCCTTGGCCTTGTTCTTGTGCTGCGAACGCTCGGCCTGACAGGCGACCGCGATGCCTGTGGCGATATGGGTGATGCGAACCGCCGAATCCGTCGTGTTGACGTGCTGGCCGCCCGAACCGGACGAGCGGTAGGTGTCGATGCGCACATCCGAATCCGAGACGTCGATCTCGATCCTGTCATCGACGACTGGATAGACCCAGATGCTGGAGAAGGACGTATGGCGGCGTGCATTGCTGTCATAAGGCGAAATGCGCACCAGACGGTGGACGCCGGATTCGGTCTTCAGCCAGCCATAGGCATTGTGGCCCTTGATCAGCAAGGTCGCGGACTTGATGCCGGCCTCTTCACCGTCATGCACCTCCAGCACTTCGACCTTGAAGCGGCGGCGCTCGGCCCAGCGCGTGTACATGCGCAAAAGCATCGAGGCCCAGTCCTGGCTCTCGGTGCCGCCGGCGCCGGCATGGACTTCGAGATAGGTGTCGTTGGCGTCCGCCTCGCCCGACAGCAGCGTCTCCACCTGGCGGGCCTTGGCCTCGCCCTGCATCGAGCGCAGTGACGCTTCCGCCTCGGCGATGACGCTCTCGTCGCCCTCTTCCTCGCCAAGCCCGATCAGGCCGATATTGTCTTCCAGCGCCTGGGTCAGGCTCTTGACGCCTGCAATGCCGTCCTCGAGGCCCTGGCGCTCGCGCATCAGCTTCTGTGCTTCCAGCGGGTCGTTCCAGAGGCTCGAATCCTCGGCGCGCACATTGAGGTATTCAAGCCGCTTTATGGCCTGATCCCAGTCAAAGATGCCTCCTCAGCAGGGTTATCGCCTGCCTGATTTCGTCGACAATATTCTGCGTTTCCGCGCGCATGGCTGGTTGTTCTGTCCTGTTGCTGGAATGGCGCTTTGGTCGGCGCGATACATAGGCACGGCACCGTCGCCTGTAAAGCGAAATGGGCTGGCGCGAAAGCCAGCCCCGTTTCGGGTGTCAGCGTGTCAGAACAGGCCGCCGCCGGTCGACTGGATGGCTTGCGTGGCTTGCGGCGACAGCGGGCCACCGGCGCCGTTGGAGCCGTCGGCGCCCATGCCGATCACCCAATAGCTGTCGGCGGGGCCGGTGCCCGGCTTGAAGGCTTCGATGATGGTGCCCGCCTCGCCCTCGCCCGCCCGCATGCCGGTTTTGCGATTGATGGCGATGAGGTTCATGCCTTCCGGCACCTTGAAGTCGACATTGGGCGTGCCGTCCAGCGCCACGCGCATGAAATTCTTGAAGATCGGCGCCGCGAGGCCGCCGCCGGTCGCGCCGTGGCCGAGGCCACGCGGCGTGTCATAGCCCATATAGAGCCCGACGACGAGGTTCGGCGTGTAGCCGATGAACCAGGCATCCTTCTCGTCGTTAGTCGTTCCCGTCTTGCCGGCGATATGGCGGCCAAGTTCGGCGATGGTGGCGCCGGTACCGCGCTGGACGACACCTTCCATCATCGAGGTGATCTGGTAGGCGGTCATCGGATCGAGCACCTGCTCGGCATTGTCGACCAGTTCCGGTTCGGGCTGGTTCTGCCATTCGGGCGCATTGCAGCCCTGGCAGCCGCGCTCGTCCTGCTTGAACACGGTCTTGCCGTAGCGGTCCTGAATGCGATCGATCAGCGAGGGTTTGATCGCCTTGCCGCCATTGGCCATGATCGAATAGGCCGACACCATCCGCATGACGGTCGTTTCGCCCGAGCCCAGCGCCATCGGCAGATACGGCGCCAGATGGTCATAGACGCCAAAGCGCTCAGCATATTCCACGACCAGCTTCATGCCCATGTCGTTGGCCAGCCGCACCGTCATCAGGTTGCGCGACTTTTCGATGCCGGAGCGCAGGGTCGCCGGACCCGCCGCCCCGCCATCATAATTCTTCGGCGTCCAGGTCGTGTTGCCGCTCTGGATGGTGATCGGTCCGTCCATGATCACCGAGGCCGGCGTGTAGCCGTTGTCCAGCGCAGCCGAGTAGACGATCGGCTTGAACGACGAGCCCGGCTGACGCATGGCCTGCGTGGCGCGGTTGAATTCCGACTGTGCGTAGGAGAAGCCGCCCACCATGGCCAGAACACGGCCGGTATGCGGATCCATGGCGATCATGCCGCCTTCCACTTCCGGAATCTGGCGCAGGCTGTAGGCGCCGTCGGCGCCATCGTTCTTCTGCACGAAAATGACGTCGCCTGGCTTCAGCACGTCTGCCGGCGACTTGGCCTTGACGGTCTTGCCGTCGACCATATGGCGCATGGCAAAGCCCATGTCTTCCTTGCTGACCGTGCCTTCGACGCGCTCCTTGACGATCTCACCCGAGACCTGCCGCGTCGGTTGCAGGCCGATCGACAGGCCGTCGTCAGAGCTGTCGAGCACGACGGCGAGCGACCATTCCGGCACGTCTTCCAGCCCCTTGACGTTACCGAGCGGCACGCCCCAGTCGCCGGAGACATCGATATTCGTCACCGGGCCGCGATAGCCGCGCAGCGTATCGAACTTTATCAGGCCGTTCTGCATCGCCGTGCGGGCGATGAGCTGCATTTTCGGGTCGAGCGTGGTGCGCACCGACAGGCCGCCCTCGTAGAGCGCATTCTCGCCGTAGCGCGCGATGATCTGCCGGCGCACTTCCTCGGTGAAATACTCACCCGCGAACAGATAATTGCCGGTGCGGCGCGGCGTCACGCCAAGCGGCTCAGCCTTGGCCTTGTTGCCCTCTTCGCGGGTCACGTAACCGTTCTCGACCATCTGGTCGATGACCCAGTTGCGGCGCTCAAGCGCACGGTCGGCATGCTTGAACGGATGGTAGTTGTTGGGCCCCTTGGGCAGCGAAGCCAGATAGGCCGCTTCCGCCACGGTGAGCTCGTTCACCGACTTGTCGAAATAGGTGAGTGCCGCGCCGGCGACGCCATAGGCGCCGAAGCCGAAGAAGATCTCGTTCAGGTAGAGCTCGAGGATGCGGTCCTTCGAGTAGGCCTGCTCGATGCGGAAGGCGAGGATCATCTCCTTGATCTTGCGCTCATAGGTCTGGTCCGAGGACAACAGGAAGTTCTTCGCCACCTGCTGGGTGATCGTCGAGGCGCCGACCTGGCGCTTGCCCGAACCCAGATTCTGCAGATTGACGATGACCGCGCGGCCGAGACCCGTCACGTCGATGCCGGGATGGTTGTAGAAATTCTTGTCCTCGGCCGACAGGAAGGCCGCCTTGACGCGATCCGGAATGGCCTGGATCGGCAGATACAGGCGCCGCTCGCGCGCATATTCGGCCATCAGCGCGCCATCGGATGCATGGATGCGGGTCGTTACCGGCGGTTCGTACTTGGCCAGCACTTCGTAGTCGGGCAGGTCCTTCGCCAAATGGCCGATATAGATCGCCACGCCCGCCGCGACCAAAAGGGCCAGCGTCGTGCCAATGCCGAAGAAATAGCCAATAAGACGAATCATGCCCGCTCCAGTCCGTGGTTCGGGAATTTCCTAGACGAAGCCGCCTTTCGCGCAAGCTTTCGAAACGGTCCCAATCCGTAATCGAAAATCCATGTCGCCACCATGTGGACAAAATACGGCAGCGCGGGATTTCGACCACCAATGCCGGAAATAAAAGCGCCTGGTGTTGTCGTCGTGCAACGCTGCCTCAGGTTGTGGGCGGCGGCAATCATGTCAGCCCCCGGCGCCGGTTCCGCTCTTTGCTGAGGCAAACAGCGCCACGGCGTTGGTTATGCTCTGCGCCGCCTTGCCGCGCCAATCGGCATCGAGCAGCTGCGCCTCGTCCTTGGCATTGGAGAGATAGCCGAGCTCGACCAGCACCGACGGAACGTCCGGCGCCTTCAGCACCTTGAAGCCGGCCGAACGCTGCGGATTGTTGATCAGGCCGACGCTGGTCGAAAGCTGGCCGACCAAAGTGTGCGCAAAACTCATCGAGAAATTGTGGGTCTCGCGGCGGATCAGGTCGATCAGGATGTCGGTGACTTCCTTGTTGTCGTCCTTGATCACCATGCCGGCGAACTGATCGGAGAGATTTTCACGGTCGGCCAGCGCCTGCGCTTCGGGGTCGGACGCCTTGTCGGACACCGTGTAGACGGTAGCGCCGCGAATGCCCTTGACGCTGATCGTGTCGGCGTGGATCGAAATCAGCAGGTCAGCCTCGTGCTGTCGGGCAATGCGCACGCGGTCGTCGAGCCGTAAGAACTCGTCCGTTTCGCGCGTCATGAACACATCGTATTTGCCTATTGCGGCAAGTTTGTCGCGCAGCTCCGTGGCAAAAGCGAGCGTGACGTTCTTTTCGATCGTGCCGTTGAGGCCCTCGGCGCCGCCGTCGATGCCGCCATGGCCGGGATCGATGACCACCGTGAAGCGATGGCCTGGATTGGAGATCGGCCCGGTGCCGACCCTGCCGCCCTTGTCGCTCGAAACCGTCGAGCCGGTGGTCAGCGCCTGATCGGCAAGAGCAGCGTCGAATTCGCGTTCGGATGCCGCCGACATGTCGATGGCGATGCGGTAGCCATTGCCGTCCTCGTTCTTGAGCACGTCGAGCTTGTCGACCGAAAACGGCCCCTTGCCGGTAAGGATCAGCCGCGAAGCACCCTCGCCAAGGTCGCCGTAGCGCACGCCCTTGACCAGACCACGCGCTTTCACATCCTTGGCATTGATGGCGAACACGGTGCGTGGCAGGTCGATGACCAGACGGTTGGGACCGCGCAGCAGAAACCATTTGATCTCTGGCTCGCGGTCGAAGGTCATGACGATGCGCATCTTGGTGGCATCGCCCGCCATCTTGTAGCTGGTCGCGCCGAGCGGCGCGTCGGCGGCGCGGCAAACCGGCGCAAAAACCAGGCAAGCCGCCATCAGCAGAAGAACACAGGCGGCGCGGGCCAAATCCCCCCCGCTGCAACGCCCCTTGTCTGTGCTGCCTGCCAGTCCCATCTTTCTCCAGTCGCTCCCGGTTTGGCGCCTGGCGCCGGGTCGTTTCGTCGAAGTGCCGGTTAGGCCGCGAACTCGATTAATGATTGGTATACAGAGAAGGTTAACCAAGCCTTTTCATCAAGGGATAGAGGCCAGAGCTTCCCTAAGGGCACTGCTTTTTGCCGGCATCCGAAATCGGGGTTGCCTTCCACCCCGCCAAATCATAAAAGCGATGGTGGATCACTGCAATCCTGGAACCGCTTCTCCCGCAGCTTCCTGCTACAGGTCAGATGAAAGGCGGCTCCCTTCGCTTTCAGCGAAAAGGGTTCAGGTGATCGCGACGAATTTCGCAGGTGTGCGCCCGTGGCGGGGGAATCGCCTGCGTGAGGAAAACGGCCGGGTTCGTCCCGTGCCGGCTCTATATGAGCAAACAAGCTGGTCCGGTTTTTTCCGGGCTTTGGTTCAAAAGGTTCTGCTGGTGACGATGGCTTCAAGCGCAATCATGGAAAGGTCCGCATCAAACCGCGCCATTTTGGCTGCGGGCGGCACCGCCATGGCGCTCAGCCGGCGGCCGGCGGACGTTCAAATGTCCGGCACCCATAATCTTCCAGACACGCAGCGGCGGGCTCTGCCACGCAAGCTGCAGCTGGCGGCTGCCGGGGGGAAACGAAATAATGCCCAACAAGATGCTGATAGACGCCTCCCACCCGGAGGAAACACGCGTTGTCGTCGTTCGCGGTAACCGTATTGAAGAATTCGACTTTGAATCCCAGGACAAGAAGCAGCTCAAAGGAAACATCTACCTCGCCCGCGTAACGCGCGTCGAACCTTCCCTGCAGGCAGCCTTTGTCGAATATGGCGGCAACCGTCACGGTTTCCTCGCCTTCAGTGAAATACACCCCGACTACTACCAGATCCCGGTCGCCGACCGTCAGGCGCTGCTGCGCGCGGAAGCGCAGGAAGCGCAGGAAGCCCAGGACGAAGAGGACGAGGACGGCGATGGCGACGACCGCCAGAATCGCGATCGCGGCCGGCGCGGCCGCCGGCGCGGCGGCAAGAACCGCGAGCGCGGTGAAAACAAGCGCGATGCCGGTACCGATTCAGAAGACAGCAACGAAAATGGCGACACCGGCGCTGATGCCGTCGCCGAAGGCTCCGCTCCCGAACATGCCGACACTTCGTCGGATACGGCCGGGCACGAAGCCGATCACGAAGAGGCCACCGATCATGGCGAGACCGAAACTACCGAAGGCGGCCCCACCTCGATTGCGGCAAGTGTCGAAGCGGATGTGATTTCCGAGGCCCGGCAGACAGAGCCGAGCGGCGAAGCCACCTCCAGCGACGCAAGTGGCGAAGCCTCGTCCGGCGACCCAAGTGGCGAAGCCACGTCCAGCGACAATGACCGCGGCATGCTGGAAGAGGTGCAGTCCTCGCATCCTGACGACCACGAGATCGAATCGGTCGGCGCCGAGGACGCGCTGGAAGAGGTGCGCAACCGCCGCAAGCCGGTGCGGCGCCAGTACAAGATCCAGGAAGTCATCAAGCGCCGCCAGATCCTTTTGGTACAGGTCGTCAAGGAAGAGCGCGGCAACAAGGGCGCTGCACTCACCACCTATCTGTCGCTTGCCGGCCGCTATTCGGTACTGATGCCGAACACCGCGCGTGGCGGCGGCATTTCGCGCAAGATCACCAGCGCCGTTGACCGCAAGCGCCTCAAGGAGGTCGTTGCCGATCTCGAAGTGCCGCAGGGCATGGGCGTCATCCTGCGCACAGCAGGCGAAAGCCGCACCAAGGCAGAGATCAAGCGCGACTACGAATATCTGATGCGGCTTTGGGAAAACGTCCGCAATCTGACGCTGCAGTCCACCGCCCCTGCCCTCGTTTACGAGGAAGGCAGCCTGATCAAGCGCTCGGTGCGCGACCTCTACAACAAGGATATCGACGAGATTCTTGTCTCCGGCGAGGAAGGCTATCGCGAGGCCAAGGACTTCATGCGCATGCTGATGCCGAGCCACGCCAAGGTGGTTCAGCCGTTCCGCGACACGACGCCGATCTTCGTGCGCAACGGCATCGAAGCGCAGCTCGACCGCATGCTGCAGCCGCAGGTGACGCTGAAGAGCGGCGGCTACATCATCATCAACCAGACCGAAGCGCTGGTCGCCATCGACGTCAATTCGGGTCGCTCCACCAAGGAGCACTCGATCGAGGACACCGCCCTTCACACCAATCTGGAAGCGGCCGAGGAAGTCGCGCGTCAGCTTAGGTTGCGCGATCTCGCCGGCCTGATCGTCATCGATTTCATCGACATGGAGGAGAACCGCAACAACCGCTCTGTCGAAAAGCGGCTGAAGGACCACCTCAAGAACGATCGCGCCCGCATCCAGGTCGGCCGCATCTCGCATTTCGGCCTGATGGAGATGTCGCGCCAGCGCATCCGCGCCAGCGTGCTGGAATCGACGATGAAGCCTTGCTCGCATTGCGGCGGCACCGGCCATGTGCGCTCCGATTCGTCGGTCGCGCTGATGGTTGTCAGGGCGATCGAGGAATTCCTGCTCAAGGATTCGCGCAGCCACATCACGGTGCGGACGCCGGCGGCGACCGCGCTCTACGTGCTCAACCATAAGCGCGGCACGCTGGTGGAACTCGAAAGCCGTTTTGGCCTGACCATCACCATCGAGGCCGACGACACGGTCGGTGTGCAGCACTATGCGATCTTCCGCGGCGCCTTGGCTGAAAAGCCGGAGGGCTTCGTCGAAGCGCGCAGCTTCCCGGCCTATGTCGAGCCGGAAGAGCCCGAGGACGAGATTGTCGTCGAGGCGGAAGACGACGAGGCACCGGTGCAAGCCGAACAGCCACGCCAGCAGCAGCCGCAGCAACAGCAGCCACGGCCTGCCGGCGGAGAAGAAGGCGGCGAAGGCCGCGACCGCAAGCGCCGCAAGCGCCGCAGACGGCGCGGTGGCAAGGATCGCGATCGCGAGCATGGCGCCCATGCGGATGCTACTTCTGTTTCGGCGCCAACCGATGGCGCTGCCGAGACGACAAGCCATGACGGCGCCGACAGTGACGACGAGACACCGGTCGGCGTTATCGAAACGGTGGAAGCGTCGGACGACGCCCAGGGCAAGAAACGCCGGCGCGGCAAGCGCGGCGGCAAGCGCAATCGCCGCGAAGATGGCGAAGGCGGCACCGAGACCGAGGCTGGCGAAACCGCTGAGGCGGTGGCCGATGCAGCTGAAGCTGAAACGGTCGCAAGCGAGCCTGTAGCGGTTGAAGAAGCTGCGGCTCCTGTACCGGCCAACGACGACGAACCCGTCGCCGAAAAGCCGAAGAAGAAGCGCGCATCGAGGGCGAAGAAGGCCACAGCCGAAATCGCCTCCGAGACGGTGGCCGAGGCTGCACCGGAAGCTGCCGCCGAGCCTGTCACTGTCGCCGATGCCCCTGTCGCGGCCGAGCCGGCCGTGGCCGAAGAGGAAACGGCAAAGGCCCGCCCGACACGGCGCAAGCCCGTTGCAGTGGATGCTCCGGTCGTGCCAGTGGTCTCCTCGACTGTCGCCGACGAGCCCAAGGCCGAGGAAAAGCCGAAGCGTGCCGGCTGGTGGCAGAGGAAGGGCTTTTTCTAAGCTTTTCAGCTACTTAAACTGGTTTTCTGACTAATAATGATCCCGCGCCGCTCGGAAGACGGCGCGGGATTTTTTGCCTGTGCCGCCGTGGGGACTTGCTGAGATTCAGGTCAGGCCGAGTCGAAAATGGCTGCTACCGAGAACCGGAGCGGAGCGTACTTAAGTACGTGAGCAGCGGAAGCGCAGGAAGCTGCCATCCGCAGGCCGGCCTCACCTGAATATCAGTAAGTCCTAAGGAGCGAAGATCGACCAGTTCATCATCCTCGCCAGCTTCTCCAACGCAATCGACCCCAGCTTGGAATTGCCGTTGGCGTTGAGGCCGGGGGACCACACCGCAAGCGACGCCACACCCGGCACGATCCCCAATATGCCGCCGCCGACGCCGCTCTTGCCGGGAATGCCGACGCGGAAGGCAAAATCGCCCGAGCCGTCATAGTGGCCGCAGGTCAGCATCATGGCGCCGATGCGACGCGCCCGCTCGGCCGACACCACGGAGTGTCCGGTCGCCGGGTTCTTGCCGCCATTGGCAAGAAAGCGGCCGGCCAGCGCCAGTTGCCGGCAGCTCATGGCGATGGCGCAATGATGGAAATAGACGCCCAGCGCCAGTTCCGGTGCGTGGTGGAGATTGCCGAAGGATTTCATATAGTTGGCTAGCGCGAAGTTGCGAAAGCCGGTGGCGCGTTCAGAGGCGGCGACTTCGCGGTCGATGATGATCGTCTCGTCGTCAGCGAGGAACTGGATGAAGCGCAGGATCTCGCCGATCGCCTCGCGCGGCTGGTGGCCGGCGAGCAGGATGTCGGAAATCACGATGGCGCCAGCATTGATGAACGGATTGCGTGGAATGCCGTTCTCATGTTCGAGCTGGACGATCGAGTTGAACGGATTGCCCGATGGCTCGCGCCCGACGCGCTGCCACAGCGCGTCACCTACATTGCCGAGCGCCAGGGTCAGCGTGAACACTTTTGAGATGCTCTGGATCGAAAACGCCTCGTCGGCGTCGCCAGCCGTAAGCACACGGCCATCATTGGTGACGGCGGCGATGCCGAATTTTTTCGGATCGACCTTGCCGAGCTGCGGAATGTAGCTGGCGACGTCGCCGCGATCGCTGCGCGCCGCCATTTCGGTGGCGACTTCGGCCAGGGCCTGTTCGAGTTCCGGCATTCCCGTCCTCACACCTTCAGCCAGCGCTCGATGCGCGCCATCGCCTCGACCATGTCGTCATGGCTGCCGGCATAGGAAAAGCGCATGGTGCGGTGCCCTTGCAGCGGATCGAAATCGCGGCCGGGCGTCGCCGCCACATGCGCTTCGGCCAGCATTTTACGCGCAAAGACCATGCTGTCATTGGTGTGCCTGGTGACATCGCAAAAGGCATAGAAGGCGCCGTCCATGGGTGCGGCCAAGGGAAAGCCGAGCTCAGGCAGGCGTTGCATCAGAAGCTCGCGGTTCCAGGCATAGCGCGCCTTCACCGCCTCCAGTTCCGGCGTCGCCTTGAACGCCTCGATCGCGGCGATCTGCGACAGTTCCGGCGGCGAGATGTAGAGGCTCTGGGCGATGCGCTCGACCGGCCGCACCAGCTGCTGTGGCAGCACCATCCAGCCAATGCGCCAGCCGGTCATGCAGTAGTATTTCGAAAACGAATTGATCACCGTCACGCTCGAGCTGTAAGCGAGCGCCGTCGTGTCCGGCTCGGCATAAGCCAGCCGGTGGTAGATTTCATCGGAGATCACCGCAATGCCGAGTTCTTCGGCGGTCTTCACCAGCGCCGATAGTTCCTCGGCGGGAATGACCGCGCCGGTCGGATTGGCCGGGCTGGCAAACAGCACGCCCTTCAGCGGTTTTTCCCGGTGCGCGGTCTTCAGATGCTCGGCGTGGAGATAGGCGTCACCGTCGAGTTCGATCTCGATGACCTCGATGCCGAGCGCCGCCATGATGTTGCGGTAGGCCGGATAGCCGGGCGCGGCGATGGCGACGCGGTCGCCCGGATCGAACATTGCCAGAAAGGCCAGGTTGAAGGCGGCGGACGATCCGGTAGTCACGGCGATGCGGCTGGGCGCGACATCGATCCCGTAGTGCTCGCCATAATGCTCGGCGATCGCCTTGCGCAGACCGGCAAGCCCCAACGTGTCGGTGTAGCCGATACGGCCGATCTTCAGCGCATTGGCGGCGGCCTCTCTCACGCCGATCGGCGCCGGATCCGACGGCTGGCCGACGGCCATGGAAACGACCGGCACGCCCGTGGCTTTCAGCCGGTTGGCCTCGGCCAGAATGTCCATGGCGTGGAACGGCTCGACCTCACCGCGGCGCGAAAGCGAAACAACCATTTGACCTCACTGTTGCCGCCCCACCTTGCCGCCAATCCTGCCGCCGCAGGCAGCCGGCTTTAACGGCCGCGCCGCACAAATGCCCGATTGATGTGAGGATCACAAGTTCAGGAAGTTTCCGGTGCCGACTCTTTTCATCGTTCGCCCGCTCGTTTACCAGTGGACCTCATGCTGAGCCGACCCAAATCCACGATTGCCAAGGCAGCGCGCGTCTTTGCGACGCTTGCGCTTGCCGCCGCGGTCGCCCTGTCCGGCTCGGTCAATGCCTTTGCCCAGAACGTGCCGGTGGTGCGCGATGCCGAGATCGAGGCGCTGGTGCGCGACTATGCGCGGCCGATCTTCAAGGCCGCCGGCTTGGCGGGTGACGGCATCGACATCGTGCTGGTCAACGACCAAAGCTTCAACGCCTTCGTTACCGGGCGCCGTCTGTTCATCAACACCGGCGCACTGATGATGGCGGAAACGCCCAACGAGATCATCGGCGTCATCGCCCACGAGGCCGGCCACATCGCCGGCGGCCACCAGCAGAAATTGCGCGAACAGCTGGAGCGCGCCAAGACGATGGCGATCATCGCCACGCTGCTTGGCGCCGGCGCCATCGTTGCCGGCGCATCCACCGGCAGCCGCGGCCTTGCCGGCGCCGGCATGGGCGTTGCAGCCGGCGGCGGCGAGATGGCGCAGCGCAGCATCCTCGCCTATCAGCGCACCGAAGAGACCACCGCCGACCGCTCGGCGATCACCTATCTCAACGCCACCGGCCAGTCCGGCATGGGCATGCTGAAGACATTTGCCCGCTTCCAGAGCGCGCTGTCGCTATCCGGCGCGCAGGTCGATCCTTACCGGATCAGCCATCCGATGCCGCAGGAGCGCATCGCCAATCTCGAAGTGCTGGTGAAAGAAAGCCCCTATGTCGACAAGGTCGACCCGCCGGCGCTGCAGCAGCGGCACGACATGATGCGCATCAAGATCGCCGCCTATATGGGCGGTCAGGCCGCCGCGGCGCGGTTGATACGCAAGAACCCGGGAAGCCTGGCCTCGCAATATGGCGAAGCGCAGACGGCCTATCTCTATGGCAATCTGGCCACCGCGCTCGCCAGGACCAATGCGCTGATCAAGACACAGCCGAAAAACGCCTATTTCCAGGAATTGCGCGGCGATATCCTGATGAAGGCCAACAAGCCGAAGGACGCGGCGGACGCCTATGCCAAGGCGGTCAGCCTCGATCCGGCAAGGTCGGGACTGCTGCCGGTCTCGCTCGGCCAGGCGCTGATGGCGGTCGGCACGCCCGATTCACTGAAGAAGGCGGTGGTGCAGATCAACAATGGCATCGGGCGCGACAAGGAAAATGCCGAAGGCTACCGCTATCTGGCGCAGGCCTATGGCGAGCTCGGCAACATTGCGGCGGCCGAACTGGCGACAGCCGAAGGTCACTTCTATTCCGGCGACTACAAGAATGCGAAGATCTTCGCCATGCGCGCCCAACAGACTATGAAGCGCGGCGAGCCGGGCTGGCTTCGCGCCCAGGATATAATAAACTACGCGCCATCAGGCAAAATCAAGAAATGAACCTTCCGGCGGCAAGCGGCGACAAAAGCGGACGGAACAGGCAAGAGGACAAAGGATGATGAACAAGGCAATTCTGCTCGGCACGACTGGAGTGGCGGCCGCTCTTGCCATGCTGGCTTTCGGCTTCGTCGCCGGCAGTCCGCAGACCGCCAAGGCCGATACGGCGCAGGTCGTGCAGGTAGCGTCCTCGGACACCAAGATCGACCGCGCCGAGGTCGAGGGCATTATCCGCGACTATCTGCTGAAGAACCCTGAGGTGCTGCTCGAAGTGCAGGATGCGCTCGAGGCCAAGCAGAAGGAAGAGCAGCGGATCGCCGCCCTCGGCGTCATCACCAAGGCCAAGGAACAGATCTTCAACTCCACCTTTGACGGCGTTGTCGGCAATCCGAACGGCAAGGTCACCATTGTCGAGTTCTATGACTACAATTGCGGCTTCTGCAAACGCGCCATCGAGGACATGCGGGCGTTGACGAAAGCCGATCCGGATCTGCGTTTCGTGCTCAAGGAATTCCCGATCCTCGGCCCGGATTCGCAAAAGGCCAGCGTCGTTTCGATGGCGTTCCACATGATGATGCCGGAGAAATACGGCGAGTTCCACAACGCGCTACTTGGCGGCCAGGGCCGCGCCACCGAGGCTGCCGCCATCAAGGTGGCACTGTCGCTCGGCGCCGATGAGGCAAAGTTGCGCGAAAAGATGAAGGACCCGACCATCACCGAGACCTTCTCCAAGACCTATGACCTTGCCAACAAGCTGGCCATCACCGGAACCCCGTCCTATGTGGTCGGCAACGAGGTGGTGTTCGGGGCGCTTGGCCAGGAAGTGCTGGCGGAAAAGATCGAAGCGGCGAAGGCCGCGCTCTGATCGGCCGGTGATTTGGCGGGCCGGCGGATTTTCGGCTGTTGTGGACAGCAAAAGAACGCACTTGCGCTCTTTTCGCAGGCGTCTATGCCCATTATAGAGGCCCAGTGTGCCGGCTTGCCGCCGGCACCGGGAAAGGTCGGCATTTTTGAAAACTGTTTTCGTCCTGAACGGCCCCAACCTTAACGCGCTTGGCAAGCGCGAACCTGGGATCTATGGCGGCAAGACGCTTGCCGCCATCGCCGACGATTGCAAGCAGGCAGGTGCGGCCCTTGGGCTCGAGATCGATTTCCGCCAGTCGAACCATGAGGGCGATCTCGTCGACTGGATCCAGGAGGCCGGTGACAAGGCCGCCGGCATCGTCATCAATCCGGGTGCCTACAGCCACACCTCGATCGCCATTCACGACGCCATCCGCTCTATTGCGCCGCTGCCCGTCGCCGAAGTTCATCTTTCCAACATCCATGCGCGGGAATCGTTCCGCCACGTCTCCATGGTCGCGCCGGTCGCTGTCGGCATGATCTGCGGGTTCGGGCCGCTTGGCTACACGTTGGCGCTGCAGGCGCTGGCGGCACGCCTATGACCGGCCAACAAACAGAAGGCTCGAAAATGTCGATAAAGAAGACCGGTGTTGACCAGCAGCTTATCCGCGATCTGGCGGGCATACTGAACGACACCAACCTCACCGAGATCGAGGTCGAACTGGGCGACCTCAAAGTGCGCGTGTCGCGACATGCGCCGGCTGTCCATGCGATTGCAGCACCGCAGCCGAACTATGCGCCGGCGGCAGCGCAACCTGCTGTGGCTGCCGCGCCGGCAGTCGCCGACATCTCCAAGAATGCGGTGCCCTCGCCCATGGTCGGCACCGCCTATCTGGCGCCGTCGCCCGACGCCAACGCATTCATCGAGATCGGCACGAAGGTCAAGGAAGGCCAGACGCTGCTGATCATCGAGGCGATGAAGACGATGAACCAGATCCCCTCGCCGCGCGCCGGCACGGTGACGGCGATCCTGTTCGAGGATGGTCAGCCGGTCGAATACGGCATGCCGCTCGTCGTGATCGAGTAAAACAGGAATGTTTCAGAAAATCCTCATCGCCAATCGAGGCGAAATCGCTCTGAGAGTGCTGCGCGCCTGCAAGGAGCTCGGCATCCAGACCGTGGTGGTGCATTCGACCGCCGACGCCGACGCCATGCATGTGCGGCTCGCCGACGAGAGCGTGTGCATCGGCCCGCCACCGTCGCGTGACAGCTATCTCAACATCCACCAGATCGTCGCTGCTTGCGAGATCACCGGCGCCGATGCGGTGCACCCGGGCTACGGCTTCCTGTCGGAAAACGCCAAGTTCGCCGACATTCTGGCCGCGCACAACATCACCTTCATCGGCCCCTCCGGCGACCATATCCGCATCATGGGCGACAAGATCGAGGCCAAGCGCACCGCAAAGCGCCTCGGCATTCCGGTGGTGCCAGGTTCGGATGGCGCCGTCACCGATCAAAAAGAAGCCAGACGCATTGCCGCCGAGATCGGCTATCCCGTGATCATCAAGGCATCGGCCGGCGGTGGCGGACGCGGTATGAAGGTCGCTCTTGCCGAGGCTGACCTTGAGATCGCCTTGCAAACGGCGAGCACGGAAGCAGGTGCGGCCTTCGGCGACGATGCCGTCTACATCGAGAAATACCTGGAAAAGCCACGCCACATCGAAGTCCAGGTGTTCGGCGACGGAGCGGGCCGCGGCGTGCATTTCGGCGAGCGCGACTGTTCGCTGCAACGCCGTCACCAGAAGGTCTGGGAAGAGGCGCCTTCGCCGGCCCTCAATGCCGAGGAGCGCGCCCGCATCGGCGGTATCTGTGCCAAGGCCATCGCCGACCTCGGCTACTCCGGCGCCGGTACCATCGAGTTCCTCTACGAGAATGGCGAGTTCTACTTCATCGAGATGAACACCCGCCTGCAGGTCGAGCATCCGGTGACCGAAGCGATCACCGGCATCGATCTGGTACACGAGCAGATCCGCGTCGCCTCCGGCGGCGGCCTTTCGGTGCGGCAGGAAGACATCAAGTTCAACGGCCACGCCATCGAATGCCGCATCAACGCCGAGGACCCGCGCACCTTCACGCCCTCGCCCGGCACCATCACCCATTTCCACACGCCCGGCGGCCTCGGCATTCGCGTCGATTCCGGCGTCTATTCCGGCTACAAGATCCCGCCCTATTACGACAGCCTGATCGGCAAGCTGATCGTGCATGGCCGCAACCGGGTCGAATGCATGATGCGGCTGCGCCGCGCGCTCGATGAATTCGTCGTCGACGGCATCAAGACGACGCTGCCGCTGTTCCGCGACCTCGTCGGCAATGCCGATATCGCCAATGGCGACTACGACATCCACTGGCTGGAAAAATACCTGGCCAAGGAAGAATAGCCACGACTTGCCGCTATGATGACGCGATGACCCGTCCCTATGCGCCCGGCTATCGCATCCCGACCGACCTTTTGCTCAAGGCCTATGCCTCGGGCGTCTTCCCGATGGCCGAAAGCGCCACCGACCCCGAAGTGTTCTGGGTGCGGCCGGAGACGCGCGGCATCATTCCGCTCGACGGCTTCCACGCGCCGAAGAGCCTGAAGAAGACAATCCGCAAGAACCCGTTCGACATCCGTTTCGATTTCGATTTCGAGGCGACGATCGATGGCTGCGCCGAACGGCGCGAAGAGCGCCGGTCGACCTGGATCAACGCGCCGATCCGCGAAGCCTATGTGCAGTTGCATCGGCTCGGCCATTGCCATTCGGTCGAGGCGTGGCGCGAGGAGCGGCTGGTCGGCGGCCTCTACGGCGTCTCGCTGGGCCGCGTGTTCTTCGGCGAAAGCATGTTCGCCAGGGAGACCGACGCTTCGAAGACCTGCCTTTTCTATCTCGTCGAGCGGTTGAAGGCGCGCGGCTTCGCGCTACTTGACACCCAGTTCACCACCGAACACCTCAAGCGCTTCGGCGCGGTCGACGTGCCGCGTGGCAAATACGAGAAGATGCTGGCCGACGCGCTGAAGGGTGAAGCCGTCTTTTTCCCCTGACGGTCAGACTTTCAACCTTTCGCGGCAGTCTCCATCGGCGTCTGCGCGTGGAACATCATCTTCCAGCCATTGACGCGGTGGACATAGCCGGTGCTCACCAGCGCCGCGTATGGCTCGCCGTTTTCCCTGATGGCGCGGGCCTCATAAGTCATCATGATGATGTCGCTGCCCGGCTCGATAATGCCTTTCAGGTCGATTTGCAGATCGCGCCAGCGGTTCGGCTTGGTCGCGGTCTTGGCCAGGTCGGCATTGTCCATGGCTTGCGCCATTTTCGGGAACGCCACGAGGCATTCAGTATCGACGTTGGCCTCATAATAGGCCGCGTCGCCGGTCCAGAACCCCTTTTCGAGGTCGAGCAGGTCTTTCTTGCTGGCAGTGATCCGCTTGCTGTCTGACATCGGAAAATCCTCCGGCGCATCGATGCGCCCTCGCCTTTCCAACGTGTGGCCAGCCAAGCGGTTCCGAAGGATCAGTTGGCGTCGGTGCTGTCGGGGTCGGTCGCTTCCGGAGCGGCGGCGGCCTTCGGCTTGGACGTATCGACCTTTGGTGTGCCGGCCTTGGCGGCATCGGGGGGCGGCACGTCCGACTTCTGCTTGCAGCCCTTCAGCCAGACGTCATAGACGGCGTGCTCGACCGCATTGAGGCCCGGGCTTTCGGCAAACATCCAGCCGGTGAAGATGCGTCGGATTTTGCGATCCAGCGTAATCTCGTCGACCTCGACAAAGGAATCAGTCTTCGGCTCTTCGGTTTCCGGCCGCGAATAGCAGATGCGCGGCGTCACCTGCAAAGCGCCGAACTGCACCGTCTCGTCGATATAGACATCGAAGGTAATGATGCGGCCGGTGATCTTGTCGATGCCGGCGAATTCGGCGACGGGATTGGTGATCCGATCGGACGCCACGGGCGCCTCCGGCGTCTGCGCAGCGGCGAACGCCGCCGTGCATGCGGCAACACTTACGGCTGCCGCCGTCAGTCCACCCATCGCGATTCGGCTGAAAATGCTCATCTGGGAATACCGGTGGTTTGCGCCCGGGTGATTCTTTCACCCAAAGCTAGTCGCCGCTGTCATATCAACAAGCAGCTAAACGCCAATTGTGGCGACAAAAGACCGGCAGCCGGTCAAGAACCGGGCGTCCAGGCGTCGTAGTCGCCGGTCACCTGCGGGCGGTGCTGATTGGTCAGCACCGAACCTTTTGGACGGTAGGCAGCAGCGCTGCCGGTGAGGTTCGGTTCGTGCGGCTTTTGCCAGTCGCGCGGCCGGTAGTCGTCGCTCGGCGGCGCCACATCGACGCGGTGATGAATCCAGCCATGCCAGCCCGGCGGGATCGCCGAAGCTTCGGAGTAGTTGCGGTAGATCACCCAGCGACGGGTGCGGCCTTCCGAATCGGTGCCGCCCTCATAGTAGGTGTTGCCGGTCTCATCCTGACCGACCTTCGTGCCGTAGCGCCAGGTGTGCAAACGCGTTCCCAGCGTCTGGCCGTTCCACCAGGTGAAAAATTGCGTAAGGAAAGTTTTCATCCAGATCCTCGCGGCGGCAGCTGCGGCGCCCGTTCCCTGCTTATGGCGTCAGCCCATCGCGAAGGCAAGAGTTTTGGCGCGGTTGCGGCACTAGGTCATCGAGCGAAGCCACCAACGTCACGCTTGCCAAGCCCCCATCGTCTTTCTAAAGCTCTGCGCGCCCTGTACGGGTATCCGGCCTGATTGCCGGTCGAGGGAGGTGACGATTGGCCCCACACGCATCCGACCCTGATGTCCGGATCAGCGCCGAGACCATTCGTCGTCGCAAGGGTGGCGTGCCGATCGTCTGCCTCACCGCCTATACCTATCCTGTCGCCCGCCTGCTCGACGACCACGTCGACCTGCTTCTGGTCGGCGACAGCGTCGCCATGGTCCTGCATGGCCACAAGACGACGCTCGGCGCCTCGCTGGAGATGATGATCGCCCACGGACAAGCGGTGATGCGCGGCTCCGCGAAGGCATGCGTGGTGGTCGACATGCCGGCCGGCAGCTATGAGAATTCCGCAGCGCAAGCCGTTGCCTCGGCCCGGCGCATCGTCGAGGAAACCGGCTGCCAGGCCGTCAAGCTGGAGGGCGGCGTCGACATGGCCGGCCAGATCGCCGCCATCGTCGCCGCCGGCATTCCGGTGATGGGGCATATCGGCCTGCTGCCGCAATCGGTGGAAAAGGATGGCGGCTACAGGATCAAGGGCCGCAGCGAGGAGAATGTCGCGGTCCTCTATCGCGACGCCGACGCCGTCGGAAAAGCAGGCGCCTTTTCGGTCGTCATCGAAGGCACGGTCGAAACCGTCGCCGCCGCCCTCACCCGGCGCATTGCCATCCCGACCATCGGCATCGGCGCCAGCGGCGACTGCGACGGCCAGATCCTGGTCATCGACGACATGGTCGGCCTGACCGTCGACCGCGTGCCGAAATTCGTCAAGGAATATGCCGATTTGCGCAGCGTCATCGCCGGAGCCGCAGCCCGCTACGCCGCCGAGGTGCGAGACCGCAGTTTTCCCGGCCCGGACCACGTCTTTTCAGCCAGCAAGGATGGGGCATGAGCCGGCCAATCGTCGTCGACAGCGTCGCAGCCCTTCGCGCGCAAATCCTGGACTGGCGGCGCGATGGCCTGAGCGTCGCCATGGTGCCGACCATGGGCGCTCTGCATGACGGCCATATCTCGCTGGTCAGGATCGCGCTCGAAAGGGCCGATCGCTGCGTTGTCTCGATCTTCGTCAATCCGGCGCAGTTCGCGCCGACCGAAGACCTCGACAAATACCCGCGCCAGCTTGCCCACGATCTCGACCGGTTGGCGCAAGCCGGCGCGCATCTCGCCTTCACCCCGACCGCCTCCGAAATGTACCCGGCCGGTTTTGCCACAAGGATTTCGGTTGGCGGCCCCTCTTCCGGGCTGGAATCGGATTTCCGGCCGACCTTCTTCGATGGCGTCGCCACGGTGGTGGCAAAGCTCTTTCTGCAAGCGTCTCCCGACCAGGCGATCTTCGGCGAAAAGGACTACCAGCAGCTTTGCGTCGTCAGGCAGCTGTGCCGCGATCTCGACCTGCCCGTCGAGATCATCGGCGCGCCGACCGTGCGCGATGCGCACGGCCTCGCAATGTCGTCGCGCAATGCCTATCTCGGCGCAGCCGAGCTTGAGATTGCACGCCAGCTCAACGCCATCCTTTACAGATCGGCGGCAGCACTTGGAGCTGGCGCCGATGAGGCCAGCGTGACTGGCGAGGCCAGCAGCGCCCTTCTCAGCGCCGGCTTCCGCAGCGTCGACTATGTCGCGGCGCGCGCCAGCCTGACGCTTGGCCCGTGGCGGCGAAACCACGACGGACGCCTGCTCGCCGCCGCCTGGCTGGGCAAGACCAGGCTGATCGACAATGTGGAAGTTCCCTCCGCCTAGCGCGCAGGCCACAGCCGCCAGTGCCACTCAGGCAATGTGTTGTGCAAGCCACTATATGCGGCTCCACACGGCACAGTGATGCAGCCTGGACACAACCAGAAGCCGATGTGAACCAATTCACATACATCGAGAGGTCGAAAAGGTTGTGTGCGACCTTCCGCAAAACTATTGTGGAACCTGGCACTGAGTCACTCCTGTTGTGGCAAAAGAGGACCCATGTCTCCCCTCACAAATACGATCGGTCGCACACTGCCGCAGGTCGTCGAGGCGATCTACGATTCGATTGCCGACATCGACCGCTGGCAAGCGACACTCGACGCCATCTGCAAATTGGCAATCGGCCAGCTTGCCATACTTGGGGTCGTCGACACGGTCAGCAACGCGGCCCGATTTTCGGTTTCCTGCGGCGATCCGGCCATGCTCGAACCGCTGCAGCGGGAGTACGGGGCCGCTGTGCCCTTCTCCACTGCCTTGCCGAAGATGGACATCGACACGCCCTTCACGGTCGATTCCATCTATGCGCTGCAAGGTCCGGGCGCGCGGCAGAACTGGCTCGAAAGCCGCATCGTGCGCGAATGGGTGGAACCCAACCGGCTCGACGATTTCTTCTGGGTGGCGCTGATCAAGCGGCCAACCCGCGTCGGCACGCTGATGGTGGTGACGGACAAGGACAGGCGCCAGATTTCGAGCGAGGATCTCGAGCTGATTTCCCAGCTTGCCCCCCACGTTCGCCGCGCCGTGACCATCGGCGACCTGTTCGAGGCCGAACGACGCAAGGCCGAGATTTTCAGCTCGATCATCGAGGGCCTTGACCATCCGGTGCTGATCGTCGCCGACGACATGCAGATCCTCTTCGCCAATCCGGCGGCCGAAGCACTGCTGAGCGAGAACATCTCGGTGTCTTCGGCGCGCGGCCAGCTCTCGTTCACCTATGCCGACGCCAATGCCGCGATCGGCCTTGCCGTCGAGCTCGGCACGCGCGACGAATTCGCGCTCGGACCTTCCGGCATCAACATTCCCCTGGTCAGGGCCGCCGTTCCGGCGGTGGCGCATGTCATGCCGCTGGCGCGGCGCGAAATTTCGGCACGCGTGTCGCAGCGCGCCGCAGCCGCCATCTTCATCGCCGCCGCCGGCTCGACGCCAATGCCGGCGCTGGATGCAATCGCCGCGCTGTTCGGGCTGACCGCAGCCGAAAAACGCGTCGCCGGCCATGTCGCCGCCGGCCTGACGCGCCGTGAAATCGCCGCCACGAGCGGCGTCTCGGACGGCACCGTCAAGTCGCAGCTGGCGACGATTTTCGACAAGACCGGCGCCAGTGACCAGCGCGGGCTGGAACTCTTGATGCGCGAATTGTCACCGCCCCTGCGCTCGAACTGACACAGCGCCAGACCGCGTTTCTTGCGAGCCTGCCTATTCCTCGGTTGGCATATGCAGATACATCGACTGGATGCCGACCCGGCCCGGCCCGGTGAAGCGATTGACGATGAAATTCATGTTGGCGCCGAAAAACCCGCTGGAAAGTCGGTCGATCTTGGTCTCCATCTTCACCGACACGTCCTTGAACAGCCAGCCGCCCGGCTCGATGTCGATGGTTTCGCCGGCGGCGAGCGTCTTCTCGAAGACATTGCCGTAGCCATGCAGCCAGACGATGCCGTCGCCGGCATCGCCGCGAAAACGGTCGATGAAGAAGCCGCTCTGGCCGAACAGCATCGTTGCCAGGCCGCGCACGCGCTCGAAGGTGTAATCGACATTGCCGGTCGCCGCGAGGAACTGGTGTTCGCGCACCTGGATCTCCTCGCCGTGCCGCAGATGGATCGGCACGATATGGCCCGGCCCGTCGCGGCTGAAGGCGATGATGCCAGCCCCCGATGCCTCGGTGACAAAAATCTGCATGCCGGCCATCATCCGCTTCAGCGCGCCCTTCAGCGACTTCAGGCCGATGGTGATGGTGGAATGCTTCCACAACAGGATGTGGTGCTCGAAATAGACAGGCATCTGCGTGACGTCGACTGACAGCACCGGCACCAGTTCGCCGGCAATATGATAGGTGACGCCACCAAAGGTTTCGTCCGACACCTGTGTCGGCATCAATTCCGGTAAGCTCGGCATGAAATCCCCCTCGCACCGTCGCGTCCCGTCTCGTGATGCGGGTACGGATCGGCGGCGACAGCCTTCATCTTGTCGGGGACGCAATCAAATCAAAAACGCGCGATGGCCGGAGCGATCCGGAAGACGCGCCTAGCCGATGGCCTTCTCAAAAACCATCGCCGGCAGCCCTGAATTGCCGCCGCAATCGGCTGTCTTGCCGGCGGGCAGAAACCCCTGCGAACGGTAGAAAGCGATGGCCGCTGCATTGGCTTCTTCCACCTCAAGGCGCAGCATTTGCGCCTCCGGAAAGCTGGCCTCGACCTCTTCCAGCAATGCCTGCCCGATGCCTTGTCTTTGGCAGTCGGGATGGACATAAAGCTGGTTCAAGAGGACGATCTTCGTATCATTGGTGGCAGCGGCGAAAGCCATGCCGCCGATGCGCTTGCCGTCGTCGGCCACCAGAAATTCGGAGTTCGGCCGGACCAGCCGCGCCTTGAGCGCGGCGATCGAATGCCATTCACCGGTGATTTCGGTGACCCGCTCGACGCCATAGATCGCATCGTAAGTGGCGTGCCAGGTCTCGACCAGCAGCGTGCGGATGGCAGCCAGATCGCGTTCCCCGGCGGTGCGAACGAACATCGCCCTACTCGATGCCGAGCTTGGCCTTGACCAGGTCGTTGACCGCCTGCGGGTTGGCCTTGCCACCGGTCGCCTTCATCACCTGGCCGACGAACCAGCCGGCCATGGTCGGCTTGGCACGCGCCTGTTCGACCTTGTCGGGATTGGCGGCAATGACCTCGTCGACAGCCTTTTCGATGGCGCCGGTGTCGGTGACCTGCTTCATGCCGCGGCTCTCGACCAGTTGGCGCGGGTCGCCGCCCTCGTTCCAGACGATCTCGAACAGGTCCTTGGCGATCTTGCCGGAGATGGTGCCTTCCTTGATCAGGTCGATGACCGCACCCAGCTGATCGGGTGTGACAGGAGCATTTTCAATGTCCTTGCCGGCCTTGTTCAGCTGGCCGAGCAGATCGTTGATGACCCAGTTGGCGGCAAGCTTGCCATCGCGCCCCGCAGCGACCTTTTCGAAATAATCGGCGATCGACTTTTCCGACACCAGGATCGAGGCATCGTAGACCGACAGGCCGAGCGACGAGATCAGCCGTGCCTTCTTGTCATCGGGAAGTTCCGTCAGGTTTTTCGCCAGCGCATCGACATAGGCCTGGTCGAATTCCAGCGGCAGAAGGTCGGGGTC
The DNA here is from genome assembly GCF_056403175.1 of Mesorhizobium sp. P3_A10. Taxonomy (NCBI): domain Bacteria; kingdom Pseudomonadati; phylum Pseudomonadota; class Alphaproteobacteria; order Hyphomicrobiales; family Phyllobacteriaceae; genus Mesorhizobium; species Mesorhizobium sp. P3_A10. The sequence goes on along the minus strand of NZ_JBFUFZ010000006.1, from coordinate 363,999 downwards.
CGGGAAATAGCGGTAGTCATGCGCCTCTTCCTTGGAACGCATCGAGCGCGTCTCACCCTTGACGGCGTCGAACAGCCGCGTCTCCTGGTCGATCTTGCCGCCATCCTCGAGAATGGCGATCTGCCGGCGTGCCTCGTATTCGATGGCCTGGCCGATGAAGCGGATCGAGTTGACGTTCTTGATCTCGCAGCGCGTGCCGAATTCACCGCCCGGCTTGCGAACTGAGACGTTGACGTCGGCGCGCATCGAGCCTTCGTCCATATTGCCGTCGCAAGTGCCGAGATAGCGCACGATGGTGCGCAGCTTGGTCACATAGGCCTTGGCCTCATCGGCCGAGCGCATGTCGGGCTTGGAGACGATCTCCATCAGCGCCACACCGGAGCGGTTAAGATCGACATAGGACATGGTCGGATGCTGGTCGTGCATCGACTTGCCGGCATCCTGCTCCAGATGCAGCCGCTCGATACCGACCTCGATGTCCTCGAACTCGCCCTGCCGGTCCGGACCAACAGAGACGATGACAGTGCCCTCGCCGACGATCGGCTGCTTGAATTGCGAGATCTGGTAGCCCTGCGGCAGATCGGGATAAAAGTAGTTTTTGCGGTCAAACACCGACTTGTGGTTGATCTGCGCCTTCAGCCCAAGGCCGGTGCGGATCGCCTGCTTGACGCATTCCTCGTTGATGACCGGCAGCATGCCCGGCATTGCCGCATCGACCAGGCTGACATTGGCATTGGGTGCGGCGCCGAAGGCCGTCGAGGCGCCCGAAAACAGCTTTGCCTCGGAAGTCACCTGCGCGTGCACTTCGAGGCCGATGATGATCTCCCAGTCGCCGGTGGCGCCCGGGATCAGGCGTTTGGCGTCGGGCGTGCGGGTGTCGATGAGTGTCATGGTGGCCCATTTTTGGATTTCGAAACTTTAGCCGTTTCGGCTCAAGTTAAGTGAGGCTGAACTTTAGCCATTCGCTAGTGCAAACCGCCAAAAGAGACAAGCGCAAAGCCGCAGGCTGGCCTTTTCAGCCGCTTTCGCCTAGAGGCGGGTCATCCCAATGGAGAGTGGATGTCCACTTACGCTCAGTCCCGGTAAGGCCCTGACCTCTCGATGAGGCAGGGCAGAAAAACCTGAAACCCCGTGCCGCGAAGCTTCGCGGCGGCGGCATTTTGTGTTTTCCCGGGAATTCTTCATATGGATATTTCGCGCATTGAACAGCGCGTCCTGCACCTGCTCGCGCAGGGCGGGCGCATCGAAGTCGAAAAGAGTGAGAAGAGGCGGATCGCTTTCGTCAAATGCCTGACCCGCGACGGCTGGCATTACCCAGGCGTCGACCTCGACCTGTTTCGAAAACTGAAGCGGAAGAAGGCGGTTTCCTCGTCGGGTGGCGGCCCTTACCGCATCACTCGGCGCGGGCTGGAACTCGTCCGCGCCGAACTCGACAACCGATAGCGGCAATATCCCGCCGGCCGGCATTCCGGTCGGCGGTTTGTTTGCCCGCTCAAGCCGTGGCGATATAGGCCCTGATCTCGTCGGCCTCGCGCTCGACGTCCTCGATGCGGCGCTTGACCACGTCGCCGATGGAGATGATGCCGTCGAGCAACCCGTTCTTTTCCACCGGCAAATGGCGGAAACGGCCCTTGGTCATGATCTCCATGACCTCATTGACGGTGTGGTTCTCGTTGCAGATCTTCACCTTCGGCGTCATTGCCGAGCGCACGGCGATATCGAGGGCGGCAGCACCTTCCTTGGCGACGACCCGCACGATGTCGCGCTCGGAAAGAATGCCGACGATCTTGTGATCGCCATTGGTGATGACCAGCGCGCCGATCTTGTGGTCGGCGAGCATGCGAATGGCCTCGCTCAGCTTTTCGTTGGGCCCGAGCGTCAACACGTCGTGACCCTTCTTCTCGAGAATTGCCTTAACGGTCATGGCGTCCTCCTCAGTTTTTGCTCGCCGGTTCCTGCCCTGACCGGCTTTCACGTTCCGGTGAACATCGTGCGCCGCGATCGGCTGCTTTTCAAGTGCGGTCTGCCTGCTGTCGACGATCGAAAAGGCGCAGGCCGAAGAAGCCGGCGACGAAGCCGCCAATATGCGCTTCCCAGGCGATCTGGCTGTCGACGCCGGGGGCGCCGAACAGGCCGGTGGCGAGATTGATCACCATCCACATGGCGAGAAAGGTCATGACGCTGCGCGAGCGCAGCACGGCGGCTATCGACAGCGGCGCACCGGCAAAGGCGGCTTTGCCGGATGAACGGTCGATGCTGAAGCCAAAGCGCGCGGCAGCCCCCATCATGCCCGATATTGCGCCCGAGGCGCCGACCAGCGGCGCCTCGCCATAGGGATGCATGGCCCAAAAGAGCACCACGGAAGCCAGTCCGGTGATGGCGAAGAACAAAGCGAACCAGAACGCACCGAGACGATTGGCCAGCGGCGAGCCAAAGGCGGCGAGCCAGACCATGTTGATGGCGATGTGCGCAAAACCGCCATGCATGAAGGCATAGGTGAAGGGCCGCGTGAACAGGAACCAGTCGAAGCCGTATTGTCCGGTATAAAGGACAGGGATGAAGGCGCCGTCGTAGAGCAGCGTCATTTGCTGCGTGTCGTTCAGGACATATTGCTGCAGCAGAAAGACGGCCGCGCAGATTCCGATCACCGCCAGAACCACCGGCGGCAGGTTGAACACCGGCTCGCGGCGCGGCTCCGGAGGAGGTTCCGCCAGCTCGATTTCCGATGGGCTTACAGGTTCGCTCATACGCCTTGCACTCAGCTCCGGGATTCAACGTCGCGAGCTTTAGAGCAAGGAGGCTCGAGTTGGAACAATTCTATTTCCCGGCAGCAGCCAATGCCCGGCTCGCCGGTCATTTGCTAAGAACCAGCCATATCTTCTCATCTTGGCCTCGACGGGTTTAGACTGAAAAAAGTTCCTGACCGTTGTCGGCCAGGCCCACGCTCCGCCGTCCTTGATGAAAGGCACGCAATCGGGAGGAGAAAATGCCGGAAAAAGTCCTGGTCCTCATCGGCACGAAAAAAGGCGCCTTCATCGCCGAGAGCGATGGCAAGCGCGGGTCGTGGAAGCTGCGCGGTCCGTTCTGCGAGCACTGGCCGATGAACCATGTCGTCGGCGACGCCGCGACCGGCGCGATCTACGGCGCCGGCGGCAACGAATGGTTCGGCCCGGCGGTCTGGAAGTCGATCGACCTTGGCGAGAGCTGGACGCATTCCAGCGATGGTTTGGCCTATGCGGCTGGCGAGGAACCGATCAAGGCGGTGTGGAGCCTCGCCAGGCGCAACGGCAGCCTCTATGCCGGCGTGCAGCCGGCCGGCCTGTTTCGCTCTGACGACGGCGGCACCACCTGGAGCCACATCGAGGGCCTGCAGCATCACCCCAGCCGCAAGGACTGGAACCCGGGTGGCGCTGGCCTCATCCTCCATTCCATCGTCACCCATCCCAGAGACAAGGAGCAGATCTGGGTGGGTATTTCGTCCGCAGGCGTGTTCTACACCTGGGACGGCGGCAAGACGTGGGAGCCGCGCAACCGGGGTACCCGCGCGGACTTCCTGCCTGAAGGACAAAACTACCCAGAGTTCGGCCAGTGCGTGCACTGCCTGGTGATGGCGCCCGGCAAGCCCGATCGGCTCTACCAGCAGAACCATTGCGGCATGTACCGCTCCGACGACGGCGGCAAAAACTGGCAGAGCATCGAGAAGGGCCTTCCCTCGACCTTCGGTTTTCCTGCCGCCACCCATCCGCGCGACGCCGACACCCTCTTCCTCCTGCCGCTTAACGGCGACAGTGCCGGCCGCTACGTGCCGGACGCGAAGGCGGCGGTCTGGAAGACGCAGGATGCGGGCGCCACCTGGTTGGACGAGCGCAAGGGCCTGCCGCAGGAGAATTGCTATGCCGGCGTGTTGCGGCAGGCCATGGCGACCGACAGCCTCGAGCCGGCCGGCGTCTATTTCGGCACCAGCGGCGGCTCGCTCTTCGCCAGTGCCAACGAAGGCGAAAGCTGGTCGGAGATCGCCCAGCATCTGCCCCCGATCCTGTCCGTCGAGACGATGGTGGTGAACGGGTAGGTCAAATGCCGAACGACACCGCCAGCAGCCTGTCCCTTATTGTCGCCCGGCTCCCGGGCGTGCTCGTCGACCTGTTTCCCGGCGCGCCGCGCCGGATCGAACTGCCGGCCTCGACCGTGAAAGAAATGATCGACGGGCTGGACGCGCTCTGGCCCGGCATGCGCGACCGCATGTGCGATTCCCGCCCTGCGATCCGCCGCCATATGAACGTCTTCGTCGATGGCGAGAAGGCAACCCTGGAAACCAGGCTCGCGCCCGGCGCCGAGGTTTTTATCCTGACGGCGATCAGCGGCGGTTAGGCACGGACGAAAGATAGCCCAGCGATGCGCTTGGCCGCGAATCGTGGATCCGGCGAATCATCAAGCGCGAATCAAAAAGAAGCCGTCCAAGGTTTCCCTTGAACGGCTGGTCGAGCCCCCTGCTCCCCTAAAAAACTCTTAACCGAAGTGCTGCCGATCGTCGCGAAACGACCGCTTCTGGAGTGGTTTTTATGTGCCACAGACCCTGCCTAGGAGCAACGTAAACCACTTGTTAACCTTAACGGCCCCGACCCGTGAACAAGTGTTAACGCTGCTGGCACGCATCCTGCGACGCACCGCATGTAGGTCATCGGAGAGCGCCCTTTCTGTTCCCCGATGGGACACCAGAAGACAGAATGCGCGGAGCTGCTAGCATGAAACAGAACGGGTCGATCACACTGTTCCAATATTGGAACAGGCTGCGTGATGGGCGCTCTGCCCCGAAGCGTTCGGAAGTAGAGCCCGCTGATATCAAGTCGCTGCTGGCCGACACCTTCATCCTGGAAAGGGACACCCGCGGTGAAGCCGTGTTTCGGCTTGCCGGCACCCGGCTTTGCGCCGTCTACGGACGCGAGCTCAAGGGTTTTTCCTTTCCCTCGCTGTGGCGCCAGAAGGACCAGCGGCTTGTCTCCAAGCTGTTCCACGGCGTTCTCGAGCAGAAATCCGTGGTGCTCATCACCTATGAGGGCCTCAGCCAAAATGGCCGTTCCAACCGCTTCGAACTGCTTGCCTTGCCGCTCGACGGCGGGATCGAAAATCCGCGCTGCCTGGGCGTGATCAGCGCCGTCGAAAAGCCCTTCTGGCTGGGGGCGGACCCGATCACCGACGCTTTGATCGACGCGATCCGCGTCATCGATCCGGACAAGGACCCGATGTACCTGAAAAACCGGCCGGAGATCGCCGTTCCCTCGCTTGTACCGTCCGAATTCGATCCGCCGGAAACGATTTCGGCACTGGGCCGGGCGCGCCGCATCCGCCATCTGGTCGTCTTCGATGGCGGGCGCGAAGAATAACCCCAAATCTTAAAGCACGGCGGCCGGCTTTTCCCCTTTGTTAACCTGCTTTCCTGTAGTTTTGCAGGTGAAGTTCCTCGCATCGGCGCGTAGGAATGCCCAACGGGGTGTAGGCATGATGAGGTCAGCGGCGGTCGAGTCCGCGCCGTCCCGCGCCGAAAGGCGTAACTTTCAGCGCGTCCGTGTAAAGATCTACGGCCGCTTCATGCTGGAAGACCGCACCGAGCATCCGTGCCAGGTGATCGACATGTCGCCGGGCAATGTCGCGCTTCGTACCGATCGCGTCGGCATGCCGGGCGAAAAAGTCATTGCCTATATCGATCATATCGGCCGCATCGAGGGCGTGGTGACGCGCACCTCGCAGGATGGCTTTGCGATGACCGTCATCGCCTCGGACCGCAAGAAAGACAAGCTTGCCGCGCAGCTGACCTGGCTTGCCAACAAGCATGAACTCGATCTTCCGGAAGACCGTCGTCACGAACGCGTGGCGCCACGCAATCCGACCAGCGTGCTTCAGCTGACCGACGGGCGCCAGTATCAGTGCCGCATCATCGACCTGTCACTGTCGGGCGCGGCAATCGAGATCGACGTCAAGCCGGCCATCGGCATTCAGGTCATGCTGGGGACCATGCGCGGCCAGGTGGTCCGCCATTTCGAGGATGGCGTCGCCATCGAATTCGCCGTCATCCAGCGCCCCGAAACACTCGATTCCGAATTCAACGCCCCGCGCTCCTGAGGCAGCGACATCGCAATCCAGCGAACCGGCCCTTTGCGGCCGGTTTTTGTTGACCGGACATCCCCGCCAAAGCCTGCCCCCGAACCCACCAATCCGTACTCGCTAGCGCCGTATCTGTGGTGGCGCAGGCACCCGGCTTGGTTAGAAATACCTGAAGAATTTTATACTCAAATAGCTCAAATTTTATGTTTATTCTACTGAGGTTTTACTCAAAATCTACTTCGGGTTTTTGCGTCAAATAAATCCAACCCTGTCATGGTCTTCTCAAACGGGGAGACTGAACAATGAGCAAGACGAGGGGCAAGCTGTTGCTTATGGCAATAGCGATGCAGCTTTCCGCTTGGGGAACAGCGGAAGCGGCGCAACCAGCCTTCATGCACACTGGCGGCCGCACCACGCAGCCGGTCGGCCATTACGAATTCTGCCAGAAGCTTCCACAGGAATGCACCGAGCGGACGCCGAAGCAGGCGCCGGTCGAACTGACCCGCAAACTGTGGGCGACGATCGTCAACGTCAACAATTCGGTCAACACCCGGATCATCCCGCGCACCGACATGGAGCAGTGGGGCAAGGAAGAGGTCTGGTCCTATCCCGACAATGGCTTCGGCGATTGCGAGGACTATGCGCTGGAGAAGCGCCGCGAGTTGATGAGCGCCGGGATCCCCGCCGGCAATTTGCTGATGACGGTGGCGCGCCAGCCGAATGGCGACGGCCATGCGGTGCTCACCGTGCGCACCAGCCTCGGCGAGTTCATCCTCGACAATCTGGAATCCAGGGTGCTGTCCTGGACCGACACCGACTACACCTACCTGAAGCGCCAATCGGACCAGAATTCCGGCGTTTGGGTGACGATCAATGACGGCCGCGCCGACGCGGTCGCCAGCGTCCGCTAAGCACAACCAGAGGTCAAGCACGCCGCACAATGCGACGTGCCTAACGAGGAAGCCCGGTCGAGTCCCCACCCTCCCCGTCCCCAACGACCGGGTTTTAAGGAGCCGGCCCCGTCCCCGGGCCGGCTCCACCATTTCAGGCGGCAGCTCATTTAAATCCCGATAAGGATACGATTTCTGGCAGCAGCCTGGCCGGGGCGCCTGTTCTGGCATGAGACCGCTTGGTGGCAATTGCGCAAGTGAACAGCACACCAGACCAACGAGGCGCTCGACCGTAAACGCCAGCCGTGGTCGACGTAATAGCGGGTCGGTAGCCCACCGATCCGAGCGCTATAGCCGGCCCAATGCCGATGCCATCTGAACTGCCGGCTCCGGTGATTGTTGAGCAGACCCAAATGTCCCTTTCTGCAATTGCATTTCTGCTATCCTAGTGGGAAGGAGGTCCGCGCCATGGGCGACAATCGCAAGCTGGCCGCAATCCTGGCCGCTGACGTGGTCGGATACAGCCGGCTCGCCAGCGAGGACGAAGACCGAACTTTGGCACGGTTGCGCGCACTTCGCAGCGACCTACTCGATCCAACTATCGCGGTGCACAACGGTCGCGTGGTTAAGCGCACAGGGGACGGCGCGCTGGTCGAGTTCCGCAGTGTCGTGGACGCTGTGCGCTGCGCCATCGAGGTGCAGAACGGCATGGTGGAGCGCAATGCTGGCGTGCCGCAAGGCCGTCGGATCGAATTCCGCATCGGCATTCATTTAGGAGACGTGGTCGAAGAGAGCGACGGCGACCTGATGGGGGATGGTGTCAACATCGCTGCGCGTTTGGAAGGCGTCGCGGCACCTGGCGCGATCTGCCTGTCCGAGGATGCCTTTCGCCAGGTCAAGGGTAGGCTCGACCTGCCGGTCGTCGACCTCGGGAACACGCAACTCAAGAACATCGCGGAGCCCATAAGGGTCTATTCGCTTCTGGTTGGCAACGCTAGGTCAACACCGCCGAAGCCGTCGGAGCCTGTCGATAGCAGGCCGTCGATTGGAGTTCTACCGTTCACCAACATGAGTGGCGATCAGGAGCAGGAGTACTTCGCCGACGGCATCACAGAGGACCTTACCACTGAACTGTCGCGCAACCATGGGTTGTTCGTGGTTGCGCGGAATTCGTCATTTACGTTCAAGGGAACCTCCGCAGAAATCGCAGAAGTCGGCCGAAAGCTCGGCGTGCGCTATGTGGTCGAGGGCAGCGTTCGCAAGAGCGGCAAACGCGTGCGCATCACAGCCCAACTCATCGAAGCAGCGACCGGGAGCCACGTCTGGGCGGAGCGTTATGATCGTGACTTGGAAGATATCTTTGCTGTTCAAGACGAGGTGATCAGAAGCATCGTCGCTGCGGTGCCAGGTTACCTCGAATCTGACCTTGTGAAAGCATCGCGGCGAAATCCTACCGAAAGCTTGGGTGCGTATGATCGCTATCTGCGCGGCTTAGAAATCACAAACCGCTGGCGCAATGACGACATCCCGCAGGCCATAACGGAATTTGAAACCGCCGTGAAGCTGGACCCAACCTTCGCCCGCGCTCATGCTTTGTTGGGCCACATGCACCTTCGTCTTTACTGGCAAACACTGGCGCCACTCGCGTTACAGTCCGCAGACAAAGAAACTGAGCTCGCCGTGCGACTCGACGGCGAGGATAGTAGGTGCTTGGGTATTCGAGGGATGTGTCTTCTGCTCGAAAAGAACTTCGAAGCGGCGTCGGAAACGTTCCAGCGTGCCCTCCAACTGACACCTGATGACGCAGATCTCAATGACATAATGGCGTACTACCTGCTATGCACGGGACAGGCGGGCGAGGCTATCGAGAGATCGCTCAAAACTATCCGCGTCAGTCCGCTGTTCCTTCCGGTCTCTCTGCGTGAGACCATGGGCATGGCATTCATGATGGCGCGACGGTACGTCGAGGCGATAAAGTCTTTCGCCGCTATCAGCAGCCCTTACTACTACATCCACGTTTATGAGGCCGGATGCCTGGCGAAGCTCGGGCGTCTAGATGAAGCGCGGGCGCAAGGCCGTCTGGCAAACAAACTCAAACCAGACTGGCGTAGCGTGGACTGGGGCTATCAATACACAAAAGAGGACTATCGGGAGCACGAGCGCGAACTCGTCCATCTTGCGATCAAGGCGCTGGAGGAACCTTGAATTCGATCTGGGATGCGGATCGGGGACGAATTCGACAACGGAGTGGTCCGCGATCCAGCTTCCAAATGGCTTTTGATCGCTGCAGTATGAGCGATCAAAAGCCACCTTCTGGATCACGGCCATGCTGGAAATCCCGGAAGATCGGTGCGAGCGCCACCGCCTGTTCAAGGCCATCGACGATGCGTTCAAGGCAGGCGACTTCGCAGCCCTCGGCGCGGCCTTGGGCGGCTCGCCCCGCTGGTTCGACGAGCGCATGCCGTTCGAACTCGGCCTTGGCCATCCGCTGGAATATGCGATCTATTGGAGCCCCGTTTCCTTCATCTCGACCTTGCTGGATGCGGGCTCGGATCCGAATTACGGGGATCACGGCGGGTTTCCGGCAATCATTGCGGCGCTGTCGACCGACCGGGCCGACAGGCTGGAAATGGTCCAGGTGCTGATCGATGGCGACGCCGACCCCAACATGCGGGGCGTGAACGACTGGACGCCGCTTCATTATGCAGTGGCCATACGCAGTGTCGATGCGATCCGCCTGCTTTTGGCGGCGGGCGCCGACCCGGCGCTCGAAACCCGTGTCGATCACTATACGACGGCCCTCGAGGAAGCCGACAATGCCGGCTTTGACGCCGGCGCTTCATTGCTGCGCGATGCAATGGCCGGGCGCGGCTCCGACAGTTGGGCGCAATGAACCGCCGGCGAGGATTGGCTAGGCCGGCCTCAGACCTCTTTCAACCCGGCCTTGAACCGCTTGCCGTTCGCCACGTAGTGCGCGGCCGAGCCGCGCAGCCTTGCGACAGCCGCGTCGTCCAGTGTCCGGATCACCCGCGCGGGTGAGCCGACGATCAGCGAATTGTCGGGAAATTCCTTGCCTTCGGTGACCAGCGCGCCGGCCCCGACCAGCGAATTCTTGCCGATCCTGGCGCCGTTAAGCACGATCGCGCCCATGCCGATCAGGCTGTTGTCGCCGATCGTGCAGCCATGCAGCAGAGCCCGGTGGCCGATCGTGCAGCCTTGTCCTATGGTCAGGGGAAAACCGGGATCGGTGTGCATCACCGTGTGTTCCTGGACATTGCTGTCAGCGCCGATGACGATCGCCTCATTGTCGCCGCGGATGACGGCGCCAAACCAGAAGCCGACGTTGCGGCCGACCCTGATATCGCCGATCAGCGTCGCGTCGGGCGCGATCCAGTTGCTGTCGGCGTCCTCGAAGCTGGGCGCCTTTCCATCGATCGCATAGACCGGCATTTTTCGTCTCCGAATCGTCTCAGGCCGCGACAGCGGCGGCCGAGCCTAGGAGCGTGCCCGCCCACGACGCAATGGCGATCAGCACGACGCCGAGCGCCAGTGCCCAGGCCACTGCGGTGCAGCCGCAGGAAATCAGCGCCAGCGTCGAAATGCGTCCCTGCCGACGGGCGTCAAGCGCATCGTTGACGAGCATGAACGGCCCCGCGCATGCGGTTGCGGCCAGCGAACGCACGATATGCGACGGCGACACATAGGGCTCGACAAAGGCAAGCCGGCGGCCCGAGATCAGCTCCATCGCCGATCCGACCAGGCCGCATGCGGTCACGCCGACCGCAAAAGCGAAGAGAGTGAGTTCCACCGGGCTCATCTTTACCTTCCGTTTACCATGAAATCGCACAGTCGCACCCGATACGCGCGCTGCAAGAGCCATGCCGCGCCATGTGTGCCGCCCGAGGACACCTCTTGAGGTGCGGCTGATTTTGGGGATTGAAATGAAGCAGGCAGCCACCGCCGACAGCCCGGAGTTCGATGTCGTCGATTCCAGGCTGATGAAGCGGGTGTTCTATGCCTTCGCGACGCTGGCGCTGCTTTCGGTGGCGATCAGCCTGGGCGGCAAATGGTTCGGCCGCTCGATCGCCATGGCCGGATATACGGATGACGCGACCGTCCACAGGATCGTCATCGGCAACAATGTCATCGCCGTGCCGGCCAATGTCATCCGCTTCGACCAGGCGCGGCGCGACGGCGTCGCCTCGCGCCTCGACCTCTATCTGCGCTATCCCGAGATGGACGGCTATAGCGAAGCCGCGCGCGACGACTTCAATCACACCGGCCAGAGCAAGGACATTATCTTCCTGTCGTTCGAGCCGCAGATGATGTCGCGCGACATGAGCGGCCGCTTCGCGCCGATCTACAGTGCAATGATCGTCCCGCCCGGCACGCCTGGCCCCGGCGGCACGACGATTTACGCCTTCACCGAAAAATCAGGCTATCTCAACGAGGTGCTCGCGGTCGCCAGCCGCCCCGGCAAGACTCCGTTCGTCGCCCGTTGCCTGAGCGGTCCAAGCGCTGAAGAATCGCTGGCGCCATGCGAGCGCGACATCCAGGTGGGCGATAGCCTCGCCCTCACCTACCGCTTCCCCAGGGAGTTTTTGGACAACTGGCAAGCGCTCGACGCGGCGATCGCCACCAGGGCTGCGCAAGTCCTGAAAGCTGCGCACTAAAGCACTCTATTCATTGCATATTTTGGAATTGGAGAGCTGATCGGCCTGCGTCCGCAGGTCCGATCAGTCATAGTGACTGGCTCAGGCCAGATCGATGTCGAGGATCGCCATCGAGAAATTATAGTCGCCGTCGTCCTCGTCCTTGAAGACGATGCCGAGAAACTCGTCGCCGACATAGACCTCGGCCGAATCGTCCTTGCGCGGCCGCGCCTTCACTTCGAGTTTGGGATTCTGGAAGACGCGCTTGAAATAGGCGTCCAGCTTTCTGATTTCGTCCGGCTTCAACAGTCTTCTCCGATCGTCGGGCTTGCTGGTTTGAACGCGCTTCTGACACGTCGACAATGGCGATGTAAAGGCAAGCCGGACAGATCGCACGCGAACCAGGCCCAGGCGCGTGCAGCCGGATTTCGGCGCCCGCGCCCGGGGAGCCGGAAAATCAGATATCGAAGCTGACGACCTGGTCCATCGACTGCGACGGCAAAAGCTGGTCCATCTGCCGCGAAGGCTGGTCGCAGCCGGTCTCGCCAACGACGCGGGCCGGCACGCCGGCAACCGTCTTGTTGTGCGGCACCGGTGACAGCACCACCGAGCCTGCCGCGATCTTCGAGCAATGGCCGATCTCGATGTTGCCGAGGATCTTGGCGCCGGCGCCGATCAGCACGCCGTAGCGGATCTTGGGATGGCGGTCGCCGCCGGCCTTGCCGGTACCGCCCAGCGTCACGCCATGCAGGATCGACACATCATCCTCGATCACCGCGGTCTCGCCGACGACAAGGCCGGTGGCGTGGTCGATGAAGATACCCTTGCCGATGCGAGCAGCCGGATTGATGTCGGTCTGGAACACCGAGGATGAGCGGCTTTGCAGATAGAGCGCGAAATCCTTGCGGCCCTGGTTCCACAGCCAATGCGCCAGCCGATGCGTCTGGATGGCGTGAAAACCCTTGAAATACAGCACCGGCATGATGAAGCGGTCGCAGGCCGGATCGCGGTCGTAATAGGCCTGGATGTCGACACGCACGGTCGACGACCATTCCTTGTCGTCGGCCAGCATCGACTTGAAGGTCTGGCGGATAAGATCGGAACCGACGTCCTGATGGTCGAGACGCTCGGCTAGCCGGTGGATGACGGCTTCCTCGAGGCTCTCCTGGTTCAGGATCGTCGCATAGAGGAACGCTGCCAGCAGCGGATCGCGGTTAACCGCTTCCATCGCTTCATCGCGGATCGAACGCCAGATCGGATCGACCGGCTGCAACGCGCTGTGTCGGGAAATGCTGATGCTGTTCATCGACGTCTTGTCCTGCGTCCTGCCGGCTTGCCTATTGTCCGGCCGCACATATAAGCCAGATCATAGCACGATTGAACTCAATTTTCCTTAGTGCTCGATCAAATGGATTTGGTTCACGGGAATTCAAGCCGCCATGGAAAACGAACCCTTGATCGAAGCGCCGCTGAAGCACGAGCTTTCCACGCTCTATCTCGCCGAAGGCCGCCACTATCACAACCTCAGCCATATCGAGGCGATGCTGGCGCTGGCCGCCCAGTATAGCGCATCGCTGCACGACCCCAGGGCCGTCGAGGCGGCGATCTGGTTCCACGACGCCATCTATGACAGCCGTGCCAAGGACAACGAGGCCAGGAGTGCTGCACTGGCAGAGGAAAAACTCGCCGGTCGCACCAATGCGGAGCGATTGGATCACATCGCTGCGATGATAGTCGCCACCGCAACACACGAATTGCCCAGCCTTGCCGACAAGGAAGCCGTCCGCGACGCTGCTCTCTTCCTCGACATGGACCTGTCGATCCTCGGGGCTTCCCCGGAAGCCTTCGACGAGTACGAACAGGCGGTCCGCCGCGAATATGGCTGGGTGGAGGAGCCGATGTGGCGCGCCGGCCGTGGCGCGGTTCTGAAGACTTTCCTCGCCCGCCCGCACATTTTTCACACCGAGGAATTCCGGCAGCGGTTCGAGCCCCAGGCCAGGCAAAACATGGCGCGGTCGCTCGAAGCGCTCAAATCCTGATTTAGTCAGGAAAAGTCTCGATCCGCTGCGCATACTGCCTGAAACCGGCGCGCCGATAGACCGCTTGCGCGCCCGGGTGATCGTAGGTGTCGGTGTGCAGCCACAGCCTCTCCGGCCCATGCGACCAGACGGCACGAAGCGATCGGTCAAGCAGGAACGGTCCGAGCTTGCGGCCCTGGAAAGCCGGAGCGAGACCGAAATGGGTCAGCTCGACGACCGCCTGACCAACGCCGTTGAATTCGCACAGGCCGGCGGCCTCGCCATCGACACGCAGGACATGGATATGCGTCGACAGGCTGGCGAGAAGGCGCTCGAGATCGCCCGCTGGCAGGCGCAACCGCTGGTCCCACTGCACCGGCTCGCCAACGGCGCGGTAGAGGCTGATATAGTCGGCCATATCAAGCGTTTCGCGCGCCACCGTCGCGCCCGCTAGCGGGCTGTCGAAAGCCGGCGCGGAATTCGGTTCGCGCATTTCCATGTAGGTGACGAGAAGATCAACCAAGGCGGCACCAAGCCTGCAGGTCACCCGAGATCAGGTAAAGGCGCCGAGCGTCGACACCATGGCCATAAACACCCAGGCGCCAATGGCCAGAGAGGCACCGTTGAGCAGGATGCCGACAAGACCGAGCAGGCGGCTGTCGTTCGAACGCGACAGCGCCATCAGCCCGAAAATCACTCCGGCAATATGCGCCAGCGGCGCCGCGAGCAGAAATATCGTCATGAAACGCCCGTGACAACGTTCTGGGAAAGCTCGGACGTGCCGCTCGGCAGCACCACCATTGCGGTAAGGACAATGGCGTCCGCTGCAAAGGCGGCCAGCGCCAGCATGATGGAGCGTTTGCCGAACCTGCCTTTCGCGACGACGCCCGGCAGAGCGTCCGCGCTTCTTCCCCATTGTGTCATAGTGGCACCCGCCATCCCGCTTGGAGCAATTCCAGGAAAAGTGTGTAGCGGTTTTCCCGGGAAAAGCGCGTAACGCTTTCCCTGCGGAATTGCGTAAAAACAAAGTGTTAGAGCGGATTTTCCGCATAAAACTCAAGCACCCGTTGCTTGAAGGCCTTGTCCCCGACAGCCAGCATGTGGTCGCGGCCCTCGATGTGAAAGGCCCTGGCGTTGGGCATCAGCGCTGCCAGTTCGTCCGGCGAGCCGCCAATATCGTCCTTGGTGCCAACAGCGATCAACGTCGGCTGGGCGATGCGCGCCATGTCGTCCTCATCAAGCAATTCCCGCGAGGTGGCAATGCACGCGGCCAGCGCCAGGCGATCGCTGCGCGTCTGGTCGGCGAAGGCGCGAAACGAACGGCCGCGCGGATGGCTGGTCGCATCGGGATCGTCGGCAAGTAGGGCTGCGGCAATCGGATCCCAGTCGCCGACGCCATCGACCATGCCGATGCCGAGGCCACCGAAGACCAGCGTTGCCACCTTGTCCGGGTCGGACAGCGCCAGAAACGCCGAAATGCGCGCACCCATCGAATAGCCCATTACATGAGCCCGCTCGATGCCGAGATGGTTGAGCAGAGCCGCTCCGTCCGAAGCCATTTTGGCTGGCGTGTAGTCAGCCTCTTCATAGCTTTTCGACGAGGCGCCATGGCCGCGATTGTCGAAGGCGATGGCACGGTAGCCGGCATCGTTCAGCGTCTTGAACCAACCGGGCGACACCCAGTTGACGTAATGGCTCGAGGCAAAGCCGTGGATCATCAACACCGGGTCGCCGTGGCCCGATGCCGGCTGGCGATCGAGGAAGGCAAGGTCGAAACCGTCATGGGAGAAAAACTGCATCGGCCGGCTCAGCTGCCGCCGGCGTTCGGCGCATCGCCATTGTCGGCCGGCGGCTTGCCCGGCCCCGACGCGGTGCCGATTGCCGGATGGCGCAGCAGGTCGTTGTACTCGATGCCGTCCCTGGCGGCGGTGCCCGCCTTGAGTTCCAGCACGAAGCGCACCGGCAGGCCAGACGAGATGATCGCCTCGGATTGCGGTTCGCCTTTCTTGATCGCCCGGATCCTGCCGTCCTGGCCGACGAAGATCAGGTCGAGCGGCATCGGCGTGTTCTTCATCCAGAAGTTCACTTGCCCGACAGTCTCGAACACAAACAGCATGCCATGGTCGTCGGCCATGTCTTCGCGGAACATCAGCCCGGCTTCACGCTCCGCGCCGGTGTCTGCGACCTCGATGGAGAAAGAACGTTCGCCGCCTTTCGTCACCGCAACCAACGGCGTCGGGTCGACGGGAAGGATCATCGCCCGGCTGTCGGCGGCACTCGGTTCCTGCGAATAGAAATAGACGCCAGTGGCGGCGGCAACGGCAATGACGGCGCAGATCGCGCCCGCAGTCAGCCAGATCCTGTTAGCCATTCAAAGTCCTCTGCCGGGCACCGCCCTAATGCGAGACCGGCAAGGTTCCCATATCGGGGTGAATTTCGGCAGCCATAAGGCCTTTGTCGCCGCGTCCGAAGCGAACCAGCACGACCTGACCCGGCCGGAGCTCGGTGATGCCGTAGCGGCGCAGCGTCTCCATATGGACGAAAATATCCTCGGTGCCCTCACCCCTGGTCAGGAAGCCGAACCCCTTGGTGCGGTTGAACCACTTGACCAGCGCCCGTTCGAGGCCGCTTTCCGGCGTCACCGAAATGTGGGTGCGCGGCTCCTGCATCTCGGCCGGATGGATCGCCGTGGTGACATCCATCGACAACACGCGAAACGCCTGCAGTCCGCGGTCACCATGCTTGACGAGGCAGACGACACGCGCGCCTTCCAATGCAGTCTGGAAGCCGTCCTTTCGAAGACATGTCACATGGAGGAGGATGTCGCCCGAAGAACCGTCATCCGGAAGAATGAAACCGTAGCCCTTGGCCACGTCGAACCATTTGATCGCGCCGGCGATTTCAACGAGGTCGGCGGAGTCGCCGCTAGCGTCTCGATGCAAGGCGTCGTCAAGGCTCTCGTCCCGCCCCATGAAAGAGGCCTTTTCCCCCATAAGAATGCCCCCTTTTTTCAAGAAACACCGCAACTGATTCTTGACATTAGATTAACACCGCGGCTTCCGGTCTGTGCAAGACCTGACGTGCCTTTTTTCACGGTTCAATACAGGAATACCTGATTTGTTGTTTGCCGGCGCCACTGGCGGCCAGAACAGCGGCTTCTCAGACCGGACCCACTGCCGTTCTGCCTTTGGCTTGAGCATCGGATTTTTCCCGAAACCGCTCGCCGCTTCCGGCTCCGCGATTGCCCTTTGGCCGGGTGGCCCCTATGTTCCGCCGCGACGTAACATCCCGAGGAAACCACATGCGCTATCTCCACACCATGGTCCGTGTCGCCGACGTCGATGCTTCGCTCGATTTCTACTGCAACAAGCTTGGTCTCAAGGAAGTGCGCCGCTACGAAAACGAGCAGGGCCGCTTCACGCTGATCTTCCTCGCGGCGTCCGAGGACGAAGAGAGCGGCATCGCCGACAAGGCGCCGCTGATCGAACTGACCTACAATTGGGATCCTGAGGACTATAAGGGCGGCCGCAATTTCGGCCACCTCGCCTATGAGGTCGACGACATCTACGCCACCTGTCAGCATCTGATGGACAGTGGCGTCGTCATCAACCGGCCGCCGCGCGACGGCAACATGGCCTTCGTCAAGTCACCGGACGGCATCTCGTTCGAGCTGCTGCAAAAAGGCCCGCCCAAGCCAAAGGCCGAGCCCTGGGCGTCGATGACGAACACCGGCACCTGGTAGCGATCACGCCATCTTGAAGCCAGGCGGCCGAGGTAAAAGCCGGCCGCCTTTGCCGTTTTGTACAAAGCCACCTATCTAGACGGTCATCGCGCCCAGCTGACAGCCAGCGCCAGAACAAGAGGTTCGTTCATGCCGTCCAGCAATGCCGATGTCGCCACCGAGCACGCCAGCCGCTATCTGCAGCAGCTGTGCAAGCACTGGGCGCACAAATTTCCCGTCGAGTTCAACCCGACCCACGGCAGCATCGAGCTCTCGCTCGGCCGCACCGTCATGGATGCAGACGCCAGCGCGCTGCACATCACGGTGTCGACGGATGAAGGCGGATCGCTGGAGCGCCTGGAATCGGTCGTCGCCGACCACATCAAGCGCTTTGCCTTCCGCGAGGAGCTGACCTTCGACTGGAAGCAGGCTCCGGCAGTCTAGGCGTTCAAGCCGGCGGCCTGTCCCGCCATCTCCAGCAGCGCCAGCACCGAGCGCCAGTTGCGCGCGGTGCCCGGCACTTTCAGCGTGCGCGGGATCAATCCGGCAAACACCGATTTGCCGAGCCCGTCGGGCGCATTGAGGTAGAGCACGTCGCCCTTGATCTCGAAGCTTTCGGGACCGGTGCATTTTTCAGCTAGCCGCGCGATCTCATCGGCGGTCGGCTCGCGCTCCAGCACATAGGCGTGGAGTTTGGTGTGTTCCGCAGCCAGTTCGGGATAGGGGTTTTCGCTCACCAGCCGCTCGAACCAAGAGAGATCGCGCACCATGATGCGCGAGTAAAATCCCCATTTCTTCTCGAAGGCTGCCTCGATTTGCTTCGTCAGCGTCGCTGCATCGCCCTTCGACGACCGGAAAACGGCGTTGCCGCTCTGCACATAGGTGGCGACATCGGAAAAGCCGAGTTCCTCGAAAAATGCCCGCAGCTCCGCCATCTTGACGATGCGGTTGCCACCAACATTGATGCCGGAAAACAGCGCGACAAAGATTTTTCCCTTGCCGCTCATATGATGAATCCCGCCAACGTCTCGTTGTCGGTGATGTCCTGATACTGGACGCCCTCGGCTTCGAAATTCGCCTTCAGCAGATCGAAATTGCGACGGTCCTTGGTTTCGATGCCGATCAGCACCGAACCGAAATTGCGCGCCGATTTCTTCAAGTATTCGAAGCGGGCAATGTCGTCGTCAGGCCCCAGCATTTCGAGGAAGTCGCGCAACGCGCCTGGCCGCTGCGGAAAACGGATGATGAAGTACTTCTTCAGGCCCTCGAAGCGCAGCGCCCTTTCCTTGACGTCCGGCAGCCGCTCGAAGTCGAAATTGCCGCCCGAAACCACGGCAACGATGGTCTTGCCCCGGATCTCCTTCTTCGAAAAATCCTTCAGCGCGTCGATCGCCAGCGCGCCGGCCGGTTCGAGCACCACGCCTTCGACGTTCAGCATCTCGATCATCGTCGCACAGAGCCGGTTTTCCGGGATCAGCCGCACAGCGTCCGCCGCAAACTCCTTGAGATGCCGCAACGGTTCGCGGCCGATCTCAGCCACCGCCGCGCCGTCGACAAAATTGTCGACCTTGGCGAGCTTGATCCGCTTTCCCGCCGACAGGCTCACGCGCAGGCTCGGCGCGCCGGCCGGTTCGCAGAAGACAAAGCGCGCGTCACGGCCCTGGTCGGCGAAGTAATGCGTTACGCCGGCGGCCAGGCCGCCGCCGCCAACCGGCAGCATGATGATGTCGGGCATGCGCGCGCCAGGCATCTGGTCGGCAATCTCATAGGCGACGGTCGCCTGCCCCTCGATGATGTCCTTGTGATCGAAAGGCGGCACCATATGCGCGCCCGTCGTTTCGGTGAATTCGAAGGCAGCGCGGTAGCAGTCGTCGAAGAAATCGCCAACCAGCCTGACCTCGATGAATTCACCACCGAACAGCCGCGTTTTGTCGATCTTCTGCTGCGGTGTCGTCACCGGCATGAACACCACGCCCTTTTTGCCAAAGTGGCGGCAGACGAAGGCAAAACCCTGGGCATGATTGCCGGCCGAAGCGCAGACGAACAGCTCGGCTTCATTGCCGGCAGCGAGCGCCTTGCGAAAGAAGGTGAAGGCGCCGCGGATCTTGTAGGAGCGCACCGGCGTCAGGTCCTCGCGCTTCAACAGCACCCGCGCGCCGGTCTTCTTCGACAGATAGTCGTTTTCCTGCAGCGGTGTTTCGGGAAAGATCTGCCGGATTGCGGCAGCGGCGACGGCAACACGTGAGGAGAAACTGTTCATGGCAAGATCACCCGGATCGTCTGTGCGCGACTTTGATCCCCGCCTATTGCATATCCGGCCTCGCAAAGCCATTGTCCGGTCGATCATGCAGCCCCGCCGCAGGGGCATTCCTAGAAACCTTGCAAGCACTTGAAGGCGTTTGTTCATGCCTGTCGCATCGGTTGCCCTGAAAACCATGTCGCTGCCGGAATTTGGCGAGCCGACGCTGATGCCGCTGGTTGCGCGCACCACCTACGAAGCGCGCATCGATGCACTGCTGACACGCGGCACCGCGTCGGGCTTCGAGGCCTTCGCCATCTATGGCGACCGCGAGCACGCGGCCAATATCGCCTATCTCTGCGGCTACGATCCCCGTTTCGAGGAGACGCTGCTGGTCATCGTCCCCGGCAAACAGCCGAAACTGCTCGTCGGCAATGAAGGCTGGGGCTACGCCGAGATCTGCGACGGCCCTTACGAGCGCATCCTTTACCAGACTTTTTCGCTGCCGGCGCAGCCGCGCGACCGCTCGGCGGCGCTTCCCGACATCCTCACCGCTTGCGGCCTGAAGGCCGGCCAGCGCATCGGCGCCATCGGCTGGAAGCCGTTTGGTCCCGGCGATGCCGGCTTTGGCGAAACGGCGCTCGACCTGCCGTCCTTCATCGCCGACACGCTGCGCACGCTTGTCGGCGACAAGGGCGCGGTCCTGAACGCGGCCAACCTGTTGATGAACCCGGCCGACGGCTTGCGCGCCATCAACGAGGCCGACCAGCTGGCGTCGTTCGAATTCGCTGCGACCTTTTCCTCGCAAGGCCTTCGCAATGTCTTGCAAGGCATCGAACCCGGCATGACCGAATTGCAGGCCGCGCGGCTGATGGGCATCAACGGCCTGCCGCAATGCTGTCATCCGATGCTGTCGGCCGCCAAGCGCGCGGCCTATGGCTTGCCCAGCCCTCGCCTCGACATCATCAGGCGCGGCGACCCGATCACCATGGCCTATGGCCTCCAGGGCTCGCTCAACGCCCGCGCCGGTTTTCTGGCCGAGAGCGCTGCCGACCTTCCACAAGGCATACGCGACTATGTCGAGAAACTGGTCGCGCCCTATTTCAGCGCCGTCGTCGACTGGTATGAGACGGTCGGCATCGGCGTTGCCGGCGGCACGTTGTGGAAAGCCGTGCATGATCGCATCGGCGATCCGTTCTTCGGCGTCTCGCTCAATCCCGGCCATCTCGTCCATATCGACGAATGGATGCATTCGCCTATTTTTGCCGGCTCCGACATCCCGCTGAAATCGGGCATGGCGCTGCAGGTCGACATCATTCCGGCGACCGGCACCGACTATTTCACCACCAATATCGAGGACGGCATCGCACTCGCCGACCAGGCGCTGCGCGAAGAGATCGCCGCGCGCTATCCGGAGGCCTGGCGCCGCATCGAGGCGCGCCGCGCCTTCATGAACGACGTGCTCGGCATCCGGCTCAAGCCGGAGGTGCTGCCCTTCTCCAACATACCGGCGTTCCTGCCGCCATTTTGGCTTTCGCGCCACAGTGCGATGGCTGTCGCCACGCGCTGACCGCTTTTCGGCTGGACACGACTTAGTTCTGCCGCACTCTACCTGTCCGGGAGGTATCGCGGGGGTAGATGGGCCGTTTGGCCTCAAAGTGAATTCTGTCTGAATGAATTCACCTTTCGATTGGAATTCTGAAGTGCCTTTGAAGAAGCTTTGCATCGTTGCCCTTGCCTTGTTGATTGCCGGCTGTGCCGGTCAGCAGACCCAGGAAATTCTCGGCAGCACGGTCGTGTCCGCGCCGGTGACGGAAATCGCCGGCAATCACTCGATCTTCATCGCCACGACGCGCAAGAAATCCGACGATCCCAACAAGGTTTTCGATGGCGAGCGCTCGGCGACGCTCAACTATGCCCGCGTCAACGTCACCGTTCCGGGCATCCACCAGGCCGGCCAGATCGAGCGGCGTTCGCGCGGCAAGTCGGACGACCCGGCGAAATACTTCATGGCTTCCGAGGTCGTCGGCTACGACGCCCAGCCGAAATTCTCCAGCGCGCTCAGCGCCGACATCGCCGCGCGCGGCGGCCGCGTCATGGTTTTCGTCCACGGCTACAACACCGGCTTTGACGACGCCGTCTATCGCGTCACCCAGATCGTCCACGATTCCGGCTACCCCGGCACGCCGGTGCTGTTTTCCTGGGCATCGGGCGCCCGGACCACCGACTATGTCTACGACAAGGAAAGCGCCAGCGTCGCCCGCGACCAGCTGGAAGTGACGCTGCGCATGCTGCAGCAGTCCGGCGCGCGGCGCATCGACATCGTCGCCCATTCGCTTGGGACCTGGGTCACCATGGAAACGCTGCGCCAGCTCGCCATCACTGGCGACCGCGATCTCGGCGGCAAGCTCGGCGACGTCGTCCTGGCCTCGCCTGACATCGATGTCGATGTGTTCAAGAGCCAGATGCGCCGCTACGGCAAGCCCGACAAGCCGTTCATCCTGCTGCTCTCCGACGACGACCGGGCGCTGCGGCTTTCCGGCCTGATCGCCGGCTCGCGGCCACGCGTCGGCGACTACAAGGACGCCGCCGACCTTGCCACCTACGGCGTCACGGTCGTCGATCTCTCCAAGGTCAAGGGAACCGACAGCTTCAATCACACCAAGTTCGCCGACAATCCCGAGCTGGTGAAGATGATCGGCCAGCGGCTGCGTGAGGATGACGGCTTTGCCAGTGACCAGACGGTGACCGACCGCATCAGCCAGCTCGGCCAATAGAGTGCCGCTCGGTGGCCGCGCATGGTCACGATTGCCGCGCCGGATCAGTTTGAACTGGACCGGGCCGCCCTCTGGCTCTATCGAAATAGCCAAAGGCGTCATGCGCCAGCGGGAGCTCGCGTAACCGTGTGTTCGAAGACTGTCCTCGCCCTAGCCTTCGCGCTCGCCGTCACCGGCTGCGCCAACCAGAACACGCACGACCTTCTCAACAAGACGACGATCACCGCACCCGCCTCGGACATTGCGGCGACGCATGAGATCTTCGTCGCCACCACCCGCCAGCAGGCGACGAAAGACCCGCGCCAGGTCTTCGACGGCGAACGCTCGCTGACCACCAGCTACGCCCGCGTCAACGTGACCGTCCCGAAGGTCCATCAGGTGGGCGCTATCGAGCGGGCCAAGGGTTCCGCCAACTCGAACCCGGCCAAGGACTTCACCGCGACCGGCGTCACCCACTACGAGGACGCCCCGCAATTCGCCAAGGCGGTCGGCGCCGACATCGCCATGCGCGGCGACCGCGCCTTGGTGTTCGTGCACGGCTTCAACAACGGCTTCGACGACGGCGTCTACCGGCTGACGCAGATCGCCCACGACACCAATTATCCGGGCACGCCGGTGCTGTTCTCATGGGCGTCCAGCGCCAAGACGACCGGCTACATCTACGACAAGGACAGTGCCAACGCTGCCCGCGACGACCTCGAGGCGACGCTCAGGATGCTGGCCAAGACCCGGGCCAAGAGCATCGACATCATCGCGCACTCGATGGGAACCTGGGTGACGATGGAGGCGCTGCGCCAGCTCGCCATCACCGGCGACCGCAATCTCGGCGGCAAGCTCGGCTACGTCATCCTGGCCTCGCCGGACATCGACGTCGACGTCTTCAAGAAACAGATGATCCGCTACGGCAAGCCCGACAAGCCGTTTGCCATCCTGCTCTCGGGAGACGACCGTGCGCTGAAGCTGTCGTCCCTGATCTCCGGCGACAAGCCGCGTGTCGGCGACTACGGCAATGCGGCCGACCTTGCCAGCTATGGCGTGGTCGTGGCGGATCTGACCAAGACCAAGGGCGGTGACCGTTTGAACCATGCCAAGTTCGCGGACAATCCGATCCTGGTGCAATTGCTCGGTGACCGACTGCGTACACCAGCCGCCCTGCGATCGAACGATCCGGGCGAGTTTGACGACATCGGCCAAGGGATTGGCAAGGCCGTCGGCTCAGCCGCCGAAATCATCATCACCACGCCGTTCAAGGTGCTGACCATCGCCACCGGCGGCTGACCAAAGGCACGCTGCCCGGACCTCAGACGAACAGATCAACCTTCTGGAAGGTCGTGACGTCGATCAGGCCGACATCGGAAATCCTCAGTTCCGGGATAACGACCAGCGCCAGCAGCGAGTGCTGCATGTAGGCGTTGTTGAGCGAACAGCCCATCTTGCGCATCGCCTCGGTCAGTTGCTCGGCCTTGGCGGCGACGATTTCCGCCCGCTCGTCCGACATCAGCCCGGCGATCGGCATTTCGACCAGCGCCAGCTCCTTGCCCTTGGAGAACAGCACCACGCCGCCGCCGACCTCGCCCAGCCGGTTCACGGCCAGCGCCATGTCCTGCTTGTTGGTGCCGACGACGATGATGTGGTGGCTGTCATGCGCGACGCTCGACGCCATGGCGCAGTCGCCCATATAGCCGAAGCCGGAAACGAAGGCGTTGGTGACGCCGCCCGTGCCTCTGTGGCGCTCGACCAGCGCGATCTGGCAGACGTCGTTGCGCCGATCCATGGCCACCAGCCCGTCTTCCACCGCAAGATCGGCCTCGAGCGCCCGCGTCGGCGCCTGGTTCTCGATCACGCCGATGACCCGCACCCGCACCTCATTGGCGCCCTTGGGCGCCGCAATGTCGAAATCGCCGGCTTTCAGCTTCTTGCCGAGCTTGACGGTGTTCTTCGCCGTTTTCGGATAGTCGTAGGCCGGAATGTCGATGTCGAGCTTGCCGCCCTTGGCCAGCCTGACGCCGCGCGCATAGACCTCGTCGATGGTCATCTCGGCCAGGTCGGACACGATCAGGATATCGGCGAGCCGACCCGGCGCGATCGAACCGATCTCGCGTTCCAGCTTGAAGTGCTGGGCGGTGTTGAGCGTCGCCATCTGGATCGCCGTCACCGGCTTCAAGCCTTGTTGAATGGCGTGCCGGACCACCCGGTCCATATGGCCCTCATGGACCAGCGTGCCGGAATGGCTGTCGTCGGTGCACAGGATGAAGTTGCGCGGATCGATGCCGCCTTCCGTCACCGCCTTGATCTGCGACGCCACATCGTACCAGGCCGAGCCCAGCCGCAGCATCGCCTTCATGCCCTGGCGCACGCGGGCAATGGCGTCCTCGGCGCGCGTGCCCTCGTGGTCGTCCTCTGGCCCGCCAGCGACATAACCGTGGAACGGCAGGCCGAGATCGCGCGAGGCATAGTGGCCGCCGACCGTCTTGCCGGCCTTGACTGTCGCCGCGATCTCGCCGGACATGACTGGATCGTTGGCGACGACGCCGGGGAAATTCATCACCTCGCCGAGGCCGATGATGTTTTCCCAGGTCATGGCCTCCGTGACATCGGCAACCGTCAGCTCGGCGCCGGCATGCTCCAGCCCCGGCGCCGAGGGCACGCAGGACGGCATCTGCACATGCACGTTGATGGGCATGGCCACGGCCTCGTCATGCATCAGCCGCACGCCGGGCAGGCCGAGCACATTGGCGATCTCGTGCGGATCGATGAACATCGAGGTGGTGCCGTGCGGGATCACCGCGCGGCAGAACTCGGTGACCGTCACCATGCCGCTCTCGACATGCATGTGCGCGTCGCAAAGGCCGGGCACCAGATAGCGGCCGCCGGCATCGACTACCTTGGTGCCCTGGCCGATGGCGTGGCTGGCATTCGGCCCGCAATAGGCAAAGCGGCCGCCGGCAATAGCAATGTCGGTGCCGGCGATGATCTCGCCCGAATGAACATTGACCCAGCGCCCGTTGCGGATGACCAGATCGGCAGGCTTGCGCCCCATCGCGACATCGACCAGCTGCGTCGCCATCTCGGCCCACGGTTTGGGTTTCGTCGCGGACGGCTTCTTGGCCATGAAAGACTCCTGTTTGCTTGACTGTGCCAAGCCGGCGGCGTTTTGACCAGCGCGGAACGCTAGATCGGTGGATTGGTCCCGAGGCTATTCAGCCTTCACATCGACCGCGACCTTCGCGCTTCCGGACGAGATCCGTTCGGCCAGGCGCCTGAGTTCGCCCTTGGCGAATGTACCGCTGACCCTGATCTCACCGCCGAGGATCGGCTCGACCAGCCGCGGCGACATCACCACGGCGCCATCGATGCTGAGATCGATGGTCTTGCCGACATTCGCCTTGGTGAAGGCCGCGAATGCCTGCTTGCTGCCCGGCGTCAGCTTGAGGTTGAGCGCCACTTGTCCCGGCGCCGGATCGTGCACGACATCCGCCTTGGCAATGGCAAGCGTCAACGGCTTGGCCATGGCCAGCCCGCAGGCGAGCAGCACGATGGCGAGGCCGGCGATCAGACGAAACAGGGCGAGCATCCGGTTTTACCTTGCAAGCCGCCGATCTTGCACGGCGACGCTGCCGCGGCAATGCCGCCATCGCCGCGGCAGGTCGTAAACCATGGCAACCCAAGATATCGGCCCCGGTCGAAATATGATTCCGTTTTGCGGCAAATCGAGTTACCTTCAACCAGAAGTGTCATTCTGGAACCGACGTTCGGGAAGCCTGATGCATCGCCTGACGCTCGCAAGTGCCGGTTTTTTAACCGCTTTGGCCGTGCCGGCTTTCGCCGCCGATCCAATGACAGACCTGCCGATGACCGCGCCCGGCTTCGACTGGACCGGCTACTATGCCGGCCTGCAGGCTGGCTATGGCTGGGGCCAATCCGACATATCAGTGACGGAAGGCGCACCGTTTTCCATCACGCCCGACATCGACGGCGGCTTCATCGGCGGCCATGTCGCCGGCTTGTGGCAGTTCGACCAGGCGGTGGTCGGCGCTGAGGCCGACCTCAACTATTCCACGATCGACGGCACGGCGGTATCGGGCCTGGGCGGCACATTTGGTACCGACATCAAGTGGTTCGGGTCGGTCAACGCCAAAGCCGGCCTCGCCATGAACCGCCTGCTGATCTACGGCATTGGCGGCGTCGCCTTTGCCGGCATCGAAACATCGCAAGTCTCGGGCCCGGCCTTCGCCAGCACACGCACGAATGTCGGCTGGACCGTGGGTGCCGGCGTCGACTACGCGCTGACCGACAAATTCATCGTCGGCGCGCAGTATCGCTACTATGATTTCGGCTCCGAGCATTTTGACGTGGCGGCCCCCTTCAACGATCGCGATCAGGACGTGAAGCTGAACACGGTCGGCATCAACCTAAGCTACAAATTCTGAGCGCCGCTGGGTTCAGCCCATCGCCACAGGCTTTTGTTTTAAAACGCGAAAACGCCCTGTGATTACTGGAGCGGACGACGGGGACCGAACCCGTGCGATCAGGGAAAAGCATCGTCAACATTCCACGTCGATCCGAAGATCGTGCTGACCTAGTGCTTGAAGAGATCGCGGTTGAATTTGATGCCGGTGCTGCCGTACCCGCTCGGCAGATCAGCGGCAGCGTTTCGGAAAGAATGTTCCGCTGCATCCGTGTACCGGCCTTCGTTCGCAAGCCTGTCCCATAGGAAAAAGGCAACTGCCAGGGCGATCACTATAAGCACCGGACGCATCGGAAAACCTTCCTCAGAGTTCCCGACAAAGCGGCTTGCATGATGATCCTGCTTCAGGCGAAATACAAGCTCCTGCTAATGCACCGTGACGCGAGAGTGAGCCGGATAGCCGCAGACTAACCCATACGCTGCCAGCCACAGGCGGGCGCCAGGACGCGCGAGGGGCCCCGGCGGCTGGAGACCAGCAGGGGGAAACGCGCGCTTCGCGAGGCTCCTACCTAAGTGGTAGGCCAGGTTTTAGAGCGTAATGCAAAGGGCTAGTTCGGCCCCGTTCGGTTCCGGCAATGTCCATGTGACGTTCCGTACTTTAGCAACTCATGAAGCAAAGTCGGATCTGAACGTTTTCAATCTGCCAGACCGCACTCTGGCGTACTCCAGCCCTCCCGCTGGCTTCGGCCGGCTGCTACAGGCAGCGGCCCGACAGTCTGTTGGGGTGTGTTCGACTGACCGTCGGGCCTGACCGGCTTGGGGCTCTCGTTGGGGGCAAGCCGGCTAAAGCCGAACCTAATATTAGCAACCCTGCAACAAAACCCTGTTCGGACGTTTTCCCCCGCTAATGGCTGGACAGTTTTGATACTTGCGCAATCGCTAAAATAATGAAAGCTTTCGCTTGAGACCCGTTGGGGGACGGGAAGCGGATTGGGGCAATGTATTTTCCGCAGTTTCTCGTGGGAATGCTGACGACGTTGGCTTTCGTCGGGGCTTGGGCCTATGCAGCCACAGGATCAATCTGGAAAGCTGTTGCGTGGGGCATCATCGCAGCGGTTTTGCTGCAGATCGGGTACTTCGCGCTCGTGCTCTGGCGTGTCTATGGGCAGCGAGACACCAAGCAGGCGGCGGAGGAGACCACTCCGGACGTTACCAAACAGCCTGCCGTTCCTAACCGACCGTTGCACCGAGGCGGTCGCAAAAAAGGGCTGACTTAGGCCGGCGCAGCGGTAACGCTGGACCGACGGCCTAGACGATGAGCTTGTATCAGGATGGGGTCCGGCAGCCTTTGGGGAGGGACCGCCTCCGGCCGCCGGACCTCGCCGGCGGTTAGCACGCCGGCTGAACCTACATGCGCCTGGACTGACGGCCAGTCAGCATCTCCAATAGGCCTAGGAGCATATTACAACTCTTGGTGTAGCCGGATCTGCGATCCGAAACAGGACGTAGGCACCATGCCGGTCATCGGCACCGCACATACCGACCATGTCACGCTGACTGTAGCGCCAGATCAAGCTGGCGAGCATCAGGGCAGCGATTCCAGCGATGTAGATGGAAATGAAGATCACCAGTCCCAAGCGATTCTATGCTCTTGAGAGCACGACACCGCTGAGGATTGCGGAGAGCACAGGACGTTCGGACATTGGTGCACTCGGCAGGGATCGAACCTGCATCTGCCCGAGACTTCTATTGGTGGCTCTGTCCTGGTTGAGCTACGAGCGCGAACATTTACAGCAGGCTACAGAAACAAGCGTTCTGCGATCAATCTGGAGATTAGGGTAACCGCCGCCTGCAATGGAAGTAGGTGAAGATGCTAAATGGCCTAGCCCGCTGCCTCACTGTGGCGGCTCATGTTTGCGTCAATGGACGTAGATTGTTTGCATAAGCATGCAGGAGTATGCCGTTTCGCCGCCGAAAACGGCGGGAGTTCCAAGGAGGAACCGATGGCACGTAAATACATAGGCTGCCCGAGAATTCCCGAGTGAAATGAAATGCACCGTTGCAATCTCCGCAGATGGTGCGGACGCCGGGAATCGAACCCGGATAGCCGTAGCTGAGGGATTTTAAGTCCCTTGCGTCTACCAATTCCGCCACGTCCGCGTGGCCGCCACTGGTAATAGAGCCAGACAGGATTGCAAGCCTGCTCTGGCGGCGACCGCTGCCGATCAGCCGACCAGGCCGGGGTCCGGCTTCAAATGCTGGATCAGAATGACCGTCTTGGCGCCGATGATGCGGCACATCCCACTCGACAATTTTGCCTTCCTTGACCCGGTTTTAGCACCCGCGACGTCGCTACAGTCATATCGGTCAGCAATTCCGTCGCCATCATGCATCGACGCGACGTTGTACGGTGCGGCGCCAAAAGCAAGGTTCTCATCTGCCCTTCACGCAAGCAAACAGCACCAGCGCGTGCCCCATTTTCGGAACGACCAATGACAATAACGATCGACAAAAACGCGAGCTGGCGCGACATCGCGCGAGTGAGCGAAGGCGAATCTCTGGCGCTTGGTCAGGCAGCTTGGGAGAGGATCGCTTTTGCAAACCAGATCGTGGCTTCCATCGTCGAAAAAGGCATCCGCGCCTATGGCGTCAATACCGGGGTCGGCGCATTGGCAAGCAAGGTCGTGGCGCCTGCCCTGCAAAAGAAACTGTCGCGCAACATCATTCGCAGTCACGCGTGCGGCGTCGGTGACCTGGTGCCGAGACGTGGCGTGCGCGCCATCATTGCCGCTCAAGTGGCAAATTTCGCGCATGGCCATTCGGGCGTAAGCCCTCAGATCGTCCGCAATTTGCTTACCTTTATCGAGCGCGACTGCGTTCCCGATGTGCCGTCTCGTGGATCAGCCGGCTATTTGACGCACAATGCGCATGTAGCCCTGGTCTTGATCGGCGAAGGCAGTGCAACCGTGGCGGGCCGCTCCATGAGCGGGCTCGAGGCGCTGGCTGAAATGGGGCTGGAACCGTTGGAGCTTGGCGCGAAGGAAGGCTTGAGCCTCGTCAACGGCACAGCGTGCGCGACCGGCCTGACCAGCATTGCCGTGCAGCGCGCCGAACGCTTGCTGGGTTGGGCTGACGCCGCGGCCGCTTTAACGCTTGAAGCCGCCGGCGCGCAAATGCCGGCGTTTGGCGAAGCCATCCTGGCGATGAGGCCCTCACCCGGCATTCAGGATGTCGGCAGATCGCTGCGTGGCTGGCTTCACGGCAGCGAGTTTATCGCGCTGGCCCACGGCAGTCGCACGCAAGACGCGCTCAGTCTTCGTGCCGTGCCGCATGTTCACGGCGCCGCCCGCGAGGTGCTGGATCGGTCCGCCGAGTTGGTCGACCGTGAATTGGCTGCGGTCACCGACAATCCCGCTGTATTCGGATCGTTGAACGATCCGCAGGTTGTTTCAGAAGCGCATGCGGTGGCGCCCGCGCTCGGACAGGCCGCCGATGGCCTGACGATTGCCTTGGCGCAGGTGGCTGGAATGAGCGAGCGGCGGATCGACCGTCTCGTCAATCCGCTTGTCAACAATCTGCCGCCCTTCCTTGCCGATGAGGACGGAGCCAATTCCGGCTTCATGATTGCCCAATACACCGCCACGTCGCTGAGCAACGTCAATCGGCGCCTGGCCGCCCCGGCGGCGACCGACGGCGGTGTTACTTCCGGCCTGCAGGAGGACTTTCTGGCGCATCCGACCGTGGCGGCCAACAAGCTGCTCGCGGTTATCGACAACGCCGAATACATTTTGGCAATCGAACTCATGGCCGCCGCGCAGGCCCATGATTTCCTGGCTGAGCGCGGTGCACGTGCGCCCGGCACCGACATTATCTACCGCATGGTCCGGGACAACATCGCACATTATTCCGACGATCGGCCTCTGTCCGGGGACATGGAGGAATTGCGCACCTTCATCCGCGAAGTGGACGTGCCGCCCTGTCCGCAGCACACCGAGTGAAACCCCTCACCGGGCTTCTCGGTCCTAAGGCTTTAACGGGTTCAACTTCAAATGCTGGATCAAAATGATCGTCTTGGCGTCGATGATGCGGCCGTCTGAAATGCCGGCCAGCGCTCGTCGAGCGGTCGAACCGGCCGCATCTAACTTTGACGTGGGGTTCTCGACCTAACCGGCCCAGGCGAGTTTTGTCAGTGCCTACGCCATGGCGCGAGACGGTCACCGAGCGCGTTTGCCTCAGCGAACCTGGCCAGCGCCTGTTCGACCTTCTGCGCCGAGGCGTCAGTGCGCTCGATGTGGTGGACCACTCGGTGCCTCAGCATCGCAAGCCTGGCAGCGCAACACATGTCGCTGTTTCGCTGGTCTTCACGTTGAAGGTCGGGAGCATCGCCGGCTACAATCCGGGTCAATTCATGCCGGCGGGATCGATCTTCGTAAGGCGCTTCCTGGCCTCCAGCACACGCCGTTGCGCGGACCTGATCGTGCTGCAGAGCGCAAGCTTGACGGCTACGCCACAATCCTCGTCCAGCATTTCTTCCGCGCTTTCGAGGGCGAGTTTGGCTCGGCTAATGCGCTGTCTTGCTCTGGCAAGTTCCAGCGCCAAAATATCGGCCGCCATCCCGCGACCGTGGGGGTCCAATCTGTTCATCATGAGTTGCTAACACATGGCGGAGCGGTTCGTTCCCTTCTTACGTTGATGCTGCGGCGGCTCGCCGCATGCTCTCAAGCGGGGAGCAGTGGCATTGGCGTCCTGTCTCGCAAGTCTTTGCGGCAGTCAGTGTGCCCTCCGGCGCAGGAACAGGGAAGCGGATCAAACGGAAATCGGGTTCAGCTTCAAATGCTGGATCAAGATGATCGTCTTGGCGTCGATGATGCGGCCGTCTGAAATGCCGGCCAGCGCCTCGTCGAGCGACATTTCCAGCACCTCGATGTCCTCGCCCTCGTCCGCCGCGCCGCCACCGGCCGAGATGCGGTCGGCGGGCGTGTAGCGGGCGACGAAGAACCACAGCCGTTCGGTGACGCTGCCGGGGCTCATATAGGGCGCAAACAGCCGTTCGATGCTCTTCAGATGGTAGCCGAGTTCTTCCTCGGCCTCCTTGCGGATGGCGGTCTCCGGATCGTTTTCGTCGAGCAGGCCGGCACAGGCTTCGATCAACGGCTCGCGATGGCCGGTGACATAGGCGGGATAGCGGAACTGCCGCACCAAAAGCACCGTCGACCGCGCCGGATCGTAAGGCAGGATCACCGCGCCGTCGCCGCGATCGTAGGTCTGGCGGATTTGCGTCTCCCACTGCCCGTCACGCCGGCGATAGTCGAGGACGGTCTTTTTCAGGACCGCCCAGTCATCGGAAAGGACTTCCTCCGAACGGATGCGAATGCGATCTTCCATGATGAACTCCTTGGCGTCGGCGGCAAGGCGTAGCCGCGAACCGCGGTTTCCGCAATCCGGCCAGCGATTGGTCCAGAAAAGCGTTTCACCGCCTCGTGTCTGGCGCCGGCAGTCGCCATTGCCTAGATAACAACATCCTTCCCGGAGTTTTCGGATGACCACATCGCTTTTCCAGCCGATCACGCTTGATGGCCTGACCTTTTCAAACCGCATCGCGGTGGCGCCGATGTGCCAGTATTCCGCCGACGACGGCTCGGCCAGCGACTGGCATCTCTATCACTGGATGAACCTGGCAATGTCCGGGGCCGGCATGGTCACCGTCGAGATGACCGACGTCGAACGGCGCGGCCGCATCACGCACGGCTGCCTCGGTCTTTATTCCGACGACAACGAGGCGGCAGCCCGGCGCACGCTGGATGCGGCCAGGCGCGTCGGTTCTCCGGCCACTAAATTCGGCATCCAGCTTGCCCATGCTGGGCGCAAGGCTTCCAACCGAAAGCCCTGGGAGGGCGGCGGGCCATTGCAGCCGAACGAGGATCCCTGGCAGACCGTCTCGGCCTCGGCCATTGCCTACGACACCGGCTGGAACGTGCCGCACGCGCTGGAGGAGGAAGAGATCCTGCAGCTCATCGAGCGCTTTGCCGAAGCCGCCAGGCGGGCCGAACGCGCCGGCTTCGACTTCCTCGAACTACACGCCGCGCACGGCTATCTGGTCTTCCAGTTCCTGTCGCCGCTCTCCAACCAGCGCACCGACCGCTGGGGCGGCTCGCTGGAGAACCGCATGCGGTTTGTCGTCGAGATCGCCAAGGCGGTGCGCAAGGCCGTCCCCGACCTGATGCTCGGCGCACGCCTGTCGGTGAAAGACTGGGTTGATGGCGGTTTCGATGTTGAGGATGCGATCGAAGTGGCCAAGGCGCTGAAGGCTCTTGGTGTCGCCTATATCTGCTGTTCGAGCGGCGGCAATTCGCCCCTGCAGAAGCTGCCGACCGGTCCCGGTTACCAGGTGCATCTGGCGGAAGCGGTGCGCAAGGGAGCCGGCATTCCGACACGCGCCGTCGGACTGATCGACGATCCGAAGCAGGCGGAGGCGATCGTCGCCGATGGCCGCGCCGACATGGTGGCGCTCGCCCGCGCCTTCCTCGCCGATCCGCGCTGGGGATGGCGCGCCGCCGCCACCTTCGACGAGAAAATTCACCCAGCCCCGCAACTGGCCCGCTCGGTGACGACAATGCAGCATTGGATGAAGGCGGCGGGCTGACCGGCCCGCTCTCCTGATGCCGGCGCGGCGCCTCTCTGGACAGTTTGCCCCCGCTTCAATTTTGTCCGCAAACTGTTACGCTGGGTGAGGCTGCGGCGGGCGCGGCCGAGGCTTGGGAGGAAATCATGTCATTCAAGGCATTCTTGCCGGTTGCAGCGCTGACAGCCGTGGCCGGACTTTGGATTGGCGCATCAACGCCGGCCGGCGCGCAATATTGCGAAGGCACGGTGCACGGCCTCTCCCGCCACTACAATCTGGCGACGGGAAGCGGTTTTCTTGCCGTGCGGGCGCGGCCGAACTCGTCGTCGCGCATGATCGGCCAATTGTTCAACGGCGATCATACCGAGATCTTCGATCGCCGCGGAAACTGGTACAAGGTCGAAATCGGCGGCGGCACCGGCTGGGCGAACGCGCGCTGGCTGCGCAACGATTGCGGCTACTGAAGCGCCACCAGATGGCTGCCGGAGGAGAGTTTCCAAACAGGCTCTGAGACGTTTGGGCGCAGGCTGACGGCCACTTTTGCAACCAAATTGGCTGCTTTGCGTTGCGGCCATGATGGACAACAAACCTTTTGAAACGCCGGTCGTGGTCGAACTCGGTCATGTCGGCAAATATCGCCATATCCGCAGCACCCAGGAGGCGGCGGAGTGCCTGATGACCGTTTGGCCGCTAAATCGCGGCCCTCGGCATCGTGATGCCCTCGACACTTGCCTCAAAGTGCTGGAAGGTTACCGTTCGACGGCGGATGCACGCCGCGCCTTGATCGAAGCGGCCAAGGAATCGGAAGTGCTCGTTCCCGACGACCGGCTGCTCGATAGCAAGCTGCATTGAGCGAACGGGGCTTTTTCACCAGGAGGACTTCATGGCGAAGCTGACTTACAAGATCGTCGAGCACGACGGGGGCTGGGCCTACAAGGTCGGTTCGACATTCTCGGAGACGTTCCCCAATCATCAGGACGCGCTGCGCGCCGCCGAGATCGCTTCGGCCGAACAGCAAGTTGCGGGCTCGACTGACGGCATCCAGTATGAGGACGCCGACGGCAAATGGCACGATGAACTGGCTGACGGCCGCGACCGGCCACAAACCGAAGTTTCCGACTAGTTTTTGATTTTGTTTGTCTCTGCCGGCCGTGGATGCCCTTTGGAGGCATCCTGCCGGTCAGTCGAGGTCTGCAGCCGATTACTTGCCGCAGTAGTTATCGTTGACGCTGGAATCGGCGTTGGCGTCCGGTCCTGGCGTGTTCGAGGCGCAAGGTCCCATCGCGCCGGAGCCCATGGTGTTCAGACCGGAGGCATCAATGCTGCCGGTGGTGTTCGGATCGACGGTCATCGTCTGTTCAACCGGACGATGCCGGGTGTGGGCGGTATTTACGGCGGACGATTGCGCCATCGCCGAGGTGGCGAGACCAATCGTCAAAACCGATGCTGCAAGAAGTCTGGTGATCATTGAAGTTACTCCGTGTCTGCGTCGCGATGCTGCGACACGGGTAAACCCGGCAATCACCCCAAAGGTTCAGTGAAATTGTCGTGAGGGCGCGGTGATACAAGGCCGGCGAACGC
This sequence comes from Mesorhizobium sp. P3_A10, assembly GCF_056403175.1. Taxonomy (NCBI): domain Bacteria; kingdom Pseudomonadati; phylum Pseudomonadota; class Alphaproteobacteria; order Hyphomicrobiales; family Phyllobacteriaceae; genus Mesorhizobium; species Mesorhizobium sp. P3_A10. The sequence goes on along the minus strand of NZ_JBFUFZ010000006.1, from coordinate 328,992 downwards.
CCGCTCAGCGATGCGCTTGATGAAAGCGGTGACCCGTTCCGGCTCGATGAATTGCGGCATGTGGCCAAGCCCCTCGACGGGCTCGAAATCGAGCCCCCTGATCTTTTCCGTCATCGGCGCGCCATGCACATGGATGCCCAACACACGATCGCGCGTACCGAACAGAATGCCGGCCGGCATGGCGATTTCGCCATAACGCTGCTCGAGGCCGCCGAGGTCGCGCTCGATCGCGACGACGTCGGTGGAAGTCGCGTAGAAATGGTCCGGCCGCAATCCGCACCAGCCGCCGCCTTCCACCATATAGTCGGCCGGCGTCGTCTGCGGCGCGAAGACGAATTTCAGCGTGCGCCGTGCGTATCTCAGGCCTGCCGGCATCGCAACGGTGTGGGCCATGACCCAGCGCAGCAGCGGCGACTGGATGTAGAGCGAGCCGAATTTCTCCCGCACACGTGGTTCCAGATGCGTCAGCGGCGCCAGCAAGGCGATGCCGGAAATCGCTTGCGGATGCTCCACCGCCAGCGTCAGCGCGATGGCGCCACCCAGCGAATGGCCGACGACGAGCGGCTTTTCCAGCCCGAGCGTTTCCATGAATTGGCGCACGATTTCGGCCTGTTCGGGCAAGCGCCCGGTGGCGCCCCTGGCCCGCACCGAATGACCGGAGCCCGGGCGGTCGAGTGCAATCAGCCGGTATCCCCGGCCGAACCGGCCGAATAGCGTATGGCGGAAGTGGTGGAGCTGCGCGCCCATGCCGTGCAGGAAGACGATCGGCCGCCCCTCGCCTTCCTCGACATAGTGGATGCGGTTGCCGTCGACCTCGACGAATTTTCCGCGCGCCGGCACCAGCCTTTCGGCCTTGGCGGCGATCCACAACGTCGCCAGCACCAGAAAGACGCCCATCGCGACTGCCAGCAGCAGCAGGCCGCCGAGCAGCCACAGCAGAATCGATAGAAGCATTCTTCACCCGGGATCTGGACGGGCGCGCACCATCACCCACCGCCGGTTTGACCGCAAGGGCGTGAAAGCCGGTCCGTCTTCCCCCGGCATTGCCGCCGGCCGTTCGCCGCGCTATCTCAGGCGACCTTGTCTTCCTCAGGCGACCTTGCCTGCCAAGGTGACCCGTTTGCCGGAGCTTCCCATGCCTGAAATCGTCACCGCCGCCATGCTCGTCATCGGCGACGAGATTCTATCCGGCCGCACCAAGGACAAGAACATCGGCCATCTCGCAGACATCATGACGGCGATCGGCATCGACCTGAAGGAAGTGCGCATCGTTCCCGATGAGGAAGACGAGATCGTCTCCGCGGTCAATGCGGTGCGCGCTCGCTACACCTATGTCTTCACCACCGGCGGCATCGGCCCCACCCATGACGACATCACCGCGGATTCGATCTCCAAGGCCTTTGGCGTGCCGTGCGAATACGATGCCAAGGCCTATGCCATGCTGGAAGCGAGCTACGCCACGCGCGGCCTCGAATACACCGAGGCGCGCAAGCGCATGGCGCGCATGCCGCGCGGCGCCGACCATATCGACAATCCGGTGTCCATCGCGCCCGGCTTCCGCATCGGCAACGTCCATGTCATGGCCGGCGTGCCGTCGATTTTCCAGGCCATGCTCGACAATGTCGTGCCGACGCTGAAGGCGGGCACCAAAATGCTGTCGGCGACCGTGCATTGCCCGTTCGGCGAAGGCCTGATCGGTGGTCCCCTGGGCGACATCCAGAAGGCGCACCCGGACACCATCATCGGCTCCTATCCGAAATATGGCGACGGCAAATTCTGGACGGAGCTGGTCGTCCGCGCCCGCAGCCAGGAGGCTCTGGACGCAGCGCGCGCCGATGTCGAAGCCATGGTCGCGGGCTTCGCCAGCACGGCAAGTTGATCTGGATCAGGCCGGAACAAAGCATGGCGGTGTAGCGTTTCCCGTCGACGATTTCGATCGCCGCAAAATGAGGGATTTGCCATGCGCTTCAAGACCATCGTCGCCATATTGCAGAACGAACAGGATGCCGAGCGCGTGCTCGACTGCGCCATCCCGCTTGCCGAGCGCTTCCAGAGCCATCTCATCGGCATCCATGCCGAAGCGCTTCCTGTCCCCTACACCTCGGCCACCGGCTTTCCCGATACCGAGTTCCTGCAGGTTTCCGCCGACATGAGCCGGGAGCGCGCCGACAAATTGCAGGCGGTTTTCCTAAGGCATATCGAGAATTCCGGCCTGTCCTTCGAGTGGCGCAGCCTGGAGAGTTTTTCCGGCGACAGCGCGCTGACCGGCATCTCCAGCGTCCGCACTGCCGACCTGATCATCGCCGCGCAGCGCGAGTCTGGCGGCGACCCGAGCGCCGATGTCGACACACTGGTGTATGATGCCGGCCGGCCGGTGCTGGTGGTGCCGCATTCGGGTCCGCTCGCCACCAGCTTCAAGCACGTGCTTCTGGCCTGGAACGGTAGCAAGGAGGCCGCACGCGCCGCCTTCGACGCCTTGCCCTTCATCATCGAGGCCGAGAAGACCGAAATACTGGTCATCGATCCGCCGGATACGCTGGATGAGAGTTCCGAGGCCGCCGGCGCCGAGATCGCCGCCGCCCTGTCGAGGCATGGCGCCACGGTCAGCGTCTCGGTGCTGAAGTCGGGCGGCATCTCCGTCGATGACGTCATCCAGACCAGGATCATGGAGACCGGCGCCGACCTGCTGGTGCTCGGCGCCTACAGCCACTCCTGGCTGCGCCAGCTGCTGTTCGGCGGGGTGACGCGCACCGTGTTGCGCACCGTGCCGGTCGCGGCCTTCCTGTCGCGCTGATGCATCAGGGCGTGAGCGCGACGCGTTCACGTCCACAGCCTAGAGCTGCGTTGCCCTTGCCAATGCCCTGACTTTCCAGTTAATTCCGCGCGCATTCCATGATGTTGCGCGCGGAGTGCACGAATGTCCCTTCCCGAAAAAGCTTTTCCGGTCTCCTGGGACCAGTTCCACCGCGACGCCCGTGCGCTGGCCTGGCGGCTTGCCGGCGCCAACAAGGGCCAGTGGAAGGCGATCGTCTGCATTACCCGCGGCGGTCTGGTTCCGGCCGCCATCATCTCGCGCGAGCTCGGCATCCGCGTCATCGAGACGGTCTGCGTCGCTTCCTATCACGACTACACCAGCCAGGGGCAGTTGCAGGTGCTGAAGGAGATCACGCCCGCGCTGCTCACCGACGACGGCGTCGGCGTGCTGATCATCGACGACCTCACCGACACCGGCAAGACGGCAGGCATCGTGCGCGCCATGATGCCCAAGGCGCATTTCGCCACCGTTTACGCCAAGCCGAAAGGCCGGCCATTGGTCGATACTTTCGTCACCGAAGTCAGCCAGGACACCTGGATCTACTTTCCCTGGGACATGGGTTTTACCTACCAGAAGCCGATCGCCGACGACCACGCCGGCTGATTCGCGTCGATCCTTTTTTCCAGTCGAAACGGCCGTGCGAATACTCTTTTGCTTTGGAAAGAGGTTCGCGGGCATCGTATTTCGCGAAATCGACCGTTTCTGGGGGCGTTTTGCGCGCCGGTGTGAAGTTTTTTACTTTTATTGCCTATGATTAGCCGTAAGATTCGTGAGACGGCAAACGATTCTGGAGGCTGGGGCTAGCTTCTCCGATGTTGACGAGGCCAACGACGCACAACCATCTGGCCGAAAGGGTCCGGCGACTCTTCGGCACGGCGCCGTGCCGCCTGCAGGTTGCCGCCTTGCCCTGGCGCGATACCGGGAACGGCGTCGAGATCATGCTGATCACCAGCCGTGACACCGGCCGCTGGGTCATACCCAAGGGCTGGCCCGAGGCCAAGGAGCCGCTTTGCGAGGCGGCGGCGCGCGAGGCCGGCGAGGAAGCCGGATTGCGCGGCACCGTCTCCCATCTCGAAGCCGGCCGCTACTTCTACGCCAAGGTGTTGGCCTCCGGCGAGGAAGTGCCTTGCGAAGTGCTGGTGTTTCCGCTGCAAGTCGACAAGGTCGCCGACCGCTGGAAGGAAAAGCGCGCGCGCACCCGCAAATGGGTGAATTCCACTGAGGCAGTGCGCATGGTCAACGAACCGGACCTTTGCCAGATCATCGCCTATTTCTGCGCCGATCCGCACAGGTTCGCCTGATTCAAAACTGAAATTTCCAGCGACTGCCACTGATCTGTGGCATACTGTCCGTCGGCACGGGGGTGCTGCTACGTCGAGCAATCGATCGGCCAATCCGATTTTTTATTTATGGCAGACCCCACAAACCCAACCGAAGCGAAGTCCGACGAACACCGGCGCGAACACCGCCAGCGCGTGCTCAAGGGCGGGACGATCATCACCGGGATCCAGAATTCCGAAATCAGCTGCACCGTGCGCAACCAGCATGAAGGCGGCGCCGAACTGAAAGTCGCGGTCGACGCCCGGGTGCCCGATCGCTTCCTGCTCTACATTCCCGTCGACGGAATTGGCTATCGATCCGAGGTTCGCTGGCGCCGCAATGATCGAATCGGCGTTCAGTTCACCGGCACCGAGCCGAAGCCGAGGCTGCACTACGGCTGACCGCCGGCGAGAACGGGCACCCGGGCCGTCTCCAGCCTGGATGCTTCCTGGTCAGATCACCAGGCCTTTGGTCAGTTCCAGCGCCTGGCGTTCGAACAGCCGACGGTAGATGCCGCCTTGCAGCCGGATCAACGCGTCATGTGAGCCCTCTTCGACGATGCGGCCGCGATCGAAGACCAAAAGCCTGTCGAGCGCCCTCACCGTCGACAGCCGGTGCGCAATGACCAGCGTCGTGCGGCCGACCATCAACCGCTCCATCGCCTGCTGGATCAGCACCTCCGATTCCGAATCGAGGCTCGATGTCGCCTCGTCGAGGATCAGGATGCGCGCATCGGCGAGGAAAGCGCGCGCGATGGCCACGCGCTGACGCTCACCGCCCGACAGTTTCACACCACGCTCACCGACCAGCGTGCCATAGCCCTTCGGCAGGCCAACGATGAAGTCGTGCGCGCTGGCCAGCTTCGCCGCGTGCTCGATCTCGGCCTGGCTAGCGCCCGGGCGGGCATAGGCGATGTTTTCGGCCAATGACCGGTGGAACAGGATCGGCTCCTGCTGGACAATCGCGATCTGCCCGCGCAGCGACGCTTGCGCCACCGCGGCAATATCCTGGCCGTCGATCAGGATCTTGCCGGCATTCACGTCATAGAGGCGCTGGATCAGCTTGACGAAGGTCGTCTTGCCGGAGCCCGAGTGACCGACCAGCCCAACGCGTTCACCTGGCGCGATGTCCACCGAAAAGTCGCGGTAAAGCGGCAATCGGTGGCTGCCATAGTGAAAGGTGACATTGTCGAAGCTGATGCGGCCGTCGGCGATCCGGATCGGCCTGGCGCCGGGCTGATCCTCGATGCCTAGCGGTTCGGACTGGAAATCGACGAGTTCCTCCATGTCGTTGATGGAGCGCTGCAAATTGCGGATATGCGTGCCGATATCCCTGAGATAGCCCTGCAGCACGAAGAACGCGGTCAGCACGAAGGCGACATCGCCGGCACTGGCTTGCCCCCACGACCACAGCAACAGCGCCAGGCCGATGACCGCGGCCCTGAGCACCAGCAGCAACGCCCCTTGCGTGGTGCCGTTGACGGTGCCGCGCACCCAGGTGCGGCCCGTGCGGGCGCGCCATTTGGCGACGACCCTGGCAAGGCGCGTTTCCTCGCGCACCTCCGCGCCGAACCCCTTGACCACAGCGTTACAGCTCACCGCATCGGCAAGCGAGCCACCGAGGCGTGTATCCCAGGTATTCGCCAGCCGTGCCGCCGGCGCGACATAGCCGAGCGACAGCATCGCCGTCACTGTGATGAACACCACCGAGCCTGCCGCAACGACCGCACCCATCATCGGCCAGAACCAGCCAAGCAGCAGCGTCGAGCCGGCGAGCATGACGATCGACGGCAACAGCGCGATCAGGATCGTGTCGTTGAGCAGGTCGAGCGCCCACATGCCGCGCGTTATTTTGCGCACGGTCGACCCGGCAAAACTGTTGGCGTGCCAGTCGGTGGAAAAGCGCTGGACGCGGTGGAAGGCGTCGGCGGCGATATCCGCCATCATCTTCAGCGTCAGTTCGACGATGGCCATGAACGCCAGGTTGCGCAGCACGACGCCGGCAAGCGCCAGGGCCACCAGCATCGAAAACGCCGCCATCGCCGCGTTCCATGCCACCTCGTCCGCGCCTGCACTGCTGGCAACGGCATCGACCAGCCGGCCGGAATAGAGCGGCGTCAGCACGTCGGCCAGGGTCGACAGCAGGAATGTGCCCATGATGAGCGAAAGCCGCCAGGGCTGACGCCGCCAATGGCCGAGCGTGAAACCAAGAACACTACGAAAGGCGCCTGCGCGCAGATCGATTCGAAAACGAGCCATGATGTCATTCGGGCGCAAACGAGCCCGATCCCGGTAAGGTCGAAAATTGAAGAAACCGCGTTAGGGCAATTCGCCCAGGAATGCGGAAGGTTCGGCATATTTGGCGGCACACCCGATTTGTCGGGTGGCGACCGGCATCGACGAACGCCTGTTCTCAGAAGGGCTTTGCAGCGAAGGTCGAAACCTTCCGGCGCGCCGTTTGAGACCTAGGCTTCGCGGCCTCGCATAATAATGTCAAATCCTAGCATTCGGTCCTCCCAAAGGGGAATCGCGGAGACGTTCTTATAAGGACGGCTCAACGCCTCGCCAAGACAGGGAACCGCCGAAAGCGCATCTGGTCCAACCAGTGAGACGATTTTGCAACAACAACGCTCAGCCGGTGCCGGGCGGTCACCGCACCACGAGATAGGCCTTCTGATCGGCGATGGTGATCGACATATCCGTGCCGGAATTGAAATCGACGAAATCCATTTCCATGCCGTCGCTGAAAACCACGCCGCCCTTGCTCAGCCGCGAAGACACGACAAGCGGACGCTCGCGGGTGATGACGCCATGCACCAGCGATACGCCTGTCGTCTTGCTCGGAAACGGTTCGCGCACCGAAAAGAACAGCTGCTCGCCTTCCCGGTCATAGCCCTGCGGCGGCACTGTCGGCACTGAGGTATCACCATAGGCCGCGGCCAGACCGGCGGCACCCGCCATGACCGAGCGCAGCCAGCCGGTCGAGCCGGCACCGGTCGAAATGATGATGCCGCTCGACGACTGGCGTTCGGTCCTGCCGTTGTAGCTGAGATCGTAGCGCGCCGAGACATGCGTGCGGGCGCCGACGAACAGGTCGTTGAAGGCGATCAGCCGGCGCCCGTCCCGGGAGCGCGCCTCGGCCATGACCACGGCTTGCCGGCGCGCCTTGCCGGCGATCGTCATCGCCAGCACGCGTTCGGTGTCGTCGGCGCGCCACGGCAGGAGCGCACCGTCGAAAAGCGCCGGATCCGGATTGATGCCGATCAGCGGCTGGTGTGGCAGGTATTTCGCCGTGTTGGAGACCAGCCCGTCCTGTCCGAGCGCAATCACCACATCGGAACCGAATTCGAACTGCGGCACCAGTTCGCGGTCGAGCCGCAATTGTTTGAGACCGGCCGGAAGCGAGCCCATCACCATTTCGAGCGCCCGATGATAGGTATCGTGCGCGGCCTTGACCGGATCGAAATTCATGCCGGCTTGCCTCAGATAAAAGCGGGCCTGGCCTTGTGTGTTGAAGCGCGCCGTCAGTTCCTCAAGCTCGGTCTTGCGGGTGACGACAATCACCCGATCGATCGGCCTGTCATTGCCCTCGCTGGCCACTAGATCACTTCGAAGGCCCGGCTTTCGCCGGCGTGGCAAGCTGGCTCAGCGCACTGGTCAGCATGTCGGGCGTGATCGACAGATTGCCGACCGAACCGCCCTTTTCCGCCCAGGCCTTGAAGGCCATCGCCGTCAGCACATTGGCCGGCGCCGACGAATAGACGGTGAGTTCGAGCTGCTGCGCCTTGGCATCGGCCTCGGCGAGCGTCAGCTTGTTGCGCGCCTCGGTGTCGACCAGAACCTTGTTGCGTTCGGCCAGCTCGATCTCGGTGGCCAGTTCGCTCTGCTTGATCTCGCGCTCTTTTTCCACCGCATGCGCCCGGCGCGCATAGATCGCCTCGTCGGCCTGGCGCTGCAAGGTCTCGCGGTACTCGGTCTGCAGGGCCTGCCGGATCTCAGGTGTCGGCTGCGCCGAGGTTATGTGAACCTCTTCGATGGACAGGCCTGCCGTCGACGCAATCGGGTCGCTGCGCAGCAGTTCGGCCAGATTGCCGCCGAGCTTGGTCACCTCGGCCAGCGCCTGCTCCAGGCTCATCCGCGACACCACGGCGCGCGCATGGCTCTGGATAGCGAGAACGAGACGTTCGGCGATCTTCTCGCGGCCGTCGCCGGCGATATCGGCACGTCTGAGCCTGGCGCTGAAGTCGAAACCTTCCGCCGCCTTGACCGGATCGACAATGCGGTAGCTGACCGAACCCTGGATCGCCAGATCCTGAAAGTTCGCCGTCGTTTCGGTGAAGATGAAGGGGTTGTCGAGCGACGTTACCGGCACCATCGCGATGGTGGTGCCGAGCGTGCCGTACCAGAAGCTGATGCCGCGCCCCTGCTCAAGGATCTTGCCGTTCTTGAAGCGGACAATGTGATACTCAGGCGTTCCCCTGAAATAACTGACAAACATGCACGCCCCCCGGGTTCATCAAGTCAAAACAGATATTTACCCGCGATCCCTGAATCGATTGGTGATCGGATAGCGGCGGTCGCGGCCAAAGTTCTTCCGGGTGATCTTTACACCAGGTGCCGCCTGCCGGCGCTTGTATTCGGCGATGTAGAGCAGGTGCTCGATGCGTGTCACCGTCGCCCGTTCATGGCCGCGTGCAACGATGTCGTCGACGCCCATCTCGTTTTCGACCAGGCATTCGAGGATATCGTCCAGCACCGGATAGGGCGGCAGTGAATCCTGGTCCGTCTGGTTCTCGCGCAGTTCCGCCGACGGCGCCTTGTCGATGATGTTTTTTGGGATCACCTCGCCTGAAGGGCCGAGCGCACCCGGCGGTACATGGCCGTTGCGCCAGCGCGACAGCGCATAGACCTGCATCTTGTAGAGGTCTTTTATCGGATTGAAGCCGCCATTCATGTCGCCATAGAGCGTGGCGTAGCCGACCGACATCTCGCTCTTGTTGCCGGTGGTGACGACCATTGAGCCAAACTTGTTGGAGATCGCCATCAGGATGGTGCCGCGCGCGCGGCTCTGCAGATTTTCTTCGGTGATGCCTTCCTTGGTGCCCTCGAACATCTGCGTCAGCGTGTGCAGAAACCCTTCGACCGGCTCGAAGATCGGCACGATGTCATAGCGGCAGCCGAGCGCACGGGCGCAAGCCTCGGCGTCTGCGAGCGAGTCCTTCGAGGTGTAGCGGTAAGGCATCATCACGGCGCGCAGCCGTTCTTCGCCAAGCGCATCGACGGCAAGGGCGGCGCAGATCGCCGAATCGATGCCGCCGGAAAGGCCAAGCACGACGTTCTTGAAGCCGTTCTTGTTGACGTAGTCGCGCAGGCCCAGCATGCAGGCGCGGTAGTCCGCCTCCTCGCGCTCGGGGATTTTCGACATCGGCCCTTCCGAGCAGACCCAGCCCGCATCCGTGCGCTTCCAGGTGGTGACGTCGACCGTCTCCTCGAACTGGCTCATCTGGAAAGCCAGCGTCTTGTCGGTGCCGATGGCAAAGGACGCGCCGTCGAAGATCAACTCGTCCTGGCCGCCGACTTGATTGGCATAGATCATCGGCAGACCGGTTTCTATGACCTGGCGGATAACGACCTGATGGCGCACATCGATCTTGGCGCGATAATAGGGCGAGCCGTTCGGCACCAGCAGGATTTCCGCGCCGCTTTCGGCCAACGTCTCACAGATGCCGACGTCGCCCCAAATGTCCTCGCAGATTGGAATTCCGATGCGCACGCCACGGAAATTGACGGGTCCCTGAGCCTCGGGTCCGGCCTGGAAGACGCGCTTCTCATCGAACTCGCCGTAATTCGGTAAATCGAGCTTGTAACGCTCGGCCAGGATCTTGCCGCCATCGGCAAAGATGATCGAGTTATGCGTGCCGCTCTTACGCTTCAACGGCGTGCCGATGATGACGCCTGGGCCGCCATCTGATGTATCGCCGGCAAAGTCCTGCGCCGCCTTTTCACAGGCCTTCAGGAAGGCCGGCTTCAGCACCAGATCCTCCGGCGGGTAGCCGGCGAGGAAAAGCTCGGTGAACAGCACGATGTCGGCGCCCTGGCGGGCGGCATCCGCCCTCGCCTCGCGCGCCTTGGCAAGATTGCCGGCGACATCGCCGACCGTCGGGTTGAGCTGGGCAACAGCGATGCGCAGAATATCGGGGGCGGTCTTCTTGGTCATGCCTGCTGACTTAGCGCGCCAAATTTGCCCGGGCAATGGCGTTCGTTTGGACCAATTCTGACCTGACGGCGACCAGCCTATTCGCCCATATATTCGCGCAACGATTCCGGCGAATGGTTCTCGCCGATCGACATCGCCAGAATGCGCGAAATGTGGCGACGCGGCAGGCCGGTTTCGACCGCCCAAGCATTGATCTGGGCCTGGATCTTGCCGAGATCCTTCTTCGATGTCGGACTTTCCGCGATGTCGAGGCCGGCATCGCGCAGCGCCGCTCCCATGTCGGCCGAAATGATGAAGGCATCCCACTCCAGCCAGCGCAGAAAATACTGGCCGGTGTTGCCGCCGAGCCGGCTGCCATGCTTGCCGAGATAAGCCATCAGCCCGACCTGGTCGTCGGCAGGCCATTCGGCGAGAAACTTGCCGAAACCGCCATGCTCCTTCGACACACGCTCGACGAAGGCGGCGTTGTCGCGCACGGATTTGATCTTCTGCGGGTTGCGCACGATGCGCTTGTCGGCCGTCAAATCGTGCCAGAAATCATCCGGCTGGAACAGCAGCCGCTTCGGCTCGAAGCCGAGAAACGCCTCCTCGAAACCGAGCCATTTCTGTTCGATGACGCGCCAGACGAAGCCGGCGGCAAACACCCGCTCGGCCATCGTCGAGAGAATGCGGTCGTCTGCAACTTTCGCCACCGCGGCATTGTTGGGCAAAGGCCCGAGCAGCGACGACAGCTGCGCCTCGCCGCCTTTGCGTTTTGCTGCGCGGGCACGGATCTTCGCGAAATCGGGCATTTTTGCTCGCATCCTCACGCCACGCTTTTGACGGAGCGCCATCTTCCTATATGCAGACGAGGCTGCCAAGCCGATGCTTTTCCGATGGAGACATCCATGAACAAGACCGTGCCCGAACTCGCCAACCGCTGGCTGAAGCGAACGCCGGAGGCTCTCAGCGAGCTCGAGCGACGCGTGCTGCAGAGCACCGTCGACCGCAAGCCGATATCGCAAGACATCAATGACAGTCTGGCCGGCCTTCAGGGCGCGGGCGACCGTATCGCCGATGCCATCGCCCGCGTCGGCGGCTCATGGTCGTTCATCCTTTCCTTCATCGCTTTCCTGATCCTCTGGATCGGTGGCAATTGGTGGCTGCTGGGGCAAAGTTCGTTCGACCCCTACCCCTTCATCTTCCTCAATCTCGTCCTGTCGATGATCGCCGCCCTGCAGGCGCCGGTGATCATGATGTCGCAGAACCGTCAGGCCGCACGCGACCGCATCGACGCCGCCCACGACTATGAGGTCAATCTCAAGGCCGAGATCGAGATCATGGCGCTGCATGAAAAGCTCGACGAACTGCGCCACAGCCAGATCATCGGCATGCGTGACGAGATCGCAGAGATCGCCGACCGGCTGAAGCGGATCGACGAACGGCTGATGCCGCAGACATCATGACGGAGACCATCCATCATCTCATCGAGCAGTATGGGCTGATCGCCGTCTTTCTCGGCTGCATCGCCGAGGGTGAAAGTGCTGCCATCCTTGGCGGCTTCTTCGCGCACCAGCACGTCTTCATCCTGTTGCAGGCCTTCCTGGCAGCCGCCCTCGGCGCCTTCGTCGGCGACACCTTCTTCTTCACCCTTGGGCGAAGCTTTGCCGACCATCCCTACGTTCTCAAACTGAAAGCCAGGCCGGGCTTCAATCACGCCTACCGTATGGTCTCCTCGCACCCCAACATCTTCGTGCTGTCGAACCGCTACATCTACGGCCTGCGCCTGGTCGGCGGCATAGCAGCCGGCTTTGCCAGCATCACGGTGAGACGCTTTGTCATTCTCAACGCCATCTCGTCGCTGGCCTGGGCGGCATTGTTCTGCACCATCGGCTATGTCTTCGGACTGGGCGCCGAGCGTATCGTCGGCCAGGCACTGCATCGTCACGAACGGCTGTTGGTAGCGCTCGCCATCGGGCTTGCCGTCGCCATCCTTGCCTGGCTCCTCGCCCGCAATGTTGCCAAAAAGGAACGCGCCAAGGACGCCCGCGATAGCGACGCCACGTAGTTCAGTCGTCGTCCTCGATCAAGGCGCGGTCGCCGCGGTCTAGGATCAGCGGGATGATCAAATCCTCCTCATCGGCAAGATGCCTGGTCAGCATGGCGATCAGCCGGCTGTTTTCGTTGGCATAGGCTTCAGCGGCAAAGCGCTGCTTGTCTTCGCTCTCCTGCAGCGTCTTGATGAAGGCATTCGCCGTCTCGGCATTGCGCTCCAGACTTTCATGGATCGTGTGGTGATCCGCATCGAGAATCTCGAAGCCGCGTTTCAGCCGCGGCTCGGCTTTGGCGAAGACCGGGAAGTATTGATAGTCCTCGACATTGTGGTGGCCGTCGAGGTGCCCAAGAAAATGGTTGAGGCGCGGCGCGAACCAGCGGGCGAAATCCGGTGCCGTCAGCCTGCCCTCGCGATAGTCGCCGATGCCGTTGCCGAGCATGCCGCCGAGCTCGCGGAACATATCGTGCCGCTGCAGCCACATGTTGGCCATGCCATGGATGTTGGCATGGCCCTGCCAGTTTTCACGCGGGTATTTTTCGACCAGCCAGCGCAGATCGTCCGGCAGGCCCGCCCGCTCAAGCAGCAAGAAATCGGTGGCCTCGGCCATGACAGTCTCCTTTGGATACCGTCATGTAGTGCCTGAGGTGTCAGATCGGTAGTCCGGTGATGCGCTCGATGATGGCGATGCCCCAGACGCCGGCCACGATCAGCACCGAAATCAGCACCGCCAGCGAACCGCAATCCTTGGCCAGCTGGATATCGACGTTGAACTCCCGGCTGAACGCATCGCAGGCTGCCTCGATGCCGGTGTTCAGAACCTCGACCATGATCAAAAGCAGCACCGCGCCGATCAGCAGCGCGTAGCCGCGCCACGACACCGAGACAAACCAGCCAAGCGGCAAGGCAAGCACCAGCAGCATCAGCTCCTGCTGAAAAGCCTTTTCGCTGGCGGCCAGCTTGCGAAACGCCCGCACTGAATTGAAGAAAGCATCGATAAGCCGCTGCATGCTCAAATCCCCTGGAATCACCGGCAGGGGATAACGCAATGGCCGGATCAAGGGAATAAGGCAGCTGCTTCAAAAATCATGGGCCCGCACTGTCACTCCTCGGCCACCTTGACCGACGGCGTCGACTTCTCGAACTGCGGCAGCGCGTCGTCGATCGCATAATAGTCGCCCTTGTCGCCGACGAAGATGTGGCACTGACCCTCGAGCCCGGTGGGCTTGTCGAACAGCCCGGCCATGACCGAAACATAGGCGTCGTGCCGCGGCTTCCAGAACAGCAGCGAACCGCATGTCTTGCAGAAGCCGCGCCTGGCAAACGAAGACGCCTCGTACCAGGTGATGCCCTCGGTTCCCGTTATCGTGATGTTTTCATCGGGGACATTGGTTGCGGCGTAGAAATGCCCGCTCTGCTTGCGGCATTGCGAGCAGTGGCAATAGACCACCCCGCGCAAAGCTCCCCGCGTCTTGAAGCGCACCGCCCCGCACAGGCACGATCCGCTGTGATTGTCATCCATCCCCGCCTCCATTTGATAGCGCCATTCATGGTTTCGCTACACTGGCAGGATTCCAGTTCTGCCGCCGTCGCGTACCGGCAAATGCGACACCGCGTGGGCGTGTTTTGAATTCCCGCGACACGGGCAGCAACCCTTTTGCAGCCTGAGGTAGAGAAACCAGGTGACATTAAGGAAACTTTAGCGCCCCCGCATCTATGGTCCTTGCCAGCGAAAGTCGTGATGGGGACGCGGCTTTTCGAAGGTTGACCTGGAATTCGGCTCACGCCCCGTCGGCGACATCTTGCACTCGCAGGTCTGCGAAGGCTCCCAGGGTAGAGTGAACAGCACATGCAGCCGGTAGCCGTCCAGACCGACCGAAATGCAGACATCGCAACCACCGTTGTGACCACCATGCGTCAGCTCGGTGTGCTCGGCCTGCCGCGCAACTATGAAATCTTCTACGAGGCGCTGAACGGCACCAATCGCGAGCTCAGCCTAGCCGTCGTCTCGTTGAGCAACCGGCCGACGCAAGAGGAGCTGGACAAGATCGGCCGCACCTTCTTTGCGCAGCACCATGGTCCGGGCATTGTCGAGCAGGCGCGCGACGTCCTAGCCAGCGAGCTCGAGGACATCGCCTCGCTGCTGCGCAATGAACGCAGCCATATCGAGAAATACGGCAGGATCCTCGACGAAACGTCGAGCGGACTTTCCAATCGCAGCCTGCTTTCGCAGGATCTGCTGCAAAAAGTCGTCAGCGCCATATCGGCCGCCACCAATTCCACGATCGACCACGGCAAGCAGGTTGCAACCACGCTGAGCGACAAGACGGCTGAACTCGAAAGCGTCAAGTCCAAGCTCGAAGAGTACAAGCGGCTCGCCGACACCGATCCGTTGACCCATATCTGGAACCGCCGCGCCTTCGACAAGCAGATCACCAGAATCTACACCAGCAACAAGGGCATCCTGTTCAACGCCCTGATCCTTGCCGACATCGACCGCTTCAAGGACATCAACGATCGCTACGGCCACCCGGTCGGCGACAAGATCATCCAGATCGTCGCCGACATTTTCCAGACCAGCATTGCCGGCGACATGTTCGTGGCCCGTACCGGCGGCGAGGAATTCGCGCTGATCATCGAGGGTGTCAGCGAGGACACTACCTACGAGATCGCCGAGCGCATCCGCCAGCTGATCGAACAGACGCCGTTCACCAGCAGCCAGACCGGCACCAATTACGGCACCGTCACCGTATCCATGGGCATCTGCATGGCATCCGAGGCCGACAGTGCCGAGGACCTGTACACCAAGGCGGACCGGGCGCTCTATCGCTCCAAGGTCAGCGGGCGCAACCGCGTGACCAAGCATTCGGCGATGGCCGGCCGCGCCGGCAAAAGCTGGCTGCTTTACAAGAAGGACTGACCCTTCCGCCGCAAGTTGCCGGTCGCACCTCGAATTGTTTTGATCCAGCATCTTTCCATATGAATTTTTGTGGACTATATTTCCCACAGAAATGGAAAGCCTATGTCCGTGACACAGCCTCGAATTGCTGCCAATGCAGCCGAAAATGCGGTCCTGACCAAGGCCACACTACGCGCCGCCGACCTTTTGGACATTACCGCCAGGATGCTGGCTTCCGTCATCGGTGTTTCGGAAGCCACGGTTTCGCGCATGCGCCGGCAGGAATTCCTGCTGGAGCGCGGCACCAAGCCGTTCGAATTGGCGGTGCTGTTCGTGCGGCTGTTCCGCTCGCTCGACGCCATCGTCGGCGGTGACGAGACCGTCGCCCGCGCGTGGCTGAAGAACGCCAATACGGCGTTCGACAGCAGCCCGCTTGAAAAAATCCTGACCATTTCCGGGCTTGTCGATGTCATTGCCTATCTGGACTCCCGACGCGCTCTCGTCTGAAGCCGTCCGCCTCGACGGCAAATACTGGCGCATGGTCGAGGCGCAGCACCGTGTCTCGACGCTGAAAGTCGTCGACACGCTTGACGAGCAGGCGCTGCTGGAAGAGCTGATCGAGGAAACCAAGCCGCAGATCCCGCTTGAATGCCGGCATCTCCACTATCTCCTGGCGACGCCGTTCCGCTACGGCTCGGTCTATCCGCACGGCTCGCGCTTCCGCCGCGCCGGCAAGACCTTGGGCGTCTACTATGCCGCGGAAACGATGATGACCGCGGTTGCCGAAATGGCCTTCTACAGGCTGCTGTTCTTTGCCGAATCGCCTGACACACCCTGGCCGCACGACGCCGCCGAATACACCGCCTTCGCGGCTGCGATACGTATCGACAAAGCGATCGACCTGACGCGGCCACCACTCGATCGCGATGAGGCGGCGTGGACGCATCCGACCGACTATGCCGCTTGCCAGTCCATTGCCGATATCGCACGCGAGGCCGGGATGCAGGCGATCCGCTATCGGTCGGCGCGCGACCCAAAAGGCGCCAACATCGCGCTTCTGACCTGCAAGGGTTTCACCAAGGCCAAACCGCTGGAACCACAGACCTGGCGCATCCGCCTCGGCGCCTTCGGCGTGCAGGCGATCGGCGAATTTCCGGAAAAGCGTCTCGAGTTTTCCAGGACCGCTTTTTCCGACCCCCGCCTGAAGGAGTTGCGCTGGGAACGCGGGCGCTAGTGCCTATGCCAAAATGTTGACGGCACGCGCTGCCACCAGCGCAATCGTCAGCAGCGAGATCATCGCCTCCGCCATCATCAGCAGCTTGGCGCGCTGGCTGAGCGGCAAGGTGTCGGTGGGCGAGAACGCTGTCGCATTGGTGAAGGCCAGGAACACATAGTCGATGAAGCCCGGCAGCCAGCCATGGGTTTCGCGGTCGGGCAGCGTCATTTGTGGAAACAGGAAGTCAGCCTGCGCGCGCTTGACCAGACCGCAGGTCGGCGGCCCGCCCCGGTCGGTGCTCCAGAACCACAAGGCGAAGACGATGACGTTGGTGACCCAGATGTTCAGCGCATCGACCAGCAGCGTCGTTCCGGCGCCCGCGTGGCCTTCGAGCAGCGCCTTTACCAGCAGGACCAGTGCGCCGCAGTTCATGATGCTGATGACGCCTGTCATGACCAGGGCCGTCCGGCGGATGTAGACGCGAAACTGGCCGATCGCATACCAGTGCTCGTGGTCGACGGCCCTCTGCGTCGCCATTTGCGTCCAGGCCGTCGCGATCGACAGCGGCACAAGCAGCGTCGCCTCGATCACGGGTGCCAGCCAGCGCGGCCCGAACGACAGGTCGTTGATGACGAGAAGCTGTAGGCAGATGATGACGAGGACCGCGGCACGCGCCGACCAGAAGTCAAGCGCGCGGTGGTGGATGATAGCATGCTCGTGGCGCATGGTGCTGGCGACCGGATAGAGAGAACTCGGAGCTTCCGCGTTCCGCCTCAATCTTGGTTTTGCAATGGTCGCGTGCGAACACATTTTCGTATGCCCGGATGTGAGGACGGCCCGTCATGCATGGCCGCGAAACGAAAAAAGCGCCGGATTTCTCCAGCGCTTTTGATCAACTTAACTCAAGCCGGCAGGCTTAGCCGTTTGCAACCTGCTTGTGCTGCACCGGATGGCTCTTCTTGAGCAGATCCGACACCAGGAACGCCAGTTCGATCGCCTGGTCGGCGTTGAGGCGCGGGTCGCAATGGGTGTGATAGCGATCCTGCAATTCCTCGGCGGTGATGGCGCGGGCGCCACCGGTGCATTCCGTCACATTCTTGCCGGTCATCTCGACATGGATGCCGCCAGGATGCGTGCCTTCGGCGCGATGCACTTCGAAGAAGGTCTGCACCTCCTTGAGGATGCGGTCGAACGGCCGCGTTTTGTAGCCGGCGGCCTCGATAGTGTTGCCATGCATCGGGTCCGACGACCAGACGACGCTGCGGCCTTCCTTCTTCACCGCGCGCACCAGCTTGGGCAAATGGTCGGCGACCTTGTCGGATCCGAAGCGCGCGATCAGCGTCAGCCGTCCCGGCTCGTTTTCCGGGTTGAGCAGGTCGATGAGCTGCAGCAGACCGTCCGGCGTCAGCGACGGGCCGCATTTCAGGCCGAGCGGGTTCTTGATGCCGCGGCAATATTCGACATGCGCATGGTCGGGCTGGCGCGTACGGTCGCCGATCCAGATCATGTGGCCGGAGGTTGCGTACCAGTCGCCCGAAGTCGAATCGACGCGGGTCAGCGCCTCCTCGTAGCCGAGCAACAGCGCCTCGTGGCTGGTGTAGAAATCGGTCTCGCGCAGCGCGTAGTTGGTCTCCGAGGTGATGCCGACGGCCTTCATGAAGTCCATCGTCTCGGTGATGCGGTTGGCCAACGACTCGTATTTTTCGCCCTGCGGGCTGTCGGAGACGAAGCCGAGCATCCAGCTGTGCACGTTCTCCAGGCTGGCATAGCCGCCCTGTGCGAAGGCGCGCAGCAAGTTGAGCGTCGCCGCCGACTGGCGGTACGCCATCTCCTGCCGTGCGGGATCTGGAATACGCGACTTGGCGTCGAACTCGATGCCGTTGATGATGTCGCCGCGGTAGCTCGGCAGCGTCACCTCACCCTTGGTCTCGTTGTCGGACGAGCGCGGCTTGGCGAACTGGCCGGCGACACGGCCGACCTTGACCACCGGCTGTGCGCCGGCAAAGGTCAGCACCACCGACATCTGCAGGAAGACGCGGAAGAAGTCGCGGATGTTGTCCGCGCCATGTTCGGCAAAGCTCTCGGCGCAATCGCCGCCCTGCAGAAGGAATGCGTCACCGGCAGCGACAGCCGCAAGCTGCTTCTTCAGCTTGCGTGCCTCACCTGCAAAAACCAGCGGCGGAAAGGTGGCGAGCTGGGCTTCCGTGTTCTTGAGCGCGGTGAGATCCGGATAAGCAGGAACCTGCTTGATCGGCATCGATCTCCAGGAATTCGGTGACCATTTCGTCATCGTTGCACCCAACGCTCTTTCCAGCGAACACCCGCGCTCGCCATTTCAGCCCCTATATGGGGTGGCGGCTCCATACACGAAGCCGATTTCCTATTCTAGACCGGAATTTCAGCGCTGGCGAATGAGCCGGCTATGCCGCCGCCAGCCGCGCCAATTGCGTCATCACCACCGCCGATCCGGCCAGCCGCTTTTCGGCAGTCGCCCAGTCGCGGCTGAACACGACGCTGTGGTCCGGGCGGATCTTGGCCAGCGAGCCCTGCTCGCCGATGAACTTGACCAGCCCGACGGGATTGGAAAACTCGCGCTTGCGGAAATGGATGACGACACCCTTTGGCCCGGCATCGAGCTTTTCGACATTGGCCTTGCGGCAGAGCGCCTTGATGAAGACGATCTTCAACAGGTGCTTCACCTCCTCGGGCAACGGACCGAAGCGGTCGATCAACTCGGCGCCGAAGGCATCGATCTCCTCAGTGTTTTCGAGATCGCCGAGGCGGCGATAGAGCGCCAGCCTGAGCTGCAGGTCCGGAACATAGCTTTCCGGGATCATCACCGCCGTGCCGACAGCGATCTGCGGCGACCAGCCGCCATCCTGCACCTCGCCGGAATCCTTCACTTCGGCAACGGCTTCCTCCAGCATCTGCTGGTAGAGTTCGAAGCCGACCTCCTTGATGTGGCCGGACTGCTCTTCGCCCAGAAGATTGCCGGCGCCTCTGATATCGAGATCGTGGCTGGCAAGCTGGAAGCCGGCGCCCAACGTGTCGAGCGACTGCAGCACCTTCAACCGCCGCTCGGCGGTGTCGGTCAGCTTGCGATTGGCCGGCAGCGTGAACAGCGCATAAGCGCGCACCTTCGAGCGGCCGACGCGGCCACGCAACTGGTAGAGCTGCGACAGGCCGAACATGTCGGCGCGATGCACGATCAGCGTGTTGGCGGTCGGGATATCGAGGCCGGATTCGACGATCGTCGTCGACAACAGCACGTCGTACTGGCCGTCATAAAAGGCGTTCATGATGTCGTCGAGTTCGCCCGGCGGCATCTGGCCATTGGCCACCGCCACTTTCAGTTCCGGAACGGATTCACGCAGGAAATCATGGATTTCGGCGAGATCGCTGATGCGCGGCACGACATAGAAGGAATGGCCGCCGCGGTAGCGTTCGCGCAAAAGCGTCTCGCGGATCACCAGCGGATCGAAGGGCGAGATGAAGGTGCGCACCGCCATGCGGTCGACCGGCGGTGTGGCGATCAGCGACAGTTCGCGCACCCCGGTCAGCGCCAGTTGCAGCGTGCGCGGGATCGGCGTTGCCGACAGGGTCAGCACGTGCACATCGGTCTTCAGATCCTTCAGCCGCTCCTTGTGCTTGACGCCAAAATGCTGCTCCTCGTCGATGATCAGCAGGCCGAGATTCTTGAACGAGATCGCGGAACCGAGCAGCGCATGGGTGCCGATGACGATGTCGACCTGGCCCTCGGCGATGCCTTTCTTGGTCTCTGCCAGTTCCTTGGCGCCGACCAGCCGCGAGGCCTGGCCGACGCGGATCGGCAGGCCGGAAAAGCGCTGTGAAAACGTCTTGAAATGCTGGCGCGAGAGCAGCGTCGTCGGCACGACGACCGCGACCTGAAAGCCTTCCATGGCCGCGATGAAGGCGGCGCGCAGCGCCACTTCGGTCTTGCCGAAGCCGACATCGCCGCAGATCAACCGGTCCATTGGTTTGCCGGCGGCCAGATCGTCTCTGACCGAGTCGATCGCCGTCTGCTGGTCGTCGGTTTCCTCATAGGGGAAGCGGGCGGCGAATTCGCCATAGAGGCCGTCTGCCGGCACCAAAGCCGGTGCGGCGCGCATCTGCCGCTCGGCGGCGATGCGGATCAACTGCCCGGCCATGTCGAGCAGGCGCTTCTTCAGACGCGCCTTGCGCGACTGCCAGGCGCCGCCGCCAAGCTTGTCCAGCGAGGCTTCAGCTGAATCCGAACCATAGCGCGACAGAAGCTCGATGTTTTCGACCGGCAGGAACAGCCGGTCGTCGCCGGCATAGTGGATTTCCAGGCAGTCATGCGGCGCACCGACCGCCTCGATGGTGCGCAGGCCGATGAAGCGGCCAATGCCGTGGTCGGCGTGGACGACGATGTCGCCTGCGGACAATGACGAGGCCTCGGCGATGAAATCGGACGCGCGCTTCTTGCGCTTCGAGCGCCGGATCAGCCGGTCGCCGAGAATGTCCTGCTCGGCGACGACGACCAGCGTTTCGGTCTCGAAACCGGATTCGAGCGGCAATACGGCAAGTGCCGCCTGCCCCGGCTCGAGCTTTTCCGCCTCGGCCAGCGTCGCGACCTGGCTGAGGTTGCCGAGATGGTGTTCTGCCAGGATCTGGCCGAGCCGGTCGAGCGAGCCCTCGGTCCAGCCGGCAATAACGACGCGACGGCGCGCCGCGCGCTCGTCGGCAATGTGTTTGACGACGACATCGAAGACGTTGATGCCGGGGTCGGCGCGTTCCTCGACAAAACTCCGGCCATGGCGCGAGCCGGCATGGTAGACCTTTTTGGCGCCGGCATCGGGCGCGTCGAAGGGCGTGAAGTCGATCGCTTCGCGCGGCCCGAGCGACGCCACCAGGTTTTCCGGCGAAAGATAAAGCAGGTCCGGCGGCACCGGCTTGTAGGGCACGGCGTCCTTCAGCGCGCCGTCGGCCTGCTTCTTGCGCGCCTCGTAGTGATCGAGGATCAGCGTATGGCGTTCGGCCAGCGCCTCATGCGCCAGATGATCGAAGATGACCGGTGTGTCCGGGAGATAGTCGAACACCGTCTCCAGCCGCTCGTAGAAGAACGGCAGCCAGTGCTCCATGCCGGCAAAGCGGCGGCCTTCACTGACCGCCGCATAAAGCCCGTCGTCGCGCTGCGGCGCGCCAAAAGCTTCGATGTAGGATCGGCGGAAACGGCTGATGGTTTCGGGCGTCAGCGCCACTTCGCTCATCGCCTGCAGCGCCATCGACTTGCGCTGGCCGGTGGTGCGCTGGGTCGCTGCGTCGAAGACGCGGATCGATTCCAGCGTGTCGCCGAAGAAATCGAGACGCAGCGCCTCGGTCCAACCGGGCGCGAACAGGTCCAGGATGCCGCCGCGCACCGCGAATTCGCCAACTCCACGCACGGTCGGCACCCGCTCGAAGCCGGAGGTCTCCAGCCGCGACACCAGAGCGTTCATGTCGATCTGGTTGCCGGGCTTGGCGTGGAACGTCTGCGACTCGACCAGGCTCGCCGGCGGAATGCGCTGCAGCAGCGCATTGGCGGTGGTGAGGATGACAGCGCGATGCGGCTTCTTGGCCAGCGCGATCATGGCGGTGAGCGCATCGAGCCGCTTGGCGGCGGCGTCCGAGCCAGGCGAGACGCGGTCGTAAGGCAAACAGTCCCAGGCCGGCAGTTCCAGCACCGGCAGCCCGGGCGCGGCAAAGGCCAGCGCCTCGACGATCGACGGCAGGCGCTGGCCGTCGCGTGCTACGAACAGCACCGGCTTGTCGCGCGCGATCTCGAGTGCCGCCTGCACGAGCGCGAAGGCCTCGTAGCCGTCGGCGACGCCGTCGACGATGAACTGGCCGGCGCGGCCCTTCGGCAGGCCGATTATGGGGATGAGGCTCATGGGTTACACGTTCAGAATGTCATGGAGCGGCGGGACGCCAGGATCTTTTGCAGGACCGCACAGTCGATTTCGAGGGGAACCGGGCGCTCGCCGGTGACCATGGGCAGGAATTCGGTGTCGGGAATGTCGAGGAGCCCCTCATATTGGTCGATTTCGTCATCGGTCAAGGCGCCGATCTCGGCATCGGCGAAGCTGCCGAGGATAAGATCCATCTCGCGCATGCCGCGATGCCAGGAGCGGAACAAAAGCTTGCGGCGGCGGGCGTCGAGCCCTTCGCTTGATCGAGTCGTTCCGGTCATCGTACGGATCCTGGGTCTTGAACGGCGCATATAGCGTGGATAGAGGACGGTGTCAGCCTTGCGCCGCGGCTGTCGCGACATAAGCTGACATCATGCGTCCTTCCATCCTCGATCCGCTGTTTGTCCCGATCACTTCGCTCGCTGGCGTCGGGCCGAAGGTTGGCACGCTGATCGAGAAAATCGTGCCGGCCGATCTCGGCGACCGTGCCGCGCGCGCCGGTGACCTGTTGTTCGTGCTGCCGCACACGGTGATCGACCGCCGCAACCGGCCGGGCATCGCACTTGCCGCCGAGGGCGCCATTGTCACCCTCGAGGTGCGCATCGACCGCCATCAGCCACCGCCACGTGGCAACCGGTCGGTGCCGTACCGGGTCTACGCCCATGACGACACCGGCGAGATCGGGCTGACCTTCTTCCATGCCCATGCAGCCTATCTCGAAAAGGCCATGCCCGTGGGCGAACATGTCGTGGTCTCCGGCCGCATGGAATGGTTCAACGGCCGCCCGACCATGGTCCATCCCGACCATATCGCGCTGGCCGGCGACGCCGAGAACCTGCCGCTGGTCGAACCGGTCTACCCGCTCACCGCCGGGCTATCGGGAAAAGTGCTGCGCCGCGCCATCGGCCAGGCGCTCGCCCGGCTGCCGGTGCTGCCGGAATGGCAGGACGCCGAATTCCTGCGCCGCCGCACCTTCCCGCCCTTTGCTGACGCACTCACCCGCATCCACAACCCGGCTGACCCCATCGATGTCTCCGTCGACGGCGCGGCCTGGCGGCGTCTCGCCTATGACGAGCTTTTGGCCGGCCAGGTGTCGCTGGCGCTGGTGCGGGCAAAGGTCCGTCGCCTGTCGGGGCGGCCGCTGGTCGGCGACGGTCGCATCGTCGAAAAACTGCGTGCGGCCCTGCCCTATTCGCTGACATCAAGCCAGGAATTCGCCCTGGCCGAGATCAACGCCGACCTCGGCGCTCCCGAACGCATGCTGCGGCTGCTGCAAGGCGATGTCGGCTCCGGCAAGACGGTGGTGGCGTTGCTGGCCATGGCGCGCGCTGTCGAAGCCGGCGGCCAGGCCGCCTTGATGGCGCCGACCGAAATCCTGGCACGCCAGCATCTTGCCACCATCACGCCGCTGGCGGAACAAGCCGGCCTGCGCATCGCCATCCTCACCGGCCGCGAGAAAGGCCGGGAACGCACAGACACGCTGGCCGGTCTGGCCAGCGGCGACATCGACATTGTCGTCGGCACCCATGCGCTGTTCCAGGAGACGGTGACCTACCACGACCTCGTCTTCGCCGTCGTCGACGAACAACACCGCTTCGGCGTCCACCAGCGGCTTGCCATCACCGCCAAGGGCGACGCGCCTGACATGCTGGTGATGACGGCAACGCCGATCCCGCGCACGCTGGTGCTGACCGCCTTCGGCGACATGGACGTGTCGAAGCTGACGGAAAAACCGGCCGGCCGCCAGCCGATCCGCACCGTCACTTTACCGCTCGAGCGGCTCGACGAACTGGTTGGCCGCATGCTCGACGCTGTCGCTGACGGCCAGAAGATCTACTGGATCTGTCCGCTGGTCGAGGAATCTGAAGAGATCAAGCTGATGTCGGCCGAGGACCGCTTTGCCTCGCTGGCGCCCTTGTTCGGCGACCGCATCGGTCTTGTCCACGGCCGCATGAAAGGCGCCGAAAAAGACGAAGCGATGCGCGCCTTCAAGGTCGGCGAAACCCGCATCCTGATCGCCACCACCGTCATCGAGGTCGGCGTCGATGTGCCCGACGCCACGATCATGGTCATCGAACATGCCGAGCGCTTTGGCCTTGCGCAACTACACCAGCTGCGCGGCCGGGTCGGGCGCGGCGACAAGCCCTCCTCCTGCGTGCTGCTCTACAAGGACCCGCTCGGCGAGACGGCAAAGCGCCGCCTGTCGGTGATGCGCGAGACCGAGGATGGCTTCCGCATAGCCGAAGAGGACCTGAAACTGCGCGGCGAAGGCGAGTTGCTGGGCACCCGCCAATCCGGCACGCCGGGCTTCCAGGTGGCGCGCCTGGAAGTGCATGCCGACCTGCTGGAAGCCGCCCGTGACGACGCCAGGCTGGTCCTGTCGCGCGATCCGGAACTGCAGTCCGAGCGCGGCGAAGCCCTGCGGCTGTTGCTTTACCTGTTCGGCCGCGACGAAGCCGTCCGGCTCCTGCGCGCCGGCTGAGACAGAGCGCCGATTGGCGGGTTGGCGAGATCTCCATCGATCTGCTCGCCGTTCAGCGTCACCAATTTGGCGTTGACCTCCGGCGCCACCAGCCCGGCAGAGACGATCAGCTTGGCGCCGTCCTCGATCGTCATGTCGAGCAGCACGATGTCGGATTTCGGCACATACATCAGGAAGCCGGTGGTCGGGTTGGGCGTGCACGGCATGAACACCGCGATCAGCGGGTCGCCTTCCTGATCGAGCTTCTGGTTGATCTCGGTCTCTTTCTCGCTGGCGACGAAAACCAGCGACCAGACACCCTTGCGCGGATATTCGACCAGCCCGACCTGGCGGAACATGTCACCCTTGTTCGACAGCACGGTCTCAAAGATCTGCTTCAGCGAGCCATAGATGCCGCGCACCAGCGGCATGCGGCCAAGCAGGCGTTCGCCGAAATTGACGATGGCGCGGCCGACGATGTTGGCGGTGAGGAAACCGATCATCGTGATCAGGAACAACGCCACGATCAGCCCAAAACCCGGAACCTGGAACGGCAGATAGGTGTCCGGGCTGTAGCGTGCCGGAATATAGGGCTTTACCCAGGAATCGACCCAGCCGACCACGGACCAGGCGATATAGGCGGTGATCGCCAGCGGTGCGCAGACGACAAAGCCCGTCAGGAAATAATTCCTCAACCGGGTCATGCCGGAGGTTCGTGGGGCGTCGGACATGGGTCACCGGGGGCGCGGGTTGCACCGCAACACTAGTGAACCGTAAAGCGCTTTGGAACTGCGAAGTTTTTAAAGAACGCCTATTCCACCGTCACCGATTTCGCCAGGTTGCGCGGCTGGTCGACATCCGTGCCCATGAACACGGCGGCGAAATAGGCCAGCATCTGGATCGGCAGCGCATAGATGATCGGCGAGATGATTTCCGGCACGTCGGGCAGGATGATCGTCTCCATCGTCTTCACGCTGGCCTGGGCCGCACCCTTGGCGTCGGTGATAAGGATGATCTTGCCGCCGCGCGCCGCCACTTCCTGCATGTTCGACACGGTTTTTTCAAAAATGCGGTCATGCGGGGCGATGACGATGACCGGCATGTTCTCGTCGATCAGCGCAATCGGCCCATGCTTCAACTCGCCGGCGGCATAGCCCTCGGCGTGAATATAGGAGATTTCCTTGAGTTTTAGCGCGCCTTCCATGGCCAGCGGGAAATTGGTGTCGCGGCCGAGATAGAGCACGTCGGAGTAGCGCGACAGTTCGCGCGCGATCCGTTCGATCTGCGCCTCGAGTTTCAGCACCTGGTTGGCATAGCGCGGCGCTTCCGAGAGTTCGCGCACCAGGATTTTCTCCTGCTCCTTCGAGATCGTGCCGCGGGCCACGCCGGCCCGCACGGCAAGCGATGCCAGCACGGAGAGCTGGCAGGTGAAAGCCTTGGTCGAGGCAACGCCGATCTCGGGGCCGGCGAGTGTCGGCAGCACGACGTCGGATTCGCGCGCCATGGTCGATTCCCGCACATTGACGATGGCGCCGATCTTCATGCCCGCCTTGCGGCAATAGCGCAGCGAGGCCAGCGTGTCGGCGGTTTCGCCCGATTGCGAGATGAAGAAGGCGGCGTCATTCGCCGACAGCGGCATCTCGCGGTAGCGGAATTCGGAGGCGACATCGATGTCGACCGGCAGCCGCGCATAGCGCTCGAACCAGTATTTGCTGATCAGCCCGGCAAGATAGGCGGTGCCGCAGGCCGAGATCGCCAGCCGGCCGATCTTGGCAAAGTCGAACGGCAGGTCGAGCGGCTTCGAGACCCCGCCGACGAAATCCACATAATGCGCCAGCGTGTGCGAGATCACTTCGGGCTGTTCATGGATCTCCTTTTCCATGAAATGGCGCCGGTTGCCCTTGTCGACCATGAAGCTGGTCGACAGCGACTGCTGTCGCTTCCGCTCGACCTCTTTGCCATCCATGTCGAAGATGGCGACGCCGCCGCGGCGCACCACCGCCCAGTCGCCGTCTTCCAGATAGGTGATCGAATTGGTGAACGGGGCGAGCGCGATGGCGTCGGAACCGAGAAACATTTCGCCGTCACCATGGCCGACGGCCAAAGGCGGGCCGTTGCGGGCGCCGACGATCAGGTCTTCGTCGCCCCTGAACATGATGGCGAGCGCAAAGGCGCCTTCCAGCCGCTTCAACGCCTGATGCGCGGCCTCGACCGGTTTCAGCCCTTTGGCCAGCTCGCGCGCCACCAGATGCGCCACCACCTCGGTGTCGGTCTGTGACGCGAAAGAATAGCCGTCGCGGATCAGCTCCTCGCGCAGTTCGGCGAAATTCTCGATGATGCCGTTGTGGACGATGGCGACGCCGTCGGAAAAATGCGGGTGTGCATTGGTCTCGTTGGGCACGCCATGCGTCGCCCAGCGCGTGTGGCCGATGCCGATCGTGCCATCGAGCGGCTCGTCCTTGAGCCGACGCTCGAGGTTGATCAGCTTGCCTTCGGCGCGGCGGCGGCCGAGCTGGCCATGCTCGATGGTGGCGACACCGGCAGAGTCATAGCCCCGGTACTCGAGCCGCTTCAGCGCATCGACGATGAGCGGCGCCACCTGCGAGTGGCCGACAATCCCAACGATACCGCACATGGCTGCTTGCCCCCGATTCCCTGCAGAAAACCCAGCGCTATTTAGGGATGGCCGGCCTGCCGCGAAAGTCACATTGCGTTTCGTCCCGTATCAGCCGGAACGCTTCTGCACCGATGCACCATGCCAGACTGCTCTTGCAATCCGGTTACTGCAATCGTTCAGTTTTTTCTGGCGATCGACCTGAGACGATGGTTTTCACCACAGAGATATTTGGCTAGTAACCCGGCCATGAGCGAAAGCAAGCACATCGTAACACTCTGGCGTCCTGTCGGCCCACAGGAACTGGAACTGATCGAGGCCTCGGGCATGCAGGCGTTTCCACCGCGCCTGCCCGAGCAGCCCATTTTCTATCCCGTGACGACCGAAGCAAATGCGGTGCAGATCGCCCGCGACTGGAACGTGCCGGCCAGCGGCTCGGGATTCGTCACCCGCTTCGATGTCCTCAAGAGCTTTCTCGACCGCTACCGCGTCGAGCATGCCGGCAGCAAGGCGCATCTGGAATACTGGATCCCGGCCGAAGATCTCGCTGTATTCAACGAGGCCATCGTCGGCAAGATCGAAGTGACAGCCGCTTTTGGCAAAGACGCGAAGATTTCCGGCTAACGCCTCTCACCCGGCAGCCTTTTTCTTCGCCGCCGCGACCGAAGCGAAACGCTCGCGTATTTCCTTGCCCTTGCCGGGAATGGTCTTCTGGCGGGCACGGCCAAAAGCCAGCGCGTCGTCAGGCACGCTTTCGGTGATGACGCTGCCCGAGGCGATGTAGCTGCCCTTGCCAATGGTGAGCGGCGCCACCAGTGAGGAATTCGAGCCGATGAAAGCCCCTTCGCCGATATCGGTGAAGAACTTCGAGTAGCCGTCATAGTTGCAGGTGATGGTGCCGGCACCGATGTTGGCGCCCGCACCGACCCGGGCATCTCCGACATAGGTCAGGTGATTGACCTTGGCGCCCTCCTCGACAACAGCTTTCTTGACCTCGCAGAAATTGCCGACCTTGGCCTTGTTCCTGAGATCGGCGCCAGGCCGCAGCCGCGCGAACGGCCCGACTTCGCAATGCGAGGCGATGGTGGCGCCTTCGAAATGGCTGAAGGCGTGGATCCTCGACGCCGTGCCGATCGTTACGCCCAGCCCGAACCAGACATTGGGCTCGACGATGGTATCGGCGCCGATCTCGGTGTCGTGCGAGAAGTACACGGTTTCGGGCGCGATCAGCGTCACGCCGGAAAGCATCGCCGCACGACGCCGGCGCGCCTGCCAGATGCCTTCGGCTTCGGCGAGTTCCGCCCGGTTGTTGATGCCGAGCGCGTTTTCGAAGCTAGCCTCGGTGGCGACGACGTCGAGCCCTTGCCCGCTGGCGATCTCGACGATGTCGGTGAGGTAATACTCGCCCTTGGCGTTGGTGTTGCCGACCGCATCGAGCAGCTTCAGCGCCTGGCTGCCGGCAATCGCCATCAGCCCGCCATTGCAGAAGTTTATTGTCCGCTCCTCGTCGGAGCAGTCCTTTTCTTCGCGGATGGCGACCAACTTGCCGCCCTTTTCGATCAGCCGGCCGTAGCCGGTCGGATTGGGTGTGCGAAAGCCGATCACGACAACGGCCGCACCTTCCGCCAGCTTCAGCCGCGCCACGGTCAGCGCGTCCGGATCGATCAGCGGCGTGTCGCCGAACATCACCAGCACATCGTCATAACCCCTTGATATCGCAGCGCGCGCCGCCAGCACGGCGTGTGCAGTGCCAAGCCGCTTTTCCTGGACGAACGTCTCGGCCTTCGGTGCGAACTTCTGCGCCGCCTTGCGCATCTCGTCGGCGCCATGGCCGATCACCAGCGCCTGATCCCCGGCGCCTGCGGCCTCAGCCGCCTTCACCACATGGGCGACCATCGGCAGGCCGGCGATCGGGTGCAGCACCTTCGGCAGCGCGCTTTTCATGCGCGTACCTTCGCCAGCGGCGAGGATGACGGACAGGCAGGATCTCTGGCTCATGGATGGCAACCGTATGAAAGGGATCAGGAATCGGGACTATCTAGCACTGGCGCCATGCTGCACCAATGCGGTTAAATTCCGGTGAGGCGGACACCTACCCCAGCTGCCCCAGCACCGGAAAGTTCTCCAGCAGCCAGTAGGACGCGGCCTGCACGCCGCCGGTGAGGAAAAACACGCCGGCGACCACCAGCAGCGCGCCGATGGCCTTTTCGACACGGCCGAGATGGACGCGGAACTTTCCGAGAAAACGCATGAAGGCGCCGGAAAACAGCGCCGCGATCAGGAACGGAATGCCGAGCCCAAGCGAATAGGCGGCGAGCAGCAATGCGCCCTCGCCCACGGTCTCGCGGCCACCCGCCAGCGTCAGGATCGGCCCCAGCACCGGGCCGATGCACGGCGTCCAGCCGAAGGCGAAGGCCAGCCCCATGACATAGGCGGCGATCAGGCTGGCAGGCTTGCCCTGTGACTGAAACCGCGCCTCGCGCGACAATAGCGGGATACGCAGGATGCCGAGGAAATTCAGGCCCATCAGGATGATCAGCACGCCGGCGGCCATCGCCAGTTGCTCCTGCCAGACGCGCAGCAAATGGCCGATGGTCGAAGCGCCGGCGCCGAGCGCCACGAACACCGTGGAGAAACCGAGCACGAAGGCGAGCGAGGAATAAAGCAGCGCGCCGCGCGCGCCGGCCTTTGCCGTGGCGCCGGCGTCGCCGCGGAAATCGTCGACCGAGACGCCGGCCATGTAGCACAGGTAAGGCGGCACCAGCGGCAGCACGCAAGGCGACAGGAACGAGATCGCCCCTGCCCCGACCGCGCTGACATAGCCGATGTCCAATGCCATTTCCGTCTCCTGGTCCTTGCGCTGCCATATAGCCGCGACCGTACCCGTCCGCCAATCACCATCGCGTGGCAAGTCGTCGCCGTGCCCGACGGGATTGACTAGGAAGTCAGGATTGACCGGGAAGAAACCGCCGCCGGGCGGCGTTTGCAGAACGAGGCCGCGATTGTCCGCGCGCTTCGAGATCACCCAGGGAGATTCCGATGAAAACGATAACAGCAGGCTTGGCCGCGCTTTTGCTCAGCACCGCCGCATCCTTCGCTGCCGAGGCGTGGAAGGAAGCCGAGGTCGGAGGCGTCAAGATTTACACCGATGCCAACGGCATGACGCTCTATACCTACGACAAGGACGAAAAAGGCAAGACCAACTGCTACGACAAATGCGCCACCAACTGGCCGCCGCTGAAGGCCGAGGCCGGCGCCAAGGCGGATGACGAATGGAGCGTCGTCGACCGCACCGACGGCACCAAGATGTGGGCCTATGACGGCAAGCCGGTCTACACCTTCATCAAGGACAAGAAGGCCGGCGATGTCACCGGCGACGGCGTCGGCGAGGTCTGGCATATCGTCAAGGCCGACTGATTTTCGAACCTGGATTCCCGCTCCATCGGCGGGAAAAGGGCTGGCTGCCGGATTCCCCCTCCAAGCCCCCTCCGGCGGCCAGCCTTTTGCCTATCGTGACGACCGGCTAGCGACGGCCCCCCGAGTCGTTTCCCGGGGGGCCTGGGACACAAAGTGCTCTTGCCCAAAATTCTGTGATTTTCTCCATACACTCTAAGAGTGTATTGCTGCCGACATCCCCGCAATTTGGGCGCTTCCCCTTGACCGGATGCAAAAGCGCGGCCATGTGAGCGACAAATTGTACGAGATTTCGTCGCGCGCAGCGGAATTCTTCTGCCGCACCACAGCTGATATGAGACCTCATGGACGTCGTCGTCGTCGAATCGCCGGCCAAGGCAAAGACAATCAACAAGTACCTCGGCAAGAACTATAAGGTTCTGGCCTCGTTCGGTCACGTCCGCGATCTGCCGGCCAAGGATGGCTCGGTGCGTCCGGACGAGGATTTCGCCATGTCCTGGGCCGTCGACACGGCCTCGGGCAAGCGCCTCGCCGACATCGCCAAGGCGGTCAAGGACGCCGATGGCCTGATCCTCGCCACCGATCCGGATCGCGAGGGCGAGGCGATTTCCTGGCACGTGCTGGAAGTGCTGAAGCAGAAGCGTGCGCTGAAGGACAAGCCGGTCAGCCGCGTCGTCTTCAACGCCATCACCAAATCGTCGGTGCTGGAAGCGATGGCCAATCCGCGCCAGATCGACGCTCCGCTGGTCGATGCCTATCTCGCCCGCCGCGCGCTCGACTATCTCGTCGGCTTCACGCTGTCGCCGGTGCTCTGGCGCAAGCTACCGGGCGCCCGCTCCGCCGGCCGCGTCCAGTCGGTGGCGCTGCGCCTCGTCTGCGACCGCGAATCCGAGATCGAGCGCTTCATCCGCGAGGAATACTGGCAAGTCGCCGCCATCCTCGGCACGCCGCGCAAGGAGAATTTCGAAGCACGGCTGACCGCCTTCGACCGCAAGAAGCTGCAAAAACTCGACATTGCCAACAAGGCGCAGGCCGACGACATCAAGGCGATGCTCGAAGGCGCCACCTTCAAGGCGCTGTCGGTCGAAGCCAAGCCGACGAGGCGCAATCCCGGTCCGCCCTTCACCACCTCGACGCTGCAGCAGGCGGCGTCATCGGGCCTCGGCTTCTCGGCCAGCCGCACCATGCAAGTGGCGCAGCGGCTGTATGAAGGCATGGAAATCGGCGGCGAGACCACCGGTCTGATCACCTATATGCGAACCGACGGCGTGCAGATGGCGCCCGAGGCGATCGCCGCTGCGCGCGACGCCATCGTCAAGGAGTTCGGCCCCAAATACCTGCCGGAAAACCCGCGTCAGTACACCACCAAGGCCAAGAACGCCCAGGAAGCCCACGAGGCGATCCGTCCGACCGATTTCATGCGCACGCCCGCCTCGGTCAGGCAATATCTCGATTCCGACCAGATGCGGCTCTATGAGTTGATCTGGAAGCGCGCCATCTCCAGCCAGATGCAGCCGGCGGAGATCGAGCGCACCACGGTCGAGATCGAGGCGGTCAACGGCCCCCGCACCGCCGAGCTTCGCGCCGTCGGTTCGGTCGTCCGCTTCGACGGCTTCATTGCCGCCTACACCGACCAGAAGGACGACGATGCGGAAGACGAGGAAAACCGCCGTCTGCCCGAAATCCGCGCCGGCGAACAGCTTGCCCGCGAAGCAATCAACGCCACCCAGCACTCCACCGAACCGCCGCCGCGCTATTCCGAAGCGTCGTTGATCAAGAAGCTGGAAGAACTCGGCATCGGCCGTCCGTCGACCTACACGGCGATCCTGAAGACACTCGAGGACCGCGACTACGTCACCCTCGACAAGCGGCGGCTGGTGCCGCAGGCCAAGGGCCGTCTGCTATCGGCCTTCCTCGAAAGCTTCTTCCGGCGCTATGTCGAGTATGACTTCACCGCGTCTCTCGAAGAAAAGCTCGACGAGATTTCCGACGGCAAGCTCGCCTGGAAGGACGTGCTGCGCGATTTCTGGAAGGATTTTTCCGGCGCCGTCGCCGACATCAAGGAACTGCGCGTCACCGACGTGCTCGATGCGCTGAACGAAGAACTGGCGCCGCTGGTGTTTCCCGCGCGCGAAGACGGCTCGAACCCGCGCATCTGCCCGAAATGCGGCACCGGCAATCTGTCGCTGAAGCTCGGCAAGTTCGGCGCCTTTGTCGGCTGCTCGAACTATCCCGAATGCTCGTTCACCCGCCAGCTCGGCGACGCCGCCAACCCCAATGGCGAGAATGGCGGCGGCGAGGACGGCACCAAGGTGATCGGCAAGGATCCGTACACAGCCGAGGAAATCACGCTGCGCAGCGGCCGCTTCGGCCCCTATCTGCAGCGCGGCGACGGCAAGGAAGCCAAGCGCTCCAGCCTGCCCAAGGGCTGGACGGTCGAGTCCATCGACCACGAAAAGGCGCTCGCTCTGCTGTCGCTGCCACGCGATGTCGGCAAGCATCCGGAGAGCGGCAAGATGATCTCAGCCGGCCTGGGGCGCTATGGTCCGTTCGTGCTGCATGACGGCACCTACGCCAATCTCGAAGGCATCGACGAGGTGTTTTCGATCGGCCTCAACCGCGCCGTGTCGGTAATTGCCGAGAAGCAATTAAAGGGCAAGGGCGGCCGCAATGGCGGCACCGCCGCTGCGCTGAAGGAGCTTGGCGACCATCCGGACGGCGGCGGCAAGATCGTCGTGCGCGACGGCAAATACGGGCCTTACGTGAACTTCGGCAAGGTCAACGCGACGCTGCCCAAGGGCAAGGACCCGCAGTCGGTGACGATCGAGGACGCACTGGCGCTGATTGCCGAGAAGGAAGCCAAGGGCGGCGGTGGCAAGAAGCCTTTCCGCAAGGCGGCAGCGGCCAAGGCCCCGGCAGCCAAGAAGACAGCAACCAAGAAGGCGGCGGCGAAGAAGCCGGCGGCCAAGAAAAAGGGATAAGCAGCGTGGCGCGCAGGATCACCGGTAGAACCCACGGCGATCCGCGCACCGCTGATACCCGCGCCAAGGTCAAGGACGACTATCGCCCGTCCCGCGACGAAATCCTGCGCTACATCGCCGAAAATCCGGACCGCTCCGGAAAGCGCGAGATCGCCAAGGCGTTTGCGCTGCGCGGCGACGACCGCATCTGGCTGAAGGACATCTTGCGCGACCTGCAGGACGAGGGCCTGCTGACCAAGGAGCGCAAGCAGCTCGCCCGCGTCGGCGCCCTGCCCCATGTCGCCGTGCTCGACATCTTTGGCCGCGACGGCGACGGCATCTTGCTGGCGCATCCGGCCGAGGCCGTCGGCCCTGGCGAGCCGCCCGTCGTCTCGATCCGTGTGTCGCGCAGCGGCAATGGCCCGGCACCGGGCATCGGTGATCGCGTGCTGGCCAAGACCTTTCCGACCAATGAAGCGACCGGCCCCGCCTATACCGGGCGGGTGATGAAGATCTTCGAGAAGCGCACCGACGCCGTTCTAGGCATCTTTCGCGTGCTTCAGGACGGCACCTTTCGCATCGAACCGGTAGAGCGCCGCCAGCCCGAACTGATCGTCGACAAGGAATTCCAGAACGGCGCCAAGGACGGCGACCTGGTCGAGGTCGAGCCGGCTCGGGCCTCCCGCTACGGGCTGCCGAGAGCCAAGGTGCTCAACGTGCTGGGGTCGCTGACCAGCGAAAAGGCGGTCTCGATGATCGCCATCCACGCCCATGATATTCCGCACATCTTTCCGTCAGATGTCATCGCCGAATCGGAGGCGGTGAAGCCCGCGACGCTGGATCACCGCGAGGATTGGCGCGACCTGCCGCTGATCACCATCGACCCCGCCGACGCCAAGGACCATGACGACGCGGTGTTCGCCACGCCGGATCTTGATGAGAAGAACCCCGGCGGCGTCATCGCCACCGTCGCCATCGCCGATGTCGCCGCCTATGTCCGCTATGGCACGGCACTCGACCGCGAGGCGCTGAAGCGCGGCAATTCGGTCTATTTCCCCGACCGCGTCGTGCCGATGCTGCCCGAGCGCATTTCCAACGATCTTTGTTCGCTGCGCGAAGGCCAGGATCGGCCGGCGCTGGCGGTGCGCATGACTTTTTCCGCCGAAGGCCGCAAGCTCAGGCACTCCTTCCACCGCGTCATGATGAAGTCGGCGGCAAAACTGGCCTACCCGCAAGCGCAGGCCGCGATTGACGGGGCGCCCGACGACAAGACCGGCCCGATCCTCGACACCATACTGAAGCCGCTATGGGACGCCTACGCCATCCTGAAGCGTGGCCGCGATGGCCGCCAGCCTCTCGATCTCGATTTGCCCGAGCGCAAGATCATGCTCAAGCCGGACGGCACCGTCGATCGTGTCATCGTCCCGGAACGGCTCGACGCCCACAAGCTGATCGAAGAGTTCATGATCCAGGCCAACGTCGCCGCCGCAGAGACGTTGGAGGCAAAAAAACAGGAGCTGGTCTACCGCGTCCATGACGCGCCTTCGCTGGCCAAGCAGGAATCGCTGCGCGAGTTCCTGCAGACGCTCGGCCTGTCCTTGGCGCGCGGCGCGCAGATGCGGCCAAGCCAGTTCAACGGCATTCTGGAGCGCGTGCGTGGTGCCGACAATGAGGGGCTGGTCAACGAAGTGGTGCTGCGCTCGCAGAGCCAGGCCGAATATTCGCCCAAGAACATCGGCCATTTCGGCCTCAACCTGAAACGCTACGCGCATTTCACCTCGCCGATACGCCGCTATGCCGACCTGATCGTGCATCGCGGGCTGATTGCTGCCCTTGGCCTTGGTCCGGGCGGGCTGACGCAGGATGAGGAAGCGCGGCTCGAAGACGTGTCGGTGCTGATCTCCGGCACCGAGCGCCGCGCCATGGCAGCCGAGCGCGACACGGTTGACCGGCTGATTGCCGCCTATCTTGCCGAGCGCATTGACGATCGGTTCGACGCGCGTATTTCGGGCGTCACCAAATCGGGACTATTTGTCCAATTGCCACAATTTGGCGCAGATGGTTTCATCCCGGTGTCAACTCTCGGCGGCGATTACTATATATACGACGAGACGGCCCGATCGCTCTACGGAGAGCGCACCGGCAAGGGTTATCAGCTTGCCGACCGCGTCGAAGTCCGCCTTATCGAAGTGGCGCCCATGGCCGGCGCGATGCGCTTCGAGATGCTGACCGACCCGAAGCCGCTGCCCGGCTCCAAGCGGTCGTTTCACAAGGCCAAGGGCCGCGCCCGTGCGTCGCAATCGCGTCCAGGCTCGCGCGGCAGGAGACGATGATGCAAAACGAACTGGGTTTGGAACAAGTCTTCGGTGGCGAACATCATTCCGGCCGGGCCGCCCGCCCGCTGTGGACGGCCATGAAGCGCGGCCTGCTTGGCCGCTGCCCGCATTGCGGCGAGGGAAAACTGTTCCGCGCCTTCACCAAGACCGTCGACAAATGTGAAGTCTGCGGCGAGGACCTTCATCACCACCGCGCCGACGACCTGCCCGCCTATCTCGTCATCGTCATCGTCGGCCACATCGTGCTTGGCGCCTTCATGGGCGTCGAGGCGACGTCCACGTTGTCCCTCTGGCAGCACATCGCCATCTGGGTGCCGCTGACCATTCTTTTGGCGCTGGCGCTGCTGCAACCGGTCAAAGGCGCCGTCATCGGCCTGCAATGGGCGTTCTATATGCACGGCTTCGGTGGCGAAGAAGACAGGATCGAGTCTTATCCCGAGGCTTGAAATCAGGGTTGGCGCAATCGGCCATGGCTGAACGCCACTTTCGCATCCGAGAAGATTCCGCTAAAGCGCGTCGCGTGTGAAGGGATTCATGCGGCGCGCTTTTAATTTGTGTTTTCATGCATGTCGCTGCCCCAAAACCGCTACGCACTTTTGGGCGACATGCATCAGGTCGGACGTATGGACGGGATGACCAAGGCGGAAGTCGACAAGGTTGAGCGGCGCGAGATCCCGCATCACGCCAAGCCTATGCGCCCGCGTGACGCGGCGACGCTTATCCTGCTCGACCGCCAGGGCGATGAGTTTCTGGTGCTGATGGGCCGCCGCCATGCCGGCCACGCCTTCATGCCAGGAAAGTTCGTTTTTCCCGGCGGCCGCACCGATCCAGCCGACAGCCGTATACCCGTCGCCACCGCCTTGCACCCCCAGGAAGAAGCGAATTTGACCGCCGGCGTCGGCCGCACCAGCCTGGCGCGCGCCCGCGCTATTGCGCTCTCGGCGATCCGCGAAACCTATGAGGAAGCTGGCCTGCTCATCGGCCAGAAAGGCGCCTTTGCGACGGACAAGCGAGACTGGCAGGGTTTTGTCGAGCACGGCGTAACGCCTTCGCTGGCAGCGCTGCGCTTCATTGCCCGCGCCATCACCCCGCCCAACCGGGTGCGCCGTTTCGACACGCGCTTCCTTAGCGCCTGGCGCAGCGATGTGGTGGTCGAATTGCCGGGTGGCGGCCCGACCAACGAGCTCGAGGAACTGGTCTGGTTGCCGCTGGCCAAGGCCAGGGAAGCCGACATACCCGACATCACCCGCATGATCCTGGACGAGCTGCGGACGCGCCTTGCCCATGATCCGCAGCTGCGTCCGGGCGGTTCGGTGCCGTTCTACCGGCTGGTCCGCAACCGCTTCACCCGCGAAATTCTGTAAAGCATCGAGTAATCAGGCATCTCATGACGGTCGATACCCAACCACAGGGCGACGAACGCGTACACTGGCTGCCGATGATCGCGGCGATCTCGTCGATCAGCGTCGTCGGCATCGCCATCGGTCTCGGCATGCCGCTGCTCAGCGTCATCCTGGAAACACGCGGCCATTCGGCCTCGATGATCGGCCTCAACACCGCGGTCGCCGGCCTGGCCTCGATCGCCGGGGCCCCGCTCGCCACCCCGCTTGCCACGCGCTTCGGCGTCGCCTGGACGATGATCGCGATGATTGTTGCCGGCGCGCTGGCCTTCATCGGTTTCCATTTCGCGCCGGATTTCTGGATGTGGTTTCCGCTCCGCATCGTCCTGCACATCGCGCTGACGGTGCTGTTCATCCTGTCGGAGTTCTGGATCAGCACCTCGGCGCCGCCGCATCGGCGTGGCCTGGTCCTCGGCATCTACGCCACCGTGCTCTCGCTCGGCTTTGCCGCGGGACCGTGGATATTCGCCCATCTCGGCAGCGCCGGCTTCGCACCCTTCGGCGTCATCATCGGATTGGTGGCGCTGGCCGCCGTACCGGTGCTGGCCGCGCGGAACGAAAGCCCCACCATTGTGGCCGACGGCGAGACCAGCAATTTCCTGCGCTACATCTGGCTGGTGCCAACAGCGACCGCCGCCGTGCTGGTGTTCGGCGCCGTCGAAACCGGCGGTTTTGCGCTGTTCCCGGTCTATGGCAACCGCATCGGCTACTCCGAGGCCGACGCCGCCCTGCTGCTGACCATGATCGGCCTCGGCAACGTGCTGTTGCAGATCCCGATCGGCATGATCAGCGACCGCGTCTCGGACCGCCGCTATCTGCTTCTGGCCTGCGCCATCGTTGGACTTGCCGGCACCATCTTCATGCCGTTCTTCGCGCAGAACTGGCACCTGATGGCGGCACTTCTGTTCGTCTGGGGCGGCGTGGTCGCGGCCATGTACACGATCGGCCTTGCTCATCTCGGATCGCAGCTTTCCGGCCACGAACTGGCATCCGCCAACGCGGCCTTCGTGCTCTGTTACGGTGTCGGCATGGTGCTTGGGCCGCAGGCGATCGGCATCGGCATGGACGCTTTTGGACCGTCCGGTTTCGGTTGGGCGCTCGGCCTGTTCTTCGGCGCCTATATCGCCCTGGTCGGCGTCAGGCTCTTGCGAAAGTTTCTGTAGCGCACGGCATTGGCCGCCAGCCCACGGCGACACGCTGCGGCTGCTGACAGAACCGTGTCAGGAGCCTTCGGCTAAAAGAGTGTCCTCAAAAACTCCTGAGTTGAGGATATCTCCATGATCGACAGCGGCTTTGAAACCACATCCGTTCGCATGACGCTTCTGCTGCTGGTGACCTTTCAGGCGCCGGCCGCCGATGTCGACCGCATCATGGACGCGGTGGTCGCCATCGCGCCGCTGGTGATGGGCAAATATGACCGCAATGCCTATCAGTCGGCGCACGGCATCGAACGCTACAGGCCGCTGGAAGGCGCTGCCGCGGGCCCGGAAACCGAACTGCGGCGTCGCCCGGGCACTGTAGAGGTCTCGTTCGAATTGCCCGACGACCAGGCACTGGCCTCCCGGGTGGTCGAGGCCATTTTCCAGGCGCATTCCTATCAGGAGCCGGTGATCCGCATTCAGCCGATCCTTGCCAGCCGGTCCAAGGGGCTGGACGACCAGGCCAATCCGAATCGCTGGTGGAACACCACCGGGGACTGGAAGAAGGCCGCCTCACTGGTCAAGGAGGATGCATAGACTTCCCTTCTCCCACAAGGGGAGAAGGAAGAGGCCAGGTCGCGCGGGCTTGACTTTCAGGGCGCATTCTTTATGTGTCGCGCCAAGTTTCCCGCATCCGGGTGTTTCCCCGTGCTCCAGCGGCCAAAACTCCACCAACACAACGGACTGATATCATGGCCAAAGCCGCAAACATCAAGATCAAGCTTCTGTCGACCGCCGACACCGGTTTCTTCTACGTGACCAGCAAGAACAGCCGCACCAAGACCGACAAGCTGTCGTTCCGCAAGTACGACCCGGTCGCCAAGAAGCACGTCGAATTCAAGGAAACCAAGATCAAGTAATCTGGTTTCTTTCCGCGATAACAAAAACGCCGCCCATTGGGCGGCGTTTTTGTTTGAGCACGCGGAAAAGCACGAAGCTTCCGAAGCTTGGCGCGGACTCCTCATGTCATTGTTTTGAATAAGGGGGCCGGTCGGCGATTGGCAGCGGTACGAGGAGGCCACTATGTGCCAGCGCCGGCCGGCCGACCCCACGGACCCAGGAGATGCGGCGGACCTGAGCATCATGGGGTATTTTTCGGATCGATCCGGCAATCTGTCCTCGCGCCGGCTCCGTCTATGGGCTGCACATTTGCGCAATGGCTTATGGAAATCAACAATTTCTTAACCAAGGCGGCCGAATCGCTTGGATTAAGGTAAATTCCTAACCCTGTCGGGTTGACTGGATAATCGGGCCTACGCCGCCTTGGCGACGACGCGGTTGCGGCCGCCGCTCTTGGCTTCGTAGAGCGCAAGATCGGCGCGCTTCATCAGTGCCGCAACCGTATCCGCCCCCTTGAGCACCGACGACACGCCGACGCTGACGGTGACTTCGACCGTCTTGCCTTCATGATCGAGGGCAAAGGGAAGCTGGGCGATTTCGGCGCGAATGCGTTCGGCGACCTTTTCGGCGACCGCGCCATCCGTGTCCGGCATCACCACCACGAACTCCTCGCCGCCGAAGCGGCAGGCAAGGTCGATGCCGCGCACATTCTTGCGCAGCCGTCGCGCGAACTCGCGCAGCACCGCATCGCCGCCATCATGACCATAGGCGTCGTTGATGGTCTTGAAGCGGTCGAGATCGGTGATCATCACCGACAAGGGCCGTCGCCGCGCCACGGCGCGATCGAACAGCGTCTGCAGATGGCTGTCGAGATAGCGGCGGTTGTGCAGGCCGGTCAGCCCGTCGGTCACTGCCATCTCGATGGTCTGGGTGACGCTGGCGCGCAGCTGGTCATTGTAGCGCTTGCGGCGCACCTGCGTGCGCAGCCGCGCCAGCAGCTCCTGCTGGTCTATCGGCCGCATCAGATAGTCGTTGATGCCAAGTTCGAGGCCGCGGATGATGCGCCCCTCCTCGCCTTCCTGGGCCAGAAGGATGATCGGCAGGAAGCGGGTGCGATCGAGCGAACGCAACTGCGAGCACAGCCGCAGCGGATCGAAATCGGCAAAGGCCGTCGAGATCATGACGCATTCATAGGGCGCTTCGGCAGCCTGGAAGAAGCCTGCATGCGGATCGGTGGCAATGTCGAGATCGGCACTGTCGCGCAGCATCTTCTGGATACGCTCAACCGAGGATTTGCGCTCGTCGATCAGCAGAACCTTTGGCGTCACGTCTTCGGGCGTGAAGGTGCGGCTCAACAGCTCCTCGATGCCGATATTGCGTGTGGTCGAGGCGCGCAGGCGCAATTCGTCGGTCAGCGACTTCAACCGCACCAGGCTTTTGACGCGCGTCATCAGCTGCAGGTCATTGACCGGCTTGGTCAGGAAGTCGTCGGCGCCGGCTTCGAGACCACGCACCCTGTCCGCAACCTGGTCGAGTGCGGTGATCATCACCACCGGGATATGCGAAGTCGCCGGATCGCTCTTCAGCCGCCTGCAGACCTCGAACCCATCCATGCCAGGCATCATCACGTCGAGCAGCACGACATCGACCTTGCCGTTTTCGCAGGTCTCGATCGCGTCCGGTCCGTTGGAAGCGGTCAGCACGTCGAAATACTCGGCCAGCAGCCGGGCTTCGAGCAGCTTCACATTGGCAGGGATGTCGTCGACGACGAGGATCCGCGCAGTCATGTCATGAGGCTCCAGCTCGGCAGGCTATGCGCATCAGGCGTCGCCCAGATAGGATTTGATGGTTTCGATGAAACGCGGCACCGAGATCGGCTTGGAAATATACGCCTCGCAACCGCCCTGGCGAATGCGCTCTTCGTCGCCCTTCATGGCAAACGCGGTGACGGCGATGACCGGGATGGAGTGGAGGTCATCGTCCTCCTTCAGCCATTTGGTCACTTCCAGGCCTGACACTTCGGGCAGCTGGATATCCATCAAGATGAGATCGGGCCTGTGCTGGCGCGCCAGATCGAGCGCCTCCAGACCGTTGCGCGTGCGCACCGTCTCATAGCCGCTTGCTTCGATGAGGTCCCGAAAGAGCTTCATGTTGAGCTCGTTGTCCTCGACGATCATGACCTTCTTAGGCATCGATTTCCCGTCCCGACCGGCCTTCAGTCCGAAGCCTGCCGTCATGCGCCCTTTGCCGGAGCACACCAAACCCGTGTTCACTCTAAGGCAATATGATTGACGAAACGCAAACCCGCGGCCGCAAAAGCCATTCGGATTTCCGCCTCGAAAACCGCATTGGACCGGGGCGGTGGCTTGCCGCAGGCGACGCTAGCGATTACTGCGGAAAAGAGACTCATTTCCGCACCCAGAAGGTAGTGATGGCAAACG
This sequence comes from Mesorhizobium sp. P3_A10, assembly GCF_056403175.1. Taxonomy (NCBI): domain Bacteria; kingdom Pseudomonadati; phylum Pseudomonadota; class Alphaproteobacteria; order Hyphomicrobiales; family Phyllobacteriaceae; genus Mesorhizobium; species Mesorhizobium sp. P3_A10. Next base: position 286,899 of record NZ_JBFUFZ010000006.1, on the reverse strand, counting down.
CAGCGTCAATGCGCGAGGAAGCCGAAACCATTGCCGTGAAGGCCCTGGGCTTCGTCGCCGCCGATCCGGAACTCCTGCCGCGCTTCCTGGCCATCACCGGCATCGAGGCACATTCCATCCGGCGCGCCGCCAGCGAGCCGGGATTCCTCGCCGGCGTGCTGCAGTTCATCCTTGCCCACGAACCGACCTTGTTGCGCTTCGCCGAGGAAACCGGCACGCCGCCGGCCTCCGTCGGCAAGGCGTTGCGGGCGCTGCCGCTTGGCGGCGACGATCATGAGCATTCGATATGAGCGATGATCCCGAAACCGCGCGCCAGATCGAGGAACTTGCCGCCGACGACCGGCCGCTGCTGGTGCTCGACGTCGACGATGTCGTGCTCGAATTCATCCGGCCGTTCCCGCGTTTCCTCCAGTCGCGCGGCTTCAAGCTGACGCTCGCCTCCTTCCGCCTCACCGGCAACATTGCCGAAACGGCGAACGGCCGGCTGATCGAACAGGAGGAGGTGACGGCGCTTCTGGGCGAATTCTTCGACGCACAGGCAGATTGGCAAAGCATCACCGATGGCGCGGCCGAAGCGCTGGCGAGCATCGGCGGCCGCGCCGAGATCATCCTTTTGACGGCCATGCCGCACAGGCATCGGGCGGCGCGCCGCGAACACCTCGACGCTCTCGGATTGAGCTACCCGCTTTTGACCACCGAAATGGCCAAGGGCCCGGCGGTGGCCAAACTGCGCGGCAACAAGGGCCGGCCGGTGGCCTTCGTCGACGACCAGCCGCACAATCTGGTGTCGGTGCGCAGCGCCGTTGCCGACGCCCACCTCTTCCACCTGATGGCCGACAATTCGCTGCGCGCATTCCTGCCGCCGGTGTCGGACGACATCGTCGCCGTCGAGGATTGGCACGAGGCTATGCCGAAGATCGTAGCAGCGCTCGAGCTCTAAAAAGCCAGCAGCGTCAAGGTCCGACGCTCTCAGTCAGGGACTGAGCTTCGCCCCCGCACCGCCGCTGTTACCCTCGCCAAGGTTAGCACCCTGATCGGTGTTGTCTTCCACCGCCGGATCGGGGCCTTTCAGCATGGCGCCGTTGACCGCCACCGAGCCATCGTGCTTGGCGCTGATCACCCATTCCAGACGGCCGTCCGGCAGGGTCTTGGCAAATCCCTTGATGGCCAGGGCGCCGGTGAAAGCCTGCGAAGCCTGAGGGTCGGTCCTCGCCGCCTCCTGCAGGCTTGCCACGATCTTGTCATAGCCGGTGACGTCGATGGTCATGTTGGCATCGGGCTTCTCGCCATCGGGAAACGTCATGTCGCCCTCCAGCGCGATTTCAGCACCGCCGCTCTTGACCGTGCTGTGGCCGATGACGATCTTGGGACCATTGGCCAGGAAGTCAGCCTTCAGCCCCTCGCCAAACTCGTCCGACAACGGCGGGTTCTTGTTGAGATCGAAGGCTTCGATTGCCTTCTTCGCCATGGTGTCGAGATCGATGTTGGCGCCGCCGAAATTGAGATCGAAATCGGTGGGCAGCAGCGCCACGCTCCAGGCCGGAACAAGATACTGCGGTATCGAGAGCCCCGACGCTTTGATCCCGTAATTGATCGTCCCGCTGCGGGCGACGCCGTCCATGCCGAAAGCAACACCCACATTGGCCGCGCCGAAACTGCCGACCGGGCTGCCGACGCTGAAATCCTTGAAGCCGTAAGCACCATCGACCCGCTCCCACAGCGGCAGCGCGGCCAGGAGGTGCGACTTGAGCTCGGCCTGGTTGGCCTTCAGCTTCGCCTCATCCTCATTGGCCACGGCGAAGGCCAACAGGTCCAGAAGAGGCTTCGTGCGCAGCCCCTTGCCTTTCGCGTCCACCGACAATTCGGGCGACTTGACCGTCAGCGGGATTTTCTGCCCGTTGTTCGGGTTATCGATCGTGACCGAGTCGGCAAAATCGGCGATTGTCTGAACCAGGTTGAAATCGACACCGCCATTTGCGCCCTTCGTAGCGCTCATTGTGGCGGTTCCAGCACCAGAACTCATCTCCGTGCGCTGCTTGGCGTCCTGCGACGTCATCGTCATGCCTTCCAGCGACGACGTCGCGCTGCTGAAAGCCGCCAGTTCGGTATCGTAGATGCCGACGAACTTGCCGCCCTTGATCGACATCTTCATGCTTTGCGGCCCCTGAGGCCCGTTGAACTCCATCGTCCCTTCCGGTGCCAGATTGCCTGAAACATCCCACGCGCCATCGCTGCGTGGCTTGGTCAACAGCGCATAGGGCGTGAGATCAAGCTTCAAGCCATCCTCTTTTGCGAAGAGTTCCACGAGCGGCTTGAAATCGAATGCGAGTTTGTAGGAATCGCCGTCGACCGAAATCTTCAGAAACCCGATGTCGAACGGCGTCTTGCCGAAATAGCGCGCCAGATTGTCGGTAAGCTGCTTGGCGCCTTGGCTGTCGACCGTCTGGCCAAAGGCCGGTACGCTGCAGGCAAGAAGCAAAACAAATGGCAAAACGCGCTTCATATCGATCCTCCACTCTATTACGGCCGTCAAAACCGTTCTTGCCACTGGTAGGGAAATACCATCACGGCTGCAAGACAAGGCGCATGAATTGCCGGCGATTGCCTACAACACCAGCCGCATCAACGGCCGGCCGCTCTTGCGCTCGACCAGCCGTTCGAAACCGGCCTTCTCGAACACCCGCGACGAGCCGACAAACAGGCCGATCGACCGCGAATCGCGCGACAGGTCGATCGGGCAGGCCTCGACCTGCCGCGCGCCGTTCTCGCGGGCAAAGGCGATGCCACCTTCGACCAGGCGGTGCGAGATGCCGCGCCCCCTCGCCTTGGCGCGGATGAAGAAGCAGGAGATCGCCCAGACGCCTGGATCCACGGCATCGGCCGGGTCGACCGGCGCCGAGCCCCTGCCCTGATTGTTCCATTCGGGCACGTCGGCACGCGGGCCGATCTGCATCCAGCCGACCGCCTTGTCGTCCTCGAAGGCCAGCAGCCCGGGCGGCGGCCCGGCCTCGATGCGCGCCTTGATATGATCCTTGTTGCGCTCGCGGCTGCTCTCGCGGCGCACCGACGGCGCCAGCCGGAAATGCGTGCACCAGCAGCCATAACAGGCGCCCTGCTTGCCGAAAAGATCTTCGAAATCCGCCCACAGCGCGGGCGCCAGCGGCTTTATGGTCGTGCTCATGCGTTCTCCCCAGGCCAAGCTTGTCGCTGCCCTCGGACTGACGTACCATTGCATTTGTTCTCTTTATGTTCGCAGCGATGGCGACCCCTGTCAACAATCCCGAGCACGGTTTTTGCCGCGACTGCCTGACCTTTCAGCGCGGCGAGGCACGCCGCTGCGAACGCTGCGGCAGCCCGAGACTTGCCCGCCATCCCGAACTCTACCGGCTGCACCTCGCCCATATCGACTGCGACGCCTTCTATGCGGCCGTCGAAAAGCGCGACAACCCGGCGCTGAAGGACCGGCCGCTGATCATCGGCGGCGGCAAGCGCGGCGTCGTGTCCACCGCTTGCTACATCGCCCGCATCCATGGCGTGCGCTCGGCAATGCCGATGTTCAAGGCGCTCGAAGCCTGTCCGGAAGCCGTCGTCATTCCGCCGGACATGGAAAAATACGTCCGGGTTGGGCGCGAAGTCCGCGCGTTGATGCAGGCATTGACGCCGCTGGTCGAGCCGCTCTCCATCGACGAGGCGTTTCTCGACCTTGCCGGCACCGAGCGGCTGCACGGCATGCCGCCTGCCGTGGTGCTGGCGCGGTTCGCGCTGACCGTCGAGAAGGAGATCGGCATCACTGTCTCGGCGGGCCTTTCCTACTGCAAGTTCCTCGCCAAGGTGGCGTCCGATTTCCGCAAGCCGCGCGGCCTCTCGGTGATCGGCGAGGCCGAAGCGCCAGGCTTTCTGGCCGAGCAGCCGGTGACACTGATCTGGGGCGTGGGAAAAGCCTTCGCCGCCACGCTGGAACGCGACGGCATTCGCAGCATCGGCCAGTTGCAGCGCATGGAGCGCGGTGATCTGATGCGCCGCTATGGCGTCATGGGCGACCGGCTCTACCACCTGTCGCGCGGCGAGGACGACCGCCGCGTCCATCCCGACCAGGACGCCAAGAGCGTATCGGCGGAAACCACCTTCGACACCGACATTGCAACCATGGACGAACTGGTGCCGGTGCTGAGAGCGCTGTCGGAAAAGGTCTCGGGGCGGCTGAAGAAATCAGGCATTGCCGGGCGCACCGTGGTGCTGAAGCTGAAGACGCAGGATTTCAAGCTCCGCACCCGCAACCGCCAGCTTGGCGACCCGACCCGGCTGGCCGACCGCATTTTCCAGACCGGGCTCGAACTGCTGCGCAAGGAAGCCGACGGCACGAAATACCGGCTGCTCGGCATCGGCGTCAGCGACCTCTCCGACGACGACAAGGCCGATCCGCCCGATCTCGTCGACATCCAGTCGCGCAAGCGCGCGATGGCCGAAGGCGCCATCGACACGCTGCGCGACAAGTTCGGCAACAAGGCGGTGGAAACCGGCTACACCTTCGGCAAGGGCCGCAACGCCCACCCGCCGGAGCCGATCGAGGATTAGACCATGATCCCGAAAAGTGGGCACCGGTTTTCGGAAAAGATCATGATCCAACCATAAGATAGATCAGATCCGTGTCAGATCGATCCGGCTCGTCACCACGCTCTTGCCGGTCTTCGGATCGACGTCGGTCACCGTCAGCCGCATGCCGTTGCCGCTGGTTTTCTCGACCGTCAGCCGCGCCTTGCGATCGCCGTTGACCTCTGTCGCCCAACGGATCCCGAGATTGATCGCGTTGCCCGAACGGCTGCCGGCGAGCTGTGCCGGCCCGGTGCGCGATCCGACATAAACGCCGCTGTACTTCGCACCCGCGACCTTCAAGTTGGCGCTGATGGCCCGCGTGACCACGATCAGACCGCGGCAATTACCATCCAGCGAGAGCGAGGTTGAGGTCGCATTCGACTTGAAGCTGCAGGATACGCCAACGTTCGGCACATCGGTGGTTACCTGGACCGTGCCCTTGCCGGAGAAATTCCCCTGCAAGGAGCTGAGAAAATCAGCCTCGTCGGCATGGGCTGCGCCGCTTGCGGCTATCAAGCAGCCGGCAAGCAGAAATCGCGAGAATGATTTCATCGGAACTCTCCCATTGGTATTGAAAAACAGCACTTCCAACAAATTTGGCAAATACCGGGAATCAACGTCCGCCGAGGCGTCAGGTTCCGCTTCCAGTATGTCTGTTTTGCAACGCGGCTGTGGCCCAGTCGAATGCGGCGGCTAGCGGTTGCGGCAAAGGTCCCGACTTGCGAGATAGCGCGCATGGCTCCTGCACCCTCGATCCCTAAGGCCGCGTTCTGGATGGCGCTGTCGATCGCGTCGTTCCTGGCGATGTCTGTCGCCGGCCGCGCCACGACTGCCCAACTCAACGTCTTCCAGGTGTTGGAACTGCGCTCGGTAATCGGCTTTTTCATCCTTTTGCCGCTGGTGATGATGAGCGGCGGCTTTGCCGCAATGCGCACGCAGCGCCCCGTCGCCCATCTCGCCCGCAACGTCATCCACTACACCGGCCAGGCGGCATGGCTTTATGCATTGACGCTGATCCCGCTGGCCGTGCTGATCTCGATCGAATTCACGACGCCGATCTGGACGGCGCTTCTGGCCGTCGGCTTCCTCGGCGAGAGGCTGTCCCGGCCCAAGCTGGCGGCGATCGCGCTGGGCCTGATCGGCGTGGTGATCATCGTGCGGCCCGGCGTCGGCGCTGTCGACCCGGGACACCTCATCGTGCTTGGTGCCGCCGTCTGCTTCGGCATTTCGGTGGTCATGGTCAAGTCGTTGACGCGCACCGACAGCGTCGTGCGCATCATCTTCTGGATGCTGATTATCCAGTCGGTGGTCGGCCTGATCCCGGCGCTCTACGAATGGCGCAATCCGCCGCTCGAACTCTGGCCGTGGATCGTGCTAATCGCCTTCAGCGGCATGTCTTCGCACTTCTGCATGGCCCGCGCGCTCGCCTATGCCGACGCGACGGTCATCTCGCCAATGGACTTTTTGCGCGTGCCGCTGTCGGCGCTGATCGGCTGGCTGCTTTACAGCGAGCAGATCGACGCCTTCACCGCCGGCGGCGCGCTGCTGATCCTGATGGGCAATCTGCTCAACCTGCAGCGCAAGGCACCGCAAGCAGCCGAGATCGCGGCATCCTAGCCATAAGGCTATTCACGCAGTCAATGCCTGGTTCGATCGCGATCCGACAGCTTGGCTGGCGTCGATACGACTGCCGTCACTCGCCTCGATCGAGCGGCACTCGGCTCAGTCATAGACGCCATTAAATAGAAGCTTGTTGTCATCGCCGTCCTTGAAGTGTCCGGCGTACGAACCCGTCGGCAGCAGCAATGCTTCGCCTGTACCGTTGCGCAATGTTACGGTCTTTGGCCCGGTCGCAAGGTGAAATGGCGGGCCAAGCACGGTGCCGTCGATTTCAACCTGGCCCCATAGGGGCGTTCCATCGGAACTGTAGAGCGCATAGCTTCCAGCAATCGGAACATCAAAAATCTTCCGCTGACCCGGATAAATTCTGCTACCAGCTATCCTGAGGTTGGGCGCAATACGGACGTAACTGTTCAAGATCAGAGGCGCGACCACCGGATAGATATAGTCCATCCGGTAGGACCACAGGATCAGTTTCGGGGGAGACTTGCTAAGCACATTATAGGCCTCGGAGTGCCCGCTTTCCCGCAAAGTTTTGAGCAGGTAGTGTTTGTCGAGCCATAGAGTTGTCGGCTCCATTCGATTTGGCAGCATTCCAACGCCGTCGAAATACCGCTCGCCTGGTGCAAGCAATGACTCTGCACGCGCCACCAATTCAAGTTGGGCTGCATTGTCGAAGCGGAGGTAATGTACATTGGCAACGAAGCTTACCGCCATGGCGGCGGCGAGCGCTATCCACGCAACGCGCAGGTAACGCACGCGGGCGACGCCGTCGAACAGCGTCAATGACCATAGCGACATGAACGGCAACGCCATGATGAACACGTAAGGCCACGGCTGGGAGTGCGCGAAGACCAGCACAGTGACAACGACAGAGAAGATCAGCGCAATTCGCCTTCGCGCGTCGAGCTTCATGATCTGCATCAGAGACAGAGCCATGCCGGAGAAACAGACGACATAAAGAACATAGTTGCGGACGAGCGTCTGTAGCACGTATTGCCTCAGCACCCCGTAATCACCTCCTCCGCGGGTCGCAATCTCAATGGGGCCGAGTATGAGGTTCCTAGCAACAGGTACAGGGTCGGCGCCGCCGAAGACAAAGCAATAGGCGATGATGGGAACGGTCCATCCCAGCACGAGCCATGCGCCACGGGCCATGCCTGCTGCGTAGCGTCTCATCAAAGCCGCGTCGGCGACCAGACCAAGGCCAAGCGCAAGATTGAAGTAGACTGATTTCTGCGTCGCGAGGAACGATAGGCCGCTCAGGATGCCGGCAGCGACAAGCTGCAGTCTGCTCAATTCACGTGCCCGCAGGACGACCAGCAGCGCCGCCACGGCCAAGAACACCGCCAACGGTTCGGCGATGGTGCGAAAGATGCGCTCCATGAAATTCGAGAAGCACAGGAGGAGGAGGACAATGACCAAAGCACGGACCCGATCCTCTCCAAGTGCGCGAGCGCATGCGTAGACCAAAGCAATGGTCGCGCATGCCAACAGCGCAGTCTGCATACGACCGGCAAGCAGGATCGACCTGGCATCCCAACCGATCAGGTGGGCGATCTCGTAGAAGACCGCGTAGCCGACCGCCTTGGCGTGCCAGATTGTATGGAACAGGCCGTTAGAGAAATATTTAGCCCATCCGAGTTGGACGAATTCATCCATGACAAAGCGAGCGTTCCACGCCAAGGTGAAGAGCAAAACGATCTTAAGGGTGATCAGGACACTCAGAAAAATCGTCGCCGGGCGCCGCCCGAGACCGAATGGCTCGTTTGATCCGAGTCTCGCCCCCTGTGTATTCAAGATATCCCCCAAACCGTGTCTCAAGCAGGACTGCCGGCGCCTTCGCCGCACCCAACGGCAGCGCCCTTCGCGCTATCCCGGGCTGCCGCCGATCCACTCTCGACCAGCGAATTTATGGAGAGAAGCTCCGCCTCGCAGAGTAGGCCTTCGCGCGGCTATGCTCCGAGCGTCGCGTGAAACCGCATTGCGTGACTTTATCTTGGTCGCCCATGCAGGTTCGGGTGCTTGCGGGTCTCCGTTTCGGTCAGCCTGCGTTGAATGATTTCAACTACTTTTAGCCTCTCGCTCATTAAGAAAGGCCTTAGAGCAGGAAGCACTCTGGTTGAACTGGCATCCCAATCTATCAGGCTTGGTTTGCGCCCTAGAGTTTGGAGATGCGCTGTGCCTCAATCGCCTTGGCCTGTGCGCTCGTCGACCGTCTCCGTCACGCCCGGACCACCCGGCTTGCCGTTCAGCCGCATCTTGCCATGGCAGATGTCGTAAATCTTGGCGCACCGGTCACATGGGATAATCAGGCTGTTGACGGCCAGCACCACAGCAGGCGGGCTCGACGCGGCCACAGGCCTATGGCAGCTTGAATGAGTAGCCTAATGAGGACGTAAGGCGTATGGAAATCCCTCTCCGACAATATCAGGATCAATTAATGGAACTTGAATATCTCAGGGCAATTTGGACGCCGCGTGCTTACCTGACTGTCTTCGCCATTCTGCTGGCGGCGTATATTCCCGAGATCGGCTACACGACTTTCTCGAACGATTACTTCTATACGACCTATCTGACCTACAACGCCTACGGTGCGGATGGTCGCTATCTCGGCGAATTCCTCCGCCTTCTCTCGTTCGGCTTCTTGCCGCCCAACCTTCTTTTAATACTCGGGCTGGCCTGCATGGCCGGGTGCGGTGTCGTGCTCTGCCGGCTGCTCAACGTCACGCACTGGACGCCTGTGGTCATCACTTGCTGTCTTTTCGCCACCTTCCCGATGATGTTTGAACTATGGTCATACGCCGCGACTCGGCTGACGGTGCCGTTGGCCGCATTACTAGCGTTGCTGGCCCTCGCCGTCCCGAGTGCGCTCATCGGGGCCATGCTAATATGCGCCGCACTGGCAACGTACCAATCAGCAGTCTACCTAGCGGTGGTCGTGGCCTTCTACGTCACGGCGTATCGGATCACCAAAGGAGAACGGGCCTTTCGTACATTTGCGATCCCGCGAGCAGTTATGGTTTTGGCCGGCTTGGCTCTTTACCTCATGGTGTATTTCGTCTGCACCGTTTTCTTCCACATTGGAGGACGCCGGCTTGCCGGCTTTGTGCACGTCGTCACTAGCCCAACTGAATTCATGACGGTTGCGAAGATCCTTCTACAAGCGACCATGGAGCTTTTGACCAAGGGAATTTTCTTGTTCCCTGCCGTGGCCAAATACGCCCTCCTTGCCATTGCGGCTATTCTTTTATGCGCTCTGGCGTTAAGACGGTCACTGACCGGCATCTTACTCGTGTGCGCGGCACCTCTGTGCGTCTTCGGCGCCGCTTGGGTGACCAGTCCTCCGAAAGAGATGCTATTTGATCGCATCCTTTTCTCGTTCGTTGGCGTCTATGCTGGCACATTCCTGATCGCGTGGCTTCTGACCAGCGGTCGCATGCGCGCTCTCGTAAGCGCTCTGGGAGCGTTTCTGGTCGCGATCTTCATCCTTCAGGCGAACAACTGGCACCAATTCATGGAGATGCGGAACCGCGCCGACATGGACATGACCCAGGCGATTGCCGTCCGGATCAGAGACCTGCCAGAATACCGACCCGGCATGACAATTACAGTAATCGGGACTACTCAGGATACGAGCTACCTGCCCTATCGGCTATTCGACACATCGAGAGGTTTCGTCGGCAACACAATGCTTGCGAGCATGTATGCTATCGATTGGGCCTCAACGCGGGCGCTGATGTTCTATTTTCCGGTCAACAACTTCCCGTCACCGGAAGTCGTTCAGTCTGCCAAAACCTCATCTGCCGATATGCCCGTCTGGCCGGCGCGGGGTTCCGTAGCCGTGCGCAGCCAAATGGTGATCGTGAAGCTGAAGTAGAAAACCTGATGAGCATCGCTCGCCAAAGAGTAATGGCGCCGGGCAGTCAACCCGATCCCTACAGCGGCAATGTTCAAATAAAATTCGACAATGAAGAACCAAGTGGAAAGCCGCAGAAGATTGCGAAAGCACGCATACTCGGCGATGAACAGTTCATGCTTGCCGATGGCGTCCATGACAAGCAGGTAGGCGACAACAAAACAGACACCAAAGACTGCCGGTGCCAGAAAGAGCATTACCGGATGCGGTATGACGCCTTGGCGTCTTGGAGTCTGTTGATCGGCTCGGCGAGCGCGTTGTCGTAGTGTCTCCCATCCTGCCTACCCGAGCCATCGACAAGGCAAGGCTTCGACGCCAACTTCCATGAAGAGGCGTATGCCGGCACCAGCGCATGGCACACTGAAATTCGTTTCCAGCGCCGGTACGTCAAGGCGCTATGATTGTTGAGTTCGGCTCCCGCGCACGGCGTATCCGCTCCCGATGTGCTCAACATCGACTTGTTCCCCACACCGAATGTCTATCTCGTCGCGGATATCGAGCGCACCCCGCTTCTTAGCAATTCGGTCGATTACGTCATTCTGGACAGCGTAATCGAGCATGTTCCCAATCTGGCCACGGCCGTCGATGAAGTGCTCCGCGTCCTAAGACTTAGCGGCAAGCTGTTGTGCACTAACCCGTTCCGGTTCACCAAGGACGGGATCGAACAGCTCCTCCGCCGGTTCGGAGGTGTTGAGGTTCAAACACATCAGGGACCGACGAGCGCAATCGTCGACATCCTTTCAGAGTACGTCGGCGTGATTGTGGGCCGGGAGAACCGGACCCGCTACATGTCGGCGAAAGGAGCGGTCCTAACGCTAACGTTCCCGCTCAAGTTCGTCGACAAATTGCTTGTCGATCGCCCCGAGAGTCATCGGATCGCCAGTATGCTCGGCACAATCGCGACCAAATAGTTCAACGGGCTGTGCGTCCGCACCATAGCGCCGAACACCCGCATCGTAACCCCGGGCGGTGGCATTGATCGCCCGACATCGCGGCCTTGCCGGTCAGTTGGTTTAGACTAGAGACTACCAACTCAACACTTCGCAATAGTTCGGCCAGTCAGGTACAGCCGATACTCTCTGCGCCTTTGGGAAATACCGTCGCGCCATGACCGCAAAGTCCGAGCGTGAAAACAGCACGACATGCTTGTCTCCGGTGATGTGCCGGTCCGCAAGAAGCGACAGCGTGGCGCGCACGCCGCCCGGCTCAATGTCCTTCAAGATGATCTTCCGGCAAGCCCAGCGTTCGCAGCTGCTGGCCAGCGATTTGAAAAATGAATCGCGTTGATCGACCGGCACGTGATGGATGACGTCGGAAATCGTGACAGCATCGTAAAGCCCTGTCACGTCGGCGAGATCGGTCGCAGGCAGAAGTTCAACCCTCGCCCGATGTACCTCCTTTATGAAAGTACCGATTGAAGGAGCTAGATCGCACATCGTAACAGCCAGGTCAGGGCGTCGATTCAGAAGCCGCTCGACAAGCGCGCCGTCACCGCCGCCTATGTCCACGATCTTCGCGCCCTTCGGCAATTCACCGTCAAGAAAATCCGCGATCAGGTTGAGATTGACGAACACGCGACGATATACATTGCCGACCGGCTCAAAATGGCGGCCGAGAACCTTGCGCGCGACCTGACCTGGTGCCAGCATTCTTATTCCTCGTTTCTTGCTGATTGGCGTTTCGCCGGATGAGTGGGTGCCGTCGGCACGGCCGCCGGGTACAAATGGAGACGCGGCAGGATGGCCCAGTGCGCAGCGACAAAATTCCAGACGAATAGGGCGACGGTGGCGATTGGAGTCGCGATCGCAACACTGAGACCGAAGCCGGAACAGAGGACCGCCATCATGGCTACCGAAATTGGGTAAGCCGTGGCAACGCCTCCTACAAAACGTGTGAATGCCTTCACGCGAAGTGGTTCGGCAAAGGTGAACCGACTGTGTAGTACGTATCCGAGTGGCGTCACAGCCAAGAACGAAATCACGGTGCCCGGCAGGTAATGTATCCCCACTTGATCGGCTGCAATCATGATGGCGTTATGCGCAATTGCGCAGACCGCTCCCACCAGCGTGTACCGCCACCCTCGTTCCACAAGCGGTCTTTTGCGTGGATCCGCGTAGCGCTTCTGCTCCACTTCCTCATCCGTGCGTATAACTGGACCAAGCATAGGCGTCAGAAAGCTCCCGTCAATTTCGCGCGAAGCCGGCACGCGACACGCTCTCGCAACCGCGAGTCGCGAAAGTAGCGCCGCATGCCTGCCGGTCCGAGCGACAGCACGACACGAGCCGCGCGAACCAGGGCCTTCAAGTCGCCGCCCGACGCGGCGGCCAGCAGCACATTGACGCTGATCGACGCCCCGGCGACGGGTTCAACCCGGCGTCGGCTGCTCGCCGGAAGCCGGGAAAGATGGCGCTCCATAACAATCTGCATTTGCGCCCGGAGTTCACCAACGTCACGGGATCCGGTTACAGTCAGCGAACTGCCGTGAACCCGAAAGGCTGTAGTGATCTCGTCGTGATAAACGACCGGACTGGTACTGGCGAGCTTCGCCCAGATGTCCCAATCTGGCGTATACCAGAGTTTCTCATCCATGCCCCCGCATGCCAGCCACGCGGCTCTGCGGAATATCGGAGCTGGCACCGAGACAAAGTTTTGAACAAGCAGCCGCTCCAGCAGGAATTGAGCTTCGAGCACCTCGTCAGCCGGCAAAGGGCAGTTCCAGCGCCCAATTCGGCGGCCGTAGCGGTCAATGATGGCCGTCGGGGCCAAATGAAGCCCGGCTTCGGGTGAGGTCGCGAGCCAGCGGTGCGCGGCCTCGACGCGCCCGGGCAGCCACAGGTCATCTTGATGGAGGATGCAGACGTGATCTGCGGCCGCTAACTCGACGCCTAAATTGGTCTTCGTTTGCCAAGGCACAAGATCTCTTCGCTGAAGCAGCCGAAGGGGTAATCGGTGAGCAAATCGCTCCACGATGGCAGCAGTGGTGCTCGTCGGGCTGCTGTCGACAACGATTATTTCCAGCTTGTCGGTCGGCTCAGCAGCCAGCGAGTCAAGCGTCGCATCAATCCATGCCGCCCCTTCGTGGACCGGCATAACGACGGACAGAAATGGCTTTTCGTCGACACAGCCACCTACGCGAGTTTCCGCTCGGAAGCCAGTCGGGTGGTCAGAACCCATCCCTGTCACTCCAGATTGTCAAGCAGCAACTTGAGCACAAAGCCGGACAGCACCATGGACATGCCGGCCACGCAGGCGGTGGTGATCACAAACGTTAGATGCACCGACTGCTCCATCGGGCCGCCAATGAAAATCCAATGCAGCGCCAGCAGCACGTCCGCGACAAAGCCCGCCACCGCGAGAACGCCTCCGGAAAAGACCAGCCATTCCAACGGGCGGCCGCGCATCAGCCAGGGCACGATACGGCCTCCGTGGACTGGGTGATAAATAGCGATCGCCACCTTGGCCAGCATACCGAAGAGGATGGCTGAAAGGCCGATTAATGTCGCCATGGCGGAGAGCGCGACGAAGTGAATTCCGAAATACCACCCCCCGATGCGGACAGGCCCAGTAGCGAGGATTGCAAGGCCAACAATGCCAATCACCAGCAGGGTCAGTCCCGGTATGAGGTACATGGTATCGGGTGCATGGGCTACGATCAGCCGCAGGTGTCGCCAACCGTCGCGGAATGAGCGCAAATGAGGCGGGCGGCCACGCTTGTCCGGATAGAGTTTGATCGGCACTTCGCGGATCACCAAGCCTGCGCGATGCGCGTTGATGACCATCTCCGAGGCGAATTCCATGCCGGGCGAGCGCGCGCCCATCTTTCGGAACGCATCGCGGGTGAAACCCCGCATGCCGCAATGGAAATCGTGTATCGGAGAGTGGTGAAGCCAGCGGGCGATCGTCGAAAGCACCGGATTGCCGAGATATCGGTGCAGCGCAGGCATGGCGCCAGGCTCGATACCGCCAGCAAAGCGATTGCCCATGACCAATTCGGCACCACCCTCCAACGCATCGATGAAATCTCCGAGGCTGCTCCAGTCGTAGGAATCGTCTGCGTCCGCCATGATGAGATACTTGCCTCGTGCAGATTCAGCCGCCGCGCTGATCGCCGCGCCGTATCCCTTGACCCCCTGGTGGACGACACGCGCACCGAGGGACTCTGCAATCTCAACCGACCGATCGCTCGACCCATTGTCTCCGACGACCACCTCGCCCGCGATGCCCCGCTTTGCAAACACATCGAGAGCCTTTTGGATGCAGATGCCGAGCGTGCGCTCTTCGTTCAGGCAAGGAATAATGGCCGACACGAGAGGTGCGCCCGCATCATCGGCGCGCAGGACATTCAGATCGGCCTGGACCGCCGCAAGATCTGCCTTCGCGATCATCGTGCCTCGCTCCGCCCAATCGTAAGCCCTTACGGACAACCAGGCTACACCCAACATTTCCGCTGCCTAGCGGCAACGTTTAGCAAGAACAAGTTAGTCAATGATATACGAGAGCCGTGCCTTCGTCGGCGGGTTATGTGGTCCATCAAGTAATTGGTGAAATTTTATGCTCTCGTCGTAAGAGCGGCACATCCGGCACGCTGCCCTGTCGGGCGCGGTGTAAGGCCCAGCACGGTTTCAATCCGCGATGCGCCGGCCGATATCTATGCGGTTGCCGTCAGGGTCTTCGAAGACAAAGCCGCGCTAGCCAAAGTCCTTGTCGTGCAAGCCTTTGACGTCGCGCTACACCAGTTCGACTTCCACCACGCCCTGCACCGCGCGCATGGCGGATGCGATTTGTGGCGAGACGCGATACCCGCCTGGCAAAGCGATCTCGACCTCGCCCTGCGCCTCTCCTTTGATCACGATAATACTGACCTGACTGTCGCCACGCTGTTTGAGCTGCGATTGAATGATTGACGTTGGCCCTTCGTCTCTCACAAAGACGCGCAGCGCCTTCTGGATGCGGCTGGCCTCGTCCTCCAGCGATTGCACCGAATTGATGCGCAGGTTGACTCCCTCGGGCCGGTCCTCGGCCGAAACGGTGATCACCACCGAGCGGCCTGGCTCGAGCAGGTCGCGATACTGCGCCAGCCCCTCGGAAAACAGCACCGCCTCGTACTGGCCCGATGTGTCGGAAAAGGCCACGACCCCCATCTTGTTGCCAGTGCGCGTCTTGCGCTCCTGCTTGGTGGTCACGGTGCCGGCCAGCCTCCCGGCGGCGGCACCGCGTTTGACGGCAGCCGAGAACTCGCCCCAGTTCTGCACCCGCATCTTCTGCAAGGCAGCCTTGTATTCATCGAGCGGATGCGCCGACAGATAGAAGCCGACCACCTGGAATTCGCGGTGCAGTCGGTCGGCGACGAGCCATGGCTCGGTCACCGGCAGGTTGAGCGCCTGCGACTGTGCGCCGAGCGAAGCGCCAAAGATGTCAGCCTGACCGGAGACGGCGTTCTGCTGCGCCAGCGAGGCCAGCCCCATCATCCGCTCGACACCGGCCATCATCGCGGCGCGGTCGTGGCCGAAGCAGTCAAGCGCGCCGGCGGTGATCAGGCTTTCGAAGACGCGCTTGCCGACGATCTTCGGATCGACCCTTTCGCAGAAATCGGCGAGGTTCTTGAACGGTTTTTCGCCGCGCATGGCGACGATATGCTCGACCGCCGCATCGCCGACGCCCTTGAGCGCCGCCAGCGAATAGAAGATGCGGTTCTCACCGACTTCGAAATTCCGGAACGACGTCATCACCGACGGCGCCGAGACCACGATGCCGAGGCGCAGCGCATCCTGGCGGAAATCAGCGAGCTTGTCGGTGTTGCCCATGTCGAGCGTCATCGACGCGGCCAGGAATTCGACCGGGTAATGCGCCTTCAGAAAGGCGGTCTGGTAGGAAACGACCGCATAGGCGGCGGCGTGTGATTTGTTGAAACCATAGTCGGCGAACTTGGCCAGCAGATCGAAAATGAAATCGGCTTGCGGCTTGCCGACGCCGCGCTCGACGGCACCGGTGACGAAGCGCTCGCGCTGCTTGTCCATCTCGGCGCGGATCTTCTTGCCCATGGCGCGGCGCAACAGGTCGGCTTCGCCCAGCGAATAGCCGGACAGCTCCTGCGCGATCTGCATGACCTGTTCCTGGTAGACGATGACGCCCTGCGTCTCCTTCACCAGATGGTCGATCTTGGGATGGATCGAGGCCATCTCCTCTTCGCCATGTTTTCTGGCATTGTAGGTCGGGATGTTCTCCATCGGGCCGGGACGATAGAGCGCGACCAGCGCGATGATGTCTTCGATGCAGTCGGGCCGCATGCCGATCAGCGCCTTGCGCATGCCGGCACTTTCCACCTGGAACACGCCGACCACTTCGCCGCGCGACAGCATGGCGTAGGTGTCGGCATCGTCGAGCGGGATCGTCGCCAGATCGATCTCGATGCCGCGGCGGCGGATCAGCTTGACCGCGGTCTCCAGCACCGTCAGCGTCTTCAGGCCGAGGAAGTCGAATTTTACCAGCCCGGCCTGCTCGACATATTTCATGTTGAACTGGGTAACCGGCATGTCCGAGCGCGGATCGCGGTACATCGGCACCAGTTCCGACAAAGGCCGATCGCCGATGACGATACCGGCGGCGTGCGTCGAGGCGTGTCGGTAGAGCCCTTCAAGCTTCTGCGCCATGTCGAGCAAGGTCTGGACAATCGGCTCGCGCTCGGCCTCCTCGGCAAAGCGCGGCTCGTTGGCGATGGCGTCGGCAAGCTTGACCGGATTGGCCGGGTTCTGCGGCACCATCTTGGAGAGCTTGTCGACCTGGCCATAGGGCATCTGCAAGACGCGGCCGACATCGCGCAGCACGGCGCGGGCCTGCAGCGTACCGAAAGTGATGATCTGGCCGACTTGGTCGCGGCCGTATTTCTGCTGGACGTAACGGATGACCTCCTCACGCCGGTCCTGGCAGAAGTCGATGTCGAAGTCGGGCATCGAGACGCGGTCGGGATTGAGGAAGCGCTCGAACAGCAGCGAGAAGCGCAACGGGTCGATGTCGGTGATCGTCGTCGAATAGGCGACCAGCGATCCCGCGCCCGAACCGCGGCCCGGTCCGACGGGAATGCCTTGCGCCTTGGCCCATTTGATGAAGTCGGCGACGATCAGGAAGTAGCCGGGAAACTTCATCTTCTCGATGATGCCGAGCTCGAAGTCCAGCCGCTCGCGATACTGCTCGACCGTGTAGCCGACGGTGGGTCCGTGCGCCGCCAGCCGCGCGTCGAGCCCCTCATGCGCCTGACGGCGCAGTTCGTCGGCCTCTGCCTTCAGCGCCAATTCATTGTCGGCGACATCGCCACCGGTAAAGCGCGGCAGGATCGGGTTGCGGTTTTTCGGATAGTACGAACAGCGCAGCGCGATCTCGACGGTGTTGTCGATGGCTTCCGGCAGGTCGGCGAACAGCCGCGCCATATCGGCCTGGCTGCGCAGGAAATTGTCTGGCGACAGCCGGCGGCGGTTGTCGGCGGCAACGACCGAGCCTTCGGCGATGGCGATCAGCGCGTCATGCGCGTCATAGTCGTCACGCGCAAAGAAAAACGCCTCGTTGGTGGCGACGAGCGGCAGGTCGTGACTGTATGCGAGATCGACCGAGGATTTCTCGATCGCCCGGTCATAGCCGGAAACCCGGTCCAGCTCGACATAGAGCCGGTCGCCGAACAGCGCCTTCAGCGCCAGGAGCCGCGCCTCGGCGAGATCGCGGCGGTCTTCCTTCAAGGCCCGGCCGATCGGGCCGCGCGGTCCACCCGTGAGGCAGATCAGACCGTCGGAATGCCCCTCCAGCATCTCGGTGGTCAGATGCACTGGCTCGCCAGGCGGCGTTTCGAGATAGACGCGGCTGACCTGCTTGACCAGATTGGTGTAGCCGGCCTCCGTCGCGGCGAGCAGCACCACCGGGCTCATCTCGGGTCCATGACGGCGGCGGTCGCGCTGCGCGTCGCTGGTTTCGCCGGAAAAGGCCAAATCGATCTGGCAGCCGATGATCGGCTGGATGCCGTCCTTCACCGCCTTCTGGGCGAATTCGAGCGCGCCGAACAAATTGTTGGTGTCGGTGACGGCGATCGCCGGGCACTCGTCCTGCACGGCGTGGCCGACGATCTTGCCAAGCTGCAAGGCGCCTTCGAGCAGCGAATAGGCCGAATGCACGCGCAGATGGATGAAAGGCCGCGCTGGTGCTTCGGGCCTGGCAGCTCGCGCAATGGCCTCGCGCATCAGCGGATCGCGTGTCGTCTTCTCGTCTACCACTCGACTTGGCTCTCAATTCTGCCGGCGAATCTGGTTGTCGCCCCAATCTAGGCTCCCGCGCCACCGCCCGCCAGCATTCCCGGTCCCGATATCTGCCGATCCCCTGACAAACTCAACGCCGGCGCGAATGGCCGGCAGCGCCCGAGATCGGTCCATGTGAAGCGCTTCATGGTCGGCGGGCACCGGCGTCGGCACACTGCCAATGTGGACGAAGTCATCTTTTGACAGGAGATTTTCATGGCCAACCGTTTTGTCGTCGATCTCAGCGGTCTCAAGCTCTCCAAGGGTATGGATGAGAAGCTGGCGAAGACCATCCAGCACGCGGTGCTGGCGTCGCTCGCCGAGACGCACACGCAGCCGGAACTCGTCTTGCGCTTTCCCCGTGAATGGCTCGGGCTGGTCGCGCATATCGACCAGCATCAGCTGCCCGCGCTCGACAAAGAGATCAACGGAATGCTGCGCTGACACCCATGGTACTTGCCTCAGACATGAAAAAGACCTCGGCGAGCCCGAAAATCGCCGAGGCTGGCGAAAAATCCTGTCCGAGCGCTCGCGCCGAACCGGGAGCCTTGCTCATCGGCGTTGTCGGCGCGGACGGCATCGTCCAGCCGATCCCGACGCGCCTGGAGATCGATGCCGAATTCGTCGATCTGGCGAGCAAGGCAGGCGTGCCGGAAGCGCGCTTCCGCTTTGCCGGCCGTTGCGTCGAAGGCAAATGCAAGCAGTGGACCGGCAATTCCTGCGGCGTCATCGAAAAGGTGCTGACCGGCATGGCCGACCAGATGATCGCGCCGGCCGAACACCTGCCGCGCTGCGCCATCCGCGGCTCCTGCCGCTGGTACAGCCAGCGCGGCGCCGATGCCTGCCGCGCCTGTGTCTACGTCGTCACCGACCAGAGCATGCTGGCCGCAGACGCCTGACCGCCAAAAGATCAGGCGAACTCCATGATCACCGCATCGACGGCAAGGCTGTCGCCCGGCTTGGCGTTGAGTTTCGACACGGTCAGGTCGCGATCGGCGCGCAGCACGTTTTCCATCTTCATCGCCTCGACCACGGCCAAAGTCTCGCCCGCCTTGACCTCCTGCCCCTCGGCAACGGCAATCGACACGACCAGGCCCGGCATCGGGCAGAGCAGCATCTTTGACGTATCCGGTGGCACTTTTGCCGGCATCAGTCTTTCCAACTCGGCGATGCGCGGCAGCATGGCGCGCGCCGTCACCGACATACCTTTCCAGGCGATGCGCAGCCCGTTCGGCAACGGCCTGATCTGCGCCGCGATCTTGGCGGGGCCGACCGTGCCGCGCCAAATGAGGTCACCCGGCCGCCAATCGGAGGCGACGGTCAGCGCCTTGCCGCCGTCGATCGACAGGTCGATTTCCATCGGGATCGAGATCATGCCTTCGAGGATGGCGGCGGAGAGATAGTCTTCGCCAATCTTGACCACCCAGTCGCGTTTCAGCGCGCCCGAATGCGGCGCCAGCCGCCCGCCCAGCCGGTCGAGCCGGTCGCGGCGCAGCAACTCGACCGCGATGGCGATCGATGCCAGCACGGCCTTTTCTTCATCGTTGGGAACGATCGGCGCAAACCCGTCGGGATATTCCTCTGCAATAAAGCCGGTCGATATCAGGCCTTCCCGCCAGCGCGGATGCTGCATCAGTGCGGCCAGGAACGGGATGTTGTGCTCGATGCCGTCGACGACGAAACTGTCCAGCGCTTCCGACATGGCGTCGATGGCCGCGAGCCGCGTCGGCGCCCAGGTGCACAGCTTTGCCACCATCGGGTCATAAAACATCGAAATGTCCGAGCCTTCGGTGACGCCGGTATCGTTGCGGATGACGACGTCGCCGAACTGTCCTTCCTCCGGCGGCCGGTATCGCGTCAGCCGGCCGATCGACGGCAGGAAGTTGCGATAGGGATCCTCGGCGTAAAGCCGGCTTTCCACCGCCCAGCCATTCAATTTCACGTCGCCCTGCTTGATGGCGAGCTTTTCGCCGGCGGCGATGCGGATCATCTGCTCGACGATATCGATGCCGGTGACGAGCTCCGTCACCGGATGCTCGACCTGCAATCGCGTATTCATTTCAAGGAAATAGAAGTTCTTGTCGGCATCAACGATGAACTCGACCGTACCGGCGCTCTGGTAGTCGACGGCCTTGGCCAGCGCCACCGACTGCTCGCCCATGGCTTTGCGGGTCTTGGCGTCGAGGAAAGGCGACGGCGCTTCTTCGGCGACCTTCTGGTTGCGGCGCTGGATCGAGCATTCACGCTCGCCGAGATACAGCGTGTTGCCATGCGCATCAGCCAGCACCTGGATCTCGATGTGGCGCGGGTCGACGACGAACTTTTCGATGAAGACGCGGTCGTCGCCGAAGGAGCTTTTGGCTTCCGAGCGCGCCCGGTCAAAGCCGTCGCGCACCTCCGACTGGCTCCAGGCGATGCGCATGCCTTTGCCGCCACCGCCGGCCGAAGCCTTGATCATCACGGGATAGCCGATCTCGCCGGCGATCTTTTCCGCATGGTCGGCATTCTCGATGACGCCGAGCCAGCCCGGAACCGTCGAAACCTTGGCGGCATTGGCGAATTTCTTCGATTCGATCTTGTCGCCCATCGCCTTGATCGCTCTAGGCTTCGGGCCGATGAAGATGATGCCCTCCGCCTCGAGTGCTTCGCAAAAGGCGGCCCGCTCGGAGAGAAAGCCGTAGCCGGGATGCACGGCCTGCGCGCCGGTCTGCTTGCAGGCGGCGATGATCTTTTCCGGCAAGAGATAGCTCTGCGCGGCCGGCGACGGTCCGATATGCACCGCCTCGTCGGCCATCTCGACATGCACGGCATCGCGATCGGCATCGGAATAGACGGCAACCGTGGCGATGCCCATCTTGCGCGCCGTCTTGATGACGCGGCAAGCGATCTCGCCGCGGTTGGCGATCAGGATTTTGGTGAACATGCTGATGTCGTTGCCTCCAGCCGTCTCTTTTATGGCCTGTGCTTGTACGGTCAAGCCGACCATGCAATTCACCACCCTTCAATCGATTTGCGATTCCAATTCGTCGCTGTGGCCCAGTCTTGCCACCAGCTTCCAGTTGATCGCGTCGATAAAACCTGAAAGCTTGGGCTTAAAAATCGCCTTGGGAGGAATTGTCCGATGAAAACCCGCGCCGCAGTTGCAGTCGCCGCCGGAAAGCCGCTGGAGATCATGGAGGTCGACCTCGATGGTCCGCGCGACGGCGAGGTCCTGGTCGAGATCAAGGCGACCGGCATTTGCCACACCGACGAGTTCACTTTGTCTGGCGCCGACCCCGAAGGCCTGTTTCCGGCGATCCTCGGCCATGAAGGCGCCGGCGTCGTCGTCGATGTCGGCAAAGGCGTCACTTCGGTCAAGAAGGGCGACCACGTCATTCCGCTCTACACGCCGGAATGCCGCCAGTGCCCGTCCTGCCTGTCGCGCAAGACCAACCTGTGCACGGCCATCCGCGCCACGCAGGGCCAGGGCCTGATGCCGGACGGCTCGTCGCGCTTCTCGATCGGCAAGGACAAGATCTTTCACTATATGGGCTGCTCGACCTTCTCCAACTTCACCGTGCTGCCCGAGATCGCGCTGGCCAAGGTCAATCCCGACGCCCCCTTCGACAAGATCTGCTACATCGGCTGCGGCGTCACCACCGGCATCGGCGCCGTCATCAACACGGCCAAGGTCGAGCAAGGTGCCACGGCCGTGGTCTTCGGCCTCGGCGGCATCGGCCTCAATGTCATCCAGGGCCTGCGTCTTGCCGGCGCCGACATGATCATTGGCGTCGACCTCAACAACGACAAGAAGGCCTGGGGCGAGAAGTTCGGCATGACGCATTTCGTCAATCCGAAGGAGATCGACGGCGATGTGGTCCCGCATCTGGTCAACATGACCAAGCGCGGCGCCGATCAGATCGGCGGCGCCGACTACACGTTCGACTGTACCGGCAACACCAAGGTGATGCGCCAGGCGCTGGAGGCGTCGCATCGCGGCTGGGGCAAGTCGGTCGTCATCGGCGTTGCCGGCGCCGGCCAGGAGATTTCGACGCGGCCGTTCCAGCTGGTCACCGGCCGCACCTGGATGGGCACCGCCTTTGGCGGCGCGCGCGGCCGCACCGACGTGCCAAAAATCGTCGACTGGTACATGGACGGCAAGATCCAGATCGACCCGATGATCACCCATTTGCTGAAGCTGGAAGACATCAACAAGGGCTTCGACCTTATGCATGAGGGCAAGTCGATCCGAAGCGTCGTGGTTTACTGAGGAGAAAGAGCCGCCGACCGAAGGGCCAGCGACTGAAGTTGCACGGGTTCAACAAGGGAGGAAGAAAATGCCTGAGAAATTGCATCCCAAGATCGACAATGGACTGCCCAAGGAGAGCGCAAGCTTTGCCGGTGGCACGCTGGTCTGCGCCTGCACAAGCAAGCCGGTCAAGGTGAAGGTCAAAGGTCAGATTGCTCACAACCATGCCTGCGGCTGCACCAAATGCTGGAAGCCGGCAGGCGCGGTGTTTTCGGTCGTGGCCGTCGCCGGCACCGGCGACGTCACCGTCACCGAGAATGGCGACAAGCTCAAAGTGGTCGACCCCGGCGCGCTGATCCTGCGCCACGCCTGCACCGGCTGCGGCGTCCACATGCACGGACCGGTCGAGCGCGACCATCCGTTCAAGGGCCTCACCTTCATCCACCCCGAACGCTTCCAGGAAGATGGCTGGTCACCGCCGGGCTTCACCGCTTTCGTCTCGTCGATCATCGAATCCGGTGTCGACCCGAAGCGGATGGACGGCATTCGTGCGCGGTTGAAGACAATCGGCCTCGAACCCTATGACTGCCTCAATCCCGGCCTGATGGACTACATCGCCACCTGGACCGCGAAAAAGTCTGGCGCATTGCCGGCATAGCAACGGCTCAAAATGCTATTGATGGGGCCGGGAGAAACCCCGGCCCCATATTCTTTGGAACGAACGATGCCCGCACCTGCCATTTACGTCGACGCCGACGCCTGTCCGGTCAAAGCCGAGGTGGAAAAGGTCGCCGAGCGCCATGGCGTCGTCGTCACTTACGTTTCCAATGGCGGGCTTCGCCCATCGCGTGATCCGATGATCCGCAATGTAGTGGTGTCCAAGAGCGCCGACACCGCCGACGACTGGATCGTCGACAACGCCAAACCCAACGACATCGTGGTGACCGCGGACATCCCGCTCGCCGCCCGCACGGTGGCGCTGGGCGCCCATGTGCTCGGTCCCACCGGACGCCCGTTCACGCCGGAAACGATCGGCATGGCGGTGGCGATGCGCGATCTCAAGCAGCATTTGCGCGAGACCGGCGAAAGCAAGGGCTACAATGCCAGCTTCGCGCCGCAGGACCGCTCGCGCTTCCTCGGCGAGCTCGACCGCATCTTGCGGCGTGCGCTCAAATCCGCCACACCGAGCTAGAAACGGCACCAGAGGCCGGACCATGGCGACAGACATCCCCATCACGAACCCGCTGCACCGGCACAAGCAATTCCTGGTGTCGGCCTGCGTCGGCATCCCGGCTCTGGCGATTGCACTGATCTCGGGCGTGCCGCTTGCCTATTCGATTTCGATCGGGGCCAATGTGTTCTTCGTCGTCTTCATCGCGCTCGTCATCGCCAAGATGCCGCTGCTTTCCGGCCGCTATCTCAGCAAGAATGCGCGCGAGATCGACCTGCCCGTGCTGGGCATCTTTGCCATCACTCTTGGCGTTGTCGCCATTGCCGTCGTCTTGTTGTTCCTGCTGATCAACCACAGGGATCGCGACCCCATCGAGCTCGGCTTCGCGATGCTGTCGATCCCGCTCGGCTGGTTCACCATCCATGCCATGGCAGCACTTCACTATGCGCATGTCTACTGGATGGACGGCGAAGCGATCGATAGCCAAACCAAGACGAAGATGCCGGTCGGCGGCCTCGATTTTCCCGGCAGCAAACGGCCGGAGGGATGGGATTTCCTCTACTTCGCCACGGTCATCGGCATGACCGCGCAGACCGCCGACACGGCCATAACCACCTCGCATATGCGCCGCGTCGTGCTTGTGCACTCGATCCTGTCGTTCTTCTTCAACACGGTCATCGTTGCTGCCGTCGTCAATCTCGCCGTCAGCCTCGGCAGTTCGTAATAAATCCGTGATCGAGTGAAACATCGCTTTGGCTGGCGACGTATTGGGAGGAGAAGGTTGATCGCAGACGCCGCGCCGAAATCGCGCGGCCGGGAGGCAAAGAATAAACATGGAAACGGTTGCCAGAAGCCAATCCACATCGGGGGCAGACGCCGCCCCGCCCAGGGAAGAAACGCTGATCTACCGGCAGTCGCGCTGGACGCGGCTGACGCACTGGCTGTGGGCGATCTCGCTGTTCTTCATGCTGCTTTCCGGCCTGCAGATCTTCAACGCCCGCCCGCAGCTCTACATCGGCAAGCAGTCGGGCTTCGAATACAACAACACCGTCTTCGCCATCGGCGCCGAAAACACCACAACGGGCCCGCGCGGCTACACCGAGATCTTCGGGCACCGCTTCGACACCACCGGCGTGCTTGGCTGGTCGGGGCCGGCGGGCCAGGAGACAGCGCGCGGCTTCCCGTCCTGGGCGACAATCCCGTCCTACTATGACCTCGGCACCGCCCGCGTCGTGCATTTCTTTTTCGCCTGGATCCTGACCACGACACTCATCGTCTGGCTGGTCGCGAGCGCGATCAACGGCCATCTGCGCCGCGATCTCGCGCCGCGCCTCGACGATCTCAAGCGGTTGCCGCAGGACATCATCGACCACGCCAAGCTGAAATTCCACCACACGCGCGAATACAACACGCTGCAAAAGATGGCCTATGGCGGCGTGCTGTTCGTGCTTTTGCCGCTGATGATCATCACCGGCCTGGCCATGTCGCCGAGCATGAATTCGGTGCTGCCGTTCCTCAACGAATTGCTGGGCGGCCGGCAGACAGCGCGCACCATCCATTTCACCGTGATGCTGCTGCTGGTCGGCTTCTTCGTCATCCACATCCTGATGATACTCGCCGCCGGGCCGATCAACGAATTGCGCTCGATCATCACCGGTTGGTACCGCACCGACCCGCCGGCGCATGGCAGCGAAACATCGTCCGAGAGGAGCGCCTGACATGGCAAAATTCCAAATCAGCCGCAGAAAATTCCTGACCTCGGCCAGCCTCGGCGTGTCCGGC
This sequence comes from Mesorhizobium sp. P3_A10, assembly GCF_056403175.1. Classification (NCBI taxonomy): domain Bacteria; kingdom Pseudomonadati; phylum Pseudomonadota; class Alphaproteobacteria; order Hyphomicrobiales; family Phyllobacteriaceae; genus Mesorhizobium; species Mesorhizobium sp. P3_A10. The sequence goes on along the minus strand of NZ_JBFUFZ010000006.1, from coordinate 261,310 downwards.
ATCATGCTGTCGGGCTGCGATGCCTTCGACAGCCAGCTCGGCATGGGCGACGGCCTGCGCAGTTTCCTCGAAAACGCCAACGGCCTGACCTGGCGCGCGCAACGGCTGCTCGCCGGCCGCGACGCGCTGGCGCCGGAATTCACAGAAGCCGATATCCGCCAGCCGCAGCGGCCGAACGGCGTCACCGCGCCGGACGACGACACCTACAAAAGCCTGCTCGCCAACAATTTCGCCGACTGGCGCCTCGAAGTGTCGGGCCTTGTCGAAAAGCCGCTATCGCTGACCCGCGAGCAGCTGCAGAACATGCCGAGCCGCACGCAGATCACCCGCCACGACTGCGTTGAAGGCTGGAGCTGCATCGCCAAATGGACGGGCACACCGCTGTCGCTGGTGCTAGACCAGGCGGTGGTCAAGCCGCAGGCGCGCTACGTCATGTTCCATTGCCTCGACACGATCGATCGCAGCCTGTCGGGCGACGTCAAATATTACGGCACGATCGACCTGATCGACGCCCGCCATCCGCAGACGATCCTTGCCTATGGGTTGAACGGCAAACCGCTGCCGGTCGAGAACGGCGCGCCGCTGCGTGTGCGTGTCGAACGCCAGCTCGGCTACAAGATGCCGAAATATCTCTACAAGATCGAACTGGTCGACGGCTTCGCCGATGTCGGCGGCGGCCGCGGCGGCTATTGGGAAGACAATGGCTACGACTGGTACGGTGGGATCTGATGGACCAATGATGACTGTAGAGGGCCTGTTGAGATTCAGGTCAGGCCGAGTCGAGAATGGCTGATACCGAGAACCGGAGCGGAGCGTACTTGAAGTACGTGAGCACCGGAAGCGCAGGTATCAGCCATTCGCAGGCCGGCATCACCTGAATATCAATGGTCCTCAAGCGACCTTGTCGAGCAGCGGCTTCAGCGCCGGGTGGATTTCCGGCGAGGCGTGTTTGATCAACGTCAGCAGCGCGCGCTCGTTTTCATAGAGGGGCCGATCGCCACCGATGCGCTCGGCCAGCCATTTCGCTTCGCTGGCATCGACCGTCTCGGCGCGGCGTGCCAGCGCCTCTGTCGCCCTGTTCTTCGATTCCCACTCGGCCTCGATATTGTCAGGCGACCGATAGGCTTCCATGATGCCGGCGAACCCACCTGACACCATACGGCCGAAGAAGCCCCCGATCTCGGGTTCGGCCTGCTCGAAAAAGGAATCCCGGCGCAGCGCCACGTCGCGCGTCGGCGCTTCGTAACCAGCCGAACACATGACGAAATTGGCGATCGCCTTGACGAACAGATCGTTCCAGGACGGATCATTGCTGGCCGCCGCGGTCCGCTCGTTGATCTTGAACAGCACCTCGGCCTCGGCGCGGGTGATGGCAATGTTGCCGTCACCGCCATGGGCATAGAGAATGCGGCGCAGCAGTTCGACCTCGGCCTTGGCGATCAGCCCGGGAACCAGGCTGCCGCCAAGCATCAGCGGTCCCTTGCCGTCGATCACGGCGTCGGAAACCTGTTGCAGCGCATAGGCGGAAAGCCGGCTCGGCGAGGATTTCGCTTGCTCCAGAACATGCACGAGCAGTTCGAGCTCCGTTCGGCTGTCGACCATGCCGTCGCGTGAAATCGCCCGGACCAGCCAGTCAGCATTATCCCCAGAGATATAGCCCGCCGGCTTTTCCTGATGGACGATATAGTCGCCGATGGCCTCGACAAAGAACACCGGCCATTCCTCGCATTTGTCCTTGGCCGTTGCGTCGAGTGCGAACAGCGCTTCGGCTTCGCCGCGCGTCACCACGCCGTCGCCGAACACTTCGCGGCGCAGCATGACCACGTCCTCGGCCGTGATCCAGTTCTTCGAAGTCAGCCCCGCCACCGGCGCGGTCATGATGAGTTCGCCCATTTTTCGGTCCCCGTCCGCTACCGGCTGCTGCCGGTCGCCAAGCGTCATCTCCAACCCTTGTATCAGCAGTGTCTTGAAAAACCGGCAAACGGCGTGGTTAGCGAAGACTTGTCGGCCAATGCATGTCACCCAAAACAAAGATCTAAGCGCAGCGCGCTTTAGATGTCGCTGGCAGGTGACAAGGTGTCGTTCACGGGCTATGGATGGCGAGTCGAGGACTTTTGCGAGTCCTACCTGTTTGCGGGAGAGAGCAGCGAAAGCTGCCGCCGAAGGGGAAATCGCCCGAAATCTCTCAGGCAAAAGAACCGTAGACGGGAAAGACACTCTGGAAAGTCGGGGCTTGCCCCCGCGCCGAAGGTGTAAGCGCTGCCGACAGAGTTACGGGGCGCGAGTCTCTCAGGCTTCAGACAGAGGGGCACGGACTGGTCGCCATTCGCGGCCGATTGCGTGCGACTCTGGAGATGACATGACGGGCGACCCAAAACACCTTCCCCTCGAGGATCTGCACACTGCCGCCGGCGCGCGCTTCGGCGCCTTTGCCGGCTGGTCGATGCCGCTGACCTATCCGGCCGGCGTGATGAAGGAACATCTTCATACACGCGAGCATGCCGGCCTGTTCGACATCTCGCACATGAAGCTGTTCGAGCTCAGCGGTCCGGGCGCGATTTCCCTGCTCAATCGCGCCTGCCCTCTGGATGCCGGCGGCCTCGAAATCTCGCAGTCCAAACTGTCCTTTTTCCTCAATGAAGCAGGCGGCATTCTGGACGATCTGATCGTCACCAGGCTCGGCGACGAGCGCTTCATGGTCGTCGCCAATGCCGGCAATGCGGAAGCCGACGAAAAGCATCTGCGCGCTCTTGCCAAGGACTTCGAGGTCAAGGTCGATGCGCTCGACCGCGTCTTCCTGGCGATCCAGGGCCCGGAAGCCTGGGCGGCACTCTCCCGCGCGGGCATCGAGACCGGCTCGCTGCTGTTCATGCATGGCATCGAGCCGAAGAAAAACTGGTTCGTGAGCCGCTCGGGCTACACCGGCGAGGACGGCTTCGAGATCGGCCTGCCGGAAGCGGACGCGCGGATCCTCGTCGCCAAACTACTCGAAGACGAACGCGTGCTGTGGATCGGCCTTGCCGCCCGCGACAGTTTGCGGCTGGAAGCCGGCCTCTGCCTGCATGGCCTGGACATCACGCCGGAGATCGACCCGGCCAGTGCCGGTTTGATGTGGGCGATCCCCAAGGATGTTCGCGCGACCGGTTCCTTCATTGGCGCAGACGCCTTGCGCGCCATCGTCGCACGCGGCCCGGCACAGAAACGCGTTGGCCTGAAGCCGGAGGGCCGGCAGCCGGTGCGTGGCGGGGCCGCCTTGTTCGACGTCGACGGCAACCCGGCCGGACAGGTCACATCAGGCGGCTTCGGCCCTTCGGCCGGTCATCCGGTCGCCATGGGTTACGTCTCAACACCCTTGGCCAAAACAGGAACACAGGTCTTCGCCGACGTCCGCGGGACCAAAATCCCGATCGATATCAACCCCTTGCCCTTCATTCCTCACCGCTACCGCAAAGGATAGTCCTTATGGCAAAAACCTATTTCACCGAAGATCACGAATGGCTCCGTGTCGAGGGTGGCATCGCCACCGTCGGCATCACCGACTACGCGCAGGAGCAGCTCGGCGATCTCGTGTTTGTCGAATTGCCGGAGCTGGGCAAAAAACTGGCCAAGGGCGACACCGCCGTCGTCGTCGAATCCGTCAAGGCGGCATCCGACGTCTATGCGCCTGTCGACGGCGAGATCACCGAGGCCAACAGCACGCTGTCGTCGGACCCGTCGCTGGTCAATTCGGCGGCGACCGGTGACGGCTGGCTGTGGAAGATGAGGCTCGCCGACGAAGGCCAGCTCGCAGGCCTCATGGATGAGGCCGCCTACAAAGCCCATATCGGCTGATAACAGGACTGAAAACGATGAGCTCAGCACTTACCCCCTTCTCGGCCCGTCATATCGGCCCTGATGTCAACGATGTCAGAGCCATGCTTGCCGTGATCGGCGTCCCCTCCGTTGAGACGCTGATCAGCCAGGCCGTGCCGCAGTCGATCCGCCTCGATCTGCCGCTGACCCTGCCCCCGCCCGCCAGCGAAGCCGAAGCGCTGGCCGAATTGGCGGCGACCATGGCTGGGAATACCGTGCTGAAGAGCTTCATCGGCGCCGGCTATCACGGCGTCCATGTGCCGCCGGTCATCCAGCGCAATCTGTTCGAGAACCCCGCCTGGTACACCGCCTACACGCCCTATCAGGCCGAGATCAGCCAGGGTCGGCTGGAAATGTTGTTCAATTTCCAGACCCTGGTCACAGAATTGACCGGCCTGCCGGTGGCGTCGGCCTCGCTGCTCGATGAGGCAACCGCGGTCGCCGAAGCGGTCGGCATTGCGCTGCGCCATCACCGCGACAAGCGCAGCAAGGTGGCGCTGGCCGGCACGCCGCACCCACAGACGCTGGACGTGGTGCGCACCCGCGCCGAGCCGCTCGGCATCGAGATCGATGGCGAAACCATCGACGACAACACGGCGGCCTTGCTCGTCTCCTGGCCGGACACGTTTGGCGTGTATGGCGACCACAAGGCGGCGATCGAAAAGGCGCGAGCAACAGGCTCCATCGTGGTCTTCATCGCCGATCCGCTCGGCCTGACGCTGACCGATGCGCCGGCAAAACTGGGCGCCGACATCGCTGTCGGCCCGATGCAGCGTTTTGGCGTGCCGATGGGCTTTGGCGGGCCGCACGCCGCCTATTGTGCCGTCTCCGACAAATTGACCCGGCTGATGCCCGGCCGCCTTGTTGGCCAGTCCACCGACAGCAAGGGCCGTCCCGGCTATCGGCTGGCGCTGCAGACGCGCGAACAGCACATCCGCCGCGACAAGGCGACCTCCAACATCTGCACCGCGCAGGCGCTGCTCGCCAACATGGCGACGGCTTATGCGATCTGGCACGGTCCCGCCGGCCTGCAGGCGATTGCAGGGCGCGTCCATGGGCTCGCCAGCCGCCTGGCGGCGGGCCTGAAGGCCTCCGGTGTTTCGGTGCTTGGCACAAGCCGCTTCGACACGGTGACGGCCGAGGTGAAGGGCAAGGCTGCTTCGATCGCCGCTGCCGCCGAAAAGACCGGCCGGTTGCTGCGTGTCGTCGATGCCGACCGCATCAGCATCGCCTTCGACGAGACCTCGACCGAGGCCGATCTCATCGCGATCGCAGCCCTGTTCGGCGCCAAGGCCGGCGACGCTGCCGCCAGCACCGTGCCCGGAAAACCGCGCGGCAAGGAGTTCCTCAGCCAACCGGTCTTCCACGACAACCACTCTGAAACCGAGATGATGCGCTTCCTGCGCCGTCTCGCCGACAAGGATCTGGCGCTCGACCGCGCCATGATCCCGCTGGGATCCTGCACCATGAAGCTCAATGCGGCGGCAGAAATGATGCCGGTGAGCTGGCCGAGCGTCGCCAATCTGCACCCCTTCGCACCTAGCAGCCATTCGGCCGGCTATCGCGCCATGGTCGGCGAACTCGAGGGATGGCTGTCGGAAATCACTGGTTTTGACGCCGTCAGCTTGCAGCCCAATGCCGGCAGCCAGGGCGAGTATGCCGGCCTGCTCGCCATCCGCGCCTATCACCGCTCGCGCGGCGAAGGCCATCGCACCGTCTGCCTGATCCCCTCCTCCGCGCATGGCACCAATCCGGCGAGCGCGGCGATGGCCGGCATGAGCGTGGTCGTCGTGCGCTGCCTGGAGGACGGCAACATCGACATGGACGATATGCGGGCCAAGGCCAACGAGCATTCCAAGAATCTCGCGGCGCTGATGTTCACTTATCCTTCGACACATGGCGTCTACGAGGAAGGCGCACGCCACCTCTGCGCCCTTATCCATGAGCATGGCGGCCAGGTCTATTTCGACGGCGCCAACCTCAACGCGCTGGTTGCCCTGGCGCGGCCCGCCGACATCGGCGCCGATGTCTGCCACATGAACCTGCACAAGACGTTCTGCATTCCGCATGGCGGCGGCGGTCCCGGCGTCGGTCCGATCGGCGTCAAGGCGCATCTGCAGCCCTATCTGCCGGGTCACGTCACCGAAGGCTCAGGCCACGCCGTGTCGGCCGCACCGTTCGGCAGCGCCTCGATCCTGCCGATCACCTGGATGTACATTCGCATGATGGGCGCCTCCGGCCTGAAGCAGGCGACGGAGACCGCCATTATCTCGGCCAACTACGTGGCGACACGGCTCGCGCCGCACTTCCCGCTGCTCTACAAGGGCAGGCACGATCGCATCGCGCATGAATGCATCCTCGACACCCGCGTGCTCAAGGACAGCGCCGGCATCAGCGTCGACGATATCGCCAAGCGCCTGATCGACTACGGCTTCCATGCGCCGACCATGTCGTTCCCGGTCGCCGGCACGCTGATGGTCGAGCCGACCGAGTCGGAGCCCAAGCGCGAACTGGACCGGTTTTGCGAGGCGATGATTGCTATCGCTGGCGAGGCGGCAAAGGTGGCGACGGGCGAATGGCCACCGGCCGACAATCCGCTGGTCAATGCGCCGCATACCGCCGCAGAGGCGTTGGCCAGCACCTGGAGCCATCCCTATTCGCGGCTGGAGGCGGCCTACCCCGCCGGTGACGCCGATAGCGCCGCAAAATACTGGCCACCGGTGTCGCGCATCGACAATGTCGCCGGCGACCGCAACCTCGTCTGCTCCTGTCCACCGCTGTCGGAATATCTGGGCGCCGCCGAGTAACCCTCTCGGCTACAGTCAGGCAGAGCGCAGGGCCGGCTCGTCGGCCTTGCCGGCCTTGTTCTGGACGACGACGCGATTTCGCCCGGCGCGCTTGGCCGCATAAAGGGCAGTGTCGGCATCGGCCAGCACGACGTCGAGGCTGGCGCCGTCTGCCGCGCCAAAGCCGATGCCGCCGCTGACCGTGCTGCGCAACGGACCAAGCGGGGTGGCCACCACTTCCGTACCGAAGCTGACGCTGATCTTGCTTGCGAGGTCGTAGGCTTTTTCTTCCGTCACCCGGGACATAACCAGCACGAATTCTTCGCCGCCCAGCCGAAAGGCATCGACCCCGGTCCTGCCATATTTCCGGATCACCGCGGCAAAGCGACACAAAACCTGATCGCCAACCGGATGGCCGAACACATCATTGGTCTTCTTGAAGTGATCGAGATCGAACATGACGACCGACATGAACGGGCCGAAGACACGCTCGCCATAAAATGCCGTCAGCGCGCGCCGGTTCATCAGCCCGGTCAGTGGATCGGTCATGGTCTCGGCCTTCAATTCGATCTGCGCCTGCAAATGATGCAGCGACAGCGTCAAAGCGCCGAGCCCGGTCATGCAGGCAACCGCCACGACGGTATTCAGTCGTTCGGCCCAATTGTCAGGGGCAACGCCGAGCACCCACTGACCCTTGATGACAAGCATCGCGCCACAAAGTCCGAACGACAGCCCGCAGGCGCCACTCAGGAACGAAACCACCAGCAGGATCCGGCGCTCGTGACCGCCACCTTTGATCCAGAACATCGCCCCGATCACCGCAAGCAGCGCCGTTACAGCAGCGTAGGTAACGATGAAACCGAAACCGTCGAGGCCGAGGTAAGTCACGCCCGCGCACACAGCCATCGCAAGCAGCGTCGGCAGAACAACACGTCTGTACTCGTGCACGCCGAGATACTGCATGGCCGCCAGGCAGAGCGTCAGAAAGCCGAGACCGAGTAGCGCCAGCACGATCTGGCAAAGCCACGGGCTCGGAGCCCTTGTGTACTGCCAAAACAAGATCACATGCGCGACCAGAACGAGAATGCCGCACGCCACGCTCAGCACGAAGCGCCCGCGCGGCGCGCTCAGCCAGATCGCAAACATGGTGATGCTGAGGCACAGACCGGACAGCGCAGCTGCAAGCAGGAGCGAACTGAAATCCAACATGTGTGAGCAGCAGCCTCTTGGGGAGATCGTCGGGTGCGCTGCATTCTAGGGCAGCTAAAGGCTGCAGATACGTATTTTCGGCAGGCCGTCCGACGCTACCTTTCGACAAGGTTTACAAAGCGTCGCTGTCGCGCCCCGCGGAAGCAGCAGCGCACGGTAGAGGCGAAGTTTCAGCCCTTGTTCAGCAGCGCCAGATTGGCATCGACCACCGTCGGGTCGGTCATGCCGGCTTTGGCTTCCAGAAGCAGCGCCTTGGCCTTCTTGCGGTTGCCGCGCAACAATTGCGAATAGCCCATATTGTTGATGATCTGCGGCTTGCGTCCGGCGACCTTCAACAGCTGATCGTAGGCGCGGTCGGCAAAGTCGAAGCGGCCGAGTTCGTCATAGGAAGCGGCAAGCCCCATCCAAGCCTCGGCATTGTCGGCCTTCAGTTCCACCGCCTTGCGGAAATGCTTCTCGGCAAGGCCGTAATTGGCGTCGCGAAATTGCGCCTTGCCCTCCGTCAGGTCGGACGAGCTGACGTCCTTTGCCACTGGTGGGATGGCGGTGGTCTTGGTCGCATCGACACCGCTCGACGTACAACCTGTGACCATCAAGACGGCCGCAATCGCGGCCATTGCCGTGAGAGTTCTGTAACGCATGCCCCTGCCTCAATCGCCCGATTTGCCGGGTCGTTCTTCAGGAAGCAGACTACAAGAGAGCAATTAAACTTCAGTGCTGAAACGCACCTAAATTTTGGTTTCGGGCACACCGGCCATTAACCACACGAAGGCTATTCCGGCCCCATGATCTTGAGTGCCGCGGGAACCGGATAGCGGCTGCCGTCATAGCGCAGCCGGTAGGTCCGCGTCACGGACTTGCCGGGATGCGACTGGCACTCGCCATTCTTGTCGATCGCGGGTTCGTCGGTATCCGTCCGCTCGACCACGCTGATGTCGCGATAACCGTGATGGCTCGCCCGGCTCATCGCCAGGCTGACCTGGCTGGAATGAAAGGATCCGGCGCAACTGGCATCGCCTTCGCCGCCAAAGCCGGCCACGACCAGGCCGTCGAGCACCAACCGCAGGGCATCGTCGTCCACGGCATAGAGCCGCAGGGCGGTTTCTCTGAAGGGATTGGGCTGCGAATGGTTTGCCCTGTCGATGCTCAGGCCGAAGGCTGTGATCTCGGGCGCCAGCCTATAGCGGCCGGTATCGAATTCGACCTTGCGGATGGCGATGGCATCGTCGGTCACGGGCTGGAGCAGGCGCTGGCGCACCTGCAGGTTGTTCCTGTCGACGACCAGAATCTCCACATCGCCGACATGCCTGTCGCTGGGTTGGGCGCTGTCGATCAGCGGCACCGCAACCAACAGCAGATCGTCATGGGCAGGCCAGATCTTGCAGACCAGGCCTGGCGTATCGTAGTCGTATTGTGGGGATGTCAGAGAGATGCTGGTGTGGGGCTCAAGTGTGAACGAGGCGCCGTCCGCGCTCTTTTGGGCCTTGGGATAGGCCTGCTGCACCAGGGCAGCAGCATCGCCGCAATCGTCGGCCGCGGCCCAGGCGGGCGACAGGCTGGTGGCAGCGAGGCCGAGGAAGAGCGTTCGCAACAATATTCGCATGGGGTTCTCGGGCAGAATGATCGGTTGTCAGGCCCTGTTCTGCATCCGGGACTGACTTTCAGGAGCGCTAATTCTAGCTAATGCGCCGTCATTTTGACGATAATCGGAATGACGGCAATCATCAGCACCACCGGCAGGATGCAGACCACCACCGGCACCGACATTTTGGCCGGCAAAGCGTGCGCTTTCTCCTCGGCCAACGACATGCGCTTGTGGCGCATTTCGTCGGAGAAGACGCGCAGCGCTCCCGACAGGCTGGTGCCGAGTTCCTTCGATTGCTGCAGCAGCGTCGCGAACGAACGCACCTCGTCCAGGCTGAGGCGGTCGGCGAGCGCCTTCAGAGCGTCGTCGAGGCTGCGCCCGGCCCTGAGCTCCAGCGACACCAGCTGCAGGTTCTGGCTCAGCGCTGGATAGGTCTTGGCGAGCTCCTTCGAGACGCGCTCAATGCCGGCTTCCATGCTCATGCCGGCATCGGAACAGACGATCATCAAATCCATGAAGTCGGGAAAGCCGTTGCGGTATTCGCGCATCTTTTCCCGCACCTTCTGGGTCAGCACCAGGCCTGGCAGGAAATAGCCGGCCGCTCCCGACAGGATGATGAAGGTCCAGCGGCTGGTCGCGGTCGCATCGGCGCTGGCCATCCATTCGTTGACCACAAACGCACCGATCGCGCCGCCGACAAAGGCGGCGAAACGGACCAGGAAGAACGTGCCGACCGCGCGCGGTTCCATATAGCCGGCCTGGATGAGTTTCATGCGCAGCCGGGCGACATTTTCCGGGTCGCTCTTGGCATAAAAGTCCTGCGCCCGCTTCACCGCCTTTTCGCGCACCGCATTGGAATTCTTTTTCGGTGTCGGTTCGGCCTGTTCAACCACCTTGTTGTGCTCGACCTTGAGCCGGCGCTTGAGGTCGTTGCGGTCCCCTTTCGCCACCACCAGCGGCCACGCCACCGCGCCGCCGCCCAACGCCAGCAGCATCACCGCCACGGGCATCAGCGAGGTCGGCGCCAGCGAAGCGAGGAATTGGATGATTTGTTCCATGTCAGAACCTGAAGTTCGACATCTTGAACATGATGACGTTGCCCAGCATCAGCCAGAAGATCGAACCGCCAAGCAGGTACCAGGTCTTCGGTACGTCCCAGACATCGCGATAGAATTGCGGCATCAACACCATGATGCCGGTAAACAGCAGCGCCGGCACCGCGGTCAGGATGTAGGCCGACATGCGGCCTTCTGACGAAATGGCGCGCACCTTGCGCCGCAGCTTGCCGCGTTCGCGGATCGTCGTCGACAGTCCGTCGAGGATTTCACGCAGATTGCCGCCCGAACTGGTCTGGATCGACACGGCGGTGATGAACAGCGGCAGATCCTCATGGCCGACCCGGTCGAACAGCGAATTCAACGCCGAAACCAGATCCGAGCCATACGTCACCTCGTCGGCGATGACGCCGAACTCGGTGCCGATCGGATCGGGCATTTCGCGCGACACCATGGCGATTGCCACCGGCACCGGATGGCCGGCCTTGAGGCCGCGCGTGATCAATTCCAGCGCTTCAGGCAACTGCAAGCCGAACCGCTTCAGCCGTTTGCCGCGCATGGAACGCATTGCGATCACCGGCAGCAGCGGCACCAGGACGACCAGCAACAGAAGCCCGAGCAGCAGCGACAGGCCGTACCAGAGTGCGGCGAACGTCATCGCCAGCGCCACGCCCGAAGTGATCATCAGGAATTTCGACAGCGGCATGGTCATGCCCGACTGCGTGCGCAGGGCGCGGAATCGGTCGGGTGAAAACAGCGACGTGCCGGCTTCGAGGCCCCGCTCCTTGCGCAACTGAATCAGCACCTGTTCCTGGCTGATCTTGTTTTCCTGCAGCTTCATGCGCCGGTTGATGGCGGTGCGCTTGTCGCTGCGCCCGGCATAGAGCAGATAGCAACCCTCGGCGATCATGATGCCGGTGAGTGCTGCCGCCGCGTAGACGACGTAGATGGCGCTGAAATTCTGGAACACCGCCTACTCCTGCGGCCGGCCTGGTTCGAAATATTTTCCCGGGAATTCGATGCCCATGGCGCGCAGATCTTCGAGGAAGCGCGGACGGATGCCAGTCGCCTCGTAGTAGCCGAGGATCTTGCCGTCGGCCTCCATGCCGGTGCGCACGAAGCGGAAGATCTCCTGCATCTGGATGACGTCGCCTTCCATGCCGGTCACCTCGGCGACGCTGGTCACCTTGCGCTTGCCGTCGGACAGGCGGGTCAGCTGCACGATGAGGTCGATTGCGCTGGCGATCTGGCTGCGGATCGATTGCACTGTCATCGGCATGCCGGTCATGCCGAGCATCTGTTCCAGACGCGAAATGCAATCGCGCGGCGTGTTGGCGTGGATGGTCGCCATCGAGCCTTCATGGCCGGTGTTCATCGCCTGCAGCATGTCGAAGGCTTCCTCGCCGCGGCACTCGCCGAGGATGACGCGGTCCGGACGCATGCGCAGCGCGTTCTTGACCAGGTCGCGCTGCCTCAATTCGCCATGGCCTTCGATGTTGGCCGGACGCGTTTCCATGCGCGCGACATGCGGCTGCTGCAGCTGCAGCTCCGCCGCATCCTCAATGGTGATCAAGCGTTCGTCTTCCGGAATGAAGGCCGACAGCGCATTCAGCATCGTCGTCTTGCCGGTGCCGGTGCCGCCGGAGATGATGGTCGTCTTGCGGGCATGCACGGCCGCGGCCAGCACTTCGGCCATATTCTGTGTGATGGCGCCGAACTCGACCAGCTTGTGCAGGCCGAGCTTGTTCTTGGAAAACTTGCGGATCGACACCAGCGGCCCGTCGACGCCGACCGGCCGAATGGCGGCGTTGAAGCGCGAGCCGTCCAGCATGCGCGCATCGACCATCGGCTGCGATTCGTCGACGCGCCGGCCTACCGCAGCGACGATTTTGTTTATGATTCGAAGCAGATGCGCCTCATCCTTGAAGGGGATGTGGACCTGCTGCAGCTTGCCGCGTTTTTCGACAAAGCAGTTCTGGTGGCCGTTGATCAGAATGTCGTTGATCTCGGGATCCTTCAGCAGCGGCTCCAGCGGGCCGAGGCCGACCATCTCGTCGACAATGTCGTCAACCAGCGCGTCGAGCTCGACAGTGTTGATCGCCATCCGCTCCTGGCGCGCCTTTTCGGAGACGAATTCATGAACCTGGCGGCGCATCTCGTCCTTGGGCAGCCGTTCCAGTGCGACCAGGTTGATTTCCTCAAGCAACATCCGGTGGATACGAACGCGCGCGTCGCCCACCTTGTTGCCGCCCTTGGCCGGCGTGGCTTCCGGCTTTGCCGGCAACGCCTTGCGGGTCGTCGGAATGACAACGGCGTGGTGCGCGACCGGCGCGACATCAGCCAGCTTTTGCGGGCGCGTGTCGCGATTCTGCAGTGTGGAAAAGCGGCTGGTCATCCGGCCTTCCTCTTCAGCAATCCCTTGCCGATACTGAACAGCGAGCGCGATTTCTCGGGCGTCGCGACCGCTTCTTCTGGCAGGATGATTTTCTTGAGATCGTTGACGACATTGGCGTTCGGGTCGATCTCGTGCAGCGGCACACCGCGATCGACCGCCTCGCGCACCAGCCGATAGTTGTTGGAGATGCCGCCGACGAAATGCTCGCCGAGGATTTCCTGCACATCCGCATGCTTGATGCCGCTGTCGAACATCTTCTGTTCGAAGCGGTTGACGATGACGTTCGGCTTCACTTCCTTGCCGGCCGTCTCGTAGACGGCCTGGATGAGGCGCTGCGTATGGCGCAGGCACGGCACCGTCATTTCAGCGACGATGTAGAGCTTGTTGGAGCCGAGCAGCACCGTCTCCGTCCACGGAAACCAGGTACGCGGCATGTCGATGACGACATTGTCGAAATAGGCCGAGACGAGATCGAGCATGCGCACCACGACGTCGGTCTTGAAGGAGCGCATTTCCGACGGGCGCGTCGGCGCCGCCAGCACGCAGAGCCCGCTCGCATGCTTGGACAGCATGACATCGAGCAGCTGCCGGTCGAGGCGCTCGGGCTGGTTCTCGATTTCGGTGATGTCGAAGCGCGGTTCGAGGTCGAGATATTCGGCGCAGGCGCCTTGCTGGAAATTGAGATCGACCACGCAAGTCGACGCGCCGCGCGTCACCGAATGGTGCAGCTGAAAAGCGGTCTGCAGCGCGAGCGTCGTGGTGCCGACGCCGCCGGCGGCCGGCATGAAGGTGTAGATCTGCGACTCGGTGTTTTCCTCGCGACCCGGCCCTTGCAGCGCGCGGATGACGGAGCGCACCAGATCGGCGGTGGTGATCGGCTTGACCAGAAAGTCGGCGACCTTGAGCTGGACCAGGATGCGCACCGCGGCGGCGTTGAATTCCTGGGTGACGACGACGACCGGAACGCGGCCTTCCAGCCGGCGCATGATGCGCTGCAGCGACTCGATCTCTTCGAGCTTTGCGGCATCCATGTCGACGATGAGGGCACCGAAATCGCTCTCCTGCACCTCACCGCGAAGCTCGGTGACATTTTTCTCGACCGTCGAAAGCTGGATGACCTCCGAGGCGGCGAACGCCGTGCGCGTGTCCTGCAGGAAAGCCCTATCACCGGATACGAGCAGGATATTCTTGGTCTTGATGCCGCTTGCCATTGTTTTTCAGCCTGTCAGCTCATTCGCCAATAAAAACGCCAATCAATTGGTTGTGGTCGCCTGTGCAGCCTGGGTGCCGGCCGCCTGATCGGCGGCGCCGGCCGCCGCACTGCTGCGTTGGGCCGGAACCAGAAGCTTTGTGTTCTGGACGCCGTATTTCCACGGATCGACCATCTGCATGACCGTATTGGCAGCCTGCGCGTTGCCGGCGCCTGTCGTCGGCCCTTCGCTGCGCACATAGTCGTCACTGGTACAGCCGCTGGAAAAGCCGGCGAGCAACAGGGTGATGCATAGTCCTGGAACCAGGCGCATGGCTTCAATCCTTCGGCAGGTCGAGGAAATGCCCGACCGTGGTGACTGCGGTCGGCTGTGCCGTGCTGCCGCCGGCCATTGCCAACGCACGGTTGGCGTCGGACGCCTTCACTTCCTCGGTGTTGTTGAGAAAGTAGTCGGCATTGCTGGCCGGCTGCGTGCCGTCGGTCGGCTCGGCGAGCTTTTTCGACGGGTCGACCGGCTTGACCAGATAGGGCGTGACGATGATCACCAGATCGGTCTCGCGCCGCTGATAGGCCTTGGAGGAAAACAGCGACCCAAGCACCGGCAGTTTGCCAAGGCCGGGAATGCGCGACGTCGTGATGTCGTTCTGCGATTGCAGCAGGCCGGCAATCATGAAGCTCTGTCCGTTCTTCAGGTCGACCGAGGTCTTGGCGCGGCGCACGATGAAGCCCGGCACAGAAATGTTGCCAATGTTGTAGGAAGCCGACGCGTCGATCGAGGACACTTCCGGCGCGATGTCCAGGCTGACCAGCCCATCCTTGAGCACCGTCGGCGTGAAATCCAGGCTGACGCCATATTTCTTGTAGCTGACGGAGATCTTGCCATTGTCCTCGGAGACCGGGATCGGGAACTCGCCGCCGGCGAGGAAGCTCGCCGTTTGGCCCGAACGGGCGATCAGGTTCGGCTCGGCCAATCGCCGGGCGAGCCCGTGGTCTTCCAATGCTTTGATGGCGATGTCGATCGAAACGCCATTCGACAACAGCCGGCCGATGATCTCGCCCGACCCTGCCGGCGCGATTGCCCCGGGCTCCAGCGTGACGTCGCGCCCGCCGATGCCGTAGGCAAAATTGGCGCTGTATTTCGCGCCAAGCTGCTGCCCGGCCTGCCGGTTGATCTCGACGAAGCGGACGTTGAGCTGAACCTGCTGCGACGACGAGATGTTGACCGAGTTGATCACGTCCTCTTTGCCGGAAAAGCGCGTGGCGATCTGGTTCGCCTTCTCGGCGGCGACCGCATCGTCCGCCTCGCCCGACAGCACGACGCGGCCATTGGCGGAACCAACCCTGATGTTGGCGTCCGGAACGCTGGCGCGAATGGTGCTTGCCAACTGGTCGGTATCGAGGGTCACCTCGATGTCGACAGTGCCGACAAGCTGCTTCTTTTCGTCGAACAGCGCGACACCGGTGGTGCCGAGATTGTTGCCGAGCACGTAGAAGGACTTGTCGGTAAGCGGATTTACGTTGGCGATCTCCGGATCGCCGATGACGATCTGGTAGAAGGCCGCACTGGTCACGATTGTCTTCGGCTTGCCCTTGGCCACCTTGATCGACGCGTTCTTGGTCGCCGAGACATAGACGATGTCATTGTTGGCCGTGGCCGGCCCGCTGATGCCGAGCGTTGCCGCCGCGGCCAGCGTAGCCGCTGCCGCCATGGCCCGCAAAAGGCGCAGACCTGTCGTCATCCGATATGAATTCAGCCCAAACATTGTCCCGTCCCCGTCCGGTCCCCACCGGCTATTGTTTCTGGTCCCGTGCAGGAACCTGGTATTCCTCGGCCTGCGTGCCGCGCGTCACGATGATTGTCTTGAACTTCGGCTTCTCAGGCTCCTTCGTCATGGCATCGAACAGCGAACCGGCCGTGGCCTGGACACTGGATGCGACCGAGCCACCGAAGGATGAGATGGTGGTGACACCGTTCTTGCCGTCACCGCCTTCGCTGGAAGAGCGAAGCGAGAAGGACAAGGTGCCGACGGTGCGGGCAAGTGCAACTTTCTGCGCGCCCTCGGTCGTCACCTCGATGGTCACCGAATTGGCGATCTGCGGCGTGGTCTGGCGCTCGTCGGCACCTTGCCCGACGCTCAGCACCTTGGCGTCGGATACGACGATTTCGGAGGTGACGGTCGAACCCGACGCGCCTTGCGCGTTCTTGGCCACTTCCTGGATTTCACCCGCATCGCGCGTCAGCACGACATCGACCCGGTCGCCCGGTGTGACGAAGCCGCCGACGCCGGCAATCTCGTCGGTGCGGATGGTCACCGCCCGCATTCCCGGCGACAGCATGTTGGAAAGGGTTGCGCGGCCGTTCGGCCCCGACAGTTTGGAGAGCAGCACCGGTTCGTTGATCTCGATCGGCGAAAGCACCACGCGGTTGCCGTCGGCAAGCAAGGCATCGACGGTGGTGAAGGCCCCTTGCGGGACGGAATCCTGCGACCACGGGATTTCGCTGAGCTGTGCCCGGTCGAGTGGCATGCCGTAACGCAGCGGCGCGTTCGCCACCACGATGGTCTTGAACTCGATCTTGGGTGCTTCCGGTACCGAGATCGACGCCGTCTTCTCTCCGAGATCGGCCTTGGCCTGGCTTTTTACCCAGAAATCCGCGGCAAAGATCGAGATCGCCCCGAAAACGGCGGCGATGCCGATCATGGTTATGGCCTTGCCCCTCACACCGATACCCCTGGAACCTGTGGTCTTTTGTTTGTTGGAGCCGACGCTAGGCCGCATAGTTAAAGAAACAGGAATTGTGGCCGGCTCCGTTGGACCTATTTCCGCCAGCTTGGTTATCGAATGGTTTTAGGCTAAGACGTTCCGATCCCCCGAACGGAACAGGAACCCTCGTTCGCCCGCAAAAAGCGTGGCAGTATCGAACGGTGATTCGCAGCATCGGAATCTATGGCCAGCATGGACGACAACAACGATCTTTTCGGTAGCCTGGACAAGCAGCCGCAACCGGTTCGCGCCGCGCCACGCGCGGCTGATCCGATTGTCCAGGCGGCCAAGCGCCCGGCAGCAACCCGCGACGGCAGCGAGGGCTACAGTGCCGCCGACATCGAGGTGCTGGAAGGACTGGAGCCGGTGCGGCGCCGGCCCGGCATGTACATCGGCGGCACCGACGACAAGGCGATGCACCATCTGTTCGCCGAGGTCATCGACAATTCGATGGACGAGGCGGTCGCCGGCCACGCGACCTTCATCGACGTCGAGCTTACCGCCGACGGCTATCTGGCCGTCACCGACAATGGCCGCGGCATTCCTGTCGATCCGCACCCGAAGTTCAAGAAGCCGGCGCTCGAAGTCATCATGACGACGCTGCATTCGGGCGGCAAGTTCGACTCGAAGGTCTACGAGACATCCGGCGGTTTGCACGGCGTCGGCGTCTCCGTCGTCAACGCGCTGTCGGACCATCTCGAGGTTGAAGTCGCCCGTGGCCGTCAGCTCTATCGCCAGCGCTTTTCGCGCGGCGTTCCGGTAACCGGCCTGGAGCAGCTCGGCGAGGTGCACAACCGGCGCGGCACAAAAATCCGTTTCCATCCCGACGAGCAGATTTTTGGCAAGGGCGCGGCGTTCGAGCCGGCGCGGCTCTACCGCATGACGCGCTCGAAAGCCTATCTGTTCGGCGGCGTCGAGATCCGCTGGACCTGCGATCCCTCGCTGATCAAGGACAAGGACACGACGCCGGCGAAAGCCGAGTTCCATTTTCCGGGCGGTCTCAAGGACTATCTGAAGGCATCGCTTGGCGACGACTTCCAGGTCACTCGCGAAATCTTTGCCGGCAAGAGCGAGAAACAAGGCGGCCACGGTTCGCTCGAATGGGCGGTGACCTGGTTCGGCGGCGACGGTTTCATCAATTCCTACTGCAACACCATCCCGACCGGCGAAGGCGGCACGCACGAGGCCGGCTTTCGCAACGTCCTGACGCGGGGTTTGCGCGCCTATGCCGATCTGGTTGGCAACAAGCGCGCCTCGATCGTCACCTCGGAAGACGTCATGATCTCGGCGGCGGGCATGCTGTCGGTGTTCATCCGCGAACCGGAATTCGTCGGCCAGACCAAGGACAGGCTGGCGACGATCGAGGCAATTCGCATTGTCGAAACCGCGATCCGCGACCCCTTCGACCACTGGCTGGCCGACAACCCGCAGGAAGCTTCAAAGCTGCTTGAGTGGGTGATCGCGCGCGCTGACGAACGGGTGCGCCGGCGCCAGGAAAAGGAAGTGTCGCGCAAGAGCGCGGTGCGCAAGCTCAGGCTGCCCGGCAAACTCGCCGACTGCACGCAGAACGCCGCCGCCGGCGCCGAACTGTTCATCGTCGAAGGCGATTCGGCCGGCGGCTCGGCCAAACAGGCACGCGACCGCGCCAGCCAGGCGGTGTTGCCGCTGCGTGGAAAAATCCTCAATGTCGCCAGCGCCGGCAACGACAAGCTGGCTGCCAACCAGCAGATCTCGGACCTGATCCAGGCGCTCGGCTGCGGCACGCGGTCAAAGTACCGCGACGAGGATTTGCGCTACGACCGGGTCATCATCATGACCGACGCCGACGTCGACGGCGCCCACATCGCTTCGCTGCTGATCACCTTCTTCTACCAAGAAATGCCTAACCTGGTGAACGGCGGCCATCTCTATCTGGCGGTGCCGCCGCTCTATTCGATCCGGCAAGGCGGCAAGGTCGCCTATGCCCGCGACGATGGCCACAAGGACGAGCTTCTGCGCACCGAATTCACCGGCCGCGGCAAAGTCGAGATCGGCCGCTTCAAGGGCCTGGGCGAGATGATGGCCGCGCAGCTCAAGGAAACCACCATGGATCCAAGGAAGCGCACGCTGCTCAGGGTCGACGTGATCGATGCCGTGGCTGCGACCAAGGATGCGGTCGATGCGCTGATGGGCACCAAGCCGGAGGCACGCTTCCGTTTCATCCAGGAACGCGCCGAATTCGCCGCAACGGAAGTGCTGGATATCTAAGCGCCCGCTACTCTAATTTGCCGTTCTAGGAGACGAGCATGTGACCTGGGCGCGGCTGAACGAGCATATCGGCACGAGTTTCGCCGCGCTGACACAGCCGACGCGCTCGGACTGGATTTTTGCCCTGCGCACCGTTTCGGCCGGCCTGATCGCGCTTCTCGCCGCCTACGCCCTCAAGCTCGACCACCCGCAATGGGCGATGATGACGGTGTTCATCGTCGCCCAGCCGGTTGCCGGCATGGTGCTGGCGAAAGGCTTTTATCGGCTGCTCGGCACGCTGGCCGGCGGTCTGGCGGCGATCGGCATCACCACCGTCTTCGGCACCGGCCCGTGGCTGCTGGTCACCGCGCTGGCGGTCTGGATCGGCCTCTGCACGCTGGTTTCGTCGCTGCTGCGCAATCCAGAAGCCTATGGCGCAGCACTTGCCGGCTATACCGCCATGATCATCGGCCTGCCGGCCTTCGGGCAGCCGCACCTCGTTGTCGATCTTGCCGTGGCGCGCTGCGCCGAGATCGTGCTTGGCATCGTCTGCGCCGGCCTGACCAGCCGGCTGATCCTGCCGAAACTGGCCGCCGACGCCATCATCGCCAGGCTGAAGCGTAGCATTCTCGACCTTGCCGTCTATGCCGGCGGCGCCTTCTCCGGCGGCGATACGGCAATGCTTGCCGGCCTGCACCGAAAGCTGATCACCGATGCCCAGACGCTCGGCGAAATGCGCACCTATGCCAGGCTGGAAGCGCCGAGCTTCGCCACCCGCGCCCATCCGGTCAGGCGCACCATCGGCCAGCTTCTGTCGGGCCTGTCGGCTGCGCGCGCGCTGCATGCCCATGCCGCACCGAAAAATGCCGCCCTCATTCCGGTGCGCACCGAGCTGCAGGCCCTGGTCGGCGAACTGGCGGCCAAACCGGGCGCCCTCGACGACACTCCGCCCTGGGTGGCGCGGCTCGATGCGATCGCCGCCAAGGCCCGGCAAACGCCGGACATGTCATCCGTGCAAGATGGCGACAGGCTGGGCACCGTCACCCGGCTCACCATTGCCGCCGATTTCGCGGAAGCCCTGAAGCAGGTGTTGCGCGGCCTCGATGCGCTGCGCTCTCCCGCCTCTCGCCCGGCGCGCGACCGCAAGCAGCCGGCGCTGGTCGTGCACCGCGACTACCATGCGGCCTGGCGCAACGCCGCGCGCGCCGCACTCGCCACGCTGCTGGTCGCCGCCTTCTGGCTGACGACGAAATGGTCCGAAGCGGCAGGCACGGTCATTCTTGTCGCCGTCGTCTCCAGCCTATTTGCTGCGCGCCCTGATCCGGTGCAGTCGGCCTGGGGCTTCTTCAAGGGAACGTTGCTGGCCCTGCCCTTTGCCTTCCTCGTCGGTCAGGTCGCCCTTCCTGCCTTGCCCGGCTTCGGCTGGTTCGCGCTCCTAGTGGTGCCGATCCTGGTGCCGGCGGCACTCGCAATGGCCAATCCGCGCTATGTCGGCGTCGCCACCGCCTTCGCCATCAATTTCCTGGCCTTCCTCAGCCCGCACCAGGCGATGACCTACGATCCCGGGCCGTTCTTTGCCGGGTCGGCGTCGATCCTGGTCGGCATCCTTTTGGCGATCGGGGTCTTCCTCGTCGTGCTGCCCGCCGACCCCTGGGTCACCATCAACCGCATCGTCCGGGCCATGCGCGAAGATCTGGCGCGGCTTTGCCTGCATGAGCGCGTGCCTAGACGCTCGGCCTTCGAGAGCCTCGCCTATGACCGGGTCAACCAGTTGATGCCGCTGATTCAGCGCGCCGGCAAGAAAGGCGATGCCATTCTCGACGGCAGCATCGCCGCCGTCACCGTCGGGCTCGAAATCCTGCGCCTGCGCAGCGCACAGCAGAATCCCTCTACCCCACCCGAAACCGCGCTTTCGGTCACCAATTTTCTGCGTGGACTGGCGCGCGAGCTGCTGTTTCACAGGCCAGGCGAACAGCAAACCACGACCATCGCCGTTGCCAGGCAATATGCGGCAGCCCTCACCGAGCGCAGCGACAGCGCTGATGTGCTGCAAATCGCCGCTTCGCTGCGCATCGTCGCCGCTGCGATCGAGGACTTTCCGGAGTTCTTCGCGAAGAATTAGGCCGCGGCGATCGCCAGCGCGTGTCCCCGCGCGTTTTCGCGCAGCGCGTCGAGATGGATCGACTTGACCAACCCGGCAAGATCGCCTTCCGCCGACTGTCCGCCCAATTCCTTCAGCATCAGCCAACTGACTTCCTGGACGCCGGCGACGCGCTTGCCATTGGCAACCTCGCGCCAGATTTTCAGGGCGCGCAGGATGACGGCGTGGGTGGCGGCGGCGAGGCCGGCGCTGCGGAACAGCGCCTGTAGCGCCACGTCGTGGCCGCCGGCCAGCAGCGCCCTCACCCGTTGCTCGGATTGCTGGCTGAGCGCGACCAGCGCCGAGCCGAAGAAATCGACCTTGCCATGCGCGATGGTGCGGATGATGAAGCTCGCGGTGAGATCGCCGCGCAGGCGCAGATGTTCGATGAGGGCTGCGTGTTCGGCCGCCTTGGTGCCTTCGATCAGCGTCACCGAAGCCTTGACGCAAGCGTCGCGCGTGACGCGCTCGGCTCTGGCCGCTCCCATCAGCGCCATCACCAGTGGCGAGGTTTTCAGCGTTTCACCGAGTTTGACCAGCAGCATATGCCGGCAGTCGGCTGGCAGGCGCGCGTCGGCGATCATCGCTTCGCGCACCGCAGGCACATGGCCATGCCGTTCTGCCATGCGGCGAAAGCTGAGCGAGGCAATGTCGGCGCCGCTGTTGGCGAGAAGCGTGGCGCAGGCTTCCGGTTCGCCGATTTCGGCGATGGCCGCGGCCACCGACATCGAAACGACCGGCCGGTCGGCAATCAGCTTCTGCGTCGCCTTCTGGCCGCTGGCAACGCGATCGATCAGGTCGGCATCGGTAAGCAGCGGCGAACGCGCCAGCACCAGCGCGGCCACTTCCGGCTGGTCGGAGGCCAGCGCGCTGATGATCTGCAGCGGCGCGTGATGGCTCATCGACAGCGCTTCGGCGATCGCTTGTCGCACTTTTGACGATGCGTCGTCGAGCAGCAGCGTCAGCGCGGCTTCGGCTGCGCAACGGTCCTCGAACGGCAGGTCGGCATTGATATAGGCGCGGGCCAGCGCGCTTGCCGCGGCGGCGCGCTCGGAAACCCTCGCCGTGTAGATCCATTTCAGGAAATGCGAAACAACCATGCCGTCCGCTAACGCCCCTACGCCCGAGTCCGTTCTGGCCCCGTGTAGACCGTAGGCAGAAATGGTTTACGAAGCGTTCACCATGTTTATTAACTGGCTTGCGAGCGGAATAGGCAGCGCCTATCAACCTTGAGCAGTGAGGAGATCGATCATGGCCGGGCTTTATCTTGAGGAGTTCGTCGTCGGCCACGTCTTCAAGCACACGCTGCGCAAGACCGTCACCGAAAGCGACAACATGCTGTTTTCGGTGATGACGCTGAACCCGCAGCCGCTGCACATCGATTTCGACTTCGCCGCCAAAAGCGAATGGGGCAAGCCGCTGGTCAATTCGCTGTTTACGCTCGGCCTGATGATCGGCATTTCGGTCAACGACATCACCGTCGGCACCACCGTCGCCAATCTCGGCATGAAGGAGACGGTGTTTCCGCACCCGGTCTTCCACGGCGACACCATTCGCGTCGAGACCACAGTGATCTCCGTGCGCGACTCGAAATCGAAGCCGGACCGCGGCATCGTCGAATTCGAGCACCGCGCCTATAATCAAAACGATGTGCTCGTCGCCAAATGCACGAGGCAAGCGATGATGATGAAGAAGGCGATCTAGTTCATGCGCTCGCTGCTCTTTGTTCCCGGCGATTCCGAACGGAAGCTGGAAAAGGGTTTTGCCGCCGGCGCCGACGTGGTCATCGTCGACCTCGAGGATTCGGTGGCGCCACAGAACAAGTCTCTGGCGCGCGACATCGCGGCAAGGGTCATCGTCGAACAGCGGCTACACTCGAAGTCCGCGATCTATGTCAGGGTCAACGATCTCTCGACCGGATTGACCGACGACGATCTCGCCGCACTGGTTGCGGCGAAACCCGACGGCATCATGCTGCCGAAGTCGAACAGCGGCCAGGATGTCCAGCATCTGTCGGCAAAGCTCAGGGTGCATGAGGCCGAGAACGGCCTGCCGGACGGCGCGATAAAGATCCTGCCGATCATCACCGAGACCGCGGCCGGCGTGCTGGCGGCTGCGAGCTACGCCAAGGCCAACGCCCGGCTTGTCGGCCTCACCTGGGGCGCTGAAGATCTTTCAGCGGCGATAGGTGCCCGCACGGCGCGGGACGAACGCGGCCGCTATACCGACGTCTTTCGGCTTGCCCGCACCATGACCATCCTCGCTGCCGGCGCTGCCGAGGTCGCGGCGATCGACACTGTCTTTCCGAACTTTCGCGACATGGCTGCCTTCGAGGCGGAATGCACGGAAGCCGAGCGCGACGGCTTCACCGGCAAGATGGCGATCCACCCGGCGCAAGTGCCGGTCATCAACGTCGCCTTCACGCCCTCAGTCGAAGCGGTGCAACACTCGCTGGCGATCGTCGCGGCGTTCGAAGCGGCGGGAAATCCCGGCGTCGTCGGCATCGACGGCAAGATGGTCGACCGCCCGCATCTGCGGCTAGCCGAACGGCTTCTGGCGCGAGCCAGGGCAGCCGGAGTTTAGTCTCAGTCCCGCGCCAGCACGATGATCCGGTCCTCCGGCAGATAGGCCAGCGCTTGCGACTTCATCGGGTTGACGGTGACGCCGCCCAGCGACCGCTGGTCGACCTCTCCGGCGCGGATGCGCCGGTAGCCTATGGCGATTTCGCCGCGCAACCGCGCCGATTCCGCGATCGTCCAGAAGGTCAAAGGCTGGTCGATGGCGACATAGTCGGCGACCGGGCGCATGTAGATTTCGGAGCCCTTCTCGTCGAGCAGGTCATCGAAGATCGCGGCGAGGTACTGGTTCTCCGACGCCTGCGCCAGCATCAAGCTGACCAGCCTGTTGCTGACGACGAAATCATCGGCCTTGGTGACAGCCGCAAGCTCCCGGTTGCGCACGTCGATCATCTCGCTGACGATCGAGATGTGCTGGCCGGCATCGTCCGCGATCTTGCGCAGATGCAGCAGCGTCACCAGCGTGCGCGTGTCGGCAGGCTGCGCCGCCATGGTTTCGCTGTAGCCGAGCACCAGCACGTGGTCGTAGGACGGCACGTCCAGGCTTGCAAGCGCAGTGCTGCTCGACGTGTCGGTGATGCGGCACGAGACCGACAGATTGTCGCCGACGACGGGCAGTGCGGCAACTTCCTGTTCGAGGCCGGGCGTGTCGGCGGCGATGGTCATGATCGAACCAGGCGCGACGTAGCGCGACAGTTCGTAAGTGATGATCGGACCGCGCCGGTTCCAGCCGAGGATCAGCGTGCGCTCCGGCTTCGCCTCGATGGACCGCGGGCCATGGATCGCCGCCGCGTTGGTCTCGATCCTGGCGCTTCCCAGCTTCATCGCCGCATCGTCCTCGGCGATGATGATGGCGCGGATGCCCGTCTCGATCACCAGGTCCGACGGCGGGTTGAGATTAACCCGCCCCTTTTGGTCGCAAAGCCCGATCAGTGCGCAGTGCTCAAACGCCATCACCGCTTCGCCAAAAGTCTTGCCGGTGAGGTCCGGCAGCTCGGTCGTGTAGATTTCGCACCCGTCGAAATCGAGCAGCTCCGAATAGACGCCGCTGAGACCCGACTCCCGGCTCGAATGCACGACGATGCGTGAGATCAGCTGGTCGGCCAGCACGAGCTGCACCTCGGCTCCGCCGACGACGCGCGCGACCTCGGCGTTCTTGCCATCGCGGATCTCGGCGGCGATGTTGTAGGGGGTGGTGCGCCGGTCCGGGTCGTTGACCAGCGCCAGCACGGTCTTGATGACCTGCGAATCCGGATCGTCGCCGTTCGGCGACAGCACGATGATCGAGCGCGAGGTCTGCGGATTGACGATGGCGAGGTCGTAGAGATCGGTCGGGTCGCCGCTGCGGCAGATGATGCGCGTGTTGCCCAGTTTGCCGACCTTGGCCGCGATCTCGTCCTCCATCTCGACCTTGTCCATGTTCGCCATGACGACGATGCGCGGATGCCGGCGGCTGGCATTGGCAATGACGAGTTCGGAGATGACGTCGAAGATCGACGGCGACCAGTTGAGGATGATGGTGTGATCGGTCTCCAGCACCCGTGAGCGGCCCTTGCGCAATTCATCGAGCTTGCTGTCGACGCCGGCGCTAAGCACGCCGATCAGGGCCGACACGACGAAGATGCCGGCAAGCGTGACCAGCAGCATGACCAGACGGAAGGCCCAGCCGGTGTCACCGCCCATCGTACCGGAATCGAGCGTGCGCATCAGCGATTCCCAGAACGCTTCGACGAAGTTCAGCGGTTCGCCGCCTTCCGGAGCGATACGGGTTACTGCCAGGAAAGCCGCGGCGGCGATGATGATCAGCAGGGAAAGGACGGCGAGCCAGCCGATCAGCGCGATCGGGCCGGCGGCCATGCTCTTGTCAAACCAGTAGCGCAGCCGGATTCCCAGCGAGTCTCGTTTCTTCATGTCGCCGGCGCCCCGCACTATCCCAAGGTCGATGCGCCAACCCAACGCATCGCCGAAGTCGCCCTCTTAGCCTGTGTTTAAATAAAGGGGAATCGCTTTCGCGTGTCAGCCGTTCCAAGGCCCGGAATAATCGGCATAGAGCTTTGCCGGATCAGGACGCGGCCGTTCCGGCGCCGGCCCCTGGTAGGAGCCGATATGGACGAAGCCGACGACGCGCTCATGCGGTGCCAGCCCCAGGATCGCCCTGCCCTCCGCCACGTCTGAATACCAGTTGCTGATCATGTTGGTGCCGAAGCCCAGCGCATTGGCCGATATCATCAGGTTCATCGCTGCCATGCCACCCGACAGGAACATTTCCCATTGCGGGATTTTCGGGTTCTCTTTCGGCACCGACACCACGCCGATCACCAGCGGCGCGCGCGAAAAGCGCGCCAGTTCCTGGTTGTGGCGGTTCTCGGGCAACGGCCCTTCGCGCTGTTCGGCAAGGGCGGCAAGCTTCTTGCCGATCTCGACACGAGCCTCGCCGCGATAGAGGATGAAGCGCCAGGGCTCGAGCCGGCCGTGATCGGGCACGCGCGTGGCGGCGGCGATCATGGTCGCGATATCCGCATCGCTGGGCGCCGGTTCCTTCAGCTCCGGGATCGGCGCGGAATTGCGGGTCAGCAGGAAGTCGATGATCGGCGACGCCATGGGCGCTAGTCTCCTGAAACACTCAATTTTGAGCTGAAGCACGCCATTGGAACATCGGGCGGCTCGGGCATTTGGCGCTATGCGCCGGACGAAAGAGCCTCTAGCAGAAGCGGATCGGACTCTTAAGCCTTGAAATTGCCACCGCCTTGGGCTTCAACGCAAGGCATGTTTGAGGGGACATTGCGTCTTTTCCTGATTTGGCTCTGCGCCGCACTGTTCATGGTGCCGGCCTCGCTTGCCGTCGCACAGAACGCCGACGGTGTCAGTGACCTGAAACTTCCCGGCATTTCGAGCTATGCAACCCCGAAAAGCGAAACACCGCTGGCTTTGGCCGGCAGCGGCGCGATCACGCTGTCGGCGCAACTGACCGACAAGGGCGCCGACATCACGCGCGGCATTGTCTGGCGCGTCTTCAAGCCTGTAGCCGCCAGCGACGGCAAGCTGCCGATGGTTGCTTCCGCTCATGGCGGCACCGCCGTGTTTCAGCTCGAGCCCGGCAGCTACCTCGTCCATGCCTCCTATGGAAGGGCCGGCGCCACCAAGCGCATCACCGTCGGCAAGGAAGCCAAGCGCGAGAGCCTGGTGCTCGATGCCGGCGGCCTCAAGCTCGACGCCGTGCTGTCGGGCGGCGTGCGCATACCGCCGAAGAAGCTGCGCTTCTCCATCTATGAGGGTGAGGCCGAGGTGATCCGCGACGTCGAGCCGAACAGCGTCGTGCGGCTCAACGCCGGCGTCTATCATGTCGTCTCGAACTATGGCTCGGTGAATGCGGTCATCCGCTCCGACATCCGCGTCGAGGCCGGCAAGCTCACCGAAGCCACCGTCGAGCACCGGGCGGCCGAGATGACCATGAAGCTGGTGCGCGAGACCGGTGGCGAGGCGATCGCCGACACCTCCTGGTCGCTGCTCAACGAATCCGGCGATCCGATCCAGGAAACCGTCGGCGCCTTCGCCTCAATGGTGCTGGCCGAGGGCGACTACACCATCATCGCCAAGAACCGCGACCGCATCTACCAGAAGGATTTTGCCGTTGTCGCCGGGCAGAATCAGGAAATCGAGGTTCTGGCCACCGACGCCTCGGCCATCGATCCCGAGGAAGGGGCGGACTAGAGCAATTCCAGGAAAACAGTGAAACGGTTTTCCGTCCGGAATTGTGTTTAAACAAAAGAATCTCAGCCGTCCGTTTGCCGAGTTCAGGCGGCCAGCTTGGCGCGCGCCGGCAAAAACGGAATCCGGCGACGCGGCACGGCCGGCGCCAGATCGAAGACGCCGCGATGCAGACGGTCGAGCAACGTCTTGCGGTCGCGCAGCGGCTCCAGTTCGCTCCAACTCAGCGCATCGCCGACGCGCACGTCGATCGGCTTGCCGGACAGCCGCGCGAACTCATGGATGAGCAGCGAAATGCGCAGCGTCAGCGAGGCCTTGCCGACGAATTTTGCTACCCGACCGTCGCGCTCGGCCAGGTTCATCGGGCCGCTCACCAGGTGGAACAGCCTGCCGTTCTGCCCGGAAAAATGCATCGGGATAACCGACGCCTTGGCGTCCTGGACGAGGCGGGCCGGGAACATCTTCCACGGCAGGTCGCGCGCCCGGCCAAAGCCCTTTGGCGCCGTGGCGACACCGCCAGCCGGAAACACCACGATGGTGACGCCCTCCTTCAGCAGCCGCACCGCCTCATGGCGCACCGCCATGTTGTTCTTCAGCGCGTCCTTGGTCTCGGAAAAGTCGATCGGCAGCGAATAAGGTTCCATCTCGCGGATCTTGAGCAGATCCTTGTGGATCATCACCCGAAACGGGCGCCCCAACTGCTCGGCCAGCGACAGCACGGCAATGCCGTCGCCGATGCCGAACGGATGGTTGGCAACGATCACCAGCGGCGTGTCAGGCAGGTTTGCCGGCGGCCATTGATCGGCGGTCCGTATCCGGACGTCGATCAACTCCAGCATGCGGCTGAACACGGCCTCGCCCGTAGGCACCACCTGGCGGCGCCAGAAATCGTAGAGCGCCGCGAAGCGATCGCGGCCCGACAGGCCCTCGATCGAATGAATGACCCAGCGCGTCAGCGCCGGCTGTCGCGGATTGGCATAGGACAGCTCGGGAAATGGTTTTTCGCGCAATTTCAGCTTGAGCATGACGGCTCGTTACAAGATCGACGTGACAGGGATGTGAAAATGGCGGTGGATCGCTCCACCGCCATATCCTCGAAAATCAAAGACTTATGCCGCGCGTTTGCGCCGGCGATCCGGCGTCAGCGCCTCTTCGGTAAGCATCGCCACCGCTTGGCCTAGGCCCAGCGATTCCTGGTCGCGCGATCCGAGGCGGCGTATGTTGACCGTCTCTTCTTCCGCTTCGCGCTTGCCGCAGACGAGAATGACCGGAACCTTGGCCAATGAGTGCTCACGCACCTTGTAGTTGATCTTCTCGTTGCGCAGATCGGCTTCGGCCAGCAGCCCGGCCGCCTTCAATTGCGCGACGACCTTCAACGCATAGTCGTCGGCGTCGGAGGTGATCGTCGCCACCACCACCTGCAGCGGCGCGAACCACAGCGGGAAATGGCCGGAGTAGTTCTCGATCAGGATGCCGAGAAACCGCTCCATCGAGCCGCAGATGGCGCGGTGCACCATCACCGGCTGTTTCTTCTCCGAATCCGAGCCGATGTAGAAGGCGCCAAAGCGTTCCGGCAGGTTGAAGTCGACCTGCGTCGTGCCACATTGCCACTCGCGGCCGATGGCGTCTTTCAGCACATATTCGAACTTCGGCCCGTAAAAGGCGCCCTCGCCCGGATTGATCGAGGTCTTGATGCGATTGCCCGACTGGTTCCTGATCGTCTCCAGAACATTGCCCATGATCGCTTCGGCATGGTCCCACGCTTCGTCGGTGCCGACGCGCTTGTCCGGCCGCGTCGACAGCTTGACGCTGATCTCGTCGAAACCGAAATCGGCATAGGTCGACAGGATCAGGTCGTTGATGCGCAGGCATTCGGCCGCCAGTTGCTCCTCGGTGCAGAAGATATGCGCATCGTCCTGCGTGAAGCCGCGCACGCGCATCAGCCCATGCAGCGCGCCTGATGGCTCGTAGCGATGCACATTGCCGAATTCCGCAAGCTTTACGGGCAGATCGCGGTAGGATTTCAACCCATGCTTGAATATCTGCACGTGGCCCGGACAGTTCATCGGCTTCAGCGCAAACACCCGGTCGTCATCGGTATCGTCGCCGGCGACCGTCACCTTGAACATGGCGTCGCGATACCAGCCCCAGTGGCCGGACGTTTCCCACAGGCTCTTGTCGAGCACCTGCGGCGCGTTGACCTCCTGATAGCCTTGCTCGTCGAGACGGCGGCGCATGTAGTTGACCAGGTTCTGGAACATCTTCCAGCCCTTGGCGTGCCAGAAGACGACGCCGGGGCCCTCTTCCTGGAAATGGAACAGGTCCATCTCGCGGCCGAGCTTGCGGTGGTCGCGCTTCTCGGCTTCCTCCAGCATGGTCTGATAGGCGTCGAGCTGCGCCTGGTCGGCCCAGGCGGTGCCATAGATGCGCGTCAGCATCGGATTGTTGCTGTCGCCACGCCAATAGGCGCCGGCGACCTTCATCAGCTTGAAGGCGCTGCCGATCTGGCCGGTCGAGGCCATGTGTGGTCCGCGGCAGAGGTCGAACCAGTCACCCTGCGCATAGATCTTGAGATCCTGGTCCTCGGGAATGGCGTCGATCAGTTCCAGCTTGTAGCGCTCGCCCTTGTCGGCAAACACTTTTTTCGCCTGTTCGCGCGACCAGACCTGCTTGGTGAAAGGCTTGTTGCGCGCGATGATCTCGCGCATCTTCTCCTCGATCACTGGAAAATCGTCGGGCGTGAACGGCTCGTTGCGAGCGAAGTCGTAGTAGAAGCCGTTCTCGATCACCGGCCCGATGGTCACCTGCGTTCCCGGCCATATCTCCTGCACGGCTTCCGCCAGCACGTGTGCCGCATCATGCCGGATCAGCTCCAGCGCACGCGGGTCGTCGCGGGTGACGATCTCGACCTTGCCGGACTTGCCGAGCGGGTCGGAAAGATCGCGGACGGTGCCGTCGATCGCATATGCGACCGCCTTCTTGGCCAGCGACTTCGAGATCGATTCGGCCAGGCCAGCGCCGGTCATCGCCGCGTCGTAGTCGCGGACGGAGCCATCGGGAAATGTCAGGGAAACGGAATTCAGCATCAGAGTTCTCCTATCCAGTCCCGCAAACGAGCGCGGGTGGTCGTGGGGTAAGGCCGGATGCGTCCGGCAGCGGGCGAGGTTTTAGAGGCAGTGCCACGTCAGGTAAAGGGCGCTGAGTGACCAGTCCGTCAGGAAATGTCGCCAGTATGTCGCAGGGCGGTCGTCAAGGCTTGCGAATCTCGCCGTCATGACTTGGAATCATCGACATGGAAGACGCAACACCCAGCCGAACCGCCCTGCGCGTCGCGCGCTTGAGGGCCATTCATCAGATTTCACCGCAGGCAGCTTTGTTTCGCGATCCATACGCGATTGCGATTCTTGGTGAAGGCACTCCCGACGAGCAACAGCTGGCGCAGGAGGACGAACACAGCCGGCGAATGCGCCTGTTCGTGGCCGCGCGTGCCCGCCTCGCCGAGGATTGGCTGGCGGCAGCGGTGCGCCGCGGCGTCCGGCAGGCGGTGGTGCTTGGCGCCGGCCTCGACACGTTTTCGCTGCGCAACCCCCACCCGGGCCTCACAGTGTTCGAAGTCGATCACCCCGCCACGCAAGCCTGGAAACGCAAATGCATCGCCGATGCCGGTCTTGCCGAGACGCCTGGCGCCACATTCGTGCCGGTCAATTTTGAGCGGCAGAGTCTGTCGGAGGAACTGGCAACGGCCGGTTTCAAATCAGCCGAGCCAGGCTTTTTCATCTGGCTGGGGGTGGTACCGTATTTGACGCAGGAGGCGATCTTCAACACGCTGGCCTACATCGCTGGTACCTCCGGTTCGGAAGTCGTGTTCGACTATAGCGAGCCGGAGCAGAACCGCGATGCAGCGGGACAGGCTGCATTGGCTTTTTATGCAGCGCGCGTCGCTTCCGTCGGCGAGCCATGGATCAGCTTCTTCGCCCCCGGCGAGCTCGCCACATCTCTCAAAGACCTCGGCTTCGATGAGATCGAAGATCTTGAGAGCAGCGACATAGCCGCCCGTTTTTCGGGCGCGCCGAAGGCAACGAGCAATTCCGGTGGCCACATCATCCGCGCCCGTCGAAGCGGTTGAAGCAATTCCAGGAAAAGTGTGTCGCGGTTTTCCGTCCGGAATTGCGCAAAACAAACAGCAGGCTCATTTTATCAACTGCGGCAGATCCTTTCAGGAACGCCCGCCCGCGTCCTCAGACCCTTGGGTATGTCTTGCACTCGCAGCATCCAGGATCAGCGTGCATTCGACATCGCTGAGCGGGGCCGATTGGGCGCGCATCGGAAAACCCAGCAGCCACGCCAGCAGGAACAGGACCACGGCAAAAATGAAGGGAAGACGGTCGACCTGACGCATGCGGCAATTGCTCCTGAAGGGGTTCAGGAGGGCTTAGCGAGGTCTCTTGTCTCGATTTTGTCTCAAATGCGCAGTCTTTGTGCAGGCTGGCGTTAACCCTACCAGATCGTAAATCGGCAGGTTGGCGAGGACCGGCACAGTCAGCCTTGCGCCTCGCCGCGCTTCTTTCCGATCTGCCAGTAGCGCCAGGGCGTGAACCAGACAAAGCGGTCGGCCAGCGCCTCGGGGACGCGGTCGATGCCGTGCGTGCCGAAGGGCCCGCAGCGCAGCACCCGGAAAAGCCCCATCCAGCCGCCAGCCCACAGCCCATGGCGGGCAATCGCCTCATGCGCATATTCCGAGCAGGTCGGCAGGTGCCGGCACGAATTGCCGACAAAACCAGACAGCGTCAGCTGGTAAAACCGGACAAACGACGTGCCGAGAATACGGCCGGGCGTCTTGCGCCAGGGGCCTGGCCAGTTGCGGCCGCGCTGCAGTGGCCTGGTCTCATGCGCATGCCGATGTTGGTCGCGCACCGCAGTCTCCGCATCGCGTTTCTCCGAGGGATAGATGTGGGCTTCGGCCGCAGAACGCAATCCCCTTCCACGCACCGCTTTGTCGGCCGCCTCAGGGTCCTGAACGGCGAAAGGGATGCCGGTCTGCCGAATGCGTCCAGCGCGACGGACTGGCTGGCCTCTCCTGGCAGCGTCCGACATAGGGCCGTTGCTCGTCATACCACTGAAACGTCGCGATCCGCATGACATCGCCAAAGATGGTCAGGAACTGGATCATGGTCGTGTCTCCTTTGAGACCGATTAGACTGCCGCTGGCCTTCGCTTTCAAACGAGTATAATTTCCGCCTCGGATAACTTTGGGTTATGCGAATGAAGCGCGGGCGTCTTCCACTGACGGCACTCAGGAGTTTCGAGGCGGCAGGCAGGCACCTGAGCTTCAGCCGGGCGGCCGAGGAGCTGTTTGTCTCGCAGGCCGCAATCAGTCGCCAGATCCGCGAGCTCGAGCAATTCCTGCGCCGGCCTTTGTTCCACCGCCATCACCGCCGCGTCGAGCTGACCGAGGCGGGCCAACGCCTGCTCGATCAGCTGGTCAGAAGTTTCGACGACATCGACAGGCTGCTTTCCGAGCTGGTGGCTGCCCCCACGCAGTCCGTGGTTCGCGTCAGCGTCGAGCCATCGCTTGCCTCGGTATGGCTGGTGCCACGGCTCAACCGCTTCCGCAAATTGCGGCCCGATATCGACGTTTCCCTGGAAGTCGACCCAAGGCCGATCGAGTTCCGCAGTGATCAGCCTGAACTTGCCCTGCGCTTCAGCGCACACAACACCACATGGCCGCGCAGCGAGGCCGAATGGCTTGCCTCGACCGTTGATTCACCCGTCCTCTCGCCGGCCTTGCTGGCATCGGGCCCTGCCCTCGAAAAGCCACTCGATCTGGCTCGCTACACGCTACTGCACGAGGAAAACCGTCAGGGCTGGGCGCGCTGGTTCGAGGCAGCTGGCGTGTCGGCAGACGCTATAACGGCGCGCGGCCCGATGCTGGCGGATCTGTCGCTGTCAAAGCAGGCAGCCTTGCTGGGTCACGGCGTGGCGCTGGGCGACATGCTGCAGATCGGCGAGGAGATTACTTCCGGCACTCTAGTCAAGCCGTTCGACATCGACGTCGCATCTGGAGCCTACTGGCTGGTGGCCAGAAGTTTGAAGGATCTGCCGGAACCGGCCAAAGCCTTTGCCGACTGGGTGAGAAGCGAATTTGCTGAAAGCAGACGGGCGCGGGAACAGCAGACCTAAGCCGGCGTGATTCCTAAGCCTTCGGTTTCTATTTCTGCGGCGCGCTGGGTGACATCAATCGGGCGTCGAAATTGACCGTCGTCTCGCGCCAGGCCTGGTAGCTATCAACATAAGCCGCAAGGCCAGTGAAGGGCGCGCAACGGGTAACTGCCCGAACTGCACTATCGTTGAACCTCTTGCCCTGTGGGGCTGTCGCGGGGTTGAGTATCTTTGGCGGTCCGGTGAGCGAGCCATCCCGGTTCAAGCTGATTTGGACGCGCGTGATCACAAACTCGTCGTAGGCTGGAATAATCCAGCAGCCAGCCAACTTGTCAGAAAGATAGGCGGCAGCTTTCTGCTTCGAAGCGCTTTCTGCTCCGACAGCATAGCCGCTCGTCACCAGCGAAACTGCAAAACCCAAAGCCGCGATCGACCAATGCAAGCGCTTCCTCCCTCATGGCCTGCACGAAGCCCGGCGCTATGTCACGCCGCTTCTTCGGCGCGCTTCTTCTCGATCTGGCCGATGGCGTCGACGACGGCGTCGAAGGTCAGCATGGTCGAGGCGTGGCGCGCCTTGTAGTCGCGCACCGGCTCCAGAAACTTCAGGTCGGCGAAGCGGCCTTCCGGCGGCGCGCCATTCTCCTTCAGCATCTTGAACATCGTCTCACGCACCGCGCGCAATTCGTCGGCACTGGCGCCGACGACATGCTGCGCCATGATCGAGGAGGACGCCTGGCCAAGCGCGCAGGCCTTCACATCATGCGCGAAATCGGTGACGACGCCGTCATCCATCTTCAGATCGACGGTCACGGTCGAGCCGCACAATTTGGAATGCGCCTTAGCCGTCGCGTCCGGATGATCGAGCCGGCCGATGCGCGCGATGTTTCCGGCAAAACCCAGAATTTTCGCATTGTAGACGTCGTCGATCATAATTTTCCAATCCGTCGCCGCCCAACGAACAGCGATTGCCGCTGATACGTCTTTCATTCGCTCGGCACGACCATATATAATGCTGGCAGTCGGGCATCGACAAGACAACCACAAGCTCTTGTCTTTGCCCTAATTTGTTCACGCCGCTTTGCGGGCTGGAAACCGGGCGGGTTTCTGACACCCGAAGGTCGTGGTCCGTTCAACTCGTCCCTCCAGAGAGGGGGACTACGGGAGACGCCTTTATGGACGCCGTCATCAAGAAGATCATGCCTCCCTCCGACTATCTGGAGAAGCCGGTCACCCACCGGCCGAGCGAGGCCGAGGTCGAGGCCGCCGTGCGCGTGCTGCTGCGCTGGACCGGCGACAATCCGGAGCGCGAGGGCCTGATCGACACGCCGAAGCGCGTCACCAAGGCATTCCTCGAAATGTTCAACGGCTACGACATGTGCCCCGCCGACGAGCTCGGCCGCACCTTCGAGGAAGTCGCCGGCTATGACGATCTGGTCATCGTCAAGGACATCAAGTTCCACTCGCACTG
This sequence comes from Mesorhizobium sp. P3_A10, assembly GCF_056403175.1. NCBI lineage: Bacteria > Pseudomonadati > Pseudomonadota > Alphaproteobacteria > Hyphomicrobiales > Phyllobacteriaceae > Mesorhizobium > Mesorhizobium sp. P3_A10. The sequence continues at coordinate 226,178 of NZ_JBFUFZ010000006.1, read as the reverse complement.
CGAACACCACATGGTGCCGATCATCGGCAAGGCGCATGTCGGCTATCTCCCCGACGGCAAGGTGGTCGGCCTGTCCAAGATCGCCCGCGTCGTCGACATCTTCGCCCATCGCCTGCAGACCCAGGAAGCGATGACGGCGCAGATCGCCGGCGTCATCCAGGACGTGCTCAACCCGCGCGGCGTTGCCGTCATGATCGAGGCCGAGCATATGTGCATGGCCATGCGCGGCATCCGCAAGCAAGGTTCAACCACGCTGACCTCGACCTTCACCGGCGTCTTCAAGGACACCCCCGAGGAGCAGGTCCGCTTCGTCACCATGGTGCGCGGCTGACCGTCTGCCGACACCTGCCAAAGGCGTAGGCTTAGTCGAAAATGGTGGTATCCGTGGTCCGGCGCTGAGCGTATTTGAGTACGTGAGCACCGGAAGCGCAGGATGCAGCCATTTTGCGGGCCCGGCCTCCCCTGAATATCTTTGGATCGAGCAAGGACCGGTGATGTCGGCACTGCAATTTCCCGAAGCTCCGGCAGACAAGAAAGCGCTGGAGGAAGGCGTAGTCTTTTCGCCGCGCTTCGATGGGGCCGGTCTCGTCACCGTGGTCGTCACCGATGCCGAGGACGGCATGCTGCTGATGGTGGCCCACATGAATGCAGAAGCGCTGGCGCTGACGTTGGAAACAGGCATTGCCCATTACTGGTCGCGCTCGCGCAACGCGCTGTGGAAGAAGGGCGAAACCTCGGGCAATTTCCAGAGCGTCGCCGAGATGCGCACCGATTGCGACCAGGACGCCCTGTGGCTGCGCGTCAAAGTGTTGGGCCACGACGCAACCTGTCACACCGGCCGTCGTTCATGTTTTTATCGGACGGTGGGCCTGATCGACGGCAAGGGGACGCTTGCCGACGACGGCAGCAAACCGCTGTTCGATGCGGAAAAGACGTATCTGAAGCCTTTGTGAACCATTCGACAGTCTGAGATCACCCATGTTCACTAATCTAAAACGTCCTTCCGCTACAAAGGACCTGGGACAACGGAGATTGTGATGCTCGAGTGGGCGTCATTGCGCAACAGACCAGACGTTCGGGAAGCCAACGGCCTCTCTTCGTCAGGCGGCGCGTCCGAGGCAAAACCTGCTAGGAAAACCGGGATTTCACTGGCTTTGGGCGGCGGCTGTGCTCGCGGATGGGCCCATATCGGCGTGCTGCGCGCGCTCGACGAAGCCGGCATCGAAGTGTCGATGATCGCCGGCACCTCGATCGGCGCGCTGGTCGGCGGCTGCTATCTCGCCGGCAAGCTCGACGAGCTTGAAGATTTCGCCAGAAGCCTGACCAAGCGCCGCATCTTTGGCCTTCTCGATCTCAATTTGCGCGGCAACGGCCTGTTCGGCGGCATGAAGCTCGACGCGCGGCTGCGCGAACATGTGGCCGGCATTCGCTTCGAAGACCTGTCGAAACCGTTCGTCTGCGTTGCTTCCGAAATCCGCACCGGCCATGAGATCTGGCTGTCCAACGGCTCGCTGATCACTGCCATGCGCGCTTCCTATGCGCTGCCCGGCGTGTTCGAGCCGGTGACCTGCAACGGTCGCGTGCTGGTCGACGGCGCGCTGGTCAATCCGGTGCCGGTCTCGGTCTGCCGCGCCCACGAACAGCCGCTCGTCGTCGCCGTCAACCTTCACTATGATCTGTTCGGCCGCGCCGCTGTGATCAAGCACAGCGCCGGCGAGCTGGTCGTCGAAAGAGATGCGCCAAGGCCCGGCCAGGCCGACGCCGAGCGTCAGTCGCGTGAAGCGCGGCTCGGCATCACCGGGGTCATGGTCGAAGCCTTCAACATCATCCAGGATCGCATTTCGCGCGCCAGGCTGGCCGGCGATCCGCCCGACATGTCGCTGCAGCCGAAGCTCAGCCATATCGGCCTGACCGAATTCCACCGCGCCGAAGAAGCGATCAGCATCGGCTATCAAGCGACGATGGCGCAGATCGGCGAACTGACCCGGCTGCAGACGGTTCTGGCCTGACCCATCGCCGAACGGCTCTCAGGCGGTTGCCGCATCGGTGATGCGGAACTGCACCGTGCGGTTGCCATTCCAGTAATTGCCTGACAGCGATCCGGCGACATGCACCGTCTTGCCCCGGTTCTTGAACAGGAATTCGCCAAGGGCCGTATCGACGGCGCGAAAGGCGATCGCCTGGATGCGGCCGCCGCTTTCCGATTGAAGCTCGACGCGGATGTGGTTGGTGCCGACTGGCCGCGCATCGGCCAGCCGGTGGCGCGGCAACGCGAACACCGGCGCGACATGGCCGGCGCCGAACGGGCCTGCCTTTTCCAGCGCATCGAGCAGGCTGAGCGTGGCGCCCTCGGCGGCGAGCGCGCCATCGATCGCCAGGCTTTCCTCACCCTGTAGCCGGAACACATCGGCCGCCGCTCGCTCCTCGAAAAACGCCCTGAGGTCGCCGAGCTTTGCCCGCTCGACGGTGATGCCGGCCGCCATGGCATGGCCGCCGCCCTTGACGATCAGCCCGGCATCGGCCGCCTCGCGCACCAGCCGGCCAAGGTCGAAGCCGGACACCGAGCGCCCAGAACCGGTGCCGATGCCATTGGGGTTGAAGGCGATGGCGAAGGCCGGCCGGCGGGCATGATCCTTGAGCCGCGAGGCGAGCAGGCCGACAATACCCGGATGCCAGCTGTTGCTGGCGGTGACGACGATGGCCGGACCGTTGCCGCCGGCAAGCTCGGCATCAGCCTCGGCGCGCGCCTGCGCCAGCATCTCCAGCTCCATCTGCTGCCGCTCCTGATTGAGCCGGTCGAGCGTCTCGGCAATGGTGCGGGCCTCGACCGGATCGTCGGTGGCCAGCAGCCGGCTGCCGAGTGCGGCGTCGCCGATGCGGCCGCCGGCATTGATGCGCGGCCCGATCAGATAGGCGAGATGAAACGTGCTGATCGGCTCGCCGATGCGCGATACCCGTGCGAGCGCCGCCAACCCTTCGTTCTTTTGCTGGCGCGCCATTTGCAGCCCCTTGACCACGAAGGCGCGGTTGACCCCGGTCAGCGGCACCACGTCGCACACCGTCGCCAGCGCCGCCAGGTCGAGCAGCGAAAGCAGATCCGGCGGCGCTGCATCCGGCAAGCGGCTGCGCAGGATCTTGGCCGTCTGCACCAGAGTGAGGAAGACGACGCCGGCGGCGCAAAGATGGCCCTGGCCTGAAAGGTCGTCCTGGCGATTGGGATTGACGATGGCGACTGCCTCCGGCAGCGGGCCGCCGACCTGGTGATGGTCGAGCACCACGACATCGGCGCCGGCCACTTTCGCCGCGTCGATAGAAACGGCGCTGTTGGTGCCGCAGTCGACAGTGACGATCAGCGTTGCGCCGCGCGAGACAAGCTCGCGCATGGCTTCCGGATTGGGACCGTAGCCTTCGAAAATGCGGTCCGGAATGTAGATTTCCGACGGCACCGAGAAATGGCTGAGGAACCGCTTCAACAGCGCCGACGAGGCCGCGCCGTCGACATCGTAGTCACCGAAGATCGCCACCTTTTCCCTGGCCACGATTGCCTGGGCGATGCGGGCGGCGGCCTTGTCCATATCGGTCAGCGAGGCCGGGTTAGGCAACAGATCGCGGATCGTTGGATCGAGGAAGCGCTCCGTCTCGGCGGCGGTCACACCGCGCCCGGCAAGCACGCGCGCGACGATGTCGGGCACCCCATAGCCTTGCGCAATGGCCAGTGCTGCCATGTCCTGCCGTTCGGTCAACCGGTGTTCCCAGGAAACACCTGTCGCCGACTGCCTGACATTGAGGAAGAGGCGTTTTTCGCCGGTCATGCGATCTGCCAGCCCGTGTGTGGCCGCAGGATAGTGCATGCCGCCCAAAAGTGTGCAGCGGTTTTGGGGACGACGACATGCACAAGCAATATCCTAAGGCCGGCAAAGCCAAGCGGTTCGCTGTGATGCGCCTTGTCAGAAAATTTCAAGAAAAACTACGCTTTCCGCATTTCAGCGTCGCGCCGCAGCCATTCGTCGGCTGCGTCACCCATCGTCTTTTCCGCACCGTCCTTGAGCCAGGCCATGAAAGGTCGATCGAATTTGAACGCACGGCCGCACTCCTTGATGAAAAAGCGCCGCACGTTCTGGGTGTTGCGATAGGATTTTGTGATGGCGGTCGTGCGCGAAATCGCAGCCGCGTGCCAGTCGAACGATTTCATCTTCATGTCCTTGCGGCCGGATGCAGCCATAGGGCTAGCAACTGCACTGCTGCTACGCAAGAACCAACAGCTTGCTGGGGAGCGGCTAGAACTTATCCAGATCCTGGTGGCGCGCCTTGATCTCGCGCACGGTGCGCGATGACGAGCGCAGCACGATGGTGTGGGTGGTGATGGTATCGCGACCGAACCTGACGCCGTTGAGCAGATTGCCGTCGGTGACGCCGGTTGCGGCAAACAGCACGTCGCCGCGCGCCATGTCTTGCGCCCGGTAGACCTGCTTCGGATCGGAGATGCCCATCCTGGCTGCGCGCGCCAGCTTTTCCGGCGTGTCGAGGATCAGCCGGCCCTGCATCTGGCCGCCGGTGCAGCGCAAGGCGGCTGCCGCCAGCACGCCTTCCGGCGCTCCGCCAATGCCGAGATAGATGTCGATGCCGGTCTCTTCCGGGTCGGTGGTGTGGATGACGCCGGCGACATCGCCATCGCCGATCAGCCGGATCGCCGCGCCCGTGGCTCGGACCGCTTCGATCAGCCTGCCATGGCGCGGCCGGTCGAGAATGCAGGCGGTGATCTCCGACACCGCGACACCCTTGGCCTTGGCCAGATTGGCGATGTTCTCGGCCGGCGACGCGTCGATGTCGATGACGCCATCCGCGTAGCCCGGACCGATGGCGATCTTGTCCATATAGACGTCGGGCGCAAACAGCAGGCTGCCCTTTTCGGCAATGGCGATGACGGCCAGCGCATTGGGCAGGTTCTTGGCGCAGATCGTCGTGCCTTCGAGCGGGTCGAGCGCAATATCGACCGCCGGACCGATGCCGCTGCCGACCTCTTCGCCGATATAGAGCATCGGCGCCTCGTCGCGCTCGCCCTCGCCGATCACCACCGTGCCCTTGATGGCGAGCCGGTTGAGCTCCTGGCGCATGGCATCGACAGCGGCCTGGTCGGCGGCTTTCTCGTCGCCGCGTCCGCGCAATCTGGCGGCCGCGACCGCGGCGCGCTCGGTGACCCGCACCAATTCCATGGTGAGGATCCGGTCAAGACCGGCGACAATGTTCTGGGCCACATTCATCGGGGGAAGATCCTGGTTGGCACACCGCCTCTCGCCAGAGGCGCGTTTCTTGTGTCAAAGGTCCATGACAACAGCAAGACCTGCGCAACGCGTTTTTTGAAAGCGCTGCAATATCAATCGATTAAAAGCTAGAGATGACTGGGTTCACCCTGCCCGCTCGATGCGGATCACCTGCGGCTTGTCGGTCAGATGACCGTCTTTGGTGATGCCGTCGACAGCCTTGCGCACCGCAGCCTCAGTGGTCTCGTGGGTGACCAGGATCACCGTCTTTTGCGCATCGGTCTCGGCGCTGACCGCGTGCTGCACGATCGATTCCAGCGAAATGTCATTGTCGGCCATGCGCTTGGCGATCGCGGCAAAGACGCCGATGCGGTCGTGCACGGTCAGCCGGATGAAATAGCCGCCGGCATGGCTGCGCATCTGCGCCTTCTTGTACGGGCGCAATTCCTTGGCCGGCAGGCCGAACACCGGGCCGTGCTGGAAGCCCGGACGGCTCTTGGCGATGTCGGCGATATCGCCAACCACCGCCGAGGCGGTGGCGTTGCCGCCGGCACCGGGACCCGAGAGCAGCAGCTCGCCCAGAATGTCGGTTTCGATGGCCACCGCATTGGTGACGCCATGCACCTGCGCGATGACCGAGGCCGTCGGCACCATGGTCGGGTGCACGCGCTGTTCGATGCCGCTGTCGGTGCGCTGCGCGACGCCCAACAACTTGATGCGGTAACCGAGATCCGCGGCCGCTCGAATATCGGCCTGGCTGATGTTGGAAATGCCTTCCATGTAGATGTCGTTGGCGGCGATCCGGGTGCCGAAGGCGAGGCTGGTCAGGATCGACAGCTTGTGCGCGGTGTCGTGACCCTCGATATCGAAGGTCGGATCGGCTTCCGCATAGCCCAGCCGCTGCGCGTCCTTCAGGCAGGCGTCGAACGAGATGCCTTCGGCCTCCATGCGGGTCAGGATGTAGTTGCAGGTGCCGTTGAGGATGCCGAAGACGCGGGTCACCGAATTGCCGGCCATCGCCTCGCGCATCGTCTTGATCACCGGGATGCCGCCGGCAACCGCCGCTTCGTAGTTGAGCAGCACGCCCTTCTTCTCGGCGATCTCGGCCAGCGCCACGCCATGCTTGGCCAGCAGCGCCTTGTTGGCGGTGACGACATGGCGGCTGGCTTCAAGCGCTGCCTTCACTGCCGATCGCGCCGGCCCCTCGTCGCCGCCGATCAGTTCGACGAAGACGTCGATATCGGCGGTCTGAGCCATCTTGACCGGATCGTCGAACCACTTGGCCGTGCTGAGATCGACGCCACGATCGCGCTTCGGATCCCGAGCCGAAACGGCGGTGACGATGACGTCGCGTCCGCACTGGCGGGTCAGTTCCGCCGCCTTGTCGCGCAGCACGCGCGCCACCGAGGCGCCAACGGTGCCAAGACCGGCAATTCCAACACGCAACGCTTCAGCCATGTCCGGCGACGCCCCTCAAGAATTCTGTCGATGTGATATCAGGCAACTCAACGATGCGCGGCGAGCGGCACCACATTGTTGGGCTGCTTGGTGCTGGACGCCAGGAAGCGCTTGATGTTGCGCGCCGCCTGCCGGATACGGTGCTCGTTCTCGACCAATGCGATGCGCACATGGTCGTCGCCGTGCTCGCCAAAACCGACGCCCGGCGCCACCGCCACGTCGGCGTGCTCGATCAGAAGCTTGGAGAATTCCAGCGACCCGAGATGCTTGAACGGCTCCGGGATCGGCGCCCAGGCAAACATCGACGCCGCCGGCGCGGGAATAGTCCAGCCGGCGCGGCCAAAGGCGTCGACCATGACGTCGCGGCGCTTGTGATAGATGTCGCGCACTTCGGCGATATCGGCACCGTCGCCATTCAGCGCATGCGCGGCCGCCACCTGGATCGGCGTGAAGGCACCGTAGTCGAGATAGGATTTGACCCGCGTCAGCGCCGAGATCAGCCGCTCATTGCCGACGGCAAAGCCCATGCGCCAGCCGGGCATGGAAAAGGTCTTCGACATCGAGGTGAACTCGACGCAGACATCGATCGCGCCCGGCACCTGCAGCACCGAGGGCGGTGGATTGCCGTCGAAATAGATCTCCGAATAGGCAAGGTCCGACAGGATGATGATGTCGTTCTTCTTGGCGAAGGCGACCACGTCCTTGTAGAAATCGAGCGAGGCGACCAGCGCCGTCGGGTTCGACGGATAGTTGAGGATCAGCGCCAGCGGCTTCGGGATCGAATGGCGGATGCCGCGCTCGACCGCTGGAATAAAGCCGTCATCGGGTTCGACCTGCAGCGAACGGATGACGCCACCCGACATGATGAAGCCGAAGGCATGGATCGGATAGGTCGGGTTGGGGCACAGGATCACGTCGCCGGGCGCGGTGATCGCCTGCGCCATGTTGGCGAAGCCTTCCTTCGAGCCAAGTGTGGCCACCACCTGCGTGTCCGGGTTGAGCTTCACCCCGAAGCGACGCTGATAGTAGGCGGCCTGGGCGCGGCGCAGGCCTGGAATGCCGCGCGACGACGAGTAACGATGCGTGCGCGGATCGCGCACCACTTCGCACAATTTGTCGACGATGGCTTTCGGCGTCGGCAGGTCCGGATTGCCCATGCCAAGGTCGATGATGTCGGCGCCGCGCGAACGGGCGCTGGCCTTCAGCCGGTTGACCTGCTCGAAGACGTATGGCGGAAGCCGGCGGACCTTGTGAAATTCTTCCATGTCAGTTCCAGACGATCAATGGGGCGAAAGGTAGTTTCGGCGCGCGATATAACCCTATTTGCAGGTAGGGTCGAGGGCGGGGTCGCATTTGGCTTCGATCTGCTTCAGCGTTTCGTCGCCGTGATTTTTCGCCAGCGAGTTCAGCGCCGCCGGGCTTGTGCCCTGGACCTTGCCGCCCTTGCCCAGTTGCGCTTGCTGGCTGGCCTTCAGCTGGGCGAGCTTGGCGTTGCTCTCTTCAGGGGTGAGCTGCTGCGCCGCCACCTGCGGCGGGATGTTCAAATTCGGATAGGAGCCGGTGTCCTTCGGACCGTCGACTCCGGAAACCGTTGTTCCGCCGCCTGTGTCGTTGCTGGCGCAGCCACCGGCCGCCAGCAAGGCCCCGCCGGCGGTCACCAGCATCATCGCCGCAGCGATGCGGCAAAAACGACCGGTACCCGAAAAAACAGTCTCGCCAATATTAATCGTCATATTGTTTTCCTGGCAGCCGGGTTAGAGCGTGTTGGACCCGGTCAGATGTCCCATGTTAATATGTCAAGAAAACGCCCCGGGAGGAACCCCGCGAACCATGTCCAAAACACCCGATTCGGGCAAAGCGGAAGATGGCGGACCGTCGACCGTCGAGCAATATCTGGTGAAGGACCCGGAACGCTTCGCCCTGAACATGGCGCGCATGATCGAACAGGCGGGAAAAGCGGCCTCCGCCTGGGCCGAGCCGCGCGAAAAGGGTGAGGTGCGCGACCACGTCGCCGAACCTGTCGTCGACATGGTCAAAACCTTCTCCAAGCTCAGCGAATACTGGCTTGCCGATCCGCAGCGCGCACTGGAAGCGCAGACGCGGCTGTTCGGCGGCTACATGACCGTCTGGGGAAACGCCATCCAGCGCGTCAGCCCGAATGCCGAAGCGCTGGACGATGCGGTCAAGCCCGAACGCGGCGACAAGCGCTTCCAGGACCCGGAATGGGGCCGCAACGCTTTCTTCGATTTCCTCAAGCAGGCCTATCTCGTCACCTCGCGCTGGGCGGCCGACCTGGTCGAGCACGCCGAAGGCCTCGACGAGCACACCCGCCACAAGGCCAGCTTCTACGTCAAGCAGGTGTCCAACGCCATCTCGCCGTCGAACTTCATCCTGACCAATCCGGAGCTGTTTCGCGAAACGGTCGCCTCGAACGGCGAAAACCTGGTGCGCGGCATGAAGATGCTGGCCGAGGACATCGCCGCCGGCAAGGGTGACCTGAAGCTAAGGCAGGCCGACTACTCGCCCTTCGAGATCGGCAAGAACGTCGCGACGTCACCCGGCAAGGTGGTCGGCCGCAGCGATGTCGCCGAGATCATCCAGTATGATCCGACGACCGAAACCGTACTCAAGCGTCCGCTGCTGATCTGCCCGCCCTGGATCAACAAATACTACATCCTCGATCTCAACCCGCAAAAATCCTTCATTCGCTGGGCAATCGAGCAGGGCCATACCGTCTTCGTCATTTCCTGGATCAATCCCGACGAGCGCCACGGCGCCAAAGGCTGGGAGGCCTATATCCGAGAGGGCCTGCAATACGGCCTCGACATGGTCGAGAAGGCTACCGGCGAGAAGGACGTCAACGCCATCGGCTATTGCGTCGGCGGGACGCTTTTGGCGGCCGCACTCGCGCTGCTGGCGCAGGAAGGCGACAACCGCATCAAGTCGGCGACCTTCTTCACCACGCAGGTCGACTTCACCCATGCCGGCGACCTGAAGGTGTTCGTCGACGAGGACCAGGTGGCGGCCGTCGAGAAATCGATGAACGAAAAGGGTTATCTCGACGGCACCAAGATGGCGACCGCCTTCAACATGCTGCGCTCGGGCGACCTGATCTGGCCCTATGTCATCAACAATTACATGCGCGGCAAGGATCCCCTGCCCTTCGACCTTCTCTACTGGAACGCCGATTCCACCCGCATGGCGGCGGCCAACCATTCCTTCTATCTGCGCAACTGCTATCTCGAGAACAATCTGACGCGCGGCGTGATGGAACTGGCAGGCCGTGTAGTCTCGCTCGCCGACGTCACTATCCCGGTTTACAATCTGGCGTCGAAGGAAGATCACATCGCGCCGGCGCTTTCGGTGTTCCTCGGCTCGCAATATTTCGGCGGCGACGTCGAATATGTGATGGCCGGTTCAGGCCATATTGCCGGCGTCGTCAACCCGCCGGCGGCCAAGAAGTATCAGTACTGGACCGGCGGCAAACCGGTGGGCGATTTTGCCCAGTGGTTTGCCAACGCGGTGGAGCATCCCGGCTCCTGGTGGACCCACTGGCAGCATTGGATCGAGACCCAGGACGACACCCGCGTTCCTGCCCGCAAACCCGGCAAGCATATGAAAACCTTGGGCGATGCGCCGGGAACCTACGTCAAGGTGCGTGTGTAACGGACTGTAATGTCTGGTGAGTTGACGGGCCGGTAAAAGAGGGCGAAATGGTGGCGTCAACCATCAAGCGGCCTCAATTCGCCTCTAGCCACCGATTAAGTTGAAGGCATGCAGATTTGACACAGGTCTCGTTTCCGGTTTGGGAACAGGGGTTATTGGTACAGAGCGTCTAGACGCCGAGCCAACAACTTACCGGCCGGACGCCGAGGGGGAATTTAGTTTTGAAATCAGCAGGTTGGCGTCTCGCACGAAGGGAAAGCCGCAGCATTGCGGCGGCGCTTTTCTCCGTGCTCCTTGCCTCCTGTACCTCCGCCGGCGACCCCACCATGTCTGTCGGCATGCCCGGCTACAACGCCACCTCGGCTGATATGAAAGCAGCCTCGAGCGCGACGCCGGCAATAGTGACTGATTCGTCCGTGCAGGTGACGTCAGCCTCCTCGGAGGCGGCATCGACCGTGATGAGCGAGGGAGACACACCTTTGCCTGAAAAGGTCGCCTATGTGCCGGTGACCAAGCCCGGAGCGGCCTTCCCCATCAACGTGCCTGCCGGTGCAGACACCATCGCCGGCCAAACGCCGCAGCCACTGGTGCAGCCGGCGCAGACAGCCGCCGAGACCGACGCAGTCGCGCAGAAGATCGCTGCCGCCGATGCGAACACCATCGCACCGAAATCGGACGACACCACCGCCCCGGTGATGAACAACCCTGTCTATGTCACCGCTGGCGAACCTCCGCAGGCGCAGATCAATGCGCCGAAGAAAGGCTTCCTAGCCTCGCTGTTCAGCACCACGCCCGCCTCGGCGGCGCCCGCGCCGCTGATCAACACGCGCTCCGGCGAGCAGCCCACCGCTCAAGCCAAAGCCGCGCCGGCAAAGCCGATCATCACGCTGGCTTCCGCCAGTTCGGCCGACAAGCCGGTGCAGCTGGCTTCGATCGGTGACGAGACCGGCCACATCACCGGCAGCGACGCCTTGCCCGGCGTGCGCCAGACAGCTTTGTTCGAGATCAAGCGCAAATCCGGCCTCGACGATGAAAGCGACGTCGATCTGAACGAGGATGAAGGCTCGGGCGGCGCCTATCAGGTGGCATCCGCCGCCGGCCTCGCCCGGCTGGCGCCCAACGGCCTCTTGAAGCAGAACGAGAGCGTCGACGTCGCTTGCCTGAAGCCGTCGCTGGTGCGCGTGCTGAAGACCATCGAAGGCCACTACGGCCGCAAGATGATCGTCACATCAGGCTATCGCGATCCGGCTCGCAACCGCCGCGCCAACGGCGCCAAGAATTCGCTGCACATGTATTGCGCCGCCGCCGACATCCAGGTTCCCGGCGTCTCGAAGTGGGAACTGGCGAGCTATCTGCGCACCATGCCGGGCCGCGGCGGTGTCGGCACCTACTGCCACACCGACTCCGTCCACGTCGATGTCGGCCCCGAGCGCGACTGGAACTGGCGCTGCCGCCGGCGCAGCTAGTTCTCTCCATGCGGCCGACGGGTTGAGGGGCTGTCAGCAGCCCCCCGTTCCGGTACCATCAGCGACATCCGAGATTAGCCGAAGCCTCCCCAACTTCGTCATCCTTGGGCGTAGCGACGCGAAGCGGCGCGCAGATCCAAGGATCCATGCCGGGAATCCAATCGGAGAACACAGCGGAGCAGAACTGCACCGTTGCGACGCTCAGACGTCGCGGCATGGATCCTCGGGTCTGCGCCGCGTCGCTACGCTCCTTGCTCCGCCCGTGGATGACGAATGTGAAGCCTATTAAGGCTAATCTCCAAAGACATTCGATCATGGGTTCAGAAACCCACGGGCTGGCCCGCCGAAACGGCAGCTTTCGCCCCTTTCTGAAAAAAGTTGCCGGATGTTGGGGCTGATGGGTTGCCGGTTGCCAACAACGCAATTATAAGCCGCTTCGTCTGAGCGCGCCCATCGTCTAGCGGTTAGGACACCGCCCTTTCACGGCGGTAACAGGGGTTCGATTCCCCTTGGGCGTACCAGATATTTCAAGCACTTAGCGGAAATCCCCCCGCACCTGTCCAATTTTTGGCCAATATCCGGTCGGCTTTGGCAGCAGCCTGATTTGATTTTGGGCTGATTCCTGCAACTATTAGCCTTCCGACAAAAGACATTCAGAGGGGCGGGAGCGGATGATCGATTGGGATGAGATCCGAAAATATCGCCACGTCAGTGAGCCCTCACCTCCAACATGGCCTCCTAGCGTCAAGGCAATAAGCATCAACGGCGTCTCGCTGCTCGGAGTCCACGAAAGCACCGGCGAACTCTATTGGGACGGGCAGCAGGTTGTGACCGCGCGGCGCCTTGCCAATTTCGAACGCTGGATGGCTGCACTGGTAACGGCGGCGACCGTTGTCATGGCCGCCATCGAGGTCGGTCGTGCTGCAGGTGGATTGCCCACTAAAAAGCCCGCCACCGTGAGGCATCTGTGAATTTTGTCACAGACGCAACGACGCATCGGCCTAGCTTGCAGCGTGAAGTTTACTCCAGCGCTGAAGGGAGTACTCCGATGCTTGTGAACCTTCCTATGCTTCTGAACCTTCCTCTTGTCGCAGTTGGTCCCCTTGCCGATTGGCTCCGTCATCGAGCCGAACAGAAGGCGCAGTTGAAGACAACGGCCGAGCTGAGCGAGTCACCGGACGACATGCTCAGCGACATCGGGATTTCCCGTGACGACATCACGACGTATGCGTTCAGCAGCAAGCGCGCTTAAGGCCTGGGGCCGGGCAATCAAAAAGCCCGCCACCGAAGCAGCGGGCCAAAAGCCGCACGGCAGCTAGCCCGGCCTAAGTTTTACTCCGCGGTCGTGTCTTCGGGCGGCGGCGTCAAAACGGTGATGTCCATTCTGGCGATCGTCGATGCCGCGCGACCTTGCGCGCTAGGATCGGTGTCGCCTGTTTCGGCAACCGTTGCCTTGGCGCGATGTCCTACACTGTCGGCGCTCTTGCCTGGCGCGAATCCCTCGCCTGTTCCTGGCTTTGCCGCTTTCAATTGAGTTTCCGGTACCTGCCGATGCTGACTTGCAATAGCCGAAACCATAGATCCCTCCTGATGGTGACGACACGATGGTATCTGCTATGGCCGTTGTGAGACTTACCACCACGCAGAAGCCCGCCACCACCGGCAGCGGGCTAACCCGGGGAAACGGGTTGCGCCGCAAAAAGACGGCCAACTGGCTCTTGCGGAACCGCTGGCCGGGATGCGAGGTTTCGCATGCTCTGGCCGATCGAGGATACCGCCCATGTTGTCCATCCCACTAACTGCTTTGACGACAGCAGCGATCCTGCTTGCCGCGACCGGTGTCAGTGAGGCCCGGCCCGACACCCGCACGATGAGCTGCTGGCAGCTCCAGCAACTGATCCAGAGCCGGCGCGCCGTGGTGCTGACCACCGGCCCCAACACCTATGACCGCTATGTCAGGCAACTCGGCAACGAGTGCGACTGGCCTCAGGTGCCGATGTCGGCCTATGTCCCGACCCGTGACGGCCGCTGCCCGGTCTACAAGTGCAACGACCCGGTTGGCCGTGTCCCGTGACGGCGGCTAGGGGTGTTGCGCCTGCCTTCAAAGGGCGCTGTCCTACCATTAGACGAAGCGGGAAAAGCGGGCTTTGCGTATTTCAGTGAACGCCAGAAATGAAAGAACCCGCCACCGTGAGGCAGCGGGCTCGATCGTTTCGTGTACTGAATGATTAGACGCGTCCTGTGGGTCTGGCTGTGCTTCCAGCGCTCATCAGACCGCCGACGGCCGATCTCACCGCCATCCCGTAGCTTCGCAAGAGCCGGTCGGTCCGGCCCAAGAGGCGATGGATCTGCGGAGGCCGACTGTCCGAGAGTTCGATGCAATCTCGTCAAACTCGGAAATCGCTTTCTTCGCGCCGTCGAGAATGCCTGTCAGGCTGGCAAATGGGGACGTCGCTTCAATCGGCGCCCACAAGATCAACGCCTTTATGTACCGCTGTGCCAGGATCGATGACTCCTAGCGTCAAAGACGCCGGATCTGGATCGCTTCGTGTCAGCAGTTGTCCCGAAATTGCCGAAAGATTTCCATCCGCAAAGCCCCTTCCACTTTTAAGGAAGCAGTTTGGGCCGCGGCCGATTGGCGTTTCAAGCTCGGAAAGTGCCGCCACTAAGGTAGCGCCCCAACGTCCGCCATCTCTGTGCTACAATGCACGCAGCGCTTCCGTTACTGGATTGACCCGCGAGGAGGATCAGGCATGTCCGACCGCACCGACGTAGGCCCTCTGCGACTGGGCGAACGAGCGCCCAATTTCGTACTCGACGCAATTACGCGCGAGGGCAAGATAGCTATCGACGATTTCCGCGGCGAGAGGCCAGTGCTGGTTGGGCTGTATCGAGGTCTGCATTGTCCGTTTTGCAGGCGTCATATCGCGACGGTTTCGCTGCTCACACCAGCCCTTAACGCAAAGGGCATCGAAAGCCTCACGGTGGTGAACACGCCCATCGAGCGAGCGCGCCTTTATCTCCGGTACCATCCGATGGTTGGTTTGCTTGCTGCATCCGATCCGGAGCGCGTTTCACACCGCGCCTTTGGATTGCCCAATATGCAAATAACTGAGGGCGAGAGCGCATGGCCGCAAAAGGCTTCGATGAGCGATGTGAAGGCGATGCGGCTCAACGTGCCGGGCGAAATGCCTGAGCCGATGGATCCGTTTGCCACGCTCGAATATCTGAACAAAAAAGACAATTACGATATCACCGAAGCGGACCAGCAAATGATGGCGACCGGCGTGGGCCAGCTCACGGGCCAGTTCCTGCTCGACCGCAACGGCGTCGTTCGCTGGACGTTCTCCGAGGTTTTCGATGGCGGCTTGGGCGCCCACCCGAACTCTGAGGCGATGATGTCGGTCGCGTCGCATATTGGTCAGTAGCGGCGCAGTTGCGGACATCGGCTGCACGGATAGCAGGTGTTATGCAAACCGTTGGTTTTTTCGCGCTTGGCCGCCGCTGCGGTTCTGTGCCTGCCAGTGCGTTGGTGGGTGCCGGCTTTCGTTGGCTTTCCGTCAGCCGCTAGCCGACGATCAGTACCAGCACGACTGCCGCGGCAAGGACCAGCTACTTCACATTCGGGAACATGCCGAGCTGCCCAACATGCCCATCGTTCGAACAAGCAGGCCGACGTGTCAGCCGATGTCCGTGTGCCGCGGCCGATCGGCATCCGTCCTTTGCCCGACCTCATGCAGTCGGGGTGATGTCACCAGTTGCGGTCCATGGTAACTTTCTTGCGCTGCACGCAGAGGCGCCTAACTGAAGCAAGGGGAGTGGCCGCTATTGGCGCGTTATAAAAAATTCATTTTGCATTGCGGAATTCACAAGACCGGAAGCTCTTATCTTCAGGCGAGCCTGGCTTCCAACCGCGACGTGTTGGCGGCCAACTCGATCCATTACCCCGAACCCAACGACCCGGCGAATGAAGCGTTCGGGCCGCAGCACAGCATCGCCGCAATCGGCTACGACGACGGCAAGTCGTTTGAGCAGAACGTTGGCGCGTTCTTCTCGCTCGATTCCGACTGCGAAACGTTGCTGATGTCAGGCGAGGAATTTTCGCGAGCGAGCGCTCATCCATCTTTTTTCCAAAGCCTATTGGATGTCGGCGCCGAGGTGAAGGTGGTGTTTTATTTGCGGCGCTTCGATCACTTGCTTGAACGCGTGTATTCGCAATGCGTCAAAGACTACCTGGTAGGCCCTATCGAAGCAGCGCAATATCAACTTGAGTTCTACGAAATCCTGCGACCGTTTGTTACCGCACTCGGTGCCGATCGTGTTGTCGTTCGACCATACAACCCTAAATTTTGGCCTGACGAATCGATCGGTCAGGATTTCTTTTCCGCAATTGGCCTGCCTCACCTCTGGGGCGCAATGAGAAAGCCGGCCGGTCGGATCAACGAAAGCCTGTCACGGCCGGAAACATATATGCTTTCAGTTACTGAAGGCATCGGTGAAAAGCAGCGCCTGCTAGACCACTTCCGAGCCCTGCCATTCCCGGAGTGCGGCAAGGCGAAGTTCTTCCGATCACCCGATTTTCGCTTTGACTTCAACCTGAAATATATGGGTTTGAACTCTGGCGTTGCCACCCTTAATGGCGGGGTGGACATCACTGAATTTCTCGATCTGGCCAACGTCGACGATGATCCGCATTGGCAAGCTTTCGACCCGAACGACCGTCAGATAGACGATTATCTTGAAACCTTCAGGGCCCAGGCATTCGTGAACTAGACAGTGGATTGGGAAGCGGCGGCCGAACTGCGGTCAGTCGAGAAATTCGATTTTCTTGAAAGACATCATTTCCCCCATGACATTGCCGCTGTCGTCGAATTGCTGTGCTTTCCCGACCGTGGCAGTCACGCGCTTTCCCTTGTAGCGGCGCGGCATCGCCACCTGCTCGTTCCAGGTCTTGCATTGCGGCGCGACGCACAGGCCGACCTGCTCGGCCTTCTTGCTGTCGACGATGGTCAGATAGCAGTTGTCGCCGCATTCGAAGCCGCGAATTCTGCCTGTGATCGTCTTGTCCTTGGCCAACGAAGGTGCCGCCTGCGCCAGCACGCTGGCTGCAACGAAAAGGGCCAAAGCTATGGGCGAGGACATTTGTTTCATTCAGGCAGCCTGTCGCAAGCAGCATTGGTGCGCAAGCGGTTCCGCAAATGAGCCCACCCAGTCAATCATCCTTGGTCGTGAGCGGTTTGAGGCCAGCGCAGCAAAGTCAGCGCATGGGCGCTTCGGCCCGTCCGGCATCGCGGCGGAGCCGGCCAACGCATCCTGCCGGTAGACAGTCATGATCGGCGCTCATGAGTCCCCTTTTCTCGTCAAGGAATCCGGTCCACATCCGCATCGGCGCCTCCCCTGGCGGAAACGCGCTGTTAACGTCGTTCGCGGGTGACTGTATGTCGGCCCAAACTCGAAGTGTAAGTTCAGCACGCTCTCAGCCATGGAGGCGGGAATGAACTTGCTGCGAACAGCGCTTTTTTGCACGGTCATCTTCGGCTTGGTACCGGCCGTTCGCGCTGAAGATAAGCCTGTTCCACCAAACGGCGAAGTAACGCCACTGCAGCCGGCAGTTCATTGCGAAGGGCAAAATTGCCTGCCTCCGACCGAGGACCCCGTCCAGGAGTGCAAGGGGCAGGATTGCACGCCGGCTCCCGCGATTGACCAGACGCCGGGTCCGGAGATCGAACAGGTCAAGTGAGTAGTATCAGCCGGCATTCGAGACCCCGTGAAACGATCTCGCGAGTTTCGTTCCGGCGGGTTGGCTCAGTGGCGTCATAAGCGGCGGCGCCCGCAGTTGCGACATCAAAGGCAAGATCAGCATCAGCACCGGCGAGCGAATCTACCATGTCCCCGGCCAGGAAGCATTGTTGGGAGACGAAGATCAGCCCACAATACGCAGAGCGCTGGTTCTGCAGCGAGGGCGAGGCAGTCGCGGCGGAACGGCGAAAAGCAAGACGGTGGGGGCACATGGCCGGGAAAAAAGTGATCGCAGTCAAAGACTGGACTTGCGGAATGAGCGACGAGATCGGCCGTGTGGTGCTGACGATCAACCCGACCGAGGGTGAGCCGATCCTGGTTTTGATGACGATCTTCCAGGCGGCAAAAATGGCTCAGGAATTGCGGTCGCCGAAACGCGTTTCCTTCCTATCCCCTCGATGAGTCCAAGCCAGCGGCAGAACTATATTAGCAATCGCTTGCTTTTGGAAAAGAGCAGGATCATGCTCGGCGCACGGCGTGAGGAGGCCACCAGGATTATGGTGGAAAGGGGTACGTCATGGAATCTGTTTGCTACGTCCAAAATGAGATTTGTCTGTTGTCGCTCTTCGCCAACATCACGATGGCGTTTCTCGTCATGGCACCGTTCGCGGCGACGCGCCTGCTGGTGTTGAGGATGCGCAAAGACGCTGTCGGGACACTTCAGCCGGCCTGATTTCCCCTCTTGAGGGAAGATTTCCGAGGCGAGCAGTTCAATCGCTGGATAGGATTTTGCTATGACCCGCGATCAGATGCTCGCCCACCTCCGCTCCGCCGACGCCGTCGCGCGCGAAGCGGCGACGCATGGACATCATCCCTTCGGCGCCGTCCTGGTCGGGCCTGACGACCGCATCCTCATGCGCCAGGGCAATATCGACACCGTGCATCACGCCGAGACCGAGCTCGCCCGCCGCGCCGCGGCGGCCTACGAGCCTGAGTTCCTCTGGCAATGCACGCTGGTCTCGACCTTCGAACCGTGCGCGATGTGCGCCGGCACGATGTATTGGGCGAACATAGGGCGGCTTGTCTACGGGGCCGACGAGACCAAGATCCTGGCGCTGACCGGCGATCACCCGAAGAACCCGACGATGAGCCTTTCCTCGCGCACCGTGTTCGGCTCCGGCCAGAAAAAGATCGAGGTCTTTGGCCCCTTCCCCGAAATCGAGGACGAACTGCACGAGGCACACCGCGATTTCTGGACGCGCTGACGCGGTGGTCTGAGGGCTGCCGGGGCAAGCAGCCACAAAGCGGCGAAGTAACGCCACCGCACCCGGCAGCAAGGGGCGAAATTGCCTGCCTGCGACCGAGGACCCTGTCCAGGACTGCAAGGGCCAGGATTGCACTCTGGCTCCCGCGATTGACCAGACGCCGGGTCCGGAGATCGAACAGGTCAAGTGAGTAGCATCAGCCAGCATCCGAGACCTGGTGAAACGATGCCTGCTGACCCAGCCAGTCCCATGTTCCCCGCACATCGACATCCCGAAGCCGATCCTGCGTGGAAAGGGCGTACCATCCGCGACCCACATCAAGGATGTCGTCGAATGGCTGGACAAGGCTCCCTGATGTGAGCGCCGCTGCCGCCAAAGGCAGGCTGCCCAAAGCCACCCCCTGGCCATGCTCGGCAGCCGCAAGCGCCAGATCGCTGTCGCTGAAATTGGTTCCGTGCCAGGTGCCGTTCGCTTCGACGCCGACGCTGCGCAACCAGTCCGCCCAGCCGGTCGGGCGCTCGTCATGGATCAGCGAAGCGCCAAGCAGGTCGGCGGGCGTGCGCAGTGCGCTGGCCAGATCCTTCGTCGCGACCGGCGTCAAAAAATCCCTGGCGATCAGCAGGCTTTCGCAATTTTCCGGAGGCGCGTCCGCGTAGACGATTGCCAGATCGAGTTCCATGGTCTCGAAATCGACGGAGGCGCCACTCGTATCGAGCCAAGGCTCACAGGCCGGCACGGCCGCACGCAGAGCCGGCAGGCGACTGAGCAGCCAGCGCCGGCTGAAATCGCGCGGTGCATAGATCACGACGCTGCCGGGCTTTCGATAAGGTTCCAGCCGCCGATACCCCTCCTCCAGAAGGTCGAGGCAGCGGCGCACGGTGCGCTGATAATCGCGCCCGGCATCCGTCAGCCGCACTTCGCGGCCGTGACGCATGAACAGAGGCTGGCCGATATGGCCTTCGAGCAGGCGCATCTGGTGACTGATCGCCGACTGGGAGAGGCCGAGTTCTTCAGCCGCGCGGCTGAAGCTTTCCAGGCGCGATGCCGCCTCGAACCCCTTCAGAAACTGCGTCGGCGGGATATGCCTGAACTTCACCATTCATGAATTCCATTCACTGAAATCAGGAACCTTTCTCAGTTGTACGGCTGCTGAAGCCGATGAACAATGAGATCGATACATGAATGGAGAGTTTGATGAATGCCCTCGAATGGCCGGCGCAGCACTTGAAGTTTCGCCGCCCCGCGGAGTTCGAGCCCCATGCCAGGACGTGGATGTCGTGGCCACACCGACTGGACCTGTATGGCGCCACCCTGCCCGCCATGCAAAAGGCCTATGCCGATGTTGCCCACGCCATTGCCCAGTTCGAGCCTGTCACCATGGTGGCCCATCCCGACCATGCCGACAGCGCCCGTGCCCAACTTGGAAACCGGATCGAGGTGGTCGAAATTCCGATCGACGATTGCTGGATCCGCGATTCCGGCCCGACCTTCCTGAAACTGGCCGATGGCGGCCTCGCCGGCGTGTCCTGGCGCTTCAACGCCTGGGGGCGCAAGCACGAACCTTACGACCAGGACAATGCGCTTGCCGAGCGGCTGCTGGCCCGCGAAGACGCATCGATCCTGCGCTCCTTCCTGCATTGCGAAGG
Source organism: Mesorhizobium sp. P3_A10 (assembly GCF_056403175.1). Classification (NCBI taxonomy): domain Bacteria; kingdom Pseudomonadati; phylum Pseudomonadota; class Alphaproteobacteria; order Hyphomicrobiales; family Phyllobacteriaceae; genus Mesorhizobium; species Mesorhizobium sp. P3_A10. The sequence goes on along the minus strand of NZ_JBFUFZ010000006.1, from coordinate 205,677 downwards.
CGGCTCGCTGACGACCGACGGCCAAGGCACGCTGATCGCGACCGAAACCAGCCTGCTCCACTCCAACCGCAATCCCGGCATCTCCAAGGCCTGGGTCGAGAAGGAATTGTTGCGCATGCTCGGCCTCGAAAAGGTCGTGTGGCTTCCAGGCGATCCGCTGGATCTGGAGACCGACGGCCATGTCGACGGCATGTGCTGCTTCGTCAAGCCCGGCGTGGTTATGTTCGAATTCAATCCCGATCCGTCCGACCTGCACGGCCGCATCCTTGCCGACAATCTTGCTGCCCTTGCCGGCCAGACCGACGCGCGCGGCCGCAGTTTTGAGGTCATCCCCATCCCCGAGGCCTATGACGTCGAGGCGACGAGCGCAGTATTCGCTCGCTCCTACATCAATTTCGCGCTCGCCAATGGCGGCGTCGTCATGCCGGATTTCGGGCGTCCCTCAGGCGAGGAAGCCAAAGCAGCCGTCGCCCGTGCTTTCCCCGATCGCCGCATCGTCACCGTCGATGTCGGCGCCGTCGTGCCGGCAGGCGGCGCCATCCACTGCATCACCCAGGAACAACCGGTGTGATGAGGTGGACACGACGTCACGCCATCATGGCAGCAACAGGGTGGGCTTTCATGCCTGAGATCGCGGTCACGGCAGCCAGGGCCGGAAGCTGGAAGGTCACCGCACCGTCGGAGACCGAACCGCATGCCCGGACCTGGATGGCCTGGCCAAGCACGCCGGCAGTCTATGGCGGACCAGGCGCCTACTACGAGAGCGTGCAGGAAGCGCTGGGCCGGCTGGCCGCGGCAATCGCCCAGAACGAACCGGTGGCGATGGCTGCCCCGGCAGCCGAGCATGAGCTGGCGGCAAGGCTGTGCGGTCCAAAGGTCGAACTCGTTGGTGTCGCGACTGACGACATGTGGATGCGCGATTCCGGCCCGGTGTTCGTGCGCGCCGAGGACGGCGCCATTGCCGCCGTCGACTTCCGCTTCAACGGCTGGGGCGACAAACAGGCGCATGCAAGCGATGCCAGGATCGCCGGCAACGTTGCGCAACACCTCAATGTGACCCGCCACGTCGCCGCGATCCGTGGCGAAGGCGGCGGCATCGAATATGACGGCGACGGCACCTTGCTGTTGGCCGAAAGCTGCTGGGTCAACGACAACCGCAATCCGGGCGTCTCGCGCAACGATATCGAACGGCATCTCAAGTCGATCCTCGGCGTCGAGACGGTGATCTGGGTTCCAGGCGTTCGCGGGCTCGACATCACCGATGGCCATATCGATGGCTCGCTCCGTTTCGTCAAACCAGGCCTGCTCATCGCTAGCAGCGTGACCGGCGACACCTCGGAATGGGGCCGCGCCCAAGCGCAAGCGCTAGCCATACTAGCGCGATCCAAAGATGCGCGCGGGCGGGGCTTCGAGGTGGTGTCCATCCCGGCCGCCACCAACGTGCGCTCGACCAGCGACGATTTTCTGACCAGCTACGCCAACTACTACATCGGCAACGACGCGCTCTACACGCCGCAGTTCGGCGACAGGAAGGCCGATGCTTTGGCGGTCGATACGCTTGGGCGTCTGCATCCTGAGCGCCGCATCGTGCAGCTCGACATGGACCGCATCTACGAGAATGGCGGCGGCATCCATTGCGTCACACAACAGCAACCAAGGTGAGGTGAGCCGTGCGTCAACTGATTGCCGCCGCTGTCCAGATTTCCTGCACCGATCAGGTCGAAAGCAATCTCGACAGACTGGAAACTCATGTCCGCGAAGCCGCAAGGCGCGGCGCCGGGCTTGTCGTGCTGCAGGAGCTGTTCGAAGGCGTCTACTTCTGCATGGATGAGGACATCAGGCACAACAGCCGCGCCCTCCCTCTCGACGGCCACAAGACCATTGCACGGATGGCGGCTCTGGCGCGCGAGACAGGCGTCGTCCTGCCGGTTTCGCTGTTCGAGCGCGACGGCTCGGCCTTGTACAACACGCTGGTCATGATCGACGCCGACGGCGAGGTGCTCGGCCGCTATCGCAAGAGCCATATCCCGAACAGTCCGGGCTACAGCGAAAAACTCTATTTTGCCGATGGCGACACCGGCTTCCGCATCTTCGAAACCGCCGCCGGCAAGATCGGCGCCGGCATATGCTGGGATCAATGGTTTCCGGAGGTGGCCCGCGCCATGGTGCTGATGGGCGCCGAGGTGCTGATCTATCCCACGGCCATCGGCTCGGAACCGTCGTTTCGCGGTTGGGATTCCCGCGACCACTGGCAACGTGTCATGCAGGGCCATGCCGGCGCCAATCTCACCCCGGTCATTGCCGCCAACCGGGTCGGTGTCGAAAGGGGCGAGGCAAACGAGATCGTCTTCTACGGCTCGTCATTCATCGCCGATCACACCGGCGCCAAGCTCACTGAGGCCGACCGCGTCTCCGACAGCGTGATCACGGCAGCGCTCGACCTCGACGAGATCGCGGAGGCAAGGCGCAGCTGGGGCGTATTCCGCGACCGCCGTCCCGATCTCTACGGCGTGCTGCTGGAGCCCACACCGGAGCGCCTGCTTGCCAGAAATGCAGCCTGACTGAACGGCCCCGATCGGGGTTCACCAAAGGAGGACATGATGAAACATTGGCTCGCGCTCGCCGCGGCATGCCTTTTTGCGACCTCGGCCCAGGCCGAGGAAAAGGTCCTGCATCTCTATTCCTGGGAGTCCTATTTCGGGCCCGGCAGCATCGAAAAGTTCGAGGCGCAAACCGGCATCAAGGTCACCTACGACATGTTCGATTCCAACGACATCGTCGAGACCAAACTGCTCACCGGCGGCTCGGGTTACGACCTCGTCACCATCAATCTCGCGCCGCATCTGCAACGCGAACTTCCCACAGGCGTCTGGGCGGCACTGGACAAGAGCCGCCTCTCCAACCTCGGCAATGTCGACCCGTCCGTCGCTGCCCGCCTCGACGAGGTCGACAAGGGTGGCGCGCATGGCGTGCCGTGGATGTGGGGAACGACCGGTGTCGGCTACAACGTCGAGAAGATCCGCGCCATCATGCCCGACGCCCCGGTCGACTCGCTGCGCATGCTTTTCGACCCTGAAATCGCCGCCAAATTCGCACCATGCGGCATCACAATGCTCGACGACGCCGAGCAGGTACTGGGCTTGGCGTTGATCTATCTCGGACTGGACCCGGACACCACCAATCCCGACGAATTGCAGAAGGCGGTAGACGTGGTCACCAAGGTGCGCCCCTATGTGCGCAAGTTCCACAGCTCCAGCTACATTAACGACCTCGCCGAAGGCGACGCCTGCGTATCACTCGGCTTCTCCGGCGACATGCACATCGCCGACATCAGGGCCAAGGAAGCGAAGCGGCCGTTCTCCATCACCTACCGCCTGTCCAAGGAAGGCAATCTGGTCTGGGCCGACATATTGGCGATCCCGAGCGACGCCCCGCACCCGGAGGCCGCGCACGCCTTCATCGACTTTGTATTGCGCCCGGAAATCGCCGCTTCCGCAGCCACGGACACCGGCTTCTCGACCGCGAACAAGGCCGCACTTGCACTGCTCGACGAGACCTTGCGCGCCGACCCCAATCTCTGTCCCTCAGCAGACGCCCAGAAGCGCTTGCATCTGCCGAAAGCACTCGACCAGAAAGCCCTGAGAATGTGGTCGAAAGCCTGGAATCGCGCCAAGGGCCTGGAATAGGACACGTCTGCGCCCCTTTCGCCGAGGACCGGTGCAAACAGCCAATCACCTCTGGTCGTGCACCGGCTGCGGCCAGCGCAGCAAGGCGGCGTGGCCGCCTTCGGTCAGCGCATAGACCCCGCGCTCGGCCCTGGCGAACCATCCATAGACATTATCAAGCAGGATGCTGGCGGCGCGCGGTGAAATGCTCTTCAGGTCGCGCGGGCGTTTTGGGCCGTCCGCCATCGCGGCGGCGCAGGCCAGTGCATCTTGCCGGTAAGCGGTCATGATCGGCGCACGCGAACCGCCGCCGACCACCGGATCGCCGCGCCGGCGCTTGTGCTCTTCCATCAGCCGCGACCGTCGCTTGGGGTCGCGCCGTGGCGGCAGAGCGGCCGGGCTGAGCAACAGTTCGACATGGCCGGTGTCGCTGACGGCCAAAAGCCCGAAGCCGAGCCGCCGGCACAGGGCGCGAAAACGGCGATCGTGCTCACGGCCCTTGCCGGACATGCGCGCCGCCAGCCAGACCTCGTCGCATGCCGCGGCGCGATCGACGCCTTGCAGAACCAGTTCGAGGTTGAACTGCAGTTTGAGTTCGCAGATGACCAGCACCGGTGGCTCGCCGTCGCGCAAGCCCACAATATCACAAGCGCCGACTTCGCCTTTGACAGTGAATTCAAGGCTCTCGAGAAACCGCTTCACCGGGATGTAAAGAGACGTCTCCTGCATGCTGCTGGCATAGCCGATTCGGACCGGGCTGGCACAGCGGTGCCTAATGCATGTCGCCCAAAAGTGCGCAGCGGTTTTGGGACAACGACATGCATCGAAACAAAGACTTAAAGCGCGTTGCCTGAATCCGCTTCAACGCGACGCGCTTTAGGCGAGATCACCCGTCAGCACGTGCATCTCTTTCTGCACAGCCGCGAAAAACCGGCGAACCTCATTGGCGGCCGAAGCCGCGTCGTTGCCGGCCCCAATCGCGCGGTCGAGGAGTTCGCGCGCCGTCGCCTTCCAGAAGGATGTGGCGGTGTCGCCATGCAGATTGCCAAGCTTGGCGGCAACCTCGCGCACCAGGACGACCTGTCGGTCTATTGGAAAGGCTCGCACATTTGCTGACGACATCTCTGGACCATCACACTGACGCAACGAATCAGACGCTGCACTACAGGCACTGGCCTAGCTGCAAAACTGGAAATGGAACCTTAACGGCGCAGTCCAGGCGTCATTTGCGCGAGCGGACTGCGCGCCCATTGAGGCGAGCGCAATGGGCAGTGATCGGGGGGCCAATTGCCCTGGCTCCAGCCTAGATCCTCAGTCCCCTCGCCTCACTGCCGCGCTTGCCAGGAACCATCATGTCCCTGGCCAGCAAGCCGCTGACACGGCAGAACGCCATGAACGCCCGGCAGGCGTCCTCGGTCTTGACCACATCGACCGTGGCGCCGAAACAGGCGTTGAACGCAGCCTCGTAAACCTTGCCTTGCCGGCGTGCCGGCCAGCCATGCAGGACATCGAGCGCCTGTTCGACACTGTAGATTTCCTCGACCGGCAGGCCGGGCGCGGGCGCGATGCGCACCGGCACCTCGAATTGCAATCTGTCCATCTTTTCTCTCCCGAAACGGCGTCGCCACAGCAACGCCGTTCGTCCTAGAAAGTTGCTGTGACCGGCTTTTCACCGAAAAATGTGTCGTCACTGCGGTCATTGCCGGACAGAAGCCTGCGCTGAAGCGCAGGGGCGCTATTGGTTCGCCGGATCGGTCTCCGCATCGTAGGCCATGCGCACGGCCATGGTCAGGATGTAGACCGACGGCACAGCAAAGAGTGCGGCAAGGACCAGGGCTGCCGTTCCCGCCATGCCGAGCGTTTCGGCAATCGCCCAATAGACGGTTCCGATGCAGATGAGCGCCTGCACCGAGAGAAACAGGGCAGCCGAGGCCGCGCGGGTAAGCGTTTTGACTGTTTTGATACGTTGCATCTGGATGTTTCCGGAATTGACGCGCCACGCAGCCGGTGGACGGCCGATGGCCGTCGCACAGGACGCGACGCGGATTGGATAGGGATGGGTTGAGAGGCGCGGCTAGCGCCGGCGGCCTATGCGGATGGCGGCGCGCGCGGCTGGTTGGCGCTTGCCCGTGTCGGGGCCACGAATGCAGAGGCGAAAGCTACCTGGACCGCCGGGGCCCGATCGAGCAGGAGGAAAGCGGCTTCAGGCGCAAGCGCGCCGGAAGTGCCGCTGACGAATTTGATTGGAACCGGCCGTGCGGTGCGGATTTCAAGCGCGTGCGTCTTGCCGGTGATACGCAGCAGTGCTGCCACATCGCCCTGCCGGGCGGCACTGATACCCGCGCCGCCCGATGCGGCGGTGGCATCTGCCTGAACCAGGCACAACAGCGACAGCAGCAGCAGGGCGATCAGGCCCGAGCAGGCTGCTTTTATCGGTGAAGTGGCGCGGTTGGATGCCATCGGCAGGCAAAATCTCCGAACTCTGCCACCGCCCTAGCCTACGAATTGAACAAAGGAAAGCTTTGCGGCCGAATGGCTTGGCGTGGGCCGGACACACACACTGGGCAGCCGAATATCGCCTGTGCACGCCCATGGCCGGCAGTTCGGCCTTGAACCTTGCGCCGTCCGGTGCCAAATCTGGGGAGATTTTCGCAACGGCGCTCACATTTCCAGCCCGCCCACCCTTGCAGACGGACAAAATGGTCACTTACCTCGACGCCGCCACGGCACCCCTGAGAAACACCGGCCAGATCCGCCTCTATGGCGAGGAAGGTTTTGCCGGCATGCGCAAGGCCTGCGACCTCACCGCACGCTGCCTCGACGAACTGGTGCCAATGGTCGAACCCGGGGTCACCACCGAAACCATAGACCGCTTCGTCTTCGAGTTCGGCATGGATCACGGCGCGCTGCCGGCGACGCTCAACTATCGCGGCTATACCAAATCCAGCTGCACCTCGATCAACCACGTCGTCTGCCATGGCATTCCCGACAACAAGCCGTTGAAGGATGGCGACATCGTCAACATCGACGTCACCTACATCCTCGACGGCTGGCATGGCGATTCCTCGCGCATGTATCCGGTCGGCACCATCAAGCGCGCCGCCGAACGCCTGCTCGAGGTCACCCATGAATGCCTGATGCGCGGCATTGCGGCGATCAGGCCGGGCGCCCGCACCGGCGCCATTGGCGCCGCCATCCAGACCTTTGCCGAAGGCGAACGCTGCTCGGTGGTGCGCGATTTCTGCGGCCACGGCGTCGGCCAGCTGTTCCACGATGCGCCCAACATCCTGCACTATGGCAGCGCCAATGAGGGCGTCGAGATGCGGCCGGGCATGATCTTCACCGTCGAGCCGATGATCAATCTTGGCCGGCCGCATGTCAAAGTGCTGTCGGACGGCTGGACGGCGGTGACGCGCGACCGCTCGCTGTCGGCGCAGTACGAGCACACGATCGGCGTCACCGAGACCGGCTGCGAGATTTTCACGCTGTCGCCAAAGAACCTCGACCGCCCCGGCCTGGCGGCCTGAGCGGTCAAGGAATATCGAGGCCGGTTTAACTGCCGCGAGATCAGGCCCGCGAATTCAGGCAACCACAGCCGGGTGAAGCAGGTCTTCAAGGCCGATGTTGCGGTACATCTCCCTACGCATGCGGTCGGCAACGCCGTTGACGATCTCGGCGCCGTCCTGTGACGGGTCGACATGGACGCGGAACGGACGTTTGCCGAACGGCGTGTCCACGACGCGAACGATCTCGCGGGCCACCTCCGACGGATCGGCGTCGGCCGGCTCGAGGTTGGCCAGCCCCTTAAGCGCCCGATCGGCGATACCGGCATAGGGACCGGCTTCATAGTCGGCGACCCGCGCCGCATCGGACGGCTTGCCCGAATGCGCGAAGTGATTGGTGCCCTTGGTGAAGGCGCCGGGAACCATGATGGTGGTTTCTATGCCCCACAGAGCGAGCTCGGTCGAGTAGGACACGGCCAGCGCATCCATCGCCGCCTTGGAGGCAAAATAGGGCGCCAGGAACGGCGGCGTGCCACCGCGCGTCGAGGAGGAGCCGACCCAGACCAGCAGGCCCTTGCCTCGCCCGCGCAGATGCGGAAGTGCAGCGCGGTTGACCCGCTGCGCGCCCAGGACGTTGACGTCGTACTGCTGGATGAGCTGGTCGGGGGTAAAGGCCTCAGCGGGGCCGAACACCATATGACCTGCATTATGGACGATGACATCCAGTCGGCCCGCATCGGCGATGATGTGGGCGATGCCGGCATCGGCCGAGGCGTCCGATTGCACATCCAGTTCAGCGGTGCGTAGATCGGCCTTGTGCTCGGCGGCCCAGGCGGCGACGGCTGCGACCTGGGGCGCATTGCGCCCGGTGGTCTCGCGCATCGAGGCGTAGACGGTATGGCCGGCTTCGGCCAGCGACTTGGCGGTCATCAGGCCGAAGCCCGAGGACGCGCCGGTGACGAGGATGACGAATTTGGACATGATGATGTTTCCTTGATTGAAGCTCACTGGGAGCTGAAGCGGTTCCGGGTTGCCGGCGAGATCAGATGATCCCGCCATTGGCCCGCAGGGTCTGGCCGTTGATCCAGGCGCCGTCCGGGCCGGCGAGGAAGGCGACCGCATCGGCGATATCCTCGGGTTGGCCGAGACGCTCGAGCGGAGCAAGCTTGGCCAGGCGATCGACAACCTCCTGCGGCTTGCCATCGAGGAACAGCCTGGTTGCCGTCGGCCCCGGCGCGATTGCGTTGACCGTGATGTTGCGGCCGCGCAATTCCCTGGCAAGCACGCTGGTCATCGCCTCCACCGCAGCCTTGGTAGCGGCATAGACGCCATAGGTCGGCTGCAGCAGGCCGACGACGCTGGATGAGAAATTCACGATCCGGCCGCCGTCGCGCAGACGCTTTGCCGCTTCGCGCAATGTGTTGAAGGTGCCCTTGAGGTTGACGGCGATCTGGCGGTCGAACAGGGCATCGTCGCTGTCGGCGATCGTGGCGAGGTTCATGATGCCGGCATTGTTGATCAGGACGTCGACGCCGCCGAAAGCGGTTTCGACCGTGTCGAACATACGCGCCACCGCGGTGGCGTCCGCGATATCGGCCTTGGCCGCCACCGCCCTGCCGCCGGCGGCTTCAATTTTGGCGACGATCGCCGCTGCCGAGGCGGCATTGCCGGCGTAGTTCACCACGACGGTGAAGCCGTCCTTGGCGAGGCGCTCGGCAACGGCGCCGCCGATGCCGCCCGAGGCGCCGGTGACGATGGCGATCTTGGCGGTCTGATTGGCCTGGTTGGTCATGGTCTGTCTCCTTGTTGGATGCCGTTGATCGGCTGCCAACAAGATGTGCCTTCCAGTGTCGCGGATAATCAGGCATAATCCGACAACATCATTCGAGAATTCGAACAATGGATCGCTTCGACGCCATGCGCGTCTTCATCCGCATCGTCGAGCGGCGCAGCTTCACCAAGGCCGCCGACGATCTTGGCCTGCCCCGCTCATCGGTCACCGATGCGGTCAAGAGTCTGGAAGCACGGCTGGGTGTGCGGCTTTTGCAGCGCACGACCCGACAGGTCAGCCCGACACTGGACGGCGAAGCCTATTATCAGCGCTGCGTCAGTCTGGTCGCCGACCTGGAAGACGCCGAGGGCGCCTTTGTCGGCGCCAAGCCGTCGGGCCTGGTCCGCGTCGACATGCATGGCACCCAGGCGCGGTATTTCCTGCTGCCCGGCCTGCCCCGCTTTCGTGAGCTGTATCCGGATATCAGGCTGCATATCAGCGAGATGCACCAGCCGATGGATATGATCCGCGAAGGCTTCGACTGTCTCTTGCGCGCCGGCGAACTGGCCGACAGTCCGCTGATAAAGCGGCGTTTGGCGACGCTGGAAAGAGGCACCTTCGCCAGCCCCGACTACCTCAGCCGCTTCGGCACGCCGCAGACGCCCGACGAGCTCGGGGGACACGAAATGGTTGGCCTGATGGCGCCGGACGCAGCCGAGATCATCCCTCTCGTCTTCAGCGTCGACGGCAAGACCCGCCAGTTCACCTTGCCTGCCATGGTGACGGTGACCGGCCCCGAGACCAATGTCGCTTCCGCATGCATGGGCCTTGGGCTGATCCAGGTTCCACGCTACCGGGTCGTCTCGGAACTGGCCAGCGGCGCCCTAGTCGAGTTGCTCGCCGGCTTTCCCCCGTCGCCCTTGCCGGTTCATGTCCTCTATTCGCCGACGCGCCAATTGTCGCCGCGCCTGCGCGTGTTCATCGACTGGATGGCCCAACAGTTCCGCAACCGAACCGCGCGGCCCGAATGAAGCGCCGCCGGATCGCTGCGGCCGCATTGGAGATTTTCACGCGACCCGCCGAAAAAATCTCGACCGCCCCAACCTGCCGGCCTAGTATTTTGCCAGGCCGGGTGGGCACTATTGCTCGGCAAACCCTGGATCCGGGCGGCATATGGGGAAAATCGGCGACGACGACGAACGGGGTTTCTTCTCCGAAGCGCGGATTCCGCCGCCTGCCAAGGCTGCGGCGATCGAACAGCCGCATTATATCGGTCACCGCGACCGCTTGCGCACGCGATTCACAGCCGCCGGCCCCGACGCCCTGCCCGACTACGAACTGCTGGAGCTTTTGCTGTTTCGCCTGATCCCCCGGATCGACACCAAGCCGATCGCCAAGGCGCTACTGGCCCGCTTCGGCACCCTGGCCGAAGTGCTCGGCGCGCCCGCGGCACTGCTTCAGGAGGTGAAGGGCATCGGTCCGGCGGTGGCGGTCGATCTCAAGATCATTGCCGCGGCGGCGCAGCGCATGGCGCGCGGCAAGATCAGCGGCCGCGAGCTCCTGTCATCGTCGACGCAGCTGCTCGAATATTGCCGCTCGGTCATGGCCTTCGAGAACCGCGAGCAGTTCCGCATCCTGTTCCTCGACAAGAAGAACATGCTGATCGCCGACGAGGTGCAGCAGGTCGGCACTGTCGACCACACGCCGGTCTATCCGCGCGAAGTGGTCAAGCGCGCGCTCGAACTCTCCGCCACCGCGATTATCCTGGTCCACAATCACCCCTCGGGCGACCCGACGCCATCGCGCGCCGACATCGAGATGACCAAACAGATCATTGACAGCGCCAAGCCGCTCGGCATCGCCGTCCACGACCACATCATCATCGGCAAGAAGGGTTATGCCTCGATGAAGGGCCTGCTTTTGATCTGAGCGAGCGAGGCGGGTGACGGCTCCGGCGCATCACCGCGGCCACACGGAATCTCATTCCCGGTTGCCCGATCCTGCTGCAGGTGCCCACGTGGCTCCTCCACCACGAGAGAGGAAGCCCTCACGGGTCTCTGCCACTGCCGGTGCCTGATGTCGGGTGGTTCGCCCAAGCGCTGCCATGGTGCGCCGGGCGCGAACTCTGGTGGCGGAAACGACGGCAAGTCCGATGAAAAAGAGGATGCCTGGATCGGCACTGCCACCTGACACTGAGCTGGCAATTATGCCTGCGAGGGAAGCATTCCTGACGCTTGTCACGACGGCATCAGTTTCTGGGTCTACCCATTCCCGCATCCGCCCCAATCCGCTGACCAGGACGCCGAGCAGGATCGCCATCATCAACGACCCGAACAAGCCAAGTTGGGAAAGCACCGCGATCGGCCAACTTGATGCCCTTGAACTGCCGAAACCAATGCCGAGGCCACTGGTGTCCAGGAAGGACTGCAGGCTCTTTACGTTCCAGTAGGCGCGCTCCTCGCCGGAGGCCGAATCTGCCTTGTTGACGATGGTGGCGTTAATCAACTTGACGAAGGGTTCAAGGACGCCGGCGTTGTAGAGGCTGATGCCCATGATGGCGACCACGCCTGTCGCCATCAAAGCGGTTAAGAGTATCTCCTCGCGCTCAACCCGCCCCCTGAAGACCGAAACCAACATCGAGAAGGCGACCGGAAGGCACAGGAGAATGAGACCGACGTGAGCGGTCGACGAAGTCGACAGAACGGTCAGGAAGAGCAGGATGCCCGCCAAGCACTGGGCGAGGCGTGATTTGGCCTTTCTCCAATACGTGTAGCAGAATGCCAGACAGCAGAGGGAAACGCTTGCAAAGGAAGAGGCCTCCGAAAAAGGCCCCGTGATCCGCACGAATCCCGCCTCGACTGCTTCAGTTACAAGCGCGTAGTTGGCGGTTCTGATCGGGGCCAGCAAGTCTCCCGCTCCTGCGTTCTTGCCGATAAGATCGACCAGCCCCATGCCCGTGTGCAGACCGCACCACAAGAAGAAGCCGCGGCGGACCTGGTCGATCCTGTTGGAGTGCAGCAGCAGCACACAGAGCGCGATGGCGGTGAGCCCGCCAAGAATGAAGTACCCCGTCTGTGAGATGTTGCCCGAAACCGGGGCCAGAGATGCTTCGACGACCGCAACCCGGGTTTTCGACTGCACGAAGACGGCGGTCTGTCCTGCGAAGAATCTTGGAAACAGCCATGCCCCGATGATTGCGTAAGCCATCAGGCTTGCCAGAACCCAGACCGGACGGATGCTTCCGAACACGCTTCCAAGATCGAACCAGATGCGACGTCTGGCGGCGACGGCCGTGACGAGCAGGGCCGCAAACATGGTGTAGATCAGCGGAGACGACCCACCTAAAAAGATCAGCGTCATGGCGGCCGTCGCACCGAATGCCTGGGAAGCGACCAGGCCGATGATCAACATTCCCCTGGAATAGTAGGCAACGATCAAAATGGCCGCGACCACCAGGAGCCCCGGCAAGGACATCTGCATTGCTGACCGAGCCTCCCGCTTGGTTTGGCCCCGGGTTATGCGGACGCGCGAAACTGTCCGACGGCTCATCTTTCGGCAGATGGATATCCCGAGCAAGAGAGCCAAAGGGCGTAGCCTGACACCCGCATCCGCAGGACACGACAGGTACTCCGACCTACGGTGGGTATCGAAGGGTGATCGTCCGCTTGGCCTGCGCTTGAAGACTGAATGGCTGCATGTCCCGGTTTCGGCTGCTGCGTCGCAAATTCGCGGCGGCATGATCGGAGGATGTGAAAAATGCGCGCCTTTTCGCTCTCGGGAAAGCGGTGACCGACGAGTCGGTGAACTCCACGAGTTGTTTCGCGCTGGCTGTCTTTTCGTAATCCGGCCTGCGCCTTCCTGCAAAGGGCTAACCCTCAATCCGCGAACGCCTCCTAAAGAACGCCTCGACCAAAGAGAAATGGCAATCTTATACTAGGGCTGCAGGCTTGTTTTTGCTGTCAATTGCACAGCCCTGTGTTAATGATGAAATCGTGGGAGCGCCGGGCAACGGGCGGGTTGTTGGAGTTCCGGCACGAGGAGGAGAAGCGGTATGACCATTCAGGTTGTACATAGCGCATTCGGTCCCAGGCAGGTCAGGCAACTCAAGGAAGTTTACGAGCGTGCGCGGGCCGTGGAGGCAAAGTACCCCGAGTCCCACATTGCCAGCAAAGCCGCCAAAAGGCTGATAGCCGCCTTCGAAACCGTGATCCAGACGGACGGAACGCTTCTGGATGTGCAGTGGCTAAGCGAGGCTGATCCTCAAGGAAACGCCTGAGACCCAGGCCTTCATCCTGCGTCCACGAAGCCTTCGGGTAGACGGCTAATTTCCGTCGACGTCAGCCACGCCCTGCAAGCGGATCCTGCTTGCCAAATCAAACTTCTCTGGAACCTGGCCTGACCGCGTGTTCGCCGCGCGGAGCGATAGGGGAGCCGTTGGGCGGGCAGTGACTCCCCTATCCTGTCTCCGCGCTTTCGCTGCAGACAGGCCGCGTAAGCCTTGAGCAGACGCCGGCATTCCAATGTTCAGCCTGGCACATATGCCGTCAACGAAGCTTTTGGAGGGTCGACGAAGCTTTTGGAGGTAAGATGTAATGTTGTCAGGGGATACGAGCGGATCCTGCTTCCGCCTATCGGATGAGGACCGGCCGAACTGTCGCAATCGGGGTGATCTGCGCAATCTGGGTGATCTGCTTGGCTGATGATGTGTCCGACAAGGTCCGGTGCTGGCCAAGCGTCCCGTTCCTGCGTCTTCAAGGGATCGCAGCGCCTTGGGCTCCAGCTTGGCTACGTCTTTTTGAAGACTTAAAAATCTTTATAAAATTAACATAAGTTAGAGACTGCTTATAAATAACCCATAGACTGCTCAAGCTGTTCTAGGTGGCTGCAGTGGGGAACTGCTCAAGGCTCCAAGCTGGGGATAACCCAGCCTGAAGCTTCGAGTGGGTTGGGTATCAAAGTTCAATCCAAAAGAATGACGGAGCTCTAGCTCTATTGGCCGCCACAAGGCAGATCGCGTTGGGGAAAGGCGGGTACTAGTATGGGTTCTACAGTAGGATTGCACGATTACACTTCCACAAATCAGACAAGAGTTCCGTCCAGCGGAACGGAAAATGTCCACGAACAGGCAGGCAGGCAATGCCTCCTCATCCTGGACGGAAGGGCCCTAGACCGCGAGTGTCTCGCATCGGCCCTCGAGGACCACGAACTCGGCATGGCGGTCGTCGCCATGGGTTCGATCGAAGAATGGCGGGTGAAGAAGGGTTCGGCCCCTCCCCTCGCTGCCATACTCTTCAACCTTGGCGGCAGGAAAGTCACCGATCATGGCATCGCGGACGAGATCAGGCATATTTCGTCCGAGTTCAAATCGGTGCCGGTGGTTATCCTGGCCGACACCGAAGACCTTGCACAGATACTGACGGCTCTCGAATGCGGCGCACGCGGCTACATTCCGACTTCGGTCGGGATCGACGTGTGTGTCGAGGCGATCAACCTTGCAGCGGCGGGAGGCATCTTCGTCCCGGCGAGCAGTGTCCTTTCGATGCGGCACCTGATAGATTCAGGCAGCTGCGACACGCGGCCGTTGACGGGCATGTTCACGCTCAGGCAGGCCGAGGTCGCCCAGGCGCTCCGGCGCGGCAAGGCGAACAAGATCATCGCCTACGAACTGAACCTGCGCGAAAGCACAGTGAAGGTCCACATCCGAAACATCATGAAGAAGCTGAAGGCGACCAACCGGACGGAAGTCGCCTATAAGGTCAACGATCTCTTCGCAGAAGGAGCTCTGGTTGAAGAGTGATTGCGAGCGATAAGACGGCCCGCCTTGGCGAATCCCGGCGGGCCGTTTTCGCGCGTTCAGCCTTTGAAAGTTGAATGACCCATTGCAGTGAATAGCATCAGGTCGCTGGCAGCAGCCACACCTACGCGGCGAATCTCGTCCTCGCGCCGTTTGGGGTGTCATGTCTGGGACGTCGACGAAGGCTGTCTGACAATCTGACAAACGGTTCAATATCCCTCCGGCGACGAAGGTATCAGAACACAGGTCGAGAGGGCTCTCAGGGACCTGTACAGGGCGGCTTGCCGCCTTGGCGACCGCCGATCAATCTACAGCGGGAACAGGCTCAGGGAAGGTGTATCTGCCCACCCATCTAATGGCTTCCTCGATCGTATCGAAGTTCTTGTGCTGCCCGCTCAGCAGCCCGAAGCCGGTCTCGAGGAACCATTTGCCTTTCGTGCTATAGGCTTCCTCATCAATCTCGGTAAGGACGGCGACCAGCTGGTCGGATTTCCACACCAGAACACCGGATTCTCCCCCCTCCACCGTTCCGATCCGGGCTTCGCTGAGCGAAAATCCACGAGCAATTTCTTCTTTGCCCACGTTGATGATTCCCCAACTTCAAAATGGATAGTAAAAATCCGCCGGCCTTGAATGGCTGGCTGCTTCTGTGTCTTTTTCAGCGGACGTCGCCCGACGGCGACAGAGGAATTTGTTAGCAGATCGCCCGGCAAGTTCAATGGCTCTTCACGCGATTTGTTGGTTGATCCACCGTTAGTTTTTTCGCGGGGGAATTTGCGAAAAACTGCTAAAGAATTTTGGCCTTCCGGAGTGTGAACGCCTCGGCAAAATGCTCGGGTGCCCGGCATTCCATCCCGCGCAATCTCGCAAGCCCGGCGAATGTCTCGCGGTCGAACCAGTCCTTGGAGCGCTGCGTCCCGAAGTGCTCGTGGAGGAGTTCGATCTTGCGTTCCAGCACGGCGGCCGTGAGCGACACATAGGCATTGGGCTGGCAAAGGTCGCCATCCCATTTCGGGATCTCGTATTCGAGCACCAGATGATCGCGGAACACGTTCCAGGTCAGTTGGTTGACCTCCCGGTGGTCCTGATGGGCGTCGAACCTGGCGTGGGTAAACACCACGTCGGGATCAACCCGTGATCTTACCTCGATCAGCCATTGCTTTATCGATCGGCTGTGGGCGGGGAAGTAGCTGTCTTCGAAATCCGCGACATCGACCGTCGACGAGCGCGATCCTTCGAGAAAGGCCTCGGCCGACCTCCTGGCTTCCGCTGAGCGCAGGCCGCCTGCGCTCAGCACGCACCAGTGGACGTTCAGTTTGACCCCCGACGCGATCAGGCCGAGTATCGTGCCTCCGGCGCCGATCTCGATGTCGTCGGAATGGGCTCCAAGGCAAAGGATTGAGAGTTCCTCCCCGCGACGTGCGAGGCCAAGGCCCATCATGATGCGGCCAACACGACGCTGCGCCTGTTCTTCTCGGCGGTGACCCTCATGTTCCAGGGCATGTCGCCTTTTTCGACCATGTCTTCGAGCGATTGCCAATCGCGCAACGTGTCCATCGAACGCCAGAACCCTTCGTGCTTGTATGCCATCAGCATGTTGTCATCGATCAGCCGCTTGAAGGGTTCGACAACGAGTTCCTCGCCGTCACGCATGTAGTCGAAGATCTCGGGGCGGAAAATGAAGTAGCCGCCATTGATCCAGATCTCCGATGTCTGCGCCGCACGGAACTCGCGTACGCGGCCATCTTCCGCGATGTCGGCCAGATGGTATGTCAGTGGCGCGTGCACGGCGAGGAAGCAGCCGATCTTGCCACTGGCCTCGAATTTCCTGATCATATCGTCGAGGTCGACATCGGTCAGGCCGTCGGAATAATTGGCCAGGAACATCTTCTCGTTCCTGACGTGGTTTTGCGCGGCCCACAGGCGCTCGCCGATGTTGCGCCAGATGCCTGTGTCGAGCAGGGTGATGCTCCAGTCCTTGACCGTGTCGCCGAGCAGCTTCACGTCCTCCCCTCCGTGCGTGACCACGCAATCGGAAAAGGTCTGCGGCCGGGTATTCAGGAAGAAATCCTTGATGATGTTGGCCTTGTAGCCCATGCACAGCACGAATTCGTCATGCCCGTAGTCGCTATACCACTGCATGACGTGGCGCAGGATCGGCTGGGGGCCGAGCGGAATCATCGGCTTCGGTATGCTTTCGGAATAATCGCGAATCCGGGTGCCGCGGCCGCCGCAGAAAAGAACGACTTTCATCTGTGTAGCTCCGATGGATCAATCACGGTTACGAACGGAATTGGCACCACGAATTTCGCGTTCCAGGCGGCGACATGGTGCATCTGCTTGATGATCTCGTCCTTCAGGTTCCACGGAAGGATCAGGATGTAGTCCGGCTTGGCCTGGTCGATCGCGTCGATGGGCTTGATCGGGATGTGCATGCCCGGCGTGAAGCGACCGTGCTTGTAGGGATTGCGGTCCACCGTGAAGTCGAGGAAGTCGGTGCCGATGGCGCAGTAGTTGAGCAGCGTGTTGCCCTTGCCAGGCGCGCCATAACCGCAAATCCTTTTGCCCTCGTTTTTGGCCGAGACCAGGAACGCGAGGAGATCGCGCTTCGCGCGCTGCGCCTTGTAGGCGAACGAGGTGTAGGTCGTCATTTCCGTAAGCCCATGCCGCTTTTCGCGATCAAGGAGTTCAGCGATATGGTCGTGAGTGGCCCTGCTGCTGCCCTCGTGGGCGAGATACACACGCAGCGAGCCGCCGTGGGTGGGCAGCTCCTCGACGTCGATCAGCCGCAGTCCATGGCGGGCCGCCATCAGGTCGATCGTCAGCAATGAGAAATATGAAAAGTGCTCGTGGTAGATGGTGTCGAACTGGTTCTCGGCCATCAGCCGCTCGATGTGCGGGAACTCAAGGGTGACGACGCCCTCTGGTTTGAGCAGGATTTTCATTCCGGCGACGAAGTCGTTGAGGTCGGGCACCTGCGCCAGGACGTTGTTGCCAATGATCAGATCGGCGCTTAGCCCTTCGGCCACCATCTGACGTGCCAGCCGCACCCCGAAGAAGTCGACCCGGGTGGGCACGCCCTTCTCGACCGCCGCGCGCGCAACGTTGGCCGCCGGCTCGACGCCAAGTACGGGAACGCCCAGTGGCAGGAAGTGCTGCAGCAGGTAACCGTCATTGCTTGCCAGTTCCACTGCAAAGCTGTGGGCGCCAAGTCCAAGTCGCTTCGTGATCGCTTCGCAATAGGCTTTCGAGTGGGCCACCCAGCTTGTCGAAAATGAAGAGAAGTAGGCGTATTCGCTGAAAATGGTCTCAGGGCTCAAATACTCTTTGAGCTGCACCAGGTAACAGCTCTCGCAGACCAGGACGTTGAGCGGAAAATAGAGTTCCATCTGGTCAAGCTGTTCGGCTTGCAGGAAGCTCTCGCAAGGAGGCGACATGCCAAGGTCGACCAGAGTGTGACGCAGGCGCGATCCGCAGAGCCTGCAACCAACATTCCGGCGTGTCGTGTTGTGGTCGCGAACGATTTCGACAGCCTCAATGTTCATTCGGTACTCCTGGCGCGATGGTGTGAAAGACGGAAACGCGGGGGCTTGACGATGAACCTGTGCCCTCCGCGCCTCCGTAGAGAGACCTTCTTTGGAGAGTGCTTCTTTTTCGACGCAGGTTAGGACGCAGCGCCCATGGGTTCGATTTGCCAATCCGTTGGGCGCCTTAATCCTTATAGGGAAACGGCAGATGCAATGGCGCCGCCGAGACCACCGAACGGGTAGTGCCGCCGGCCCCGGCATACCGCGATCGGAGAAGCCACCTAAGGCTTAGGTAGCTCTTCCAGCCCGGGCACGCGGTGTCGACAATCGGACTGCCGGCCACTGGGGTTTAGGGCGACATGCAGTTTACCGAAACGGAGCTGAAAGGTGTCTGGCTGATCGAGCCGACGCCGGTGATTGACGACCGCGGCGCGTTCACCCGTCTCTTCTGCGAAAAGGAGATGGCCGATTGCGGCCTGGCGACGCGCTTTGTCCAGCACAGCCGGGCACATTCGGTCAGAAAGGGAACCCTTCGGGGGCTGCATTATCAGGAGGAACCATACACCGAGGTGAAGGTCGTCTCCTGTGTCCGCGGCGCGATTTTCGATGTTGTCGTTGACCTGCGCCTGGACTCGCCGACACGCCACAACTGGCTGGCCTTCGAGCTGACGCCCGAAAACATGAAACAGGTCTACATCCCTGCAGGGTTCGCCCACGGGCTCCAGACCCTGACGGATGATGCCGAGGTCTCATACCTCATATCGCAGTTCTATACGCCTCACGCGTCGACGGGTGTCCGCTACAACGACCCTGCCTTTTCGATAGGCTGGCCTTTGATGCCGACGGCGATGTCGGAAAGGGACATGACGTGGCCGCTGCTCAAGCAGCGGACTGCCGCTGGCGTCTTATAAAGCCGCGGCCAGGAGACCATGATCCGACAGCAATTTCGCGGCGGCGGCCAGCTCCCCGAATGGCAGGCCCGAGCGTTCCGCCATCGCCAGAAGCGAATGCTGCCCGTCGGCGAGATTCAACACCCAGAGCAGGGACATCGAGGTGGCGCCCGAAGACTTCTGCCCTCCCAGCGCGGCGTAGAGGCCGCGCCTGCCGAGTTGCGGTTCGCCCTTGGGAAAAAGGTTCAACGGCGTCCAGTCCCCTTCGACGATGTCGATCACGTCCATCAGAATGCGTAAGGAATCCTCCAAGTGCTCCGGCCTGATGAAGTCGAGATTGTCGGCAGACGTGTGGTATTCGGGAAATGTGCCGTGGACGCTCCGCTGGAACATGCCGACCGGAAGATTGAAACCCGGCGAACAATATTGCCTCTCGTCATAGCCGTAAGGGGAGAAATCCATCAGCTTTGCCCCGGCTTCGCGCCCGAGCACATTGGCCATGGCGCGGTCGATGAAGGCGTCGCCGCGGCGGCTGCGCTTGTATGCCGGGCTTCCTGCATCGCCCACGCATGACAGCACCAGACCATGGTCAATGAGATGCGTCCGGCCCTCGTTGCGGGACAGCCACGCGAGCGCGCCGATCGTGCCCGGAGCGAACAGGAAGCGGTAGCTGTATCGCGTTTTCCTTGCCTTCAGGCTTCTCGCAAGGGTCGCCAGCAGGGCCAGGCCTGAACAGTTGTCGTTGGCCAGCGACGGGTGGCATATGTGTGCCGAGAGGAGGAATTCCCGCTCTGTCTGCCCGCGGTGCAGGTATTCGCCATAAGTCAGGCTGCCGTCCTTCAGCTCGGCATCGATCTTCACCTGATAGAGACCGTCAGGCATCTCGGTCAGACGATCGTGGGCCATGCAGAAACCCCATGTCGGGGCGTAGTAGGAGGTGCGGTACGGGATTAAGCCCGGCTGTTCAGGCAATGTATGGATGTGCGGCCGCAATTGATCGAGCGTCAGGGTTCCCTTGAAGGCCACGCTGTAGTTGACGACGTGCAGGTTGGAGTCGGCAAAGTCTACCACCGTTTGCCCGTCCAGGCCCGCAATGCTCGCCGAGCGGATGTTCCACTCCTGTGGAACTGTCCAGTCGAACAGCTGCGTCCCGGTGGGCACCTCATGCCGTTCCAGGTCAACGTCCCTAGACAGGATATCCAGCGTTCGTCGCACACCGTCTCCGGTGATGCTCCTGCAAATCGGAAAGAGGCGTTCGGCCAAGGCATAGATTTCCTGGCCGACGCCGGTGGAAGCCGGCGGGGGGCCAAGTCCGTCGGGGTTCACGTGCTCCATCCGATTACCCTGCCGCTGCCTCCAGCGTTCGCGAAGGTTCGGTGACCCGCATCCGCGCGTCGAGAAGTCCGCTGGCCAAAAGGTAGCGGATGTGACCGATGCGCTGGAAGCGCGGCCCCTCGAATTCCTCGAGCGTGACATTCGACTTGCTGTAGGCCTGGTAAAGCTGCTCGGCGCCCCTGCGCGCATCCCATTGCGGCTTGAAGGCAGGAAGAGCGCGCGCGATCTTGTCGAAGCTGACGCGATAGGACCGCTTGTCGGGACCAGCATCCGACGCGAACTCAAGCCGGCAGCCCGGTACGACCTTGGCGACAATCTCGGCTATGTCGCGGATCCTGTAGTTGTGGTCCGTCCGTCCCACATTGAAGGCTTCGTTGTGGATGATCTCGCGCGGCGCTTCCAGACCGGCGATGAACGCCCTTGAAATGTCCTCGATGTGGACGATCGGCCGCCATGGTGTCCCGTCGGACTTCAGCAGGATCATGCCCTTGGTGACGGCCCAGGCAACCAGATTGTTCAGCACGATGTCGAAGCGGAGCCGGGGCGACAGACCGTAGGCCGTGGCGGGTCGGAAATAGATGGGAGAGAAGCTGCTGTCGGCCAGTTCTGAAATATCCCGTTCCGAAAGCACCTTGGACCAGCCATAGGCCGTAACCGGGTTCAGCACGGCCGTTTCGTCGACCATTCCGTCGCCCGCCTGTCCGTAGTTGCTGCACGATGACGCAAGCAGGAAGCGCGACACGCCGGCCTCCTTGGCCGCCTTCGCGAAACGGACGGTGCCCCTGTGGTTGATCTCGTAGGTGATGCCCGGATCCAGATCGGACAGCGGATCGTTGGAAAGAGCCGCAAGGTGGATGACGGCATCGAACCCTTCGAGGTCGCGCGCATCCACATCCCTGACGTCCTTTTGGATGGACGGAACGTTAGCCTGCTCTCCGCCCGAAGCAAAGGTACAGCGCCGGTAGAGATCGCTGTCGTAACCCGTCACCGAGTGCCCCGCACTGAGCAGCATCGGCACCATCACCGAGCCGATATAGCCTTGATGGCCGGTCACCATGACTTTCATCGCACACCTATTCTCCAGCGGATATGATCGCGCAGAGGCTACTTGGGCGGAAAACTGTGAGGGAGAACATCAATAGGCGATCAGGGTGCCCCGTTGGACGAAGCCCTGCCGCCAACTGCACCTTTCGGGTGGTGCGCGCCTAATCCTTTCGGAGGAATTTCTTCAGAGCACCGTCCGCCGCATCGTGATGGCTCCATCGGCCTATTCGTCGGCTCTTCCTGATCAGAGAGGGAAAATACCTCCGATGCAGATGTGGCTTGCAACTTGCCGGGGCAACATCCGGAGTCTTACTTCTTTTGGCTGTCCAGCGAGCAGCCGCGTGTCCTTTTTAAATCGAAAGACTGAAGAGAAATCGTGCCGCCCGTGTGCGAAAAATAAGCTCGGAGTTGATCCTTTCGGAACGATCGCTGCGCCGGGCGAATTCCCGCGAAGGAACTTCGCAGCAGAGGAACATCGATGGACTCGCGTTCCCCAGGGCTTCAACACGGCAGCAACCGCGTCGGATCAATCGATACGCTAAGATGTTTCGCAATGACGGCCGTGGTGGCGCAGCACAACGGCCTCCTCCCCTTCGGATGGACCGGGGTCTGGTTGTTTTTCGTCATCTCTGGTTACGTCGTGACCCTTGCCATGATCGGCCGACAGTCTGACTTGCCGGCAAGACGGGGTCTGGCAAGATTTTTCCGCCGCCGGGCCCTCCGGATCGTACCGGTCTACTATGCCTATATCGGCTTGGGCGTGCTGGTTTGCCTCGCCACCGGAGCCGGCACAGATATGGTTGCCGTGGGGTCGCTGCTGGGCTTCATCAACAATGTCGCCATGGTCCTCGGACGCGGCGAGCTTCCATCGTGGCCAGTAGGGCATTTGTGGACGATTTCAATCGAGATGCAGTTTTATGCCGTCTATGGGTTGCTTTGGTTTCTGGTGTCCCGCCGCACGGTGGCAGTTCTCTTGCTGGTCGCGCTTCTCGCTTCCCCTGTCCTGCGCCTGGTGGCTTCTTTCCTGGTGGCCCATCTTGGATGGGACAGCGAAGCCAGCGCCTACGCAATCTATTCGGGTTCTTTCCTGCATACCGATTCGTTCGCGACGGGCGCGCTGCTGGCCTTGGCGAACCAAAGGGGGGTCCTCGGCAGGATCGCACGCCCGCTTGCCGTTGCAGGCGGCGCCACGCTTGCGATCTATGCTTCTGTCTATATCGGCCTGAACTATGCGGCAGGCGATCGAGGCCTGGACATGTTCCGAAACGTTCTATCCGGTATCCTCTGGGGTCAGTATCGCGAGGTCTTCCTCTATACCGCCATGGCGGCGGCCGCCGGAGGGTTGGTTGCGCTGGCAGCTGCCAGAGACCCGTTGATCGATTGGCTGCTCAGGCCGCGCCTGCTGCAGCGCATCGGAGAAATCTCCTACGGCGCTTATGTCTACCATCCGCTCGCGATACTGGTCTCCAGCCTTTTCATGTCGGCAATTTTCCAGCTGCCGGAAAATTGGTCCATCGGATGGAAAATCATTGGCTTCCTCGCCTCCTATACGCTGACATTGACCGCCGCCGAGCTTTCGTTCCGCTACTTCGAAAGCCGCTTCACCCGCCGCCGCGAGCATGCGCCGCAGTTCCGCACGGATCCGCTGCCGTCCTCCAAGGGCACTACTTTGGTCTGATCGAGTACAAGACCCAATGCCAAGGGGGGTACCTGGGCTCAAGTAGTGGGGAGAAACACCAATAGGCGATCAGGGTGCCCCGTTGGATGAAGCCCTCTCGCCAACTGCACCTTTCGGGTGGTGAGGATTGTCTTTCGCGAGCCGGCGCCGCGTTGCGACGCTTCCATCGGCCTCTTCATCAGCTTTTCCCGACCCTCGAGAACGAACGGCGCCCATCGGTTCAATTTCACCCGGGAGTAGCGACAGCGGGTGCCTCGCGGATGGCGGCGTGTACGGATTTGAACTCCGCCGAAGTGACGATTCCGAAGGCCACGGCCTCACGCGTCATTGCGCCCGCACGCAACTGATGGACATAGGTGTCAAGCCCGTAGCTGTCAGCGGGACGGTTCAGAAGCAGCAGATACAAAAACCCGACATAGGCGCGATCGGTCAGGCCGATCATGGCATATCTGGCTTCGAACTCGTCCGAGCGCAGCATTTCCATGATCATGTCGGTGAGTTTGGTCTCTCCGCCTTCAAGTGCTGCCGACCACTGATTTACGCCGGCCTCGTCGCCCTTGTGGCCTAGGATGAGGCAGTAGACGAAACTTGCCTGCCGCACCGGCACGGACTCGTTTGCCGCCGTAGTCTCGGTGTCGCAGTCCCGATGCGGCTTGACTATCGGCAGGGGACCGCGGGTGAAGTCTCGCACCGTCTTGTAGGCAGGCTTCGGTTCGCCGGTCTGCCATTTGCCATCGGAGGAAGGCACGAGCCTCACCAACCCCATATTGGCTTCGAAACCCGGGGCCCAGTAGGTCTCGTCGAGCAGTTCGTAGATGTATGCGGCCTCGACCTTGTACTTCGCCTTGAGCTCGCCAAGCCGCGTCATTGCCTGCTTGATGCCATCGGCCTGTTGCTGTTCGCTGCGCTCACTTCCGCCGGGATTGTTGAATTCGGTGACCCAGATCGGTTTGCCGTAGCCCGAAATTTCACGAAAAGCCCATTCTGGATCTTCGCCATACATGTGCCAGACCGAGATGTCCCAGGCGATCCCGTCCTGCTTCATCCGCGCGAAAGCGCCAGTGTGGCCCCATCCGGCGGTGCCCAACGCCTTCCTGATCCCCGGGTCGACCTCTGTCATGCCGTCGGACAGGCCTTTCAGGACGGCGCTCACCTTCGCCCAGCGCGGGCCGTAGTAGTCGAGCGTTCCCGTCCCTCCTGCCGGCCCCCATCCACATGGATACTGCGAGCCGTCATCGCGTTTCTCACAGGGCTTGATGATGGCATAGTTCTCCATCTCGTTGCCGAGTTCCCAAACACGGATGTCGTTCTTGAATCTGGTGCCGAGGGCCACCGCCAGTTTCCTGGTTTTCCCGTAAAGCTCGTCCGGGCTGTTCTTGTCCAGATCGATGGCAGCCGGAGTGATGACTGGCAGGATCTCGATCCCCCTCGCCTTTCCGGCATCGACAAGCTGGGCAAGGCTATCTGCATTGTCCTCGCCGGTGACGTTGACCCGGTACGATTTCAAGCCGAGATCCCTAATGAAATCGAGCTGCCTTTCGATCGGGACGCCCATATAGGCAGCTATCGGATGGCCGTTGACGCCCCAGAGGAAATCGGCGGAAGCCGGCGCGGCTGTCGCCAGCAGGCAGGCTGCAGCAACTGCGAAACGAAAAGACATGGCAAGAGTCTCCCTGGCCGACCGACAATTCAGCGTGGATAGTCGGGACTGCGGTTGTAGGAAGCAATTTCACCATACGGGTGAATCGGGTTCCCATAGTACCCCATTCGGAGGTACCCTGATCGGAGACCGCATCGTCATGGCCGCCGCGGGAATCACCCCGTCAAACTGCTAGACTCCAGCGGCCGCTGCCTCCGCTGATGTTTTGTGACCTTCCAAATGAATTGTAGAAGTGGCTTTTCCACGAGTAGGTGCGCCAACACACCGACAACAAGGCATATGAAAATAACGCCGGGAACGAAGACGGCTTGTGACATTCCCCCGACAAAGGTCGACTTAATTGCCAAGCCATATGCCATCATAACGAAGATGTGGGTCAGGTAGATCGCGTAGGATGAATCGCCTAGCAGCACGGCTGCTCGCCCCGCTCTCGATTGCGGCCGCCCGACTTTGAGGAAAGCCGCCACGATCAAAGTGGCCGGAAGGCCCCACACGATGACCCGGAAAGTGTCGGACAAATCGGGACGCGTTACCACGATCGAAGACACCACTATGGCAAGAAACCCGAGAATACTGAGAGTTGGTGAGATTTTCCTTTTTCCGCCGCTTGAAAAGAACAAGGCCAAGAGGATACCGAAACAAAACTCCAGAACGAGAGGGCTGGAGACGAAACTAGCAAATGTCGGATTCTCAATTCCTCCCCCAAAAGCAATCCCAAGTATCATCAGAAGGATCGCCCCGACCGATGTTGGCGCCATCCTCCCAAACATGAGGCACACCGAAAAAACCAGATAGAAATATATCTCGTACGAAAGCGTCCAGGCGACGTAAATCAACTTATCTCCAGGCAACAATAGAACTGAATTTATTACCGTATACGAGTCTATTTGTTTGTTTCGCAAGAAACCGGCTACGGATATTGCAACAATGGCTGCACTGCATATCCAGTACAATGGGAATATGCGCGTTGCTCGCTTGATAATGAAGTCCTTCGGTGTTTCCGGGAGCCGACCAGGCGGAAAGCTCACATAGACCATAATGAAGCCGCTAATCACGAAGAACAGATCGACCCCTGCACCACCGGAAGTTGCTATCCAGTGAGGACTGAAGCGTCCGGCTTCCGATCCATCGGACATCTCAAGAGTGTGGCGGACTATTACAGCTGAGGCCGCAATGGCGCGGAGAATTTGAAGTCCATACAGCTCGCGGTTTTGCCCGCTCATCGGATTTCCCGCCGTGTCAGAACAAGGTTTCAGAGCCTAGGTGCGTCCTGCGGTAACACAACGCATCCCTCCGGGGAGGGCATCCTACGTCCGATGGATACCCTGTCTTCCCTTTGGAAGGTTTTCCGCCAATACCGAGGCATGCTGCTGAGCACACTCCAGATTATTGCGCATAGTCGTAAGACCGCTCCGCACCAGCGATCCGGCATCCTCGCACAGAACCGCTTTCCGCAGTCAGCGCGCTCCTGCTTGAGCCCAAAATGACGGCGAGACGCACTCAGTCAAAGGTGGTGGGTCGCTACCGCTAATTCGGGGCCGGCAGTCGGAATCCGGGGATGGTATGGTCTGGCGCCAGGCAAATGGCTTTGGTTGCGGAGCGCGCTGTGAACGGGAGTGCTGCATGTCACTGAGGGCCGGCGACTGGGTGGAGGTTCGGTCGAAGGAAGAAATCCTTCGTACGCTGGACAGAGATGGTCGGCTTGAGAAGCTTCCGTTCATGCCGCAGATGTTTCAATATTGCGGTCGCCGCTTTCGCGTCTACAAGCGCGCGCACAAGACATGCGACACGATCAACTTTGCTGGCGGACGCAAACTATCCGACGGCATCCACCTTGAAAATCTGAGGTGCGACGGCAGCGCGTTTGGAGGCTGTCAGGCGGCGTGCCTGGTATTCTGGAAGGAGGCATGGCTCAAGCCTGTGGACTCGGCGTCCTCGAACGAGCCTATCCCGCTGCGGGCCACGATGGCCAATGGAAAGGGTTGCACAGAAAGCGATGTACTGGCTGGCACCCGCGCCAAGAGCCAGCCGATTTCGGGTGGCCCGAGATACTCATGCCAGGCCACGGAACTTCTGGAGGCGACTACCCCCCTTCCCTGGTGGGATGTTCGGCAGTATCTGGAAGACTATTCATCGGGAAATGCCGGCGGATGGCGCCTCTTCGTGGGGTTCGTTTATGTGGCGGTATTCAGTTGCTATCACTACACCCGCCGTTTGGGCCTCACCAGGCTGTCAGCGGGCGTCAGCCGGGTCTATGACAGGGTGCAACGCCTCTACGGAGGCGTTCCATTCCCGCGATATCGGGGATCAATACCCACCGGCCAGCCGGCTCCAACGATCAAGCTTGATCTTCAGCCCGGCGAGCTGATCAGGGTCAGGTCCTATGAAGAAATCCTCAAAACCTTGGACACCGACAATAAGAACCGTGGCCTGTATTTCGACGCGGAGATGGTCCCTTATTGTGGTCACACCTTCAAAGTCAGGTCGCGCGTAACAACGTTCGTCAATGAAAAGACCGGACTTATCAACAGTCTCAGGGGTCCGGCCGTCATCCTGGATAAAGTCTGCTGCAACTCACGTTATAGCGATTGCCGGATGCACTGCCCGAGAGCCGTGTATCCCTGGTGGCGAGAAATTTGGCTGGAACGGGTGCCTGGCGAGATGATTGATCAGAGAAGGCATGCGCCGGCCGCTCAAGCTGAGACACGCCCGCATGCAGTCAGCGGCACATGAACAACGAGCCCCTGGTTGCGAAACGCGAGGCCGGCAGCCTTAAGAGCGAAGCCGTTCAAAGTGGCGTCGCCAGAATGGCGAACCAGGCCGCGAACCTGATACTCAAGGTAGGCTACATTGCCATACTGGCACGCCTGCTCAGCCCCAACGATTTTGGCCTGGTTGCGATGGTGGTGGCGCTCACAGGCATTTTCGATGCCTTTACCACCGCCGGGCTGTCCTCCGCGACCATCCAAAAGCATGAGATTTCGATTGAGCAGGTCTCGGCGCTTTTCTGGGTCAACATATTGGTAGGTATCCTCCTCACGCTGCTGTGCGCCGGGAGCGCCTACCTCATCTCCACGTTTTATCATGAGCCACGCCTGCTCTGGATAGCCTTCGCGATCGCTCCAGGGTTCCTGCTCAATGCCGCCGGGGTTCAGCATGCCGCGCTGCTGGAGCGCAATCTGCGGTATGTCACGCTGAGCGCGATCGATACGAGCGCCCTGTGTGTGGGCGTTGTGGTTGGAGTGCTGCTTGCGTTGCATGGCTTTGGATATTGGGCACTGATCGCCCCGACGCTTATCTCACCGGCAATCAACAGCCTGGGCTTCTGGATCGCCACCGGCTGGATTCCTGGACCGCCCCGGCGCGGCGCCAACATCCGCTCGCTCCTGCATTTCGGTGGAACCGTCACGCTGAACAACCTGGTCGTCTATGTCGGCTACAACGCCGAGAAAGTCCTTCTCGGGCGGTTCTGGGGCGCCGGGCCGCTTGGACTGTATACCCGGGCTTTTCAGCTGATCGGCATCCCCACGGCGACCATCAACGGCGCCGTCGGAGCGGTGCTGTTTTCCGCCTTGTCGCGAATGCAGGACGATCCCGCGCGGTTGCGGAACTTCTATCTCAAGGGGTATTCGATCGTCATTGCGGTAACGGTACCCATTACAATGTTCTCATGTGTGTTCGCACATGACATCGTCACCGTAATTCTGGGCCCGCAATGGACGGAGTCGGCCACTATCTTTCGGCTGCTCGCCCCTACCATCCTGGTGTTCGGAATCATCAATCCGACGTATTGGCTGCTGATCGCGACCGGCAAGCAGAAGCGCAGCCTGTACATAGCCTTTGCCATCGCCCCTCTCGTCATCGTTTCCTACTGCATCGGGATTTCCTTCGGCCCCGAGGGCGTGGCCCTCAGCTACTCGACGGCGCTGATGCTCTGGCTCTATCCGCACCTGGCCTGGAGCCTGCATGGCACGCCGGTTTCAGTCGGGGATCTGTTGCGTGTGATCGTGAGGCCGTGGATGTCGGGCATGGTGGCCTCGGCCGGCGCGCTGGCGCTGCAACACTATCTCGGCCCAGAGGTTCCTTCCCTTGTGCGGCTGCTGGCGGGAGGAGTGGTTCTGAGTGGCATCTACGGATTCGTCTTGCTGTTCGTGTTCGGACAGTTGAACCTGTTCCAGGACGTGCTGCTGAGCTTCCGGCGCCGGCAACGGGCCAGCGCCTGATAAAGCACACACATCGACCGGTGGCTGCGGGAACATTTCGGCTGTTTCCATTGGCATTTCCGCAGGGGCCGAGTACCCCCAGGTTGGATATGCTTTGGCAATGGAGCCCGTTGAGCTAATGGCGAGGACGGGTAAACGCTACATCCTGCTTGCCACGAATTTCGCCACCCCGGCCGTGGTCTCCCCGATGTTGCCCCCCCAAGCCCCGGCCTGAAAGCACCAACAGCGCGCGTTTGAAGGATCCCTTCGATCGATAGAAATGTCCCAGCGGCGGAAACAGCCTCGATGCGGGTGTCAACGAAAAGCAATATCTGAGCAGCTCGACACCAAAGGCAGTCTTTCCCCGCAACAGATTCAAGACAGCCTGCCAATAGGCAACGTCGGCAATCTTGTGGAGGGCTATGCGATGCAATCGGCTTGCCCCCGGCATGGCAGCGCCTTCCCGCGAGAAGAAGCTGTCAAATACGGCCTGTCGTTGCTTCAACTGGGTTAGTTTGTCTGAAAATTGGACGGCCGTTATCTGTGCCGGATGCACACGATTGATACCGAGAGCGCCCTCGAATTCCACGACCGACCCCAACTGGGCCAGACGAAGCACCAGCTCCAGGTCGTTTGCGTGGGGAAGCGACGCGCGGTAGTGACCCGCCGCCTTTTGCGTAGCCATCCTGACCAACACCGCTCCCAGGGCAATGGAATTGCCGAGATGGCGGCAGCAGTCCTCGATAAACCGCGCTCCTTCCGTTACTCGCCAGCGATCTGACTGACTCGGCTCGACGAAGTTTTCCCCCTCAACCATGTCGAGCTTGGGCCCGATGGTTAAGACAGCCCTGGGATTGCTATCGAGGACCTCAACTGCGCGTCGGAGCGAGCCGTCCGTCAACAGATCGTCGGCGCACAAAAGCATGAAGTAGTCGCCGCGCGCCAGGTCCACGCCTTCATTGTAGGACGCAACCGGTCCCAGGTTCCTGGCGTGGCACACGACTTCAACCCGGCTGTCCTCGGCAGCAAGTCGGCGCGCCACCTCCACGCTGTCGTCCGTTGACGCATTGTCGATTACAACGATCCGGAGATCATCGAAGTTTTGCGAAAGTACACTGTGTACACATTGCGCGAGGAACCGACCGGCGTTGTAGCAAGGTATGACTACATTGATGCTGGACATCAGCACAGGTTCCTCTCGTGAGACGCCTTGTTGTCGATCCAAACTGATGTGACCCCGGAACGGCGCCAAACCATGTTCGAGGACAAAGGCTTAGGTCCCCGAAGCGATCCTCTAACAGATCGGCTGGAAGGTCATGCCGTCTAAAAGGCTATGGGATAGCAATCGACCAAAAGGGTTAGCAGTGCCCAAGAAAGGTCGGCGTCGGTGGAGTGCCCGGCGATGCCCGCAATAGGTCTGCGCCAGCATTCGTGCCTCGGCTGATAGGCTTACGGGATGCTACTTTTGGCCACGAGGTCGCTAAGACAAAATGCCATGCCTCACCTGGCTCCCTACTCCGAATGAGGCGCTGTCGCCGACGGCGGTCGGCAGGTTAGTTTTCGAAGCCGGCGCGTGCATTTGCGGCAGCCGTTTCCGGGGGATATTTCCATGGCAGCTTTGTTCATCGACTCGAACCACAATGACGAACAGCGTCGCCGGAGGCTTTACTCGGGAGACATTTTTGTCTTCTCGGCGACACCGAATACCGAGGCCTTGATCGGCCTCGCCAGGGAGATGCTGGAAGCGGCGTTCGCACCGCATGACCCGCGAGCGGTTCACGAGCACTTGACGGCGGAGCACGTCGCCTCGATTCTTGGCAAGACCAAACCCGCCTTCATCCACCACCCGGAATGCAAGAGGCTGATCTCCCTTATCATGCAGGAGCGGGGGATGGACCTTGAAAACCTCTATTTCGACGTACCGAGGATGAGGTCGGCATATCCGTCCCATTTCCTGTCGTCAGGGATCGCCTACGCTTTCCATCCGCATCGCGACACCTGGTATTCGGCTCCGATGTGCCAGATCAACTGGTGGATTCCGATCTATTCGCTCGATCCGGAAAACGCGATGGGCTTCTATCCCGGCTACTTCGATACCCCGGTGAAGAACAATTCCGAAATCTATAATTACTACGAATGGAACACCAAGAACCGCGCCGACGCCGCCAAGCACGTCAAGAGCGATGCCCGGGAGCAGCCGAAGCCACAGCAGGAATTGAACGAACGATCGCTCCGCTACCTGCCGCCGCCCGGCGGCATCATCGCCTTCTCCGGCGCGCAGCTGCACGAAACCGTTCCGAACACAACCAGCGTCGCGAGGTACAGCATCGACTTCAGGACGGTGCATCTCGATGACGTGGTCGCCCGCCGCGGCGCCGCCAACGTGGATTCCCGCAGCACGGGAACCACCATGCGAGACTACATCTGCGCGGCCGACGTCAACCGGCTCCTGCCAGAGGAAGTCGTCAAGCTCTACGATGACGGCACCGAAACGGCCGACAAGGTGCTCCGGTTCGGCGACCGCCTTGTTGCGGCCCAATAGAGGCGTGCGCGATCGGCCGACTGACTGCCGCGACATGGCAACGGGCGTCTTGTCACGCACCCGATGACCTGAGTGCACCACTACGCCAACGAGATCATCTGCGCTGGACCGCTGATGGCGTAGCCGCGCGAGGGCGCTCCGTGGCAATCACTCCAGGCGGGCACCGAGCTCAGGCAAGGCTACGGCTCTGGCCGGGGAACCGATTGGAAAGATATCGGGTCAGCGGCACCTCCGCATAAAGATAAACCAGCACTGAAACGCAGGTTAAGGCCACGGGCGTCGCGAACAACAGCACCGTGGCGAGCCCCGCCGAATTTCCGCTTTCGGTAACGAGCTTCTCGGATACGATATCCACGAACCAGTGGGTCAGGTAGATCGCGTAGGTGCATTTGGCGAGAAAGTTCAAGAGCTTGGAGTCGCTGTAGACGCCGAGCTGCTCGAGCGCGACAACCCCCAGCAACAGCAGCGACATCGGCACGCCGAGCGCGAGGAGACGGGGCAGTGCCGGCCAACAGAAAGGTCGCAAGATCGCGGCTATGGCTCCGATGGCGACTGCCGCCGCCGCGAGGGCAACGGCCCCGCGCTGCGGCAGTTTGACAGGGAACGGCCCGGAGTTGGCAAGCCAGTAGATGATGATGCCGAGGGCGAAATCGATCAGGATGGGGTTGGTGTAAAACCTAAAAATGGGGTTCTCGATGTTCAACGTCTGGCCTGCGGCCGCCAGAAGAACCGCGAAGGCGGCGGAATAGAAGATCCCGTTTTTCACGCTGATGAGTTGGAAAGCCGCGATGATCAGGCTGAATTCGACGATTACCAGTAGTGTCCAGGTCGGGTACAGGATCGGATAGGGTCCGGAGGGCACGAAGGCGAGCGACATGAAAAGCTCGTACAAGGACTTCGGATGGCTTTTCATCGCGTAGTTTTCGACAAGGAATGCGAGAACCGTGAAGATCCAATACAAGGGCACGATTCGAATGAGCCTCGTTCGCAAATAGGCGCCGGCCGACTTGCCATTGTTGCCGAGCACGTGCGCGGTGAGAAAACCCGCCAGAACCATGAACAGATCCGTTCCGAAACGGAAAACGGCCAGGACAGCCGGATCAATGTGGGCGGCGCTCACCACTCCAGCCATGTGGATGTAGGCGATGGCGTAGGCGGATACCAATCTCAGAAGCTGAGGATTGTTCCAGAACCTCCTGGCCTGAGCAGTCCGGGCAGCCGGCTGGTATTCCGCGGTTGCCCTGGACGTTATCGATGCGAAGCTGCCCGTGCCGATCGTTGAGAAGACCATCGCCCCACCCAAGGAAGCCGATACAAGTGCCCAGTGGTCCCCCTGACCAGTTTACCAGTGCCGAGCGGACCGGAGAACTGACCCAAATGGCGCATCACTACTCAGTTTGAGGCATATGGGCTTTGACCCGCCGCTGCTCTTCTTGCTGCGGGCCGGGCAGCCGGTCAATTGCGGAACTCCCCGAAATCGGCGTCGACGTGAACCATGAGTTCGAGATATTTCCACGCGATCCAACGCCAGGAATAACTGCTCGCCCTCGCGTGCCCCTTGGTGATCAATCGCTGCCGCAAGTCTTGGGCGAGCATCAGCAGGCGGACAGCCTCGGCCCACGACTGGACGTCGTCTGGATCGGCATAGAGAGCCGAATCCCCGCAGATTTCAGGAAGGCATGGCGAGGTCGAGGCCACGACCGGGCAACCAGATGCCATCGCTTCGACAGCGGGTAGCCCAAAACCCTCGATGCGTGACGGAAACAGGAAGCACAAAGCGCCTTCGAGCGCCTTCTTGAAGTCGTCGTCCCCTATGCGGCCAAGCAGGACGATGTTGCCGGGCATTTCCGGGACATAGCGCAGGACCGTGGTCTCGTCGACATCGCCCGGCATCCAGAGATCGAGGCCCATCTCGTCGAGAAGCGGGGCCAGCCTGGCGAGAAGCCCCATGTTCTTGTATTCCTGATCTCGCCTTCCGAGGCAGAGGACATACGGCCTGCCGCGGTCGACGGCCAGCGACGATCTCGTTGCATCCCATCTCTTCGCATGGTCGCTGCCGTTGTAGGTGACGACGATGTTTTCGTCCGGCGCGATGCCAAAATCTATCAGATGGTTGCGCGAGAGTTGTGAGACGGTGGTGATGCGGGCAGCCCGCCTGCCGAGTGCCGGCAGGATCAGGCGGTGCGCCCAGCGGAAACCGAACCCGTAGCTCGACGGCATGAGCCTGGTGTGCATATCGTGGATGCACGCGATCTGGCGCCGCAGCGCGACGGGAGCGAGATTGCAGAAGCTCAGCAATCCTCCCGGCACGTGCCAGGGCAACTGCGCCTGCACCCAGAATTGCGGCAGTCGCGGCCTGCTGAATTCAGGAACGACCCGGACGGGGATGGCATCGAGGCGGAAAGGTTCCGAGAGCGGACGCGGCACCACGAGATCGATCTCCAGGTCGCGACCGAGCGGATGCCCTTCCGAAAGGAGGGCATCGAGGGCCATGGTCACCTCGCGGGCATAGCGGGCAACTCCGGTCGGCCGAAGCGTCGTGAAGTCTCCGTTTATCGTCCAGCGTCGTCTTGGCGCATCCCGGTCCGCCCACGCCCAGGCGGAATGCCCGATCGCGGAATGGGCAGCGTTGGCAGGCGATCTCGCCAGTGGTGTCTCAGCGTGGTGGCCATTCAACCGTCCGGCCGGTCTTGGCAGTGGCGCCTGCGTCGTGCCGAACTCGAGCTTGCCCATGTCCACCTTCCCCGGTCCTTTCGGCGCCCTGGGCGAGACTAGCATTCCCGGGGGCACTAAGGTCCTCAGACGTTTGAGGTAGGCACAATGCCGGACCTCGCCTATCCGGATGCTTCCCGGTTAACCGGATGACCCGATGGCCATGGTGACCCGGCGTCTTCGCAGCCCCACACTGAAGGCCACAAAAGGGGACGCGATGGCACGGCGCTGGACAATCAACGGGCGTTTTCTTTCCCAGCCGACAACAGGCGTCCAGCGTTACGCGCGCGAGGTCGTCCGCTCGCTCGACGCCTTGATGGCGGAACAGGATCCCCTCGCTCGGGGCCTCGAACTCGGACTGCACTGTCCCCCCGGCTCCGATAAGATCCCCCTGGCTTTCATCGAGCGCCGCGAGATCGGCCGCACGAGCGGCCATATCTGGGAGCAGACGCAACTCCCTTTGTCGCTCGACGGAGGCGGACTGCTCAGCCTCTGCAACACGGGACCACTGCTTTCCCGAAAGCATATCGTCTGCATCCATGATGCAAATGTCTGGAATGCGCCGCAAAGCTATTCGCGTGCCTTCAGGAGCTTCTACAAAACGTTGCTGCCATGTCTCGGCAAGACGGCGTGGCGTGTTTCGACGGTTTCCGACTACTCGCTGGGCGAACTGGTCCACCGCGGCGTCATCCGCGCGCAACGGGCTTTCGTAGCCCAGAACGGCCATGAGCATGCCTCGCGATGGACGCCTGAACACTCGGTCAGGACACGAATGGCGGCCTCGCGGGAAACCATCGTCATGATCGGCAGTACCGCACCCCACAAGAATGTAGGGCTTATCCTGGACATGGCTGACCGCCTTGCCGAAGCCGGGCTCAGGATTGCGATTGTCGGCATGTCGGATTCGCGCGTTTTCAAGTCAGGACCAACCAGTGCAAAAGCCCAAAACATCCAGTGGCTTGGCCGCATTTCCGATGGCGAGTTGGCTGCGCTCCTCGGGGACTCATTATGCCTGGCTTTCCCCTCGCTCACGGAGGGCTTCGGCCTCCCCGCCCTCGAGGCGATGGCGGTCGGCTGCCCAGTGGTGGCTTCCGACCGAGCCAGCCTGCCTGAAGTCTGCGCGAACGCAGCGTTGTTTGCGTCGCCCGACGACCCGGAGGCATGGTTCGACCGATTCATGCAGCTGCGCAATTCTGACGCCCTGCGACTGCAGATGAAAAGCAAGGGACGGGTGAGAGCCTCGGCATACAGCTGGAGAGCGACGGCCTTGCGCTATCTCAAGGCGATGGCGGCCGCAGACGGCGTCGACACGGAAACGAAGGTCGTCAGGGCTCGAGAGTTCACATGATCTCGTGCAGTGCCTGGACGGCCCCGAGCGATTCCAGGATGGCGCGGTCGAAATTATCTTCGGAAAAACGTTCTGCATTCCTGGCGCAAGCGCGGGGCGCGATGGCATGGCGGTTCTCTTCGAACCGCTCGACTGCCTCCTTGAGGTGGTCGACGGTTTGAGCCTTGAACAACACCCCTGTCGGTTCGGGCGATGACCCAAGGCGTCGCACAATGTCGACCGCTCCGCCGCGGCCGAAGGCGATCAGCGGCGTTCCGCAGGCCTGCGCCTCGGCCAGTGCTATGCCAAAATCCTCGCAGCCCGCAAAGACCATCGCCTTTGCGCGTGCCAGGGTGTTCACATAGTCTTGCCGGGGCAGATAACCCGAGAAGGTGACATTCGGGCCGGCAAGCGCCCGCAGGGTGGCTGATTGCTGCCCTTCGCCAACGATGACCAGCCGCCGCGACGGCATCTCGTTGAAGGCCCGGATGACGAGGTCGGTGCGCTTGTACGGCGCGAGGAAAGATGCCGAGACATAGTAGTCATGCTTGTCCTCGACACAGGGCAGTTCTGCGAGGGCAACCGGCGGGAAAACGACGCGGGCCTCGCGCCCGTAAATGTGCTGGATACGGGAGCGGACATAGTTCGAATTCGCCAGCATCAAGTCCGGACCGTGCGCGGTTCGCGTGTCCCACGTCCTCAGACGATGGAGCATGTACCGGTAGAGCATTCCCTTGGGGCCAAAGCCAAGGTGACCCTGCTGAAGATAGGAAAACTGCTCGTCCCAGGCGTAGCGGACCGGGCTGTGTACGTAGCAAAGATGCGGTTGGTCCGGCCTGGTGATCACGCCGCGCGAAAATGCGGCCGAAGACGAGATCACCGCATCGTAGCCTGTCACGTCGAACTGCTCGATCAGGAAAGGGCACAAGAAGAAGAGGGACCGATAGAATTTCTGCACCATCGGGATCCGGTTGGCAGCGGAGGTATGGAATTCCACGTCGCGGAAATATTGCTCCTTCACCTCGGCCGGCAGGAAATCGAAAAGCGTGAACACTTCTGCATTGGGGAACTGCTTGCAGATTTGCGCCAGAACCCGTTCACCGCCTCGGAAATTCGGGCACCAGTCGTGAACGACCGCTATCTTCGCGTACCTGTCGACGCGAAGCTCCGGCGCGGCCGGCAACTCCTCGATGGGCACATCGACCTTGGCCGCGACCGTCAGATCGGAAGAACGTTCGTGGAGCATGGGTCCCCTCGCACCAGCAGACCCGGCAGTCTCCATTCCACGTCATCGTCCCGGCAAGTTGTCCGATCGGCTACAGGCTGCTCCGGGCGCGCGCCAGCCTAGTACTTCCGGCTGTGTGTCGTCCGATGGGAATACTCCAAAAGCCGGTGTCAGGAGGTAGGCAAGCTCATTCCGTCCCCTTTTATGCAGGCTGTTTTGCTGCTCTCGTCGGTCTAGCGTCGGCGACAACCGAAACCTGGATCGAGCATGAAACTCGCAGTGATCATCGCGACTGTCGGCCGCAGGGAACAACTCACGCGCCTGATCGAGTATCTGGGCGGCCAGACGAGACTTCCCGACGAGGTCATTTTGTCGGCGCCCGACGCTGCGCATGTCGAGTTGCCAGAAAGCTGTCCTTTCCCGTTGTCGCTCGTTTTCGGACCAAAGGGATCGTCCGTCCAGCGGAACACGGCTCTCGTGCCTTCCCTGCAGCGCTTCGACGTCATCACATTCTTCGACGACGATTTCATTCCGTCCGCCGAATACCTGGAGCAGGTCGAGAAAGCTTTTGCGGAAAATGACGGATGGGCAGTGGTGATGGGAAGGGTCGTCAGAGACGGGGCCACGAATGCCGGCCTCACCTGGGAAGATGCCGAAACCGCCCTGCGCGAAGCCAAGGGCAAAACATATCATGGACCGCTGGTGGTCGACCATGTCGGAGCTTACGGCTGCAACATGTCCGTCCGTTCCTCGATTGTGGGCGATGTACGTTTCGACGAGCGCCTCGTCCTCTACGGCTGGCAGGAAGACATCGACTTCACCAGCCAGCTGAGGTGCAGAGGTCGTGTGGTCTGCGTGACCTCGATCACGGGCGTCCATCTCGGCATCAAGTCGGCGCGCACCAGCGGAACGCGGTTCGGCTACTCCCAGGTTGCCAACCCGATCTACCTGATCAGGAAAGGCACAGTTCCGGCCTCTTTCGCGCTGTCCCTGATGTTCAGGAACATAGCGGCCAACCTGGCAAAGAGCCTGCGGCCGGAGCCTTATGTCGACCGAAGAGGCAGGCTCAGGGGCAACATGCTGGCGATCCTGCATGTCGCCATGGGACGGATCGAACCCGAATACATCCTGAAAATATGACGGCGGGGAAGACAATGCGGAAATGGCTTGTGACGGTGGCGGCTTCATTGGCGGCGGCAACTGTCTGCGCCTTGCCGGCGGTGGCTGCCGAGTATCTCCTCGGACCTCAGGACAAGGTCCGGCTCAAGGTTTACGAATGGCGCGCCTCACGCGATGTGATCTTCGAGTGGACGGCTCTCAACGACAGTTTCGTTGTCGGTGCCGACGGCATGCTCTTCCTTCCATTTGTCGGCCAGATACGCGCGCAGGGCACCGCCCCCGGCGACCTCTCCCGCGCGATCGGCGACCGCCTGATGCAGAACATGGGCCTCGGCCGCCAGCCGGATGTCGCCGTCGAGATCGTCCAGTACAGGCCGTTCTACATAGTCGGCTACGTCACGCAGCCCGGCGAGTTTCCCTACAGGCCCGGCCTGACGGTGCTGCAGGCGCTGAGTATCGCCGGCGGCCTGCGGACACATGAAGAAGACATGTCGAGGCTCGAGCGTGAAGTCATCTCGGGCCAGGGCGACGTGGGGTTGTTGGCGCTGAGCAACGTCAATCTGCTCGCGCGCAAAGCGCGGCTGGAATCCGAACTCGCTGGCAGCGACGAAATCGCTTTCCCTGCGGACCTGAAAGACAGGGCTTCGAACGAGACGGTCGCGATGGCGATGGAGCAGGAGCGCAAGATTTTCGCCGTCCGCAAGGACGCGATGACGACGCAACTGCGTTCCCTCCACGAACTCAGGGATTTCCTGGAAAAGGAACTGGCTTCGCTCGAGGAGCAGCTGACCTTCCGCGACAAGCAGATCGAACTCATCCAGAAGGAACTTGCAGGCGTTTCGACCCTTGTCCAGAAGGGTCTGGCGGTTGCACCGCGGGAACTCTCTCTGGAGGGGACGGTCGCACAGATGCAGAGCGACAGGTTGGCTGCCGAGACCTCGCTTTTGCAAGCCAGGCAGGAGATAAGCAAGACCGACATCGAGATCCTCAACCTCGGCAACAGCCAAGCCAACGAAGTCGCCGCGGCCTTGCGCGAGACGCAGCTGCAGCTCAATGAAGTTACCAGCAAAGCCGACACCGCAGTGCAGTTACTGCACGAAACCGAAGTCACCGCCCCTGCCCTGCTCGCTCTCAGGGAGCGCTCCGAAAGGGCTAAGCCGATCTTCAAGATCGTGAGGACGACGGACAGCGGCTCGGAAGAACTCGCGGCTGAGGAAACGACGCCGATCGAGCCAGGCGATACCGTGAAGATCGAGATCCCTCCGCCGCAGTCGGGCCTGGCTGCCTTCCCTGTAAGCGGCGGCATTCAGGCAGAGACGCTTCCGGTTCAGGGCACCAACTGATCTAGCTTGTGTGAGTTCCGCGAGGGTGGCAGCTCGCTGCGCCCCGTTGGCATGGCCTTCGGGAGCTGAAACCGCGGCTGCTGGCAGCCGCGGGGAAGGACGAAGAACACGAGGGCGTAAGCCTAGGTTCGACCATCAAGCGGACCATCTGTGCACTACCCCTGGCAGCGCTTGCCTTGCACTTTGAGGCCGCATATCAGTGAGCACACACACTTGGCCCCTTGGACCCCTGCCGGAACCTTCCTGCCGCAGTGAGCCATCAGTCCTGCGGGCGCCACTGGAGATGTCAGTGCTCATGAGCATAATAGCCGTATCGGCAGCAGGCGTTCTGATGGGGCTGCGGTTCAAGGTTCCCGCCCTGATAGCAGCGACTGCTCTGCTTCTGATCGGAAGCTTTGCCTGGAATGGCCTTGGGTTGCCGGGCTATGTGACCGTCACCAGATTCCTGATCCTGGCGTTCGCGTTGGCTTGCGCCTACATCATCGGCCTGTCCCTGTCCGTCCATCGGAAGCGGGACGAAACGTAGCCCGTCGGGACTTCAGGAAGCCCTGTCGAAGCGCATCACAGCGAAGATAGTCCTGAACAAGATCACAATGTCGAGCCAGACTGACCAGTTCCGCACATACTGGCTGTCCAGCGCCACGCGGCTGGCGTAGTCCATGCTGCTCCTTCCGCTCACCTGCCAGAGGCCGGTGAGTCCCGGCCTTGTCCGAAGGTATTCCCCCAGATGGTCGCCGTAGCGGTTGAGTTCGTCCTTCACGATGGGCCTTGGGCCGACGCAGCTCATGTCGCCGCGGATGATGTTGAAGAGCTGGGGGAGTTCGTCGACACTCGACTTGCGGAGCATCCACCCAAGGAGCGTGACGCGCGGGTCGTTCCTGATCTTGTGGGTCTCCTCCCACTCCACGCTGAGGTGCGGATTGGCTTCGAGATGTGCTTTCAGGACTTCTTCCGAATTGGCAACCATCGAGCGGAACTTGTAGCAATTGAACGGCTTTCCGCCGAATCCGACGCGGCTGTGCGAGAACACTGCCGGGCCTCCTGCCGTCATCCTGATCAGCAGGGCAACAACGATCATCACTGGCGCAGCCATGACAAGTGCCGTGACCGCTATGACCAGATCCATGATCCGCTTCAGGAGACCTCCCAGAGGAGGGTTCGTCGTTCCTGCCCTGATGGCAGGCGACATCTCTGTCAACACTGCCCCGGCGCTGTTGTGTTCGGGTGCAGGAACAACGTGCAGCACTGCCGTTCGGCCTTCCGCTGCCACGGGCACAGGCGTCTGAACCCAGATCGGGGTTTTCTGATGCGACTCGAAGGCGTTCGTTGTCATGGGACGGTTGCTGTTTCGAATTGTTCCCGACACTCTTCCAAGGTCGGGGCTTGTCGGCAAGAATGGCAAAGGAGGTAGCGTGACGCTCCGGGGCTATCCCCCTAATCCCAAGGAATGATCCCCCTGCACGCTTTTGCGACTTCCGAAGGAGGAATATCCCGCTACCTGTTTCATGCTTTGCGGTGGTTGGACGTCATCGTGCGGGCCTTGGTCAGGAGTACGCCAAGTACCGGCGTCCTGCTGGCCTGCAGCGTCCTGACAAGCCCCCGCAGCGTTTCGACATGTGTCTTACCCCACTCGGCAACGATCACGACGCCATCCAGGACCGATCCGACAGTCAGTTCATCGGCGCCCGAGGCAAGTGTCGGCAGGTCGACGATGACGATGTCGTAGGCGGCAAGTTCGTGGGCGGCAAGGTCGCAATCGGCAAGCTCCGAGAGGAACGCCTCCATATTGCCTGGGGCCAACAGGTGCTTGGCGTCCACGACCGAACTTGGAAGCATGTCGAACGGCCGCCCCGGGGCGCGGACGATGTTGAGCCGGACAGGATCCTGGAAGGATTGGAGGCTGCCCGACCAGCCGAGCAGCCGCGTGGTCATGGTCGGTCGCCGGACGTCGGCGTCAATCACCAACGTCTTCAGACCGGACATCGAGTAAAGCGTGGCAAGATTGCTGGCGACGGAACTCTTCGAACTGTCGTTGGATACAGCGGTCAACCCAAGGAACTTGATCGGGCGGCTGGTTTGCGCAAGGCTGATTTCGGTTCGCGCTTTCCTGAGACTGTGGCTGTATCGGGAGTGCGGGTATCTTACCACTTCGTCGACGTGGCCGGATTCCCTTCTCCTGCTGGTGGGCGGCAGTTCTCCGACGCATTCGATACCCAGATTGTCCCGGATGTGTCGTGGCGACCTTACGGTCCAGTCGAACGTATGCCTTGCGAACGAAAGTCCGACGCCGAAAATGAACCCGGCAACCGTCGCAAAGGCCAGCATCAGCTTCGGCCTTGGAGCGCTCGGATAGAGCGGCGCCGTCGCGGCCGTGATCACCCTTGCGTCGGCAACCGGATAGGATTGCTGGCTTACCGAGTTGGTGTAGGCCTGCAGGAAGCTCTCATACATCTTCTGGTAGGTTTCGGCAGTCACCTCGAGCTCTTCGAGCGTCGGTACAGCGCTTGTCCCGTCTTCCCCTGTGGCGTCACTCCCGACACTGTAGTCGTGCCGTGAACGGAACTCCTGCGCTTTCGCCATGGCCTCGTTCATCTGGGTGCGCAGCTGCTGCAGGCGCTTCTCGAGCCACGCGCCGCCTTCCTTTGCGGCGTCGGCCTTGGTTTCTATCTGCTCGCGCACGAAGGCATCGGCCGTGGCGTTCGCAACCGTGGCTGCCCCCTCGGGATCAGGAGAGGTGAAGGATATGTCTATCGCGTAGGAAACGCCGACCCTGCGGATGTCGAGGCCCTCGCGGAAAATCAGCATGGTGCGCCGGGCCTTTTGATACTCGGTCAGCGTCGCCGGCGTTTCAGGCGCGCTCAGG
Source organism: Mesorhizobium sp. P3_A10 (assembly GCF_056403175.1). Lineage (NCBI taxonomy): Bacteria > Pseudomonadati > Pseudomonadota > Alphaproteobacteria > Hyphomicrobiales > Phyllobacteriaceae > Mesorhizobium > Mesorhizobium sp. P3_A10. Next base: position 163,477 of record NZ_JBFUFZ010000006.1, on the reverse strand, counting down.
CCGAAACGCTCCCAAAGCGAGGTGAACCAGGCGCTTTTCCGGAGCCCGAAAGCGTCAAGCAGGACTGCTCCGATCCTCCTGAACCTCTCCAGCAAAATCGGAGCCTGCGGACGGTTGAATTTGGGGTCGTCGACGAGTTTCAGCTGGTCGAGGACCATCGCAGCGATCTTTTCCGACTGCATCACCGCAATCTGGCTTTCCACTTGGGCGGTATCCAATGACAGATTTACTTCGCCGCCCTCTTGCAGGTGTTGCGGCAATTTCGGCTCGATCAGGATCTGTGCGCTGGCGGTGAACACCGGGTCGGTGGTCAAATTGTAGAACCCGGCCACCAGGAGCGCCGCGGCAACGCAGGCGATGATCGTCCCAACATAGCGCCGTAGAAATTCGGTTATGTCGGAGAGGCCAATGAACTCCTGGTCGACGGAAGCCTGCTGATCCGTTGTCAATGGCCATTGATTGGGGAACATGCGGTTCATTCAGCGTCTCCTGCAGGCGTGCGGGGAGATCCAGCGCGTACGCCGTCCCCGTGCAGGCGGTCCATGGCATTCGGCCGATGTTTTCATTGAAAGCTAAGGCCCCGCGATCCCAGACTGCCGCGAAAGACTACGCCTGCGCCGCGCAAGGTAAACGCCGCCAATTGGCGTATGGGCCCTACGTCCCATGGGAAGGAACAATGCGCAGCAGCCCTTCTCTCGTCCTGTCGACAAATGACATCTGCTGTTCCAGCAAGACCTGCCGTCTGCGGTTGAGCGCCAGGTTCCGCGCCAGCGTATCGATCCGCGCGGACATGCGTTCGGGGCCCTCGCCATTTTCCATCGCCTCCGAAGAGAAGGCAGCGCAGTCCGTCATCCTTTCCACGGACGGATGGAGTTCCGCGGATTCCCTCTCGATTTCCACCTGAATGACAGTGAGAAGGCGAGCCAGGCGACCGAACCGCCTTTCGTCGACATTCTCGCGGAACGTGAGCCTGAATGCGGTCAGCGGCATCTTGCAGCCATCCTTGTCGCCGGCGCCCGACCGGGACGCACGCTCCCAGAATACAAGCCCCCCATGCCTGGACGAGACATCCTTTCGGCCATCGGCAGGCATGCTCCTATTGGATGAGGGGGCGCAAACCAGGGCGTTGGGGTTACTCGAATTCATGAAGAGGCCCGCGTCCGGCAGCGTGCTACGACTCTTCCCGCAATTGCAGAGCGGAAACCCGCGACCGTGAACATAGTCGGCCAAGCCACGCCAAACACATTCACCTTCGAAACCAGTGCTCTCATCAAAGCCACTGGCTTCCGGGAATACGACGCGCGCTGGTGGTTCGGGCATCCAGGCTCGGAGAAAGAACCCGAACTCAACCTGATGGGCGTGCAGGCGATCGGCATGGGGCTCGGCACATTGATCCGCCGAATGGGTGTCGGCCCGGACATCGTCACCGGCCACGACTTTCGTAGTTATTCCATGGCCATCAAGATGGCGCTGGTCTCCGGCCTGATGGCGGCCGGCGCGCGCGTCAAGGACATCGGTTTGGCACTTTCTCCCACAGCCTATTTCGCCCAGTTCGCACTCGACGTTCCGTCGGTGGCCATGGTGACGGCCTCCCACAACGAGAACGGCTGGACCGGAGTGAAGATGGGGGCGCAAAGGCCTCTGACATTCGGCCCGGAGGAGATGACAGCTTTGAAAGCGCTCGTGCTGGACGGCGATTTCGATCTCGTCGGTGGGGGAAGCTATGAACTCGTGCCGGGATTTCGCGAGAGATACATCGAGGACCTGACAGCCGGAAAGAACGTCGGCCGAAAGCTGAGGGTGGTAGTGGCATGCGGCAACGGCACCGCGGGCGCTTTTGCGCCGCAGGTGCTGGAACGCATCGGCTGCGACGTGATCCCGCTGGACGTAGAGCTCGACCACTCCTTTCCGCACTACAACCCCAATCCCGAAGATATGCAGATGCTGCACGCGATCCGGGACAAGGTACTGGAGACGGGTGCCGATCTCGGACTCGGCTTCGACGGCGACGGCGACCGCTGCGGCGTGGTCGACAACGAGGGTAACGAGATTTTCGCGGACAAGGTCGGCGTCATGCTGGCGCGAGACATTTCCGGGCTGCATCCGAAATCCGTCTTCGTGGTGGACGTCAAGTCGACGGGACTTTTCATGACGGATCCTGTTCTCGCGCAACACGGTGCAAGGACGGATTACTGGAAGACCGGGCATTCCTACATCAAGAGGCGCGTCGCCGAACTCAATGCCATAGCTGGTTTCGAGAAGTCGGGTCATTTCTTCTTCAACCCGCCGATCGGACGCGGCTACGACGACGGGCTGCTGACCGCGATCGCCGTCTGCGAGATGCTCGACCGCAACCCGGGTAAGACACTCGCGGACCTTTACCGCGATCTGCCGCTGACCTTCGGCACCCCAACGATGTCACCGCACTGCCCCGACGAGGTGAAATACGGGGTGGTCGCGAAAGTTGTCGGGGAATTCACAAAAATGAAGGGGGATGGGATCGAATTCGCCGGCCAGCCTCTGGCCAATCTCGTCACAGTGAATGGAGTGCGTGTCGTTGCCCAGGACGGCACGTGGGGTCTGGTCAGGGCCTCGTCAAACAAACCGGAAATTGTCGTCGTGGTGGAGAGCCCTGTCTCGTCGGAGCGACGTCGCGAGATGTTCGAGGCTCTCGATGCCGTGCTGCGCCACAATCCAGAGGTCGGAGTCTACAATCAGACATTCTGAGAGGAACTGGACCATGCCGGGCCGGATCGTAAGTTTTGTCATGAGCGGGGGCGTCGGCTCACGGCTGTGGCCGCTCTCGCGCGAAGACAATCCCAAGCAGTTCCATGACCTTTCGGGCGACGGCTCCATGCTCGCCAAGACGGTCCGCCGCCTCAAGGCGCGGCCGGGAGATGAAACGCCGATCTACCTGATCGCTTCCGAACGACACGCCGACCGAGTTATCTCGGACATCGGTCCGCTTGGCCTGCACGGCGGCAAGCCGATTTTCGAGCCCGTCGGCCGCAATACCGCCGCCGCGGTCGCCATAGCCACCTTGCAGACGATCTCCGAGCATGGCGGCGACGCGCTTGTGCTGGTGGTCCCCTCCGACCATGAGATATCGACCGAAACGCAATTCTGGGAAACCGTCGACGCGGGCAGGCCTGCCGCCGATTCAGGAAGCATTGTCGTGTTCGGCATCAAGCCGACACATCCCGAAACTGGGTACGGCTACATCGAGGTTTCGGCGAATGGTGGTGGAGTTGCCGCTGTTTCGCGTTTTGTCGAAAAACCCAATGCCGAGACAGCCGGCCAATATGTGTCTTCGGGAAGATTCTACTGGAATGCCGGCATCTTCCTGTTTCGCGCCGACACGATGCGGCAAGCATTCCTCGACCTCCGACCCGACATCTGGGAAAGCACGGAACGTGCCTACAAGACCGCACGGGCCGACGTCTCAGGTATCTACCTGCCCCACGGCTTCTACTCGGCTGTCCCTTCAACATCGATCGACTACGCAGTCATGGAGCGTGCACGCGGTATCGCGATGGTTACGGCTTCCTTCCGCTGGAACGACCTCGGATCGTGGCAATCGCTGCTCGAAGCCAGCCCGACGGACCGCGACGGCAATGTCGTCATGGGCGACGTCGTCGCCATGGATTGCGCCAGCTCCTACCTCAGAAGCCAGGGCAGGCTGTTGACCGTCATCGGAATGAAGGATGTGGCGGTGGTGGCGACACCGGACGCGGTATTTGTCGCTCCCGTCAGCCACAGCCAGAACGTGAAGAAAGTCGTCGAACAGTTGGAGAAGAGCGGACGCCTCGAGACGAAGTTCACGGCGTCGGAAGACCGGGTCATTATCAGCGGGTCATGGCGCAAGCGCGTCGAGCACTGGCTCTTCGAGGAGACCCTGCCGCTGTGGTCTACTGCAGGTGTCGACGATGTGTACGGTGGCTTCCACGAGGCTCTCGGTTTCGATGCAAGACCGTTGGGCAAACCCAAGCGCATGCGCACGATGGCTCGCCAGATCTACGCTTTCGCGGTGGCCAAGGAACGCGGCTGGGACGGACCTGCCGACAGGCTGATCGACCACGGCATCGACTTCATCGCCAAATACGGCCGGACCGACCGAGGCGGCTGGGTGCGGACGCTGAATGCAGACGGCAGCGTGGCTGACCGGGCGGAGGACGCCTACGACCATTCCTGCGTGCTCCTGGCGCTAGCCCATGCTCACCGATGCGGCCATCAAGAAGCCCTGCGGCTTGCACAAGAGACATTCCAATTCATCGACGCCCATCTCGAAGACGACAGCTTGAACGGTTTCCTCGAGACCCCGGGTTGGAAAGGGGTGCGGTTCTCGAACCCGCACATGCATATGCTGGAATCCTTCCTTGCCTGGCATGGCGTCACCGGCGACCGCGCATATCTGCGGCGAGCGGCACGCGTCATCGATCTCTTCCGGTGCCATTTCTTCGACCAGGAAAGCTGGACGCTTGGCGAACATTTCGACGTCGATTGGCTGCCATTGCCGGGTGACAAGGGACAGTGGACCGAACCAGGGCACCATTTCGAATGGGCCTCGCTCCTCGTCGATTTCGCGCGAGCGAGCGGGCAGAAGGACTTGGCAGCCTACGCAAGGAAGCTCTATTCGTCGGCGGTCGCCAGCGGATTGAACCGGGCCACAGGTCTGGCCTATGCAGCGGTATCGCGGCAGGGATTGCCCCTCGACCGGCTCTCCCGCAGCTGGCCACAATGCGAGGCCATCAAGGCGGCAGTCGCCCTGGACGGCATTGGCGGCCCGGATCTGAAACCCGAGATCGAAGCTCGTGTCGCCCGCCTCTTCCGATGGCACATCGATCCGGCACCGCTTGGCTTGTGGGTCGACAGGATTGACGAGCGCGGAAGGTCACTGGCGACCGAGGTCCCCGCGAGCATCTTCTATCATCTGGTGACGGCGTTGATGCAGTATCTGGACAAGACTGGAGGACAGGTCGCACCTTTCCCGCTGCCTGCTCTGGAAAAGGGCGAGACGCTTCCGAAGCAGATTTACGGCTGACTGGAACTGGGCTGCTTTCTTCGACGGCGGAACCCTGCGCCGGCTGTGACCGCGGTGATGCTCCAAGGGGTAGGGAAGTAGTAGCTACGGCGAATTCGGTATCCCCTGCCCCTGTGTCGCGGCTGCAAACCGGGATAGTATACTCATGAGAAATGCCAAAAAGAGAGCATCGAACGCCCCCCAATCCTGGAACTCTGGTCAGCTCGTCGAGGCGTCGCAATTTTGAGCCTGTGAACCTTCTTGTCCGAACGGTTGAGACGCAACTATGGCAAAAAAAAAATCGCGTGCCCGACCCAGCGGTGATCTCCTGAAACTGCTTGCTACCAGGCCGAGAGCGGTTGCGCTTGCTGCGCTGCACGTGAGTGAATCCGTGCTGCTGGAACTCGAAGCATCCCATCTGTTGTCGGCAGCTGAGATCAGAGGATTGCTCAAGGACGCGTCAACGACGCTACGCAACGCCGCAGATCAAGTGGACAACCGCAGCTGTGCCGTTGCCAGCGAAATAGTCGAGTCCATGCGGGAAAATTTCAAGAGAAATAAAGCCTGACCAGTGCCCGGAGCGATTTCAAATCGTGCCTTCGGCAAGCAAGCGGAACTGTCCATTGCAACGAAAAGTGGCGGTAACGACACCTTGCACTCGAAAGTTACCATTGACCGGATACTCATCGCATCAAATCTGATGTACATTCCATCGGAGGGGAAAGGAAATTTGGGCGGGGTGGTAAATGACGTATGCTTCACATCCTCCTTTGCGCGGAAGTGAAAATCGTCCAACGTACGTCGGTCTCAACGACGACGATATGGCACTTATCAAGGCACTGGGGTTCACGCCGAAGCGCTATTCGGCGGAGACGGTCATCGTCAGTCAGGGCGAGGACAGCGATCGCGTATTCATAGTCGAGTCGGGCTGGGGTTGCATTTCTCATGAGCTCGCGGGCGGGCAGCGGCAGATTCTGGACTTTGCGCTGAGAGGCGATATCGTCCTGCCTCAGTCATACCCAGGCAGCGCTCTTGAAACGTTTGTGGCTCAAACCGACCTTTTGGTTTTGGTGGCTTCGACCAAGACATTTACCCTTGCTGCGATGAAGTCGCCCCACCTCTTTTCCCTTATTCTCGAAACGCTCGTGCACCACGGGGCAGTTATCGCTCAACATCTCACCAATGTGGGACGACGCAGCGCCTTGGCGCGGACGGCGCATCTGTTCCTCGAACTGAGGGCGCGTCTGGAACGGATCGGCTCTGTCACCCGCAACAGCTATGAATGCCCCCTCACCCAGTACGATCTCGCCGACGCTCTCGGCCTCACGCCTATTCATGTCAATCGAATGCTGCGGGAACTGCGCGAGCGCAAATTGCTCGAATTCCGCCAAGGCCATGTTCGCGTGCTCGATCAACCGGGCCTGACGAAGTTTGCTGGATTCGAGCACGATTATATCGAAAGTTGAGGCATACCGGCCCCGCTCGATCTACCCCGGGCTTCCATCCCTGATGCAGCATTCGAAACGGGGACAGTCGGTTCCGTGTCCCGCAAAAAGCGATTTTTGCGCCTTCCACAGCCGGCTCTAGAATTTCGATTGCAAATCACGCATGATGCTTGCGGCATTCGCCGGGACGGCTTCGCGCCCCCTCGAATGCCGGGAGGACGGGACATGCCCATCGTGGTTGTACTCGTTTTGATCGTCGTGGGCTCAGTGGTGTTCCACTTCCTGAGCCCATGGTGGTGGACCCCGATTGCCTCCAATTGGGACTATATCGACAACACCATCATCATCACCTTCTGGATCACCGGCATCGTCTTTTCCGCCGTCGTGCTGTTCATGGCCTATTGCGTCTTCCGCTTCCGCCACCGGGAAGGCAGCCGGGCTGCCTATGAACCGGAGAACAAGCGCCTCGAATGGTGGCTGACGATCGTCACCGGAGCCGGCGTCACCGCCATGCTGGTCCCCGGCCTGTTCGTCTGGAGCCAGTTCGTCAACGTTCCCAGCGACGCAACCGTGGTCGAAGTCGTCGGCCAGCAATGGCAGTGGAGTTTCCGCCTGCCCGGCAAGGACGGCAAGCTCGGCACTTCCGACACGCGCGACGTCACCGCCGAAAATCCGCTGGGCGTGATCGCCAAGGATCCCAACGGCCAGGACGATGTCGTGGTCGAAGCAGCCGACCTGCATCTGCCGGTCGGCAAGCCGGTCAAGATGCTGCTGCGCTCGATCGATGTGCTGCATGATTTCTATGTGCCGGAATTCCGCGCCAAGATGGACATGATCCCAGGCTCGGTCACCTATTTCTGGTTCACCCCGACCAAGACCGGAACCTTCCAGGTCCTGTGCGCCGAGCTTTGCGGCCAGGGCCATCCGATGATGCATGGCGTCGTCATGGTCGACACCGAGCAGGACTATATGGCCTGGCTTGGCCAGCAACAGACGTTCGCGCAATTGTCGGCGCCCGAGCAGACTGGCTCGACGCAACAGTCGTCGGGCAACGCGACGGTGTCAGCTCTTAAAGTTGCGGCAAAACTCGAAACTGTCGGGTCCCGCTAAAAAGGGCACGGAGGTGCTCCTATGGTCGATGTCACGCCTGCAGATGCCGTACCGCCCGCCGAAGTCGCGGAGATGGAACTCTACCATCCGCACAGTTGGTGGACGAAGTATGTCTTCTCGCAGGACGCCAAGGTCATCGCCATCCAGTATTCGGCAACCGCTACGGCCATCGGCCTGGTCGCGCTGGTGCTGTCCTGGCTGATGCGGCTGCAGCTCGGCTTCCCCGGCACCTTCAACTTCATCACCCCGGAAGCCTACTACCAGTTCATCACCATGCACGGCATGATCATGGTGATCTACCTGCTCACGGCGCTCTTCCTCGGCGGCTTCGGCAACTACCTGATCCCGCTGATGGTCGGCGCCCGCGACATGGTCTTTCCCTATGTCAACATGCTGAGCTACTGGATCTATTTGCTCGCCGTGCTGGTTCTGGTGTCGAGCTTCTTTGCGCCCGGCGGACCGACGGGGGCCGGCTGGACGCTCTACCCGCCGCAAGCCATCATGACCGGCACACCGGGCGGCCAGGAGTGGGGCATCATCCTGATGCTCGTCTCGCTGATCCTGTTCATCATCGGCTTCACCATGGGCGGCCTGAACTATGTCGTGACGGTGCTGCAGGGCCGCACGCGCGGCATGACACTGATGCGCCTGCCGCTGACCGTCTGGGGCATCTTCACCGCCACCGTCATGGCGCTGCTCGCCTTCCCGGCGCTGTTCGTCGCCTGCGTGATGATGCTGCTCGACCGCGTGCTCGGCACCTCCTTCTTCATGCCGGCGGTGGTCGAGATGGGTGAACAGCTGCAGCACAATGGCGGCAGCCCGATCCTGTTCCAGCATCTGTTCTGGTTCTTCGGCCACCCAGAGGTCTACATCGTCGCGCTTCCGGCCTTCGGCATCGTTTCCGACCTGATCAGCACGCATGCACGCAAGAACATCTTTGGCTACCGGATGATGGTCTGGGCCATCGTCGGCATCGGCGCACTGAGCTTCGTGGTCTGGGCGCACCACATGTATGTCAGCGGCATGCACCCCTATTTCGGCTTCTTCTTCGCCACCACGACGTTGATCATCGCCATCCCGACCGCCATCAAGGTCTACAATTGGGTGCTGACGCTGTGGCGCGGCGACATCCATCTCACCATACCGATGCTTTTTGCCATGGCCTTCATCGTCACCTTCGTCAATGGCGGGTTGACCGGGTTGTTTCTCGGCAATGTCGTGGTCGACGTTCCGCTGTCGGACACGATGTTCGTCGTCGCCCATTTCCACATGGTCATGGGCGTCGCCCCGATCACCGTGATTTTCGGGGCGATCTATCACTGGTACCCGAAGGTCACCGGCCGGATGCTGAACGAAACGCTGGGCCGGTTCCATTTCTGGGTCACGTTCCTTGGCGCCTATCTGATCTTCTTTCCCATGCACTATCTCGGCCTGATGGGCGTGCCGCGGCGCTACAACGAACTGACCGACATGGCGATCATGACGGAGTCGGCCCACCATCTGAACTCCTTCATCAGCATCATGGCGTTCATCGTCGGCTTTGCTCAGATCGTCTTCCTGTTCAATCTGATCTGGAGTATCCGCCACGGCCGGGATGCCGGCGGCAATCCGTGGCGGGCGACCACGCTCGAATGGCAGACGCCACAGACACCGCCGGCGCATGGCAATTTCGGCAAGGACCTGCCGATCGTCTATCGCTGGGCCTATGACTACAGCGTGCCGGGCGCCAAGGAGGACTTCATCCCGCAGAACATGCCGGGCGGCCCCTCGAGGGAGCCGGCATGAGCGTCATCCTGGTCTTCCTCCTGGTGATTTTCGGCATTGCCGGATGGTGGCTCTCGCACCAGCGGCTGATGGCAAAGCCATGGCTTGAGCAAGGCATGGCAGGCGACTATATCGCCCTCGACCGCTCGGCGCTGCCGACCGCCAAGATCGGCCTCGGCGTTTTCCTTGCCGTCGTCGGCTGCCTGTTTGCGCTGTTTAGCAGTGCCTACTTCATGCGCATGGCACTGTCGGATTGGCAGCCAATGYCATTGCCGCGCATCCTCTGGCTCAACAGCGGTGTGCTTGTCTTGAGCAGCATCGCGCTGCAATGCGCTGCGGTAGCGGCGCGCAAGGGCCAACTGGACACGGTCCGGCTCGGCCTTGCCACGGCAGGGCTGACTGCGCTGGCCTTCCTGGTTGGACAGCTTATGGCATGGCGGGAACTGACCGCCGACGGCTATTGGCTGGCCTCCAATCCTGCCAACAGTTTCTTCTACCTGATCACCGGCATGCATGGCCTGCACATCGTTGGCGGGTTGGTGGGCCTGAGCAGAACAACCGCCAGTGCCTGGAACGGAGCGCGGCCGCAGCGGCTGCGACTCAGCGTCGAACTCTGCGCCATGTATTGGCATTTCCTGCTGTTCGTCTGGTTCGCCATCTTCATTCTTCTCGCCGGCTGGGCCGCGACTTTCATCGACATTTGCCGACAGTTACTGACCTAGGAGGTCTGGGAGCATGGCAGAGACGACACTGACGCATATCGGCCAGACGGAGCCGCGGCCGGCGGGCTGGCAAGGCATCGCCGCCGACTGGTCTTCGGACCAGCGGGCGTTCAAGAATGTCTCCTGGGGGAAGGCCATGATGTGGATCTTCCTGCTCAGCGACACCTTCATCTTCGGCTGCTTCCTGATCTCCTACATGACCGCGCGCATCTCCACCCGCGTGCCGTGGCCAAATCCGAGCGAGGTCTTCGCGCTGCGCATCGGCGGCCAGGAAATCCCCCTGATCCTCATCGCCATCATGACCTTCGTGCTGATCTCGAGCAGCGGAACGATGGCCATGGCGGTCAATTTCGGCTATCGCCGCGACCGCCGCAAGACGGCGATCCTCATGCTTTTGACCGCAGCACTCGGCGCGACCTTTGTCGGCATGCAAGCCTTTGAATGGACCAAACTGATTACCGAAGGGGTGCGGCCCTGGGGCAATCCATGGGGCGCCGCACAGTTCGGTTCGTGCTTCTTCATGATCACCGGCTTCCACGGCACTCATGTGACGATCGGGGTGATCTTCCTGCTCATCGTGGCGCGCAAGGTCTGGCGCGGCGACTACGACACCGAACGGCCGGGTTTCTTCACCAGCCGCAAGGGCCGCTACGAGAATGTCGAGATCATGGGGCTCTACTGGCACTTCGTCGACCTGGTCTGGGTGTTCATCTTCGCATTCTTCTATCTTTGGTGAGAGGCAGATATGGCTGAAGCAACCGCAAACGGCCTGGGGCAACACGCCCTTCACGCTGCACATGACGCGGCAGCGACCGGCGTCACCCATGCAGAGGTTCACCAGGAACACCCGATCAAGCTCTACATGGTGGTCTGGGCGTGGCTGTTCATTCTCAGCACCTGCTCCTATTTGGTCGACTATTTCGGCCTCCACGGCTATCTCAGATGGTCGCTGATCCTGATCTTCATGATCCTCAAGGCTGGGCTGATCGTCGCCGTTTTCATGCACATGGCCTGGGAGCGGCTGGCGCTGATGTACGCGATCATCCTGCCGCCGGTTTTCGTACTGGTGTTCGTGGCGCTGATGCTGTTCGAAGCGGATCACACGCTTCTCACCCGTGTGACGTTTTTCGGCGCCGGACCCTGACGCGCAACCTGGATTTGAGGCTTGGTCGACAGAGGCTGCCTGCAATTAGGGTCGGGCCGCTGCTGCCTTGAAACGAGCGGCGGCTGATCCATCTTGCTATTATCGGAAACGATCGGAGGAGAATGATTGCCCTCGTTTCCAATGCGCCGCGAACTCCAGCAGGGAGGCCGAAAATGACGATCGCAAACAGACTGAAGGACTACATTGACGGGAGAGGAATCTCCTACGACACCGTCGCCCATCATCGCACATCGACGAGCAGGCAGTCCGCCATTGCCGCGCATGTGCCCGGCAGCATGATGGCCAAATCGGTGGTCGTTCACCACGAACTCGGTTATGCGCTGGCCGTGGTCCCAAGCACGCACAGAATCGAGCTCGGCACATTGCAGGACGTCATGGACAGGCGTCTTGGACTCGCCTCCGAAGACGAGGTGGTCTCACTCTTCGGCGATTGCGACACCGGCGCCATTCCGCCGATCGGCGCGGCCTATGATGTCCCGGTGATCCTCGACGACAGCCTCGGCGGGGCCACCGACATCTATTTCGAGGGAGGCGACCACAGGACGCTGGTACATGTCAGCGGCAAGGATTTCCGCAACCTGACCATGGACGCACGTCACGCCCGCTTCAGTCACGCTGCCTACTGAAAAATCAACCGGCTGCACGGGCACTCGCGCCGGTGCAGCCGGGCCGGATTTCGTCAGCTCGCCGGCCTGACCGACGCCGGCGCTTCCACGACTTTGCGGTAGACATGCCAGGTGGCATGACCAAGGATCGGCAGCACCACCGCCAGCCCCGCGAACACCGGCACCGAGCCGATGATCAGGCAGACGGCGACGATCAGTCCCCAGACAGCCATCGGGATCGGGTTGGCCAGAACGACGCGCACCGAGGTGTGGATGGCCTCGTAAGCGCCAACGTCGCGGTCGAGCAACAGCGGGAAAGCGACGACCGTGGTGCACAGCACAACGGCGGCGAAGACGAAGCCGATGGCGTGCCCCAGGATAATCAGCGTCCAGCCACGCCCGGTGGCGAATATCTCGTTGATGAAACCGGATATCGATGTCGGCGGCGCCGGGCCGAAGAGATACTGATAGAACATCTGCGCCGTCAAAAGCCAGGCGATGAAGATCGCAAACAGCATGATCCCGACCGCCGCGATGGCCGGCAGCGCCGGAGAGTTCCTGACTTCAAAAGCGTGGCTCCAGGAGGTGTCGATCCCGGCTTCCCGTCGCCGGCTGATCTCATAGAGACCGATCGCCGCAAACGGACCGATCAGTGCAAAACCGGAGACCAGCGGAAACAACAACGGCAACGCATTGGCGCCCGACGTCCAGGCAGCCAGCACCACGCCGACCAGCGGATAGATCAGGCCGAGAAAAACGATGTGCGATGGTTTGACCATGAAATCGTCGACGCCGCGTCTGAGCGCATCAAAAAGGTCGGAAACACCGATTTTTCGAATTTTGGTGTGTTCCAGCGTCTCGCTGGCGCCTGCTATCACGTGAAAACTTGTCATGCCGTTCCTCCAGATCAGGTCCGGTAAGGTCGCGGTTTCACGGTGCTGCCGTTTTGCATGACTGGCCACGCAAACCGCGGACCTGCACCGTGATCAACATACTCTTTTGCATGGGGTTTGTCGCCCTTTTGTCAGCAGGGCCGGCAGGGTCATGCACCGGCTGCAACTGGCATGAACGCGCGCATTGCGATGGTGTCGGCAAGCAGCATGGCAAAGATCGCGAAGAGATAGAGAATCGAATAGGCAAACAGCGCCTTTGCCGGTTTCATGTCCTGGTCGGCAATGACCAGAACTTTCCAGCCATGCCAGATGAATCCCACGCCCAGTGCGGCTGAAACAATTCCGTAGAATCCGCTGGCGAATCCGAAGGCCCAGGGCAGCACGCCGATGGGCGCCAGAAGCAGTGCATAGGCGAAGATCTGCTTTCGCGTCGAAGCATGGCCGGCCACGTTCGGCATCATAGGGATGCCGGCCGCGGCATAGTCGCCGGTCTTGAACAGCGCCAGGGCCCAGAAGTGCGGCGGCGTCCAGAGGAAAATAATCAGAAACAGAATGAGGCTTTCAATACCGACGGCGCCGGTGGCCGCCGCCCAGCCGATGACAGGAGGAAGCGCGCCCGCGGCGCCGCCGATGACGATGTTCTGCGGCGTCGAGCGTTTCAGCCACATCGTATAGATGACAACGTAGAAGAAGATGGTGAAGGCCAGCAGCGACGCAGCAAGCCAACCCACCAGGAGGCCGAGCGTCACTACCGAAAATGCGGAAAGCACCAAGCCGAAGCCGAGCGCCTCGCCCGGCTCGACACGGCCTGACGGAATCGGCCGTTTTGAGGTGCGCGACATCAGCGCGTCGATATCGGCATCGTACCACATGTTGAGCGCCCCGGCCGCGCCCGCTCCAACCGCAATAGCGCCGATAGCGATCACGGCGATGACCGGGTTCATCCCGCCGGGCGCCACCATCAGACCGACGAAAGCGGTAAAGATCGCCAGCGCCATGACCCGCGGCTTCAAAAGCGCAAAGAAATCACCAGCCGTCGCTTCCGAGAGGCGGATGCCGGTATCCTTGAGGCTTTCCTTGACCGACATTTGAGACGACCAGCGATGGAAACCGGCAGCCCAGCCGGCTGAAGAGCCAGGCTATTTTGAGAATTGCTTCAGATAGGCGATGACGTTGGCGATGTCCTCGTCCTTCTTGAGGCCGGGAAACGCCATCTTCGTACCTTTGACCAAGGCCTTGGGATCGTGAAGGTAGGTCGTCAGCGTCGGTTCATCCCATTTGACGCCGGATGCGCCGGCCGCGATCATGGCCTCGGAGTATTTGAAATCCGGATGCGTGCCGGCCGTCCGGCCAATCACACCGTGCAACGACGGACCGATCTTGTTCGTGTCCTCTTCCGCGATGTGGCAGACCTTGCATTTGGTGAAGACCTTCTCGCCTGCCGCGGCATCCTGTGCCTGCGATGAATTCGAGATGAAGGTCGCAACGGATATGGTGGCTAGGAATGCTATTGCACGCATGGCATCTCCTCACTGATCGCCAGTATTGGCCAAGACGATCTGCGCGCGCCGGCACATGGATGCACCGACATGCGCCTCGCGCCACAGAACGGAATATCCGCTCCTCCCTTGTGGCCCTACGTCACCTCAGTACCACAGAATTTGGCCGGCAGATAGAAGATGCCAGCCTTGCGCCGCGGACCTGCCTTCCAGAAGATCGCGTCGCTGTTGCAAGGTGTCGGAGACGAATTTGGTGAAGGCATGCACGCGCGCCGTGCGGCTCGCCGGCGTCGTCCTGCTGATGGCCGGATGCATTGTCATCAAGGCGCTCTGATCCCGACCCGCCACAACGAAAAAGGCCGCCCTTGAGGCGGCCTTTTTTGATCTCATCGTCAGGCGCTTATTCGGCGTCCTTTGCTGCCTTCTTCTTCGGCGCAGCCTTCTTCTTCGGCTCTTCCGCGTCGTCGGCCTTTTCAGCCTTGTCAGCCTTCTTGGCAGCTGCCTTCTTCGCCGGCTTTGCCTTGGCGGTTTCGGCCTCTTCGTCGTCGGCCATCAGCTCTTCCTTGCTGACCTTAACGTCGGTGACCGAGATCTGGCCGAGCAGATGGTCGACCACCTTCTCCTCGAACATCGGCGCGCGCAGCGTGTTCAGCGCTTCGGGATTGCTGCGGTAGAATTCAAAGGCTTCCTGCTGCTGGGCGGCCGGGTAGCGGCGCACCTGCTCGAACAGGCCGCGCTGCAATTCCTCGTCCGTCACGGTGACGCCGGCCTTCTCGCCGATTTCGGCGAGAACCAGGCCGAGACGCACACGGCGCTCTGCAAGGCGAAGATATTCGGCGCGTGCCTCTTCTTCCGTCGTCTCCTCATCGGCGAAGCTGCGGCCGGCAGCTTCGAGATCGCGGTTGACCTGGGTCCAGATGTTGTTGAACTCGGCGTCGACGAGCTTCGACGGCGCCTCGAACGAGTAGGAGGCGTCGAGCTGGTCGAGCAACTGGCGCTTGACCTTCTGGCGCGTCATCGAGCCGAACTGGTTCTCGATCTGGCCACGCACGATTTCGCGTAGGCGCTCCAGCGACTCCAGGCCGAGGTTCTTGGCCGTCTCGTCATTGATCTCGAGCGCGCCGGGCTTCGATACTTCCTTGACCGTGACGTCGAAGGTGGCTTCCTTGCCGGCCAGATGCGCCGCCTGGTAGTTTTCCGGGAAGGTGACCGTCACCTGTTTCTCGTCGCCGGCCTTGGCGCCGATCAGCTGATCCTCGAAGCCGGGGATGAATTCCTTGGAGCCGAGCACCAGCGGCTGATCCGTGCCAGCGCCGCCAGAGAAGGCCTCGCCGTCGATCTTGCCGAGATAGTCGATCGACACGCGGTCGCCTTCGGCGGCCTTGCCGGTTTTCGGCTCGTAGCTGCGCGCCGATTCGGCAACGCGCTGGACCTGCTCGTCGATCTCGGTATCCGGCACGTCGAACACCTGGCGTGTCACCTTGATGTCGGAGAAATCCTTGATCTCGATCGCCGGAATGATCTCGTAATTGATGCTGAACTCGAAGTCGGCGCCGCCGGCCAGGATCTTCTCGGCTTCCTTCTCGTCCTCCGTCATGATCACTTCGGGCTGCATGGCGGCCTTTTCGCCGCGCCCGGTGATGATCGAACGGGTCGAATCGTTGAGGATCTCGTTGACCACTTCGGCCATGAACGACTTGCCGTAAACCTTGCGCAGGTGCTGCACTGGCACCTTGCCGGGGCGGAAGCCGTTGATGCGGACCTTGTTACGGGCGTCCGACAGCCGCGCCATCAGCTTGGCTTCCATGTCACCCGCCGGCACGGTGATCTTGATCTCGCGCTTGAGACCGGAGTTGAGCGTTTCGGTGACCTGCATCGTAAAACCTTTTTTTCACCAATGAGGCTGCCAAACGGCTCCTGCCGTTTACAGCCTGCCGGTATAATCTTGCCGGGAATGGCTTTTGGTACGGAACCTGGCGATTTGACCGCAAAAGCGGCTCAAATTCTCCCAAACTGCGCTCCAAAATGTGAATAAGTCTTTGTTTTTCCTACTTCTTATCACATTCTGCAGAAGCGGATCGTCGCGTCCCGTCACATTTGACACGCCTTTTGTCACAGGCGCGGCTAATTTTCAACCATCTTCGCGTTGCAGCGAATGACCGCCATTTTGGCCCCGACATTGACAGAATGATGGCTACATGGGATTGCCGAGCGATGCGGATGTGGCGGAACTGGTAGACGCCCTGGATTTAGGTTCCAGTGCCGAAAGGCGTGGGGGTTCGAGTCCCTTCATCCGCACCAGCAGCCTATTCCTCAAAGACCTGACGCGTGAGCCATTCCGCCAGTTTCGCAAGGTCGGGCCCCAACACGCGGTCATCACCGACCGGCGGAACGATCCTTCTGATATCCGCGACAAATGACTGCAGCGCCGGCGGTGCTTCGCGCCCTGTGACATGCAGTGCCTGCGAGGCGATCATCGCCAGCATCGCCATCGCCGCGTCGACGCAGCGGCCGGCGGTCGCCTCCTTGGTCCAGGCGAAGAACACCGTGGTGGCGACATCGTCCTGCCCGGCGCCAGCCGATTCCGTTCCCGGAATGAAGGTGCGCTGCGCCGCAAGTTTCGCTTGCTCGAGATAGCCGGTGATTGCCATCGGGACATAGCCGACATTGCCATGGCCGTCGCTGTCGGCCCAATGCCGTCCTGTCATCAGGAGGTCAGGCAGCAGCGACACCTTGCCGTTCAGGAGTTTTGAGGCGTGGCGGTCGCAGAGCAGGCAGAGATCGGCCCAGATCGCCGCCAGATCGTCGAGCGCCGGCGTTGCCATGGCGTTGTGATAGCCGCCGGTGCTGATGCAGCGGCCGAACGGGTGCGCGTCATCAGGCGGGATATAGACCGGGTTGTCCGAGATCGAAGCCAGCGAAACGGTCGCCGCCCGCTCTGCTGTCGACAGAGCGCGATGCGCCTGGCCGAGGATGCGCGGCACGATGCGGTAGCTGACCGGCGCCTGATAGTTGCGCCGCCCGTCTCCGGCGCCGACGAGGAACTCGCGCAATCCGCGCAGGGCGGCAGCGTCGTGTTCGTCGCCCCAAAGCGTGTCGAGCGCCGCATCGTAATGTTCAAGAGGCGCGCGAAATGCTTCGATCGACAGCGCAAAGACCTTTTGCGCCAAGCGCACGCGGCGGCGGGCCGCCAAGGCTGCATCGGCCACCAGGGCCGCAGCGCATGGCGAGCCGTTGATCAGCGATCCGCGTTCCTTGACCTCGAGGTCAAAGCACGTCGAAAGCTCGGCAAACAGCGGATAAAGCGCGAGGATTTCACCGGCGCCGCCCTGCCCCTGAGACGGCACCGCGGGCATCGGTCGGCCGTCGAGCATCGCTGCGACGGCGAGCGCGATGCGCGGCGTGGTGGCGGCGTTTCCTTCGAGGAAATTGGTCAGACGGGCGAGCACGATCGCCCTGACCACGCGCTCCGGCAACGGATTGCCAAAGGAGGTGGCAGCCGCGAACGCCTTGATGCGCGCATGGCGATCCCGCTCGTCATGTTCGAGCTTGCGGCTCGCCAGCTCCCCCATGGCGGTGGTGACGCCATAGATGACCGGTGGAGGGTCGGATTCAATCAGCTTCAGGAACGATGCGCGGCATTCGGCGATGCGCAGCAAGGCCGCGTCACTGATCTTGACGGTGTCCTTCTTCCAGGCGACGCGGAAAACAGTGTCGAGATTGACGTCTTCCCGTGTCGTCAGGGTCGCTGGCATGCTTCGTACCGTCCAAGTGGGAGAGCGCCGAGGATTCTGTCGACCGTCCCGGTCGGCATCCATTCATCTAGTAGAGCGGTTCCTCGAACAGCGTCTTGTCGCCGTCCATCAGCGCCTTGATCTGCGCGCTGCCGTCGGCTGCGATGGCGGCGCGGATGCCGAACGGCCGCACCCGCATGTCGTTCTGGATCGCCATGCCCTCGCCTTCCGGAAGATAGAAGCGCTCGATGCCGTAGTCAGGCGCGATCGTCGCTTCCGGCTCGCGCAGGCCCCAGCCATCCGCGACATGCCCGACGATGTCGACCTCATCGGAGGCTGCCGGCGTCGGTACGGCATCGAACCAGGCCGCGCTCGGCTGCCAGTAGCCCTCAGCGCCCTTCTTCAGCCTGACGACGAGTTCGGAGTCGTTGCTGGTGGACCTGTCGGGTGGAATGTTGGCGATCAGCTTCACCGGGATGCGCGAGATCTCGTAGCCAAGCACAATATAGTCGCCGCGCAGGAGATCGCGCGGGTCGATCGGCTCGACCTTCAGCAGGACTTCTTTGCCATTGCGCAGGATCGCCGCCCGGCCGGCAATGATCCAGCTCAAAAAGCCGATCTGGACGAGCGCCAGCAGCAGCGCCGAGATGATGAGTCTTTTCCCGGTCATCATGCGTTCGCTCCTTCAACGCGCGGCGCCTTCATGCGCTTTTCGATGCGGATGATGACCAGCGCGAGGATGCCGAGCAGCACCGCGGCCGCCAGGAAGAAACCCGCGGTGTCGAGCATCGACTGCAGCATCACGACATAGATGATGGCGAGTTCGAAGGCGAAGCCGGCATAGGCAACCCAGCGCAGGCCCCTGCTCTCGCGGCCGCCCAGGACGATCGCCGCGACGATGCCGGCGAGTGATACCGCCGAGGCAATGGCGAAGCCGGCATTGTAGCTCGCCTCGTCGGCCAGTTCGAACTGGATCATCGCCATGCCGGTGAGGAAGCCGATCAGGGCATGCAAGGGCAGCCGGCCGCCAAGCTGTACGATCCGCTCGACCGGTTCGGCCGCGAAGATAGCCGCTGCAAAAAGCAACGCCGAGACCACCACCAACGGAGTGGCGACCTGCAGCGTGTCGTGGTCCATCACGAGCAGCACGAGATAGGCGGTGACCGACAGGATGATCAGGTGCCGCGCTGCCTGGCTGCGGGTCCAGAACGAAATGGCGAAGAGTACCAGCGCCATGGGGGCGAAGAGATGCGGAAACTCGGCACGTCGGAAAAAGCCGCCCCATTTGAGGAACAGCCAGGCGTCGGCGATGCCGACGGAAGCGAGGGTGAGCGGGTTGGAGCGCAACGCGACTGCCGCCAGCGCCGTGCCGGCGCCCCAGGTGATCAAGGCCGACGCCTCGTCGCCGGACAAATGATACATCTGGCCGATCAGCGCGATCGATCCGCCGAACGCTGCCGCGGCCACGATCCACAGCGCCTCGCCGATCGCTGCATGGTCGCGTGTCTTCAGCACAGCACCGCCGACATAGCCGGCGATGATGATGGCAAAGAGCGCCAGGACGCGCGCCAGCCGTGGAATGGCTTCCCAATTGGCAGCGACGAAAATCAGGATGGCGGCGCCGAACAAGAGCGCCGCCATCATCGCCAGGATCGAACCGAAGCTCAGCGATTTGCGCTCGTTTGATTCGACGTCGCGCGCCAGCGCATCGGCCGTCGGCGCGTCAATCAGGCCGCCCTCTCGCCAGCGCGCGATATCCGCCCTGACCCGTGACGAATAGCTCGCCATACCCCATCTCCCCCAGTCTGGTCTTTTTTCAGCCGATCCGGCCAAACCGTTGACGCAACGGCATTTTCCGATTCGGGTTTCTTTGTGTCGAAGCCGTGAACGCGCGTTAATGGTGCATTGCACAATTTGCATTGCTGCCATGCACCAATAGCGCTTTTAAATCGTTTTTAGCCCACCTATCTTCAGGTCGTACTGAAAGACGGAATGATCCGAAAGAAAGACGAAACGAGAAATACCATGAACCTGATCCGCAACTACCGCAACTGGCGCCGCTACCGGGAAACTGTTTCCGAGCTGAGCCGCCTGAGCAACCGTGAACTGAACGACCTCGGCATCGGCCGCAGCGACATCCACTACGTCGCCCGCAAGGCGGTCTAATCCTTCGGACCGTAAATGGTCCGAACCAGTTTTAAGAGAGAACGACAATGAACCTGATCCGCAACTATCGTAACTGGCGCGTCTACCGCGACACCGTGAACGAACTGGGTCGCCTTTCGAACCGCCAGCTCCATGATCTCGGCATCGTCCGCGACGAGATCAAGCACGTCGCCCGCAAGGCGATCTGAAGTTAAGGAATTTCGCCAGGGTCGACCTCCTCCCCGACCCTGACGGATACGGTCAGCCTTCACCTCCTCCCGAGGGTTGACCACCAAAACGGCGCCCGCCGCACCTCCTCCCGCGGCGGGCGTTGTTCCCAAAGCGAACGCAGTTCGTCTTTCAAAGCGAACGTAGTTCGTCATCCCAGGGGTTTCGCCCCCCTTGATCCGGTGAAAAGAATTTCGTCAAAGCCGACCTCCTCCCCGGCGATGACGAATCGGTCGATCTTCACCTCCTCCCGAGGATCGACCCCAAAAACGACACCCGCCGGACCTCCTCCCCCGGCGGGTGTTGTTGTTTTTTGGGTAGGATTTCCCCTCGCCGGTCTGTCGCGCGGCAATTGCAATCGCCGAGCCAAGCGATTATTCCGGCGCTTATGAGCAAGAATCCCATTCACATCGTCGGCGGCGGCCTCGCCGGATCCGAAGCCGCATGGCAGGCGGCTGAAGCCGGCGTTCCGGTCGTGCTGCATGAAATGCGCCCGGTGCGCGGCACCGACGCGCACAAGACGGACGGCTTTGCCGAACTCGTCTGCTCCAACTCCTTCCGCTCGGACGACGCTGAAAACAATGCGGTCGGCCTGTTGCACGCCGAAATGCGGCTGGCCGGCTCGCTGATCATGAGCGCCGGCGACGCGCACCAGGTGCCGGCCGGCGGCGCGCTGGCCGTCGACCGCGACGGGTTTTCGCAAGCCGTGACCAAAAGGCTCGAGGCGCATCCGCTGATCACCATTGAGCGTGAGGAAGTTCCCGGCCTGCCGCCAACGGACTGGGACCAGGCGATCATCGCCACCGGCCCGCTGACCGCGCCCGGGCTCGCCCAGTCGATTGCCGAAGCGACCGGCGCCGATGCGCTGGCCTTCTTCGACGCCATCGCGCCGATCATCCACTTCGACACGATCGACATGGACACCTGCTGGTTCCAGTCGCGCTACGACAAGGTCGGCCCCGGCGGCACCGGCAAGGACTACATCAACTGCCCGATGGACAAGGAGCAATATTTCGCCTTCGTCCAGGCACTGATCGATGGCCAGAAAACTGAATTCAAACAATGGGAAGGCACCCCCTATTTCGACGGCTGCCTGCCGATCGAGATCATGGCCGAGCGCGGCGTCGAGACGCTGCGCTACGGGCCGATGAAGCCGATGGGGTTGACCAATGCCCACAATCCGACGGTCAAGGCCTATGCCGTCGTGCAGCTGCGCCAAGACAATGCGCTAGGCACGCTCTACAACATGGTCGGTTTCCAGACCAAGCTGAAGCATGCCGAGCAGGTGCGCGTGTTCCGCACCATTCCGGGTCTCGAAAACGCCGACTTCGCCCGCCTCGGCGGCCTGCACCGCAACACCTACATCAATTCGCCGACCTTGCTCGATGCCTCGCTGCAGCTGAAGTCGCGGCCCGGCCTGCGCTTTGCCGGCCAGATCACCGGCTGCGAAGGCTATGTCGAAAGCGCGGCCATCGGCCTGCTTGCCGGGCGCTTCGCCGCCGCCGAACGGCTCGGCCATGCACCCTCGCTGCCGCCCCTGACCACGGCCTTCGGCGCGCTGCTCAACCACATCACCGGCGGCCACATCGTCTCCGACGACGAACCGGGAAAGCGCTCTTTTCAGCCGATGAACGTCAATTTCGGCCTGTTCCCGCCGGTCGAGGCGCCAAAGACCGAGGGCAAGCGCATGCGCGGCAAGGACAAGACCGTCGCCAAGCGGCACGCCATCACATCGCGCGCGCGCGCCGATTGCCGGCAATGGCTGGGGCTGCCAGCGCAAACGGAAACGGCCGAAGCGGCGGAATAAGGGTCCGCTACTCCGCAGCCTTGATGCTCGCCTGAAGGATTCCTGTCACGATTGACGTCTGGCTGGCCAGCCTTGCGAGGCGCGGCGCAACAGCAGCCAATGCCGGCGCAACGCCGAAAGTTGCGCCGGGCCATTGAACGGTGAATGGCTTTCCATCTTGCCAAGATAAGCGCGCGTCAGCGTCAGCGGCAGGAATGCCGGGCGCAGCGAGACCGGCAACGCCGATGCTCCCTGCTCGAAGGCGGAAAGATGCTCCCGCGCCAGCGCGATCATTGCCGCCACCGCACGTTTCGCGCCCGGGCCGCCATCGCCGGCAACAAACTCTTCCGGCGATGAACCCGCCGCAGCAAGGACGTCGGCCGGAACAAAACATTGCCCGCGCTTGCGGTGCAGCGGCAGCAGAAGCAGCAGGCCGGTCATCGCTTGTGCGCAACCTGCCCTGCCCGCAAGTTCGGCAAAGCGCGGCGCCTCGACGGGGTCGAGCACCATTGCCGCGAACTGGATGAGGGCGGCTGCCGTCTCGCCGCAATAGCCTTCGAGATCGGTGCGCGACGGCATCGGGTCGTCATAGAGATCGAAGATGCGCGCTTCGAGCATGTTGTCGAAGGCCGGTTTCGGCAGCTGGTAGGCGGCAATCGTAGCCTTCAACGCGTCAGCGACAGGATGGCCTATGGTCGCGCCATCATCGTCCGCGGCGATGACATCGCGCCACCATTGCAGCCGCACTTCACCCGGCAATGCCTCATGGATGCGGTCGCGAATGCCTGCAATCTCGGCGTTGAATGCATAGAGCGAAAACAGCGCGTCGCGTCTGTCCACCGGCGCATAGAGCGCTGCGAGATAGCGGTCGTGGTCGGCGGTGCGTACCGCGTCCATGACGATCTTGCTGGTATCAGCCATGTCAGTCGACGGCGATCAGCGCGGCGGCCACGGCGCGGTCTTCCGCCAGAAGCACATTGTAGGTCCGCACTGCCGCCCCGGTCGACATCGGATCTGATGAAATGCCTGCTGCTTTCAGTGCCGCGCGCAGTGCAACCGGCAATGGCCTGAGATCCTTGCCGCAACCGACCAGCAAGATCTCGACCGTGCCGGCCTCGGCCAGCAACTTTTCGAAATCCGCCGCGGTCAGGGCCGCCGGATCGGCTGGCTCCCAGCCGTAAATGCCGGTGGGCAGGCACAGCAGCGAGCCGCGATGCGACATGTCGGCGAAGCGGAACCCACCATTGCCATAGGCCTCGATCGGCGCGCGGCCGGGGAAATGCGCCTCGCGGATGACGATGCCCTTTGCCAAAAGCGTAGCGTTCGTCAGGTCGCCACGGCTTTGCCGCCGCCGACCGGCTTCTCGTCGTCAGCGGTCGTGGCCTGCGGCCGCAACTTGAACAGGATCAGCAGCGGTGCAGCGATGAAGATCGACGAATAGGTGCCGAAGACAACGCCGAACAGCATCGCCATCGTGAACGAGCGGATCACCTCGCCGCCGAACAGCACCAGCGCCAGCAGCGCCAGGATCGTCGTCACCGAGGTCAGCGTCGTTCGCGACAGCGTTTCGTTGATGGCGTTGTTCAACAATTGCGGCAGCGGCATGCGCTTGTATTTTCGCAGATCCTCGCGAACGCGGTCATAGACGACGATCGTATCGTTCAGCGAATAGCCGATGATGGTCAGGATCGCCGCCAGCGATGACTGGTTGAATTCGAGCCCGGTGATGACGAAGAAACCGAGCGTCATGACCACGTCGTGGACCGTCGCAACGATGGCGCCGACCGCGAACTGCCATTCGAAGCGGAACCAGACATAGACCAGGATGCCGAGCAACGCGACCAGCATGGCGATCGTGCCTTGCTTGGCCAGTTCGCCGGAAACCGTCGGCCCCACCACTTCGACGCGGCGGAAGTCGTATTGGTCCTGCAGCTCGCCGCGCACCTTGTCGATGACGGTCTGTTCGGCGTTCTCGCCGCCGTCCTGCGTGCCGACGCGGATCAGCACATCGTTCGGCTCGCCGAACTGCTGCACCTGCACTTCGCCGATGTTGAGTTCCGTCAGCCTGCCGCGGATATCGGCAAGATCGGCATTGCCGGTCTTGGCCTGCACCTCGATCAGCGAGCCGCCCTTGAAGTCGATGCCGTAGTTGATGTCGACGGTCAGAAACAGCACGACCGAGAGGATCGACAGCGCGCTCGACAGTGCGAACGTCCAGCGGCGAATGCCCATGAACGGGATCTTCGTGCCGGCCGGGATGAACGTCACCGGCGCCCGCGGCAATTCCTTCGGCCGGGCGCGGCGCAGCCAGATCGACACCAGCAGACGGGTGAAGGTGAAGGCGGTGAAGACGGTGGTCAGGATGCCGATGGCATAGGTGATGGCAAAGCCCTTCACCGGCCCGGTGCCGAGATAGAACAGCACCACGGTTGCAATCAGCGAGGTGATGTTGGAATCGACGATGGTCGCCAGGGCTTTGGTGAAACCGGTGTCGATCGCCTGGATCACCGAGCGGCCGTTGCGTCGCTCCTCGCGAATACGCTCATAGATCAGCACGTTGGAATCGACCGCCATGCCGATGGTCAGCACGATACCGGCAATACCGGGCAAGGTCAGCGTCGCGCCCAGCAGCGACAGCAGCCCGACGATCATCGCCACATGCACCGCCAGCGCGATGTTGGCGAGGAAGCCGAGGAAGCCGTAGGCCACGAACATGAAGGCGACGACGAGGATCGAACCGATGATGCCCGCGACTTTACCCGCATGGATGGAATCCTGGCCAAGGCCAGGACCCACAGTGCGCTCTTCGATCACCGTCAGCTTGGCCGGCAGCGCGCCGGCGCGCAGCAGCACGGCGAGGTTGTTGGCGGTTTCGGCGGTAAAACTGCCTGAAATCTGACCGGTGCCGCCCAGGATCGGTTCGCGGATCTGCGGCGCCGAAATAACCTGGTCGTCGAGCACGATGGCGAACAGCTTGCCGACATTCTGCGAGGTCGCCTGGCCGAAGCGCGCCGAGCCTTTGGAGTCGAAGCGGAACGAAACCACCGGCTCGTTGGTCTGGGAATTGTATGTCGCCTGCGCATCGACGAGGCTTTCACCCGAGACGATGACGCGGTTCTCGATCAGATAGGGAACCGGCGGATCGTCCTGCGAGTAGAGGATGGAGGAGCCTGCCGGCGGACGACCGTTGAGCGCGTCCTGCACCGACATCGACTGGTCGACCATCTGGAAATTCAGCTTGGCGACCGTGCCAAGCATGTCCTTCAGCTTCTGCGGATCCTGCAGGCCCGGCACCTGGACCAGGATGCGGTCGTCGCCTTGCCGCTGCACGATCGGCTCGGTCGTGCCCAGCGCATTGACGCGGCGTTCGACGACCTCGATCGACTGCGCCAGCGCCGTCGCTGTGCGGTATTTGATGCCGGCGTCGGTAACAGTGAATTTGAGCAGGCCGGGCTCGCTGTCATCCAGCGTCATCTCCTGGATGGAGCCGCCGCTGAACAGGCCCGCGGCCACAGGATCGGTCAATGACTTCAGCGCCGTCTTGGCGGCTTCCACCTGCGCGGGATCGGTGATGCGGACCTGTACGGTCCGGCCCGATCCGGCAAGCCCGGTATAGCCAAGCTTGGCATCGCGCAGCAGCGTCCGGATTTCGTCGCGCGTCGTCTCCAGCCGGTCCTTGATCAGATCATTCGGATCCATCCTCAGCAGGATGTGCGAACCGCCCTGCAGATCGAGGCCGAGCGTCATCTGCCGCTTCGGCACCCAGCTGGGCAGTTGGGCCAGCGTGCTGGCGGGGAAGAGATTGGGCGCCGCGAGAAGCACTGTGATGGCCACGGCCACCCAGATCAGGATCATCTTGAAGCGCGAGAAATATAACATTGTCTATCGTCCGTTCAGGCGTACAAGCGGCTGCGTTCCGCCTACAATTGGGTTATTTCTTGGCGTTCTGGTTTGCCACCGGCTCGCCCTTGACCCGCACATCGACGATCGTCGAGCGCAGCGCCGTCACCTTGGTGCCGCCGCCGAGGTCGACTTCGAGCTCATGATCATCGATCACCTTGGTCACCTTGCCGATAAAGCCGCCGCCGGTGACGACCGTGTCGCCGCGACGAACCGCCGCCAGCATGTCGGCGCGCTTTTTCAATTGCGCGCGCTGCGGCCGGATGATCAGAAAATACAAGATCGCGAAAATCGGGATAAACGGCACGATAAGGTCGAACATCGGGCCGAGCGGGGTCAGCGAGGGTGCCGCAGCCTGGGCGAATGCCGGTGTGACGAACATCAAGAACTCCTGAATACGGAAAATAGGCCACAAAGCGGCCCCGCCAAATTTGGCCGGAATATAGTCGGTAAAGTTGCCAATGCAACTGCGCGAGCCGGCAAATCGGCTGCTTTTCCGACCGGTTGACCCGTGTTAGAGCTTGAACCCGAACAGCGGTGTCAGGTTTCCGGAAAAGAGCACGCACAAACAAAAGGTTGGAGCTGGTTTTTATGCCGCCGGCATCGACCGGATTACCGCCTCACACGCCCCTGAATGCAAAAAATAAAGATGCGAAAATGACCGACAGCACCATCGACGCCCTGAACGACAAGCTCGATCGCCTGATCGAGGCGGTCTCCCGCCTCGCCCCGCTGCCGGTGCCGAAAACCGACCTTGCCGAGGCCGATTGCTTCGTCTGGCAGGCCGATCCCGGCTATCTCGAGCCGGTGCGCAAGGTCAATCGCGTCGACATCGGCCTGATCCGCGGCGTCGACCGCGTCCGCGACATCCTTGTCGACAACACCGAGCGCTTCGCCGCCGGTTTTGCCGCCAACAACGTGCTGTTGTGGGGCGCGCGCGGCATGGGCAAGTCCTCGCTGGTCAAGGCAGTGCACGCCGCGATCAACGCGTCTTCGAAACTCGATCTGCCGCTCAAGCTCATCGAGATCCACCGCGAGGACATCGACACGCTGCCCAAGCTGATGGGCCTGCTGAAGGCCGCGCCCTTTCGCGTCATCCTGTTTTGCGACGATCTGTCGTTCGACCATGACGACACCTCCTATAAGTCGCTGAAGGCGGCGCTTGAAGGCGGCGTCGAAGGCCGGCCGGCGAACGTTATCTTCTATGCTACCTCGAACCGGCGCCATTTGTTGCCACGCGACATGATCGACAATGAACGTTCGACCGCCATCAACCCGTCGGAAGCGGTCGAGGAGAAGGTGTCGCTGTCCGACCGCTTCGGCCTCTGGCTCGGCTTCCACAAATGTTCGCAAGACGAGTATCTCGACATGATCGACGGCTATGTCCGCCATCACGGCCTCGCCATCGACCCCGAGACGTTGCGCGCCGAGGCGCTGGAATGGGCGACGACGCGCGGCAGCCGCTCGGGCCGTGTCGCCTGGCAGTTCACCCAGGATCTGGCGGGAAGGCTGGGCAAGCCGCTCAACGACTAGCAACCGCCATCCGAAACCGAAGGCATGTGGCCAAGCTGTCACCTGACATAAGCGCTGTTCTTTATTTGTTCCGAGATTTATGTCATTTTCCCGCTCCGTAACTCGAAGGCCAAAGGGGAGTGCAATTGGGGAGCAAGAGCGCAGCGTTTCGTAGGCTCCACGAGGAACCCGGCACATTTATCATCCCTAACCCCTGGGACGCCGGCACGGCACGGATTCTTGCAGCCATGGGTTTTCGTGCTCTCGCCACCACGAGTGCAGGCATGGCGTTTTCTCTTGGCGTTGCCGAGGGGCAGGTCTCGCGGAAGGATACGTTGAGCCATTGTCGCGCCATCGTGGCGGCGACGATGCTCCCTGTTTCGGCCGACCTCGAAAAGGGCTTTGGCGACAGCCCGGAAAGCGCTGCCGAGACGATCCAGGCCGCAGCCGGCATCGGCCTGGCCGGATGTTCCCTGGAAGATCATACCGGCCGGCGCGATGATCCGATCTACGACTTTGGGCTCGCGGTCGAGCGGATCGAGGCGGCCGCGCAAGCACGCCAGGCACTGCCGGACGATTTCGTCCTTACGGCGCGCTGCGAGAACTTCTTGTGGGGCCGCCGCGATCTGGATGACACCATCCGCAGGTTACAAGCTTTCGAGAAGGCCGGAGCCGATGTGCTTTATGCGCCCGGCCTGCATGACCTCGGCATGATCCGCACCGTTTGCAGAGCCGTGACGAAACCGGTCAATGTCGTCATGGGCATGCCCGGCGCAACGTTCGGTGTGGCTGAGCTGGCGGACGCCGGCGTCAAGCGGATCAGTGTCGGCTCGGCGCTGGCGCGGCTCGCGTTTGGCAGGTTCGTCCGCGCCGCGCGGGAGATGAGATCGGCAGGGACATTCCGGTTTTCCGAAGAAGCCATGGGTTTTGCGGAGCTGGAGGGCTTCTTTACCGGATCGACGAAGGCTTGAGAGCCCGCCGAGGGTCTGCCCGGTAACTGCCTTTTTTGCCGAATGGCTCCGAGCCGCGAACCACTGAAAAAGCCCACTCCTCACGGAGCGGGCCGAGCCGGCGGGCCGGACTGGAGGTCAGACGGCCTGCAAATGCTTTTTTTCTTCTATTCGAGATAGCCCGCCTATTCGAGATAGCCAGAGGGGTCGACCGGGGCCGAATTCTTGCGCACTTCGAAGTGCAGTTTCGGCGAGTCTGTGGTGCCGCTCATGCCCGACAGCGCGATTTCCTGGCCGCGCTTGACCTTCTGGCCGCGCTGCACCTCGATCGAACTGGTGTGGCCGTAGACGGTGACCAGCCCGTTTTCATGGCGCACCAGCACCGTATTGCCGAATTCCTTGAGCCCATCGCCGGCATAGATGACGACGCCGTTCTCGGCAGCCTTCACCGGCGTTCCCTCCGGCACGGCGATGTCGACACCGTCCTTGCCGCCGCCGAACCCGGAAATCACGCGGCCGCGCACCGGCCAGCGCATCTTGCCGATGCCGGTGGCATCCGGCGCCACCGCGTCGTCGTCCTCGGCCTGCTGGATGACCTTGGAGTCCTTCTTCGGCGGTGTATAGGACGCCAGCGTTTCCGTCGGTTTGGCCGCCGGCTGGGTGGTAGCCGTCGTCACCGGGTCAATTTTTGCCGGCTTGGCGCTGGCAACCGTTGCCGTACCGCCGGCCGGAACCTTCAGCGTCTGGCCGATCTTGAGCAGTCCGTCCTTCATGCCGTTCGCCTGCTTCAGCGCAGCGGTGCTGACGCCAGTCTTCCGGGCGATGGCCGAGAGCGAATCGCCCTGCTGGACCGTGTAGGTGCCGGCGGCCTCCTTGGGCGCAGCCGAAGCCACCTGTGCTGCGGGCTTGCCGTCCTTCGGCTTTGCCGCGGATGCGTCCACCTGCGCGGCGGCTTTGCCGTCCTTGACCTTCGGCTGCTGAGGCAGCACGGCCACCTTGTCCGGCGCTGTCGCCGGCTGGTCGTGCTTGCCATTTGCAGGCTTGGCGTCGGCAATCTTCGGCGCCGATGTCTGGTCCTTGCTCGAATAGGCATAGGCCGGGATAACGAGCTTCTGGCCGGTCTTCAGCCCCTTGGTCGCGCTTAAGCCGTTGACCTTCATGATCACGTCGGCCGGCACATGATAGTGCTGCGCCAGGCCAGAAATGGTCTCGCCGTCCCTGACGATGATCTCGGTGGCATGCGGCGTTCCTGCCGCCGTCGCCATCTTTGGCGCGTCGGGCTGCGCGTTCTTGAACGGCTTTGCCGCGGGAGCGATGGTGCCAGTGGCTGTTTTGTCGAGATGTCTGGCCGGAGGCGCCAGAACCGGAGCCGAGGCTGCACGCACAGGACTTGCGGCAGGCGCCAGTGCCGGCTGCGACTGGGCGACAGGCGGCAGTTGCTGAACGGTAACCGGCTCCAGGCTGGAACGGCTGACCGACTGGGTGTGGCTGCCGTCGACCGGCGCTGCGGCGACCGGCGCGGCGCCGACATCGCCCGGATAAGGCTGGGCGGCGTCCTGCTTGTCGATGATGGCGCGCTGATTGTTGGTCGAGGAGGTGAAGACGTCGTCGACACCGTTGAACCGCGAGACCTGGGAGCTGCACCCTGCTGCGGCGCCTGCGACCATGAGGACGGCGCAGCCACGCGCCAGATTACGCCCGTTTGCCTTCAAAACACTGAATTGCATCGCACTAACCCGCACATACCCGGTACAAACTAGGCATGATTAAAGCGCGTTAATGTTACTGGTCGGTTAACCCCTTAGAATCAGACGCAAATTTTCTTAAAATATTTTGGACCTGGTCGGGTTTGTTGAGATTCAGGTCAGGCCGAGCCGAGAATGGCTGACACCGAGAACCGGCACGCAGCGGACATTTGGGTCCGTGAGTACCGGAAGCGCAGGAAGCCGCCATTCGCAGGCCGGCATCACCTGAATATCGACATACCCCTAGATCACTGCCGCAACACTGCGCAAGATCGGCTGCAGGCGCACGCTGCCGATGTCCTCGCGCTCGAAACGGCTGCCGACCTTGGTCAGCTTGGCCAGCACCTGCTCGTCCTCCTCCGGGCCGATCGGTGCGATGACGATGCCGCCGCTCGACAACTGGTCGAGCAGGAAGCGCGGCAGGCTGTCGAACGCCGCCCAGGCGACGATACGGTCGAACGGACCCTCATTGGCGAGCCCGTTGGAACCGTCAGCTTGACGCACGATGACGTTGCCGATGGCGAGCGCCTCAAAGCGTTGCCTGGCCTGCTCGGCCAGCGTCTTGTAGCGGTCGATGGTGACGACCCGCGATGCCAGCCGCGACATCACCGCCGCCGTATAGCCCGACCCTGTGCCGATCTCGAGCACGCGGTTGCCCGGTTCTATTGCCAAGGCTGCGATCACCGCCGCCTGCAGGTCAGCGCCTTCGATCGCTTCGCCGCATTCGATCGGCAGCATGCCGTCCGACCAGGCGATCGAGTGGAACTGTCCGGAGATGAAGCCGCGCCGCGGCGTCGCCTCGAAAGCGGCGATCAGCGCCTTCGGCACCGCGCCCTGGCCACGCAAGCGCAGCAGAAAGGCGGCAAAACCTTCACGGTCGTCGACAGCCATGCTCATGCCAAAACCTTGTTCATGCCAAAACCTTATTCAGACAGTGCCTTGGTCAGTTGGTCGCGGATTTCGTGCGCGGTGAGGTCGAGCTGCAGCGGGGTCACCGACACCAGTCGGTTGCGCAACGCATAAAGGTCGGTGCCTTGCTTGCCTTCGACCGGCTCGCGGCCGAAACGCAGCCAGTAGTAAGGCAGGCCGCGCCCGTCGCGGCGCTCGTCGACCCATAGGCTGTGCACCAGCTTGCCCTGCGAGGTGACGACGGTGCCGGCGACCTCGTCGGGTGCGCAATTGGGGAAATTGACGTTGAGCAACACGCCGTCCGGCAGCGGCATGGCGACCAGCTTCTTGAGCAGCGCCGGCGCCAGCGCCTCGGTCGTCTCATAAGGAACGACGCGGTCTTCGCCGACATAGGAATAGCCCTGGCTGAGCGCGATCGAGCGGATACCGAGCAGCGCGCCCTCCATGGCGCCGGCGACGGTGCCTGAATAGGTGACGTCATCGGCGATGTTGGCACCGGAATTGACGCCGGACAGGATCAGGTCGGGTGCACCGGGCAGGATCTTCTTCACCCCCATGATGACGCAGTCGGTCGGCGTGCCGCGCACGGCAAAATGCTTCTCGCCTATCTTGCGCAGGCGCAACGGCTCCGAGATCGACAGCGAGTGGGCATAGCCGGACTGGTCCTGCTCCGGCGCCACCACCCAGACGTCGTCCGACAGCGTGCGGGCGATGCGTTCGAGCGACGCCAGGCCCTCGGCATGAATGCCGTCATCATTGGTCAGGAGGATGCGCATTATTTCGCTTCGATCTTTGTCAGACCGCCCATGTAAGACCGCAGCGCTTCAGGAATGGTTACGCTGCCATCCTCATTCTGGTAGTTTTCGATGACAGCGATAAGCGCGCGGCCGACGGCGGTGCCGGAACCGTTCAGCGTATGGACGAAGCGGTTGCCCTTGCCGTCCTTGTCCTTGTAACGGGCGTCCATGCGCCGCGCCTGGAAATCGCCGCACACCGAACAGGACGAGATTTCACGATAGGCATTCTGGCCCGGCAGCCAGACCTCGATGTCGTAGGTCTTGCGCGCGCCAAAACCCATGTCGCCGGTGCATAGCGTCATGGTCCGGAACGGCAATTCAAGCCGCTTCAGCACTTCCTCGGCACACTCGGTCATCCGCTCGTGCTCGGCGAGCGAGGACTCCTGGCCGGTGATCGAGACCAACTCGACCTTGTAGAACTGATGCTGGCGCAGCATGCCGCGCGTGTCGCGGCCGGCCGAACCCGCTTCCGAGCGGAAGCACGGCGTCAGCGCGGTGTAGCGCAGCGGCAGCTTTTCATGCGCGGTGATTTCCTCGCGTACCAGGTTGGTCAGTGGCACCTCGGCGGTGGGGATCAAGCCAAGCCGCCCATCGCCATGCTGGACAAAAAAGAGATCCTCCTCGAACTTCGGCAGCTGGTTGGTGCCGAACAGAACCTCATCGCGCACCATCAGCGGCGGGATGATCTCCTCATAGCCATGCTCGGTCGTGTGCAGATCCAGCATGAACTGGCCGAGCGCGCGTTCCATGCGCGCCAGCCCGCTCTTCAGCACGGTGAAGCGCGATCCCGACAGCTTTGCGGCCCGCTCGAAATCCATCATGCCGAGCGCTTCGCCGATCTCAAAGTGTTCCTTCACCCAGTTCGGCCGCGTCGGCAGCTTGCCGACGGTACGCTTGACGACATTGTCGTGCTCGTCCTTGCCGACCGGCACGTCGTCGAACGGCACGTTGGGCAGCACCGCCAGCGCATCGTTCAGCGCCTTGTCGAGTTCGCGTTCGCGCGCCTCGCCATTCTGGATGAAGGTCTTGATCTCGCCGACTTCGGCTTTCAGCTTTTCGGCAAGGGCCGCATCGCCCGAGCGCATGGCGTTGCCGATCTCTTTCGATGCGGCATTGCGGCGCTCCTGCCTGGTCTGCAGTTCGGTGACATGCTCGCGCCGCGCTTCGTCGCTGGCGATCAGATCATCGACCGTGGACTGCGCAGCCTCGGCCGACCACGAGCGCTTCTGCAGCGCTTCGACAAGGGCCTTCGGGTTGTCGCGAATCCATTTGATGTCAAGCATGTTTGTCCGTCCTCAAGTAAGGCCTGAGGGCGTAAACCGCATCCTTGATCGATGCAAGATCGGGCTTGGCGACCGCAGCCTTTTTCCGCTGGCGCGAAGCTATGGCCTACGAAGGAGCTTGCGTCGGAGGCGTGTCCGCCTTCTCCGCCGCTTCGTCCGCCGCGTCCTTGGCCTCGCGCGCCAACTTTTGCTTGTTCTGGTCGCGCTCGATCAGCCGGGCCGCCCAGATGGAGACCTCGTAGAGCAGAATGGTCGGAATAGCCAAACCGATCTGGCTCATCGGATCGGGCGGCGTCAGCACTGCCGCCACCACGAAGGCGATGACGATCGCCCATTTGCGCTTCTCGGCCAGCGCCTTCGACGACAGCATGCCGACCCGCGTCATCAGGCTGGTCACCACCGGCAGCTGGAACACTAGGCCGAAGGAGAAGATCAGCGTCATGATCAGGCTGAGATATTCCGACACTTTCGGCAGCAGCGAAATCTGCACCTGATCGTCGGTGCCGGCCTGCTGCATGGCGAGGAAGAACCACATCACCATCGGCGTGAAGAAGAAATAGACCAGCGATGCGCCCATCAGGAACAGGATCGGCGAGGCAATCAGGAACGGCAGGAAGGCGTTGCGCTCATTCTTGTAGAGGCCGGGCGCGATGAATTTGTATATCTGCGTGGCGATCAGCGGGAAGGCGATGACCATGCCGCCGAACATGGCGAGCTTGACCTGGGTGAAAAAGAATTCCTGCGGCGCCGTGTAGATCAGCTCGACCTTGTGCGGGTCGAGGCCTGCCCATTTGGTCGCCCATTTGAACGGGATGACCAACAGGTTGAACAGCCGCTTGGCGAAGAAGAAGCAGACCAGGAAGGCGACGAAGAAGCCGCCGATCGACCAGATCAGCCGCCGGCGCAGTTCGATCAGATGCTCCATCAGCGGCGCTGACGACTTTTCGATCTCGTCCTTTTCCGTATCCGAAACGCTCACTTGGCGGCTCCCGCCGTCTTCTTGGCTGCAGGCTTTTTCGCCGCTGCCGGCGCAGGCTTCGGTTCAGCCTTTTTGACTGCTGTCTTGGTTACAGCCGGCTTGGCGGCCTTTGCCGGAACTGCCGCCACCTTGGCTGCTGCCTTCGCGACGGGCGCAGCCTTTGCCGGCGTCGCCTTCGTCGAAGGCGCGACCGTGGCTTTGGTTGCCCTCGGTTCAGCCGGCTTGGGTTCAGCCGGCTTCGGTGCAGCTGGCTTGGCGGTTTTCTTGGCCGCCGACGCCTTTTGCGGCGCGGCCACCACCGAGCTGTCGGTCATGACAGGAAAGATTGGCGTAGCCGGCAACGCTTCCGCCGCGTTGAGACCCGGCATATCCGTGGCGCCGTTCTTCAGCGGCTCGGCCGGCTGCGGCGTCGAAGCGGCAGGCGTCGCTGGATCGGCCGCCGGCTTCGGCTTCATCGCCGCGTCAACGCCGGAACGAACGTCGGCTGCGGCCTGCTCGAACGGATTGAGCTGTTTGCGGATCTCGGCCGCCGGATTGAGGCTTCTGAGCGAATCGACCGACTTCTTGACGTCGTCGAGTTCGGCTTCTTTCAGCGCCTCATTGAACTGCTTCTGGAAGTCGGCCGCCATGGCGCGCAGCTTCGCCGTCGTGCGGCCGAAGGTGCGCAGCATATTGGGCAAATCCTTAGGCCCGACGACCACGATCATGACGATCGCGATCACCAGCATTTCGGTCCAGCCGACTTCAAACATGGCACTCTGTTCCGACTAGAACCTTGGGCTCAGCTCTTGCTGGCCTTTTCCTTCACCGCCGAAACGGTCTCGTCGGCGCGGTGCTCGACGGTGCGCTTGTCTTCGGCAACGTCGTCGTCGGCCATGCCCTTCTTGAAGCTCTTGATGCCCTTGGCCATGTCGCCCATCAACTCGGGAATCTTGCCACGGCCGAACACCAGAAGCACGATCACCAGCACGATCATCCAGTGCCAAATCGAAAATGAACCCATTGTAACTCTCTCTCGAATGTTTTCCCTGGCGATGATCTATGCGTTTTCGCGTTGGGATTCAAACACAACCGCGACAAAGTTTATGAAGGCGCGGCAGATGTCACGCATTTTCGGCGATGCGCTCCGCTACCAATCGGCGCATCTACAGCCGCAAGCGGCTTTTTGACAGTGGCTTGCGGTCAATCTTCCGTGACGCGCGGCGTCAGCAGACCGAGTTCCTCGAGATCGATGTCGGTCAGCGGATCCTCGTCATCGGTCAGCGCATCGGGATCGGACGGCGGCAACGGAATGGAGAAATTCGAAGGCATGCGGCCTGAAAGCAGCCCGGCGCCCTTCAGCTCCTCCATGCCAGGAAGATCACGGATTTCCTCGAGCGCAAAATGGTCGAGGAAGGTTTCGGTGGTGCCGTAGGTGACGGGACGGCCGGGCGTTTTGCGGCGGCCGCGCATCCGCACCCATTCCGTCTCCAGCAGCGTATCCAGCGTGCCCTTCGAGGTCTCGACGCCGCGGATATCCTCGATCTCGGCGCGCGTCACCGGCTGGTGATAGGCAATGATGGCCAGCACTTCGAGAGCCGCGCGCGAAAGCTTCTTTTGTTGAACGGTGTCGCGGCTCATCAGGAAGGCAAGGTCGCCGGCGGTGCGGAATGCCCAGGCATCGCCGACGCGAACCAGATTGACGCCGCGCCGCGCATAGATCAGCTGCAGGTCGGCCATAGCAGCGGCGATGTTGATGCCGTCGGGCAGCCGCGCCGCCAGCTGCTTTTCGCTGACCGGCTCGGCGCTGGCAAAGACGATCGCCTCGGCCATGCGCACGGCTTCCGCCATATGCAGCCGCTCGCCGGGATTCTGGGTCATAGTCTCAGCCGAATCCTGGACAATGGCGCCCTCCTCGGTTTCTTCATCGACCTTGAACGGAATGACCGATGCGTTGGCGCGCTCGCTCATGATGCCACCTCGACTGCCCTGATGCCCGGCGCTCGGCCGCGCAGATAGAGCGGCGCGAACACCTCGTCCTGCCGCATTTCGATGCTGCCTTCGCGCACCAGTTCCAGCGTCGCCGCAAACGAGCTGGCAATCGCGGTGCGCCGCTCTTCCGGGCTGGTCAGATAGTTGATCAGAAAACCGTCGAGCGCCGTCCAGTCGCGCAGCGACCCGATCAGCCTGGTCAGGATATCGCGCGCATCCTTGAGCGACCACACACCACGTCTGGCGATCGTCACATTGGTGATCGCCTGTTTCTGCCGCTGCTGGGCATAGGCGGTCAACAGGTCGTAGAGCGAGGCCGAATAGGCGTTGCGCTTCTCGACGATGACCATTTCCGGCATGCCGCGCGCGAACACGTCGCGGCCGAGCCGGTTGCGGTTGACCAGCCGTGCCGATGCATCGCGCATGGCTTCCAGCCGCTTCAGCCTGAACTGCAGCACCGCCGCCAGTTCCTCGCCGCTCTCGCCATCGTCGCCGGGCTGCTTGGGGATCAGAAGCTTCGATTTGAGGAAGGCCAGCCACGCCGCCATCACCAGATAGTCGGCGGCAAGCTCGAGCCTCAGCGCCCTCGCCGTCTCGACAAAGGTCAGATATTGCTCGACCAGCGCCAGGATCGAGATGCGTGACAGATCGACCTTCTGGTTGCGGGCAAGATGCAGCAGAAGATCGAGCGGGCCTTCGAAACCGGCCACGTCGACAACCAGCGACGGGTCGCCGGTGACGCGTGAATCGTCATTTTCGGCCCACAGACGGTCCATCGGTGCGGCCTTTGCGGCCTTGCTTTCCAATGTCTCCGCCACTTGCCCCTTTTCCTTCTGGTCTAGGCCACCGCGTCGAAATAGGTGGCAAATTCAGCGCGTATCTCGGTTTCGTCAGCCCGATCGCGGTTCTTTATATAGGTCAGCGCCCGCTTTGCACGCTCCAGCGCCTTGCCTTCAAGCCCGGTGGTGCGAGATGCGATGCCGGCCATCTCCTCGAAAACCCCGTTGCAGTGAAGGACCAGATCGCAGCCCGCCGCAAGGATAGAGGCTGCCTTTGTCGGGAAATCCCCAGAAAGTGCCTTCATCGAGGTGTCGTCGCTCATCAACAGCCCGTCAAAGCCGATCTCGCGGCGGATGATCTCGTCGATGACCTTGCCCGAGGTGGTCGCCGGGTTCTTGGGATCGATGGCGCTGTAGACGACATGCGCCGTCATCGCCATCGGCAGATGGTTGAGCTCCCTGAACGGGGCGAAATCATGCCGCTGCAATTCGCTCATCGAGGCATCGACCGTCGGCAACTCGAAATGCGTGTCGGCAAAAGCCCGTCCATGCCCGGGAATGTGCTTCATCACCGGCAGCACGCCGCCCGCCATCAGCCCCTCTGCCGCGGCGCGGCCGAGTTCGATGACCGGACGAGGGTCCTTGCCATAGGCGCGCGCGCCGATGACATCGCTGGCGCCTTCGATCGGCACGTCGAGCACCGGCAGGCAATCCGCCGTGACGCCGTAGCGCAGCAGGTCGAAGGCATGCAGCCGCGCCATCAGCCAGGCGGCACGGGTGCCGGCGTCGTGGTCATCTCGCCACAAGGCACCCAGCGCACCGCCGGCCGGATAGTTCGGCGCCAATGGCGGCCGCAGCCGCTGCACGCGGCCACCTTCCTGGTCGATGAACACCAGCGCATCCGGGCGCCCGATGCAGTCGCGCATCGAAGCCACCAAATCGCGGATCTGCTCGGTCTCGCCGATGTTGCGCGCAAACAGGATGAAGCCCCACGGGCATTCGTTGCGATAGAAACGGATTTCGTCGCGAGTGAGCGATTTCCCGGCACAGCCGAGGATCATGGATTTTGATTCGGTCATGGGCAGGAGTTTAGAGCTTCACGGCGCCAAAGGGAATCGTGCCGAGCCGCAAGCCTTTTAAGGCCGAACCCCATTCCACATAAAAAAACCGGCGCGGTCTGGGACCGCGCCGGTTTTGATTGGTTGAACCAGACTTTAGCGCGAGACGAAGCAGTTGCCGCCGGCTGCCTTATAGCTGGTGCACAGATTGATCGCATCGTTGCGCGACTGCGCCGGAACGCGGACGCGGTAGAAGGTGCCTTTGCCGGCGATCTCGGCCTTGACGATGTTGGCGGTGCGGCCGGCGAGCACGCTGCCGTAACGGCGCTGCAGGTCCGCATAGTTGGCCTGGGCGCTTTCAACCGTCGGCTGCGACGCGATCTGCATCGACCACGAGCCACCGGCGGCGGTGGAAGCCGTCGTCGGAATGGAAGCAACCTGGTCTGGCTTGACCTCGCCAACCACGTCGACTGGCTGGTCGGACGGGCGCTGCGGTGCAAGCGGAACCGACGCCGGCGTGTTGGCGGACTGAGCCTTGGCTTCCGCCTTCGGCGCGGCTGCCGGCTTGACCGGATTGGCGGTCTCGGTCTGGTCGGCACTTGCCTGTTCATCGCTGGCCTGGTCGGCCGCGGCCGGCACCGTGCCGGTCTGCTCCGCGTCGGCCTGGCCCGTCGGGGCCACATGCTGCGGCGCCGGATCGACCGGCTCGGTGGCTGCCACCGCTGCAGGTGCCGGATCCTCGCGCGCAACCAGGGAACCGTCGGGCTTGACCACCATGGTTTTCACCTTGCGCGGCGCAATGGCGACAACATCGGAATTCGTGCCCTTGTCTGCTTCCTGCAGAACCTGCGCTATGCGATCCTCGGATTTGGGTGCGGGCGCCGCGGCGGCATCGGTGTTGCCGGTGGCATCGGTGCCAGCAGCAGCATCGGTACCAGCAGCGGCATCGGTGTTGTCGGGCGAAAGATCGACAACACGGCTCTGCGGCTCCTTGGCGATCACATCCACCGGCTCTTCGGTGTTGGTGACCAGCTTCTCCTGCACGGGTTCGGCCGGCTTCGTGCCCTTGACCACCGCGTCATAGACCTTGTTGTCCTGGTTCGGCACGACAGTGCCGCCCGGATTTTCCGGCTTGACCTTGATCGGTGCGTTGTCCGCCTTGACGATCACCGGCGCATCGCTGCCACCCTTGCCGCCAAAGGACAAGGCAAAGGCGCCAATACCGCCGGCAATGGCCACCGCACCGACAACCGCGGCGATCAGCAGACCGCTGCGACGCGGCTTCCTGGCAGCATCCTGCCCGGCCAGGCCCGGAACCGCCATCGCCTCGTCCAGTTCGGGATCGTAGTCGAGTTCGTCGACAGCGAAATCGTCGGCCTGCGAAGCCGGCGGGTTGCCAGGCAAGTCGTCAATGTCGAAGCCGTTTGAGGCGTCGGCATAGGAACTGGTGGCTGTTTTGGCAGGCACTTCCGCCGGCCGCGCCGCATAGGCGCGCTGATCGTTGCGCTCATAGCCCGGCTTGAAACCAGCGCTGTAGGAATCGTCGTCATAGGCCGCGTTGCGTTGCGGCGCTGCAGCCACTTCCGTCGTGTTCATGTCCGAGAGAAGGCTGGAGAACTCGGCGTCGAGATCGTCATAGGCCGCCGCTGCCGGCTCGTCCTCATCGAAGTTGAGTTCCGGAATATCGAGGTCGTCCGCCAGCGCGACGACGCGCTCGGGCACATCGACCGTCTCGACATCCGGCATCTCGTCGTAGCTCTGCGGCGGTTCGGGCAGCGTCGGTTCGGGCTGCGCATAGGTGGGAGCTGTTTCGACCGGCCGATAGGACGGCACTGCCGCGGCCGGCGGCGGGGCAGCCATCGGCTGGGTTGCAAATGACGGTTGCGACTGGGCGACGGGCGTCATCCGGCTCCACGAACGAGCTGGCTCCGGTGGCGTCGAGCGTGCCGACAGAGCGGCTGCTGCGCCGGCACCGAGATCGATACCCTTGGCAAAAGCGGCATCGAACGCATCGTCATCGAAATGAATGTCGGTGGCAGCCGCGGTCGCGGGCGCTGCTTCACCAGTCTCGAAGTCGTGACCTTCGAACTCGTCGAGGAGAAGATTGTCGAGATCGGCTGCCTGGGCCACTTCGGCGTGCAGCGGCTGCCCAGGCTCGTGCTCATCGAGATCCCAATCGAGATCATTGACAGGATCCGTCGACTGGCCGGCGGTTCCTTGCACCGGTGCAACTGGCTGCTGAACCACGGCAGGCTCCTTGACCATCGGAGCCGTCCGCGCCTTCATCGTGCCCAGCAGCGCGTTCAGCTCGTCTTCCAATGTCCGTTCATCTGTCGCGGCGACGGGTGCTGCGACCGGCTCGGCCACAACGGCAGGAGCCATGATTGGCTGGGCCGGAACGGCGGCGATCTGCGCAACAGGCGCTTCGATCTCTTCGGCATCGTCAAAGGTCAGGTCGAAAGCGTCAAATGCCTCTTGTACCTCTTGCGGAGCAAGGTCGTATGTTTCTCGCGAAGCGGCGTCGTAAGCGTGGTCCTCGGCATAGACGGGCTCGGCCGGCGTTTCGTGCACCAGCGGGGCGTCGACCGCGGCCGGCTGCTCGGCGCGAACCTCGAAGTCCATGTCGACATCGGCCATCGCATCATCGAAATGGCCGGCAAAATCTTCCTCGGAAACCCCTTGATCCACATCGGCTGCGGCCTCGACCGGTGCAGCCTGATATGCGGCAATCTCGGCAGCGACGGGACCGGCATTGTGGTCCTCATCAGGTGAATGGCTGTCGAGTGTCAGCTCATCCTCGAGCGACATCGAGACGGCATTGTCGAAATCGTCATGGTCGAAATCAGCGTCGACCGCGGCCTCCGCGACCGGCGCGGAAACCTCGGCGGCAGCCATGTTGTGCTCGTCGTTGTCAGTCGCATCGTTATCGAGCAGGAACCCTTGCTCGAGCGACGCTGCAAGCTCGTCGTCCATCGGCAGATCGTCTTCGAACGGCGACACGTCTTCCAGCGAACTGGCGACGGCATTGTCGAAATCTTCATCGACAGCAGCTTCAACGGCCGGCGCCGGAGCCTCGGGAGCAGCGGCAAAACCATGAACGGCCTCGTTAGCCGCATCATCGTCGAGCAGGAAATCCTGTTCGAGCGAAGCGGCGAGCGCATCGTCCATCGCATCGGCCGTTTCGAAAGCCGGCTCGTGAACCTCGGCGGCAGGTTGCTGAATCTCGGCAACTGCATCGACGACGTCGTCGTCGCCGAATTCGCCCATCAATTCCTTCTCGAGGTCGATGTCGAAATCGCCCTCGTCCGCGAGTTGAACGGCGGGGGCGGCCTTCTGTTCAGCTGGCGCCTGCGGCTTTACCGGCTGACGCGGATCGAAACCCATGATCCTGGTCAGTTCCGCGAACGGATCATCCTCGGAGATGTCGTTGTGGTCGGCTGCTTTCAGCTGGGTTCTGTCTGCCATTATTGTTCCCGAACTCGCACTCATTCGGACGCCATGGACGTCGCGTAGGGTTGGCCCTTACCAGCGCAATGTGGGCAAAAGGTGACAGGTTATTTAGTCAAACCTAACGCATTTCGGTAGGCGCATCAGCTCCGATCAGCGTCAGGCCGGACGTCAGAACGTCCGAAACAGCCTGCACCAGCCCTAGTCTGGCATGCGTCAATTGTCGGTCGTTAACCTTAACAAAACGTAAGTCAGGATTATCCGTGCCCCGGTTCCAGTGTCCGTGGAAGCTGGAGGCAAGGTCGTAGAGG
The DNA here is from genome assembly GCF_056403175.1 of Mesorhizobium sp. P3_A10. NCBI lineage: Bacteria > Pseudomonadati > Pseudomonadota > Alphaproteobacteria > Hyphomicrobiales > Phyllobacteriaceae > Mesorhizobium > Mesorhizobium sp. P3_A10. The sequence goes on along the minus strand of NZ_JBFUFZ010000006.1, from coordinate 121,720 downwards.
TAGAATGCCAGCCGATGCGGCTCCAGCGCAAGGGCCGCCGATTCGATCAGCCGCGGATATTCCGCCAGCTTCCGGATCAGGCCGATCTCGCCCTCATCGGTCAAAGACGCCGCGCCCGCCGCCAGCCTGTTGCGGTCGAAATTGGCCTCGCCCAGCTGCTCGCTCGCCTGCCGGAAGACCGAATGGCAGCGCGCCGAGGCGTACTGCACATAGAACACCGGATTGTCCTTCGACTGCTCGGTCACCTTGGCGAAATCGAAATCGAGCGGCGCGTCGCTCTTGCGATAGAGCATCATAAAGCGGATCGCATCGCGACCCACCTCCTCCACCACTTCGCGCAGCGTCACAAAATCACCCGAACGCTTCGACATGCGCACCGGCTCGCCATCGCGAAACAGCTTCACCAGATTGCAAAGCAACACGGTAAGCTGGAGCTTCAGATCATCGCCGGCAATCGCCCGCGCCAGCGCTTCCAGCCGCTTGACGTAGCCGCCATGGTCGGCGCCGAGCACATAGATCAGATCCACGAAGCCGCGATCGACCTTGTCCTTGAGATAGGCGACGTCGGCTGCGAAGTAAGTGAAGGTGCCGTCCGACTTGGCCAGCGCCCGGTCCATGTCGTCGCCGACCGCGGTCGAGCGGAACAGCGTCTGCTCGCGATCTTCCCAATCGTCCGGCTTCTCGCCCTTGGGCGGCGGCAGCTTGCCCTTGTAGATATGGCCCTTCAGCGTCAGATCGTTGATCGCCGAGCGGATCTTCTTGGCATTGTCGGCGTGCAACGTGCGCTCGGAGAAGAACACGTCGTGATGCACGTTGAGCAGCGCCAGATCCTCGCGGATCATCGCCATCATGGCATCGATGGTCCGGTCCTTGACCATGGCCAGCGCCTCGTCGTCCGGCATCTGCAGCAGCTTGCGGCCGAATTCAGCGACGAGTGCCAGGCCGACCGGAACCAGATAGTCGCCCGGATAAAGCCCGGCCGGGATCTCGCCAATGTCCTCGCCCAGCGCCTCGCGATAGCGCAGGAAGGCTGAACGTCCGAGCACGTCGATCTGCGAGCCGGCATCGTTGATGACATATTCCTTGGTCACGTCGTAGCCGGCGAACGCCATCAAATTGGCGAGCGTGTCGCCGACCACCGCGCCCCGGCAATGGCCGACATGCATCGGGCCGGTCGGGTTGGCCGAGACATATTCGACATTGGTCTTCCGCCCGCCGCCAATGTTTGAGCGGCCATAGTTGCGGCCTTCGCCGAGCAGCGCGGTCAGATGCGCCTGCCAGAAGCCGTCCTTGAGCCGCAGATTGACGAAGCCTGGGCCGGCCACGTCCACGGCGGCGACATCGGCGTCAGTGCGCAGTGCCTGCGCCAGCCGTTCGGCGAGCGCGCGCGGATTCTGCCCGGTCGGCTTGGCCAGCACCATCGCCGCATTGGTCGCCAGATCGCCATGGCTGGCGTCGCGCGGCGGCTCGACGGCGATGCGCGACAGGTCGGGCGAAACGCCGTCACTGTCTTTCAAATCAAGCGCTTCGACGGCTTTTGTGATTCGCGCGCTAAAATCGGCGAAGATGTTCATGGGTCTTGCTCTGGCGGACTGTGAAGGGGACCGGCTCGTTGGCCGGCAAAATCGAGCCCGCCCTAGCTTAATTCAGGCGTGTGGTCAAACAAACGCCTGTGCTCCTTGAGCGCGTAGGTGTCGGTCATGCCGGCCAGGAAATCGGCAACGCTGCGCGCCTTGATGCGGTCTTCGGCCCGGTCGAGCCCCTCCCGCCAGCCATCGGGCATGGCGCGCGGATCGGCGAAATAGGCGTCGAACAGGTCGCGCACGATCTGCTCGGCGTCGGTGCGCACCCGCATGACCTCGCTGTGCCGGTAGAGATGCTTGTAGAGAAAGGCCTTCAATTCCTTCTCGGCCGCCGCCATCTCGGTGGAAAAGGTCACCAGCGTCTCGCCCGCCGCCCGCACCGCATCGGCGCTTTCCGGTTTGATACGCGTCAGGTTGGCGGTGGTGGAGATGATGACGTCTTCGACCATCATGGTGATCTGCCGCCGCAGCAGTTCGTGACCGGTGCGCACGGCATCGAGCGCCGGGTAGCGCGCGCGCACGCCTTCGAGGATCGACCCCGGCAGCGCCACCTTTTCCAGCATCTCCAGCGTCAGAAACCCGGAGCGCAGGCCATCGTCGATGTCATGGGTGTTGTAAGCGATATCGTCGGCAATCGCCGCGCACTGCGCCTCGATGCCGGCGAAACGGAAGAGTTCGAGGTCATGCAGCTCGGAATAATCGCGGATCGCCTGCGGCACCAAGCCTTTCAAACCCTTGCCGCTGGCGTCGGTCAGCGGTCCATTGTGCTTGACCAGCCCTTCCAGCGTTTCCCAGGTCAGGTTCAGCCCGTCGAACTCGGCGTAGCGGCGTTCCAGCCGCGTCACCACGCGCAGCGACTGCGCGTTGTGGTCAAAACCGCCCCACGCCGCCATCTTCTCGTTTAGCGCCTCCTCGCCGGTATGGCCGAAGGGCGTGTGGCCGAAATCGTGCACCAGGGCGACCGCCTCGGCCAGATCCTCGTCGCCGCGCAGCGCCCGCGCCAGAGCGCGCGCAATCTGCGCCACCTCGATCGAATGCGTCAGCCTTGTGCGGTAATGGTCGCCCTCATGCGCGACGAACACTTGCGTCTTGTGCTTCAGCCGGCGGAAAGCCGTCGAATGGATGATGCGGTCGCGATCGCGCTGGAACGGCGTGCGGGTCGGGCTCTCCGTCTCGTCGAACAGCCGTCCGCGCGAACGCGACGGGTCGCTGGCATAAGCCGCGCGCGGCCGGTAGCCGAACCCAATGTCGCCAAGCTCATTTGTCATGGCTGATGCCGCCGCAGTTGACTTGCCCCTTCCCGCTTCATACCTATCATGTGAAACCGAAAGCAAGGTGACGCCTATGGGCGCTGATGCCAAGACTGCCATGAAAGTCGATATGACCGAAGCTGCCGCCAGGCGGATCGCGAAAATCGTGTCTGGCGAGGCCGGCAAGACGGCGCTGCGCGTCTCGGTCGAAGGCGGCGGCTGCTCGGGCTTTTCCTACAAGTTCGACCTCGTCGACACCCGCAATGACGACGATGTCGCCATCGAGAAGGACGGCGCCACCGTGCTGATCGATGATCTCTCCCTGGTCTATATGGGCGGCTCGGTGATCGATTTCGTCGACGATCTGATGGGCCAGTCGTTCCAGATCAGGAACCCGAATGCGGTCGCCTCCTGCGGCTGCGGCACCAGCTTCTCCGTATAGCCATGCCTGCCATCGGCGCGGTCCGTCAGGTCGCGCTCTCGGCCGGGCGCGATCTCGACGTGACTCTCGCCTTCTGGCGTGACGTGCTCGGCTTGGGCGTTCACGCTCGCTACGATCCGCCGGGCATCGCCTTCATCATGGCTGGCGACGTGCGTCTCTTCTTCACCGACGGCGTGCCTGCCGGCACCGTCTATCTCGACATATCGGGTCTCAAAACCTTCCACGCTTCGGCGAAAGCCGACGGTGTTCCCTTCACCGCGCCGCCGACGCTGGTGCACAACGACACCGAAGGCCAGTTCGGTCCAGCGGGGGAAAGCGAATGGATGGCCTTCCTAAAGGACCCGGCAGGCAATACGGTCGGCCTCGTTGAACGTCTAGCGCCGGAAGATCATTGAGGCCGTCATGAAAATCGTCACCTGGAACATCAACGGCGTCCGCGCACGCATCGGCAACCTCATCCATTGGCTGAGCGAAAGCGCACCTGACATCGTCTGTCTGCAGGAGATCAAGACGGTCGACGAGCAATTCCCGCGCGCCGAGATCGAGGCGCTGGGCTACAATGTCGAAACCCACGGCCAGAAGGGTTTCAACGGCGTCGCCTTGCTGTCGAAGCTTCCCTTCGACGAGGTTATCCGAGGCCTGCCGGGCGACGATACGGACGAGCAGGCGCGTTTCATCGAGGGCGTGTTCTCGACCGACCAGGGTGCATTGCGCGTCGCCTCGCTCTATTTGCCCAACGGCAACCCGATCGATGACGAGAAGAAGTTTCCCTACAAGCTGGCCTGGATGGAGCGGCTGCATCGCTGGGCCGAGCAACGCCTGCTTTTGGAAGAGGCGCTGGTGCTGGCCGGCGACTACAATGTCATCCCCGAGCCGATCGACGCAAAATTCCCGGAGAACTGGCTGGGTGATGCCCTGTTCCAGCCGCAGACACGGCAAGCCTTCCGCCGGCTGAAGAATCTCGGCTTCACCGAAGCGGTGCGCTCCGTCACCGACGCCGCCGGTGTCTATACCTTCTGGGATTATCAGGCCGGCGCCTGGCAGAAGGACAACGGCATCCGCATTGATCATCTGCTGTTGTCGCCGGAAGCCGCCAACCGCTTCTCCTCGGCGTCGATCGAAAAGCATGTGCGCGCCTGGGAAAAACCCTCCGACCACGTACCGGTGGCAATCGACCTGGCCCTGCAGCCGGCCTGAGGCCAGGCCAGCACGATTAGAGCTGTTCCATCCCGGTGGAATCGGGATGGGGCTGATCATGCTCTGAAGCGGACCTCTTATCGCCACAAACCGCGCGTTTGATGAGAGATCATCATGGCGGCTGGGTTTCCATGACTATCCGTATTGCTCTCTGCCCGATCGGCTGCGCGCTGGCGATGGCCGCCGTGACGCCGGCTTTTGCCGCTCAGGAATGCCTCGCCAACGGCAAATCCTTCCAGGTCGGCCAGGTCGCCTGCCTGACGCTTGCCGGCCAGAGCCACCTCGCCCGCTGCGACATGGTGCTCAACAATACATCGTGGACAAAGATCCAGGACGGTTGTCCGGAAAACACCCTGGCGCCGCATTTGCAAAGCACGCCGATCTCGACACCGGCGCCAACCCTGCCCTTGGCCGAACCAAGCGAGCCGACCGCCAACTGATGGCTGATCTCCCCCCTTGTGGGGGAGATGTCCGGCAGGACAGAGGGGGGCGCGAAGGATCGCTACCTTTTGGTCAACCTTTGGAGCGCCGAGGCTTGCGTCATTAGCAATGTGCAATCAACTGACAGGTCCGGAGGGACAGCGCCCCCCTCTGCCCTGCCGGGCATCTCCCCCACGAGGGGGGAGATCGGCAGCCCGACTACTGGTCGCCGCCGCCCTTGGTGAGGATGTCGTCGGCCAGCGAAATCGCGGTGCGGCGGTCGGCTTCGCCGGCAGCGGCAAACGCCTCTTCCTGCATGCCGCGGATCCATGGCTGATCGGCCGGTGAGGCGCGTTCGAGGGCCGCGGTCATCATCGCCAGTCCGCGAACGATCTTGCCGCTCTGGAACAGCAAATTTCCGAGCGTCGCCTGCGCGCCGGCATGGCCCTTTTCGGCGGCAAGCTGGAACCAGCGCCCGGCCTGCTTGACGCTGGCCTTGACCCCGCCCTCGCCCTTCAGGAACATCTGGCCCATTTCGAACTGGGCATTGGGATTGCGGTAGTTGGCGGCGGCGCGCATGTAATATTCCTGCGCCGCCACTTCGTTTTCCTCGACCGGGCTGCCGGGAATGCCTGTCCTCAGATAGTCGCCCAGCGCCACCAGCGCGTCGGAGACATAGCTTTCCTCCGGCGAGCCGGGTTCGACGTCCTGATCGACGATTTCGGAGAAGAACTTGAAGGCCTCGTAATCGTCGCGCGCCACGCCGTCGCCCTCGGCATACATGCGCGCAAGCTTCCAGGTGGCGCCGATCTGACCGTTCTCGGCGGCATATTTGTAGGCCTCGGCCGCCTGTTCCTTGTGGCCGCTCTTGTAGGCGGAGAAGCCGAACTGGAACACCGCCCAGGGGCTGGACTGCGGCTTCACGCCGGTCTTGTCGTCGAACACCTTGTCGTCGAAGGCCATGGCCTGGCCCACGGCGCCCAAGGTCGCAACCGCGACCAGTGCCGAAAAGACAGACGACCTCAACACCTCAGATATCCGCATAACAATGTGTTTCTTTCGCACCGCCCGGATGGGTGACCGCGCCATCGCGGGCAGGCCCTACCGTCTGCGCATATTTCCATATCGCGCCCGACTGATAGTCGGTCGTGCGCGCCTTCCATCCCTTTGCCCTCGCCGCCAGTTCAGTGTCGGACAACGCCACCTCGATCGTGCCATTCACCGCATCGATCGAGATCACGTCGCCGTCTCTCAACAGCCCGATCGGGCCGCCAACAGCGGCCTCCGGCCCGACATGGCCGATGCAGAAGCCGCGCGTCGCGCCGGAAAAGCGACCGTCGGTGATGAGGGCCACCTTGCCGCCCATGCCCTGGCCGTAGAGAGCCGCCGTCGTCGACAGCATTTCCCGCATGCCCGGGCCGCCACGCGGACCTTCGTAGCGGATGACGAGAACCTCGCCTTCTCTGTAGTTGCGGTGCGTAACCGCTTCAAAACATTCCTCTTCCGAATCGAAGCAGCGCGCGGGACCTGAGAATTTCAGCTCCGACATGCCGGCGACCTTCACGATCGCGCCTTCGGGGGCAAGGTTTCCCTTCAAGCCCACAACACCGCCGGTTTGGGTGATTGGTCGGTTGGCGGGACGGACCACATCTTGATGCTCATTCCAGGCAACGTGTTCCATATTTTCGGCCAAAGTGCGGCCGGTTACCGTCAGGCAGTCACCGTGTAGATAGCCGTGGTCGAGCAAGGTTTTCATCAGCAGCGGAATGCCGCCGGCCTCGAACATATCCTTCGCGACATATTTGCCGCCCGGCTTCAAATCGGCGATGTAAGGCGTCTTCTCAAAAATCTGGGCGACGTCGAACAGGTCGAACTTTATCCCGGCCTCATGCGCGATGGCCGGCAGGTGCAGCGCCGCGTTGGTCGAGCCGCCGGTCGCCGAAACCACGGTCGCGGCATTCTCCAGCGCCTTCAGCGTGACGATGTCGCGCGGCCGGATGTTCTTGGCGATCAATTCCATGATTTTTTCGCCGGAGGCGAAATTGAAACGATCGCGCATCTCGTAAGGCGCCGGGGCGCCGCAGGAATAGGGCAGCGCCAAGCCGATCGCCTCGGCGACGGTGGCCATGGTGTTGGCCGTGAACTGGGCACCGCAGGAGCCGGCCGACGGACAGGCAGCCTGTTCGATTTCAAGCAGTTCGGCATCGCTGACCGTGCCGACCGAGTGCTGGCCGACCGCCTCGAACACGTCCTGCACGGTGATCTGCCGGCCGCGATAGCTGCCGGGCAGGATCGAGCCGCCATAGATGAAGATCGACGGCACGTTGAGCCGCACCATGGCCATCATCATGCCTGGCAGCGACTTGTCGCAGCCGGCAAGGCCGACCAGTGCGTCGTAGCAATGGCCGCGCATGGTGAGTTCGACTGAATCGGCGATGACCTCGCGCGACACCAGTGACGACTTCATGCCCTGGTGGCCCATGGCGATGCCGTCGGTGACGGTGATGGTGCAGAATTCGCGCGGCGTGCCGCTGGCGGCGGCAACGCCCTTCTTGACCACTTGCGCCTGGCGCATCAGCGAAATGTTGCAAGGTGCCGCCTCGTTCCAGCAGCTGGCGACGCCGACCAGAGGCTGCGCGATCTCGGCCGCCGACAGTCCCATCGCATAGAGATAGGAACGGTGCGGCGCACGCGCCGGACCAACGGTCACATGGCGGCTGGGCAGCTTGGCCTTGGAAATGACTCTGGCGTCCATACTCTTCCTTGCCGCGGGCGGTGCGGCCTGTCCCATCGCCGAGCCTTCTGGCGCGTGTCCCGAGACAAATTCGAGGTGCGCCGGGTTTATGGCGGGAAATGGGCAATTCCCCAGAGTCACTTTGCGGCGCGAGGGTTGTTCAGAAACTGTTGCCAAAACGTCACAATAGCGTGGGGCGAAGGTTGTGCTATGGATTTGCAGCGCGAATGCGCGGCGGCTGTGTACGACACTGCCTCTGCAAACGAAAAAGGCCGGGCAATGCCCGGCCTTTTGATCGTATTTTCAGTAGCTTAGAACTTGATCTTGACGCCGCCCGATATCGCCGTGACCAGATCGTTGCCGAAATCGTAGTTGACATCGGTGCCGGCCACATAGCCGTTCTCATCGGTCAACGTGCCGGAATGGCCGCTGGTCAGGACGCCGATCGCGCCAGCCAGGCGAATTTCCACATTCGGGGTCGGCGTGTAGGCAACGCCGCCACCCAGCGTCCAGGTATCGCTCTGCGAGCCATAACCGTGCGAGGTGCCGCGATCCCAGGAAATCTGGGCAGCACCACTCCACTGGTCGTTGAACTTGTGGCCAATGCCGGTGGTGACCGTCCAACCATCACGATACATCAAGTCGAGCGAAGTCGCCCTAACCGGAGTGCCGGAAAGCAGCCCGGGCGAAACTGACGTGCACGGGGCAAGACCTTTGGACGCCAGAGTGCAGATCGGAATACTCTGCAAAACGCTCCAGTTCACCCATTTTATCGAGCCAAAAGCAAGCCAATCGGGCGCAATACCCGACTGCAGCTTCAATTCGACGGAATCGGGCATCGAGGCTTCGCCGTAGACCGGAATGCTACCCATACCAATACTTGACAGGTCGAGGCTGCCCGAAATGTTGTCGAGCTTGACTTGCGAATTGTAGACAAGGCTTGCGCGCAAGGCGATCTCGGGAATTTCGTACGCGAGGCCGGCGCGCCAGCCCCAGCCATTGCCATTCAGATCGACACGGCCGATCGCGGTTCCAAAGAGCGGATCTACATAGCTTTCCTTGAAGCCATAGACTTCCTGGTAGAATACGCCGCCAATAAAACGAACCTGCCCCTTGCCTGCATCCATCTTGTAGGAGCAGGTCGCCGCGTAGTTGTTGCTCTTGATGTCTGTTTCGATATTGGAATACGAGCCGTTCCAAATACCAGGCGCGGTGTGCGCACCCCAGGGCTGCGAATAGTCGACCATGCAGTCGACGCCCTGAACGACCTGCGCCTTGAAGCCGATGCGCGGCACCCAGTAGCTCTCGCTGTCGTGGGCCGTACTCATACCCGTCAGGGTTCCGCTGGGGTCCACCGCGTTCTTGAGTTTGCGCTGCGGCATCACATAGGTCGCTTCGGCGTCTGCGGCGAACGGAGCCGAATCGAACAGCAGGTCGATGTCGTAGCCACCCCGCTCGATGCCGCCGGCATGCGCCGCGTTCATCGCCGTCCCGATCAAAGCCAACGAAAAGCACCCCGCGCCCAGCAGTGCCTTCAGTCGCAAATTGCGCATGGATTGTTTCCCCCGAAATGCCGATTCACCAAGCTAGAACCAATTCGACGAAATGGCGCAACAACGAATTTTCGGGGGCGTACATGTACACGTTGGCCGTGCATTTTTCGACAGGGCAACGGCCGACGCCCTCGGGTCAAAAAACGCCCGCCTGAGCGCAGTCCATCGGCAAAAATCGACAAAGATCGTCTGAAAAGGCTCAAAAATGATGCTTTTGCAGGACGATCGGCGTCATTGTTACATTATGGCAACAATGGGCGAAAACTTCCGTTTACGTCAAGATCAGCGCAACGGAAATGCCTGCTTTCAAGACCGCCGTAAAGCCCAAGCAAACAAAAAGGCCGGGCATTGCCCGGCCTTTTGTCTTTCAATTCGAATTGGTTACCACTTCACCTTCACCGACGCCGAGAGAGCGGTGATCAGGTCGTTGCCGAACGTGTATGAAACGTCGGTTCCGTGTGGAATGCCATTTGCGTCAAGCACCACGCCCGACGAACCGCTGGTCAGGACGCCAACCGCGCCACCGAAACGGATCTCGACGTTTTTGCTAGGCGTGTAAGCTGCACCGGCCGACACCGTCCATGTGTCGCTCTGCGTTCCCAGTCCCGTGCTCGTCCCGCGATCCCAAGTAAGGGTCGCCGCGCCGCTCCATTGGTCATTGAACTTGTGGCCAACACCGCCGGATACAGTCCAGCCGTCACGATATAGCAAATCGAGGGATGTTACGAAACCGACGCCGCCGCCAAGGTTTCCGTAGGTACAGGGGCCTGGGGCTCCGACCTGGCAGAAATTGACGATTTGCAGCGTGCTCCAATCGACCCATTTTATCGAACCGAAAGCAAGCCAACCGGGTGCGATGCCGGACTGCATCTTGAACTCAACGGACGCCGGCATCGACGCGGTGCCGACGACAGGAATTATGGCTCCATTGACCTGTGTGAGATTCACGTTACCGGTCACGTCGCCGAGATTGACAGCGCTGTTGTAAACCAAGCTGGCGCGAAGCGCGATTTCCGGAATTTCATAGGCGGCGCCAATACGCCAGCCGACTCCATCGCCCTTCAGGTCGATACGACCGACACCGGTGCCAAGCGCAAATGGCGGGAACTGGACCATGCGTTCCTTGAACCCGTCGACTTCCTGGTAAAAAACACCGCCGAGAAAGCGAAACTGCCCTTTGCCAACATCCATCTTGTAGGAGCAGGTGGCGGCGTAGTTATCGCTGTTGATCTTGGTTTCTATGTTGCTGTTGGCGCCCGCCCAGTTAGCTCCGGGGTTGGTGTGTGCACCCCAAGGTTGTGAGTAGTCCGCCATGCAATCGATCTGCTGGCCAATGGCCGCCTTGACGCCGATCCGCGGAACGAAATAGCTTTCCGTATCGTGAGCCGAATTTGGAAGGCTGTTACCGTTACCGCCTCCCGGACTGCCATTAGCAGGTGACGTGTCGACTGCGTTCTTCAATTTCCGCTCCGGCATCACATAGGTGCCTGAAAACTCCCCGGCGACCGGCGCCGGATCGAAGAGAAGATCGATGTTGTAGCCGCCACGCTCCAGACCGCCGGCATGCGCAGTCCCGATCAAAGCCAGCGAAAAGCACCCCGCCCCCAGCAGCGCTTTCAGTCGCAAATTGTTCATGATTGTCCTCCCCGAAATACAAGTGGACCAAGCTAGAACCAATTCGGGTTAACGGTGCAATAACGAATTCAATGGGCGTACACGTACGCCTTTGCTGAACGCATTCTCGACAAAGTGCTGGCTCGCGCGGCAGTACGCGAAAATGGCCATCAGGCTGAAAATCAGCAGAAAAAATCAGGAAATCGCGCAGGAGAGGGCCAAAAAACAGCGTTTTTGGAGGTATTCGGCCCCATTGTTACATTATGGCAACAATGGGGCCGAAACTTTCCGTTTACGTCAATATTAACGCTACGGAATGCCTGTTTTTGAGGCAAAATCACGCCGTCGTCGGCAGGTTCAGCCTTACGAATCCGACTGCTCAACCGGCCTCACGCACCCGGGTCAGCGCCACCGAAAGCTTCTCCTGAGCGTCGCTGTATTCGGCGAGTTTCTCGCGCTCGGCATCCACGATCTCGGCCGGCGCGCTGGCGACGAACTTCTCGTTGGACAGCTTCTTGTGCAGGCGCGCGATTTCCTCGGTCACCTTGGCCAGTTCCTTCTGCAGCCGCGCCGCCTCAGCCGCGACATCGATTAGACTGCCGAGCGGCAGGCAAATGGTCGCTTCGTTGAGCACGATCTGGGCGGAGCCCTTGGGTGCCGCGTCGACCAGCGAAATGTCGCCGACCCGCGCCAGCCGCTTGATCGCCGATGCCTGGCGTTCGAGCCGCTCGTGCGTCACCTTGTTGGCGCCGATCACCATCAGCGGCGCGATCGCCGCCGGCGGCACATTCATTTCCGAGCGCACCGAGCGAATGCCGGAGACGAGGTCGACCAGCCAGTTGATGTCGGCGGCCGCTTCTGCGTCCTCGAAATCAGGCGATGGCCACCTGGCGTGGCACAGCAGCGACGAACGCTCCTTGCCTTCGCCCGCGGTCTGCGCCCACAGTTCTTCGGTCATGAACGGCATCATCGGATGCAAGAGCTTGTAGATCTCGTCGAGCACAAAGGCGACGCAGGCGCGGCTCTCGGCCTTGGCGGCCTCGTCCGTGCCCATGAACACCGGCTTCAACAGTTCCAGGTACCAGTCGCAGAACAGGTTCCAGACGAAGCGGTAGGCAGCACCCGCCGCCTCGTTGAAGCGGTAGGAGGTGATGCCGTCAGTGATCTCGCGCGCCGCCCGAGTCAGCTCGGTCAGGATCCAGCGGTTGACCGCCAGCTTGGCATCGTTCAGCCAGAAATCGTCGTTGCGTGCGACTTCGTTCATCTCGGCAAAGCGCGTCGCGTTCCACAGCTTGGTGCCAAAGTTGCGATAGCCGGCGATGCGCGCCGGATCGAGCTTCACGTCACGCCCTTGCGCCGCCATCACCGTCAAGGTGAAGCGCAGCGCGTCGGCGCCGTATTCGTCGATGAGATCGAGCGGATCGATGACGTTGCCTTTCGACTTCGACATCTTCTGCCCGTTCTTGTCGCGCACCAGCGCGTGGACATAGACGGTGTGGAACGGCTCCTCGTCCATGAAATGCAGGCCCATCATCATCATGCGGGCGACCCAGAAGAAGATGATGTCGAAGCCGGTCACCAGCACATCGGTCTGATAATAGGTCTTCAGCTCCGGCGTCTGGTCCGGCCAGCCCAGCGTCGAAAACGGCCACAGCGCCGACGAAAACCAGGTGTCGAGCACATCCTCATCGCGGGTAAGGATCTCGCCCGGCTTGAAGTTCTCAAGCTTGTCCTCGACCCAGGCCTTCCACGGCCCTTCCAGGGCGAGATAATATTCGACGGCGGCACCAAGCGCCTCTTCCTCGGTCTTCTCGACAAAGACCCGCCCGTCGGGCCCGTACCAGGCCGGGATCTGGTGACCCCACCACAGCTGGCGCGAGATGCACCAGGGCTGGATGTTCTCCATCCAGTCGAAATAGGTCTTTTCCCAGTTCTTCGGCACGAAGTTGGTACGCCCCTCGCGCACCGAGGCGATCGCCGGCTTGGCCAGTTCCGCCGCGTTCGCATACCACTGCTCGGTGAGGAACGGCTCGATCGGCACGCCGCCGCGATCGCCATGCGGCACGGCATGGCGATGCGGCTCGACCTTTTCCAGGAAGCCGCCGGCTTCCATCAGCTCGACGACCTTCTTGCGCGCGACGAAACGGTCGAGCCCGTTGAGCTCATCCCAGACCGCCTGACGCTCCGGCGTCACCTCGAGGCCGGCGAGAAAGTCTTCATTGTCCTTGAGGCTCACCGCCGCCTCGATGGTCAGGATGTTGATCGCCGGCAGTTTGTGGCGCTTGCCGACCTCGAAATCATTGAAGTCGTGCGCCGGCGTGATCTTGACCGCGCCAGAACCTTTTTCCGGATCGGAATACTCGTCCGCCACGACAGGGATTTTTCTGCCGACGATCGGCAGCACGATGTTCTTGCCGACCAGATGCCGGAACCGCTCGTCGTCCGGATGCACGGCGACCGCCGTGTCGCCCAGCATCGTCTCGGGCCGCGTCGTCGCCACCGTGATGAACGTCTTCGGGTTTTCCGGGTCGAAGGTCTCGCCCTCAATCGGATAGCGGAAGTGCCAGAGATTGCCGTTGACCTCCTGCTGCTCGACCTCGAGGTCGGAGATCGCCGTCAGCAGCTTCGGGTCCCAGTTCACAAGGCGCTTGTCCTTGTAGATCAGCCCTTCCTTGTAGAGCGTCACGAACACTTCGAGCACCGCCTTGGACAGGCCCTCGTCCATGGTGAAGCGTTCTCTGCTCCAGTCGGCCGAGGCGCCGAGCCGCTTCAGCTGGTTGAAGATGGCGCCGCCGGATTCGGCCTTCCACTCCCACACCTTGTCGATGAACTCTTCGCGCGTCAGGTCGCGGCGATGGATCTGCTTTTCCATCAACTGGCGTTCGACCACCATCTGCGTGGCGATGCCGGCATGGTCCATGCCCGGCTGCCACAGCACGTTCTTGCCGCGCATGCGCTCGAAGCGCACCAATATGTCCTGCAGCGTGTTGTTGAGCGCGTGCCCCATATGCAGCGAGCCGGTGACGTTCGGCGGCGGGATGACGATGGTGAAGGCCTCCGCCCCCTCCTCGGCGCCGGCACCGGCACGAAAGGCATCGGCCTCTTCCCAGATTTTAGCGATCTTGGGCTCGACGGTTTTGGCGTCGTAGGTTTTTTCGAGCATGGGAAATGGTCCGCACTGTCGGGATTTGTTGGGTTCGGTGTAAATCGGAAGGTTTTGGCCAAGTCAACCACAAGGGCCGTCCTGGTTCATCACAGGCAAATAGGCATGGCCCTGGTCATTTCAACGGAAGGCCGTGTCCACACTCGGCGCAAAACTTCGCCCTCGGCGTCCGATACGGCTTTCGGCAGGCGGGGCAGTCAGCACCGTAGGCTGAGCGGCGGACATAGAACACGTCATACACGGTCCACAGTTTGAAGCCAGTGAGGTTGAAATACCGGTCCGCCGAGGGATCGGGCAGTGCCTTTCGCGCCTCCTCGAGGGATGCCCCGGTCTTGGCGCGATAGGCCATCACTGTGTCTATCGTGTCCTGCGCATCACGTACGACGTCCGCATGCTCCTCATCGGTGAGCATGGGGACCTCTGCTTTCAGCCTGTAACTGTAGGTCCGCTCGCGATCCATCGATCGACGATAGCAGTACCCTATTGGTTAGGAAAAGGCGCAGCGCCCGCACCTTCACCACCAGCGATGTCGACGGCTTGCGTCACATCGGCGGAGAGCGGCTGAATCCCAACGCAAAAAAGCGCCGCCCGCAGGCCGCGCTCTTCATCCCCCATTGATCCGCGAAATTATTGCGCGCCGCGCGCGACGCGCTCGATTTCCTCGCGCACCAGCCGTTCGACCAGTGTCGGCAGATTGTTGTCCAGCCAGTCCTGCAGCATCGGCCGCAGCATTTCTTCGGCCATCTCGTCGAAGGTTTTCTTGCTGCGGCTGGCAAACGCATCGGAAAGCTCGCCAAAGGCTGCGGCAACCTGCCGGCCAGCGCGTTCCGAAAGGATTGCCGCACGGGCGGACGGTGCATCGCCGGCGGCCTGGGGCGCCAACTCGCCGCGCGGAGGCGTCGGCTCGCTGCGTGTAGGCGTCGGCTCGGCGCGCGACTGCGTCGGCTCGAAGGCGGGCTCGGCTGTCAGGTCTTCCGCAAAAAACTCGACCTCCGGTTCGACATCGGGCATCGGCGGCGTCTCGACCTTGTCCAGCCTGGCCACCGCAGCGGGTCTTTGCTCGCCCACGGCGGCGATCTCGCGCCGCCAATCGGTGACGATGCTGTCGCTCGTCTCCGCAACCCTTGCTGTCACGGGCGCCTCTGCGCCTGCCGGGGCGGACTCGGCGGCGATCCTGGCGCTCACCTCGGCCAGGGTCGTGGGGGCAACGGTGGCAGCAGCAGGAGTGTTGGGGGCAAGCATCACCGGCGCCTTCACCGGGGCGAGGTCGAAGCGCATCGGTGTTTCCATGCGCGCGATCACCGGCTCGCCTACCGCCAGTTGCGCCTGCACCTCCGCCAGCGTGACCGGTTTCCTGGTGCCGGTTTCGGTATGCAGCTCGCTGCGGAATGCATCCACATCCGATGCCGGCCCGGCCGGCGGCGCCGGCTCGAGATCCTGGCGCAATTCGTCCGCTTCACCCGGCTGCTTGCGGCCAGTGTCGCTGTCTTCGATGATCCGCCTGATGGAAGCCAGTATCTCTTCCATGGAAGGTTCGCGCTGCGCGCTGCTTGCCGTCGCCATCGTCACATCCGCCGCCTTTGTGACCCGTTGCAGATTTCCTGTCGGCAAAAGCCGGACACGAATCATGGCGACAGCGTAACCGACGGATCGTCATCGGAGAATCCCCAATCTGGGGAGATGTGGGATTTCAACAGATTAGAGCGCCGGCGTCTTCACGACACGCAGCGCTCTAACACTTTGAATCTGAGCAGGATTTGAACAGGCTTGGGGTCAGCGGCCGTCCGGCGTGCGCAGGCCGGTCCACTTGTCCTTGACCGCCTTGTAGTGCTCTTCAGGCTTGTATTTTGTCACCTGCAAAGCGAGACGATCGATCGACAGACGGCCCATGGCCGAAAGGATGGCATAGCTCGCCACCACCACATCGCGCTCGGAGGTGGCAAGGTTGATCTTGGCGCTGATGACATCGTTCTGGGCGTTCAACACGTCGAGCGTGGTGCGCTGGCCGACATTGCGCTCTTCGATGACGCCGTTCAACGCCAGCTGCGCGGCAGCGATGACCTGCCGGTTGGCCGCGACGCTCTCTTGCGCGGCGGTATATTGCGTCCATGCCGAGGTCACGGCCTGACGCACCTGGTCGCGGCTGACATCAACTTCGATCCGGGCCTGGCCAAGCGATTCCTTCGATTGGCGAACCAAGGCCTCGGTACGGCCACCCGAATAGATCGGTATGGTCAGCGTCGCGCCGATATTGGCCGAATTGGTTGTACCATCCGACGTCACAACGCCGGGTAAGGAGTTACGATAGGCGCTCGAAACGCCGGCCGAGGCGGAAAGCTGCGGCAGCAGCGCTCCTTCCTGCGATTTCACCGAAAACGCCGCCGCATCGACCAGATGCTGGGTGGAGAGGATTGCGGGGTGCTCGGCCGCCGCAATAGCGATCGCCGCGTCCAGGCTCCTCGGCAACAGCTTCGCCAGGGGTGAAGCCCCCTTGAGCTTACCCGGCTCGTCGCCGACGATCTGGTGGTAGGTCGCCGCACTTGCCAGTGCTTGCGCACGGGCCGCGCTCAACTGCGCCACCGCGGCCGAGCGCGAGGCGTCGGCCTGGGCGACGTCGGTGCGCGTCCCTTCGCCGACCTCGAAACGCGAGCGCGCCGCGCGCGCCTGCTCAGTCAGGAACTGCAGGTTCTGTTCGGTCAGCACGGCCACCTGCCGGTCGCGAATCACGTCCATGTAGGCGCTCGCCGCATTGAACAGGATGTTCTCTTCGGTGTTGCGCAGGCTCTCGACCGAGGCGCTGACCCGTGCTTCGGCGGCGGCAACATTGTTCTTGGTCTGAAACCCGTCGAACAGCGTCTGATTGATTTGCACGCCGAAATTGCCCGTTGTCAGCCGCACGCTCGTGTTCGTGCCATTGAGGTGGCTGCTCGAGTAGTCGATTGACGCCGACCCATTGATTGTCGGGCGCCAGCCCGACTTGGCGATGGCCACGCCTTCATCGGTGACGCGCACGCCGGCGCGGGCGGAGTTCAGCTGTGAATTGTACTGGTAGGCCTTTGAAAGCGCGCCGGTGATGGTTTCCGCGGAAACAGCCAATGGCGAAAGCACAGTCGCGGAAAGGAGAACGGCGGTAAAAAGGCTCTTACGAAAGGACGGCACGTTATTTCCCTCATTCGTTTTGCATGGGAACTGCGCCACGCCAGCCTCTCTTACGATCAGCCGGCGCCGCGCTTTTATCATCTATCGTTCCCCCGCCGATAGCCCCCGGAATACCCGGTGATGCAAATCAGCAACGATTGTTCAAATGCAAGCGAACATGACAGCGTTTTTGCTGCAAGGCAAAATCACTCAGAATTCGAACGCGCGAACACGTTCAAATCCAGGTAGTGGCTTAATTGCCGCATTAAATGCCCGTCTTCCGGTTACAACCCCCCCGTTTTTGAAAAACAGCCGGGCCACGCCCGCATTGCCCTGCCCCTCGACGGCGACCAAACGGCCGCCTTCCGCGAGTTGGTCGAGCAGCGCCGCCGGCACGTCCTCGACGCTGCCGCCAACGAGAATCACATTGTAGGGCGCCTTGGCGGCGTGACCTTGCGGCAGCGGCCCGGTGACCACGGTTGCGTTGTCGCAGCCCTGCTCCGAGAGCGCCGCTCTGGCGGCTTCCGCCAGCGCCGGGTCGCTCTCCAGCCCGACCACGGACCTTGCCAGCCGCGACAGCAAAGCGGTGGAATAGCCGGTGCCGCAGCCGACATCGAGCGCCGAATCACTGGCGTCGATTTCGGCTAGCTGCAGCAGCTTGGCGAGCGGCGAAGCCTCCATCAGGTAGCGCGCGCCGCCACCATCGGCACCGTCGGAAATGCGGATGTCCTCGTCGATATAGGCGAGATCGCGTTGGCCGGCGCCGACAAAAGCCTCGCGCGGCACCGAAAGCATGGCGTCCAGCAGCGGCGCGTTGGTCACGTCGGTGGTGCGCACCTGGCCGTCGACCATCTTCACGCGGCGTTCGGAGAAATCAGTGTTCATGTCCCAACCAATCCGCCCAAAAACCAATGCGCTTGCCGCGCCAAGACCGCGGTTCATTTCGACCGGAACTTCAAGCTCCCGGCGCTGACGCGCGGGAGCTCGGGCATTTGGAGGCCTCGCCCGGAATCGAACCGGGGTGCAAGGATTTGCAGTCCTCTGCGTAACCACTCCGCCACGAGGCCTCGTTGCTCCCGGCGTTCCACCCGGTTCCAATAGGTTGCGGCGAAAATGCCGTCAAGCGGCCACGGCGCATTCCGTGTCTCGAATTGTCGCCGCGCCGGCCGCGACCGCCACATTAGGCAATTGTTAAACATGCAAAGCATGGTCTGCGGTTGCCGGAAACTCGAAACAGCAATCTTGCGTTAGGTAAAGCAATCTTGCGTTAGGTAAACAGAAGGGAGCCGCCCATGCGTCGGGCCGAGGCAGACCGGGAAACGACCGCATCGCGCAGATTGTCGCTGCTGAGATGCGAGGACCTTGCGCGCCACGCCATCGACCGCCTCAGCATCGAAGGCGCGAGCCGCCTTTCGCCGCACGATCGCGCTCGCCTGGCTTCGGTCGCGGCTGTTCTCAAGGACATTTGCGAAGGCCTGGAAAAGCGCTCGGGCCACTAGACTCTCAGTTGGGCCGCCGCCGCCGCTCCCACCACACGACGAATCGGCGCCGCTGGCGGCGCACCAGGGCGAACTCGTAGGAAAGCACCAGCAGGCCGAGCGGGATCATCCAGAAACCCAGGATCGGCAGGAAGCCGAGAATGCCGAAGAAGACCAAAACGACGCCGATCGCGATCCTGAGGCCGCGCGAACGCGGCATGGTGAACTCACGGCCGAACACCGTGATTTTCCGCGCCGGTGCCTCGTTGTCGCCTGCTGCAGTCATGTCGAAAGTTGATCCGTTTCCCAAGGAATAAAGGCGTCTGCGGGCAAAGGCGGCAATCGCCTTTTCGGTTCCGCGCCCCTGCCAAGACGGCTAATATGAGGGCACCAGTCGACGATTGCGAGAAACCGCCCCGCGAAAAAGCCGCGAAAAAATGCGAAATGCTGCTTTGCAAAGCCGAAAAGGGCAGCTATAGGCTGCGCCACTCACATGAGAGCTCTGTTCCCCGGTAGCTCAGTGGTAGAGCAACCGGCTGTTAACCGGTTGGTCGCTGGTTCGAATCCGGCCCGGGGAGCCAACAATTCCATAGACTTAGCCGACGCCAGAATCAGCCAAAAATTGGCATAGGTACGCCCTGCGCGTTTGCTTGCGGGGAATCTCCGTCGCTAAGATCGACCCGTTAGAGCCGAGCCCCCAGGGGGGATGCACCGTCGCTGGACAAAGAAGGCCCGGAAGCCGAAGCCGCCGTCAATAGCCGGTTGGAATCCACGGGTTGATGTCAAACCCTAAGCGCGGATAATGATCCAGGAAGTTTGCGGCCCGATTTGACGGTCGCGCAACTACGGTGCCTGTCGATTTGCAATCCAGTTTCGGGGCCTGCTTGCTGCCAGCCTTCATATGAGCTGTAGAACACGATGTTGCAGCCTGAGCGGTGGCCACCTTTTTCTTCTCTTTCGCAACAGCTGCTCCGGTGGCGGCCAATACCATCGCTACGCCAAAGACAACGAGTTTCATTGAAACGCCCTCATCCCTGCACAATCCGATATGATTGCGCCCAGTTAACGTTACGTCAACCACATTTTGTCGGCAACGACGGCGAATAGTGCCAGTAAAAAGGAGCCCGCCTCCAAAGGCAGCGGGCCGAGATTTGTAACCGTTACAAATTTCAGAGCTCTTGCCCGCCCATGATGGTGCTGATCCCGTCATGGTCGCCGTGATCTAACTCCCGCTCGTCGTCGCCTTCGCGCATGTCGCCGCTGTCTTCCTCGCCGTCTTCGAACCATACCGCGATGGCAGATTGATTGTTGAGTTGGCCAATCTGACATGCGCGACATTGCGCCCCCGGAACAAAAGTGGTGGGCGCCCATTCCACTTTTGAAGGGACCGCAAACCGAAAGGATGCGGCGACATGGCCGAAATTTTCAGCTTTGAAATTGCAAAGGCTCGTTGTTGAGGTACCGTCACCATGCTGTTTGAACCGCTCGATGGGCAAGGCCAAAAGCGAAGCGCAATGTACCATGCCGCCCGGCTGGAGATGTTGCACAAGCGGGTTGTGAAGCGCATGGAGCAAACCGACCATGCTGCTGAAACGGTCAAGGACGCGGCGGAAATACTCGCCGATGCTGTTCGGCCCGCCGGAAGCACACAAACGCTCGGCATGTGATTCCGTCCCCGCGACAGCGCGGCATGCGCTCATGGCAACCACCCGGCGACGACGTGTGACAGGCTGTAGCCAACTGTGACGGAACCTAAACAGCCGGGAGATGTTTCACCTGCCTGTAGCTCAAACCAGCGCAGCGAGGTTGTCCCGTGATCCAGAACCCGAACTTTGATGCGATTGCAGATGCAGAGGAGCGCATACACTGCGCCGAACTCGCACTTCAGCGCACAGAAGAGATGCTGGCCGAAAACATCGCGCTCCGCCGCAAGATGCGATGTCTGGTCGATGCCGCAAACCGGGAGATCTATCCCCCCAGCAATGAAGGACGTCGCGCGGGCTGAACCAGGCTGGCGTCTCATGGGCTGTGACCGTTTGGCTGAGGCGTCGTCACAGTGCTCCGACCACGACGGCGAGGATGACTGCGAAGGCGACGAACTGTCGTAGTCCGGTCAATTTCAGCCGAATCGATTGGCCATATGGCCTTGTTTCGACGAGCGTCGCGCAGTTGCTTCGGCTCGGCCGGTAGCGGATCTCTGGAGGCTTCCAGGACGTCGAAAGCCCAAGACAGGTCGAGCGTGTAACCGCTCTCACCCCACAATCTACAACAATGCCTTTCGACCAAGATGAGGTCAAAGAGTTGATTGCTGAGGGTAAGGCAGAAATCGCGAAGCCCAAGCCCAATCGCACCCGTCTCAGGTCGATCATAAGCGGCATAGGTACGGCCATTTCCTACGCGCCCAAGATCAAGGCAGCCTACGACGCATTGAAATGGGCGGGATCATTTATTCATGTCAACTTGCCTTAAAGGAGAGAAGAACCCGCCGCCGTGAGGCAGCGGGCTTTAAGCGTGGTAGAAGGTTGGTCCGGGGCGCGCGCAGTCTCGAACGGAGGCCGTTATGAAAATCTCGATGTCTCTTGTAGCGATGATAGTAGTCTCTGTGCTCTGCCTTCCGGCCAACGCCGCTAAAACCAACACCGGCCACATAGGGTTGACACCAGAGCAATTTGCCAATCTCACCCCAGATCAACAGGCCGCAATTAGAATCTGCAGAACTAGAATCAGAGCTGCAGGAAAAGGGCCTAACCCCGCTTTTATGCAAAGATGCCGGAAGAATCCTGGGAACCTTAAAGCCAACAACGGCGGTCGAGGTTTCGCGAGCCCGAAGCATAAGGCGAAGATGCAAGCAAAACTGCGTTACCATCGGCTACATGGGGCACAAGAGGTTCAATAAAAGGGTTAGGATTTCTTATCGCCGTTTTGATTTGGGTACTGGCGCCTCTCGCACATCTCGCGGTGGCGGATCAACATGGGGCGGCGGCGCTCCGAGGTGAGGCTGCGGAAGGGGGATGAGCAGGTCAAGCGCGGGAGTGGCCAGCCGGTCGAGCGTGCAGCCCGTTTTTGTAAATCCGCTCTAGCACGTCACGAGCAGACTCGGCGCGCTCCCGTGTGCAGCCCATAAGTATTTTCCCGCCCAAGCTTGCGGGCTCGCCAGTGACGTCATCCCAAACCATCCAACCGCCAGTCGGTTCAAGAATGCAACTAAATCTACCTGGGCTTTCTTCCATCGCCCCATTCCCAACATGGGCGGAGCGTTTCATTATTTTAGCAGCCACGCAAGTAATGGCCAGCGAGAGATCACTACCTCATTTGATCAAGGTTAATTTGCGAAACAAAGGAAAACCTAGCGGTTCCCTCGGTTTCGATGTGATCGTCTCGACCCGCACCTTGTCGCCGATCTCCTTGGCCATGTCGAAAGCCGTCTGTTTGTCCTTTGTTGTAGTCACCGCGCGCCAATTTGGCTTCTCGCGAGAGTTTTTTGAGGCATGGCGATCTTGCGCAACTCGCCGAAGACAGTCCAGCATCGTTGAGCACGATGATTTCGCCATCGATGATGGCGCTTTCCACCTCGAACTGGCCGGCCGCGCTGGCGAGGTCGCGATATTTCGAGGTCCAGTCGAGGCCGCGGCGCGTGTAGATGCGCACACCGCCCGCGTCCCTGACGATTTGAGAGCGATAGCCGTCGAACTTGACTTCGTGAATCCATCCCTCGCCCTTGGGAGGCTTCTCCACCAAGGTAGGCATTAGCGGCGGGACAAACTTCAAACGCATGCATTGGCTCGCAAACCCGCGAGTCAATTAGCATGCGCTTAATTAGTTCCGGAACATTTTAACGAATCGTTGACCGCGCTGTCCCAGAATAGGACGGCGCGGTCAAACCCCAACCCGACCTGCGCAGGCGGCTCCGGCAAATTAGGCCCACCCACACTTGTCGGAGCCGCTCCCACACTCGTTCATAATACCAGCAATGGTTGAACCAACTGTTACCGCACGTGCTTT
Organism: Mesorhizobium sp. P3_A10; assembly: GCF_056403175.1. NCBI lineage: Bacteria > Pseudomonadati > Pseudomonadota > Alphaproteobacteria > Hyphomicrobiales > Phyllobacteriaceae > Mesorhizobium > Mesorhizobium sp. P3_A10. The sequence continues at coordinate 99,146 of NZ_JBFUFZ010000006.1, read as the reverse complement.
CCAGTACGCTTTCCCAGTGGTTAAACTTTGATGGACTGCGCCGTTGATCACGAGCCCAACTCGGGAAGCGCATTACCACTGTGTTGGAGCCTGCCAGTGCCCCGCGCCCTGTTTGCAAGGCACGAGCCGACCGAAGAGGGACTCTCAGTCTGCGGCAGATGCCAGTGAGACCCAGCCGCCTTTGGCTCAACAAGGCTTTGCCAGCGACGTTCCAAAGCAAAAAAAGCCCGCCGGCCGAAGCCAGCGGGAAGGGTCTGGAGTAGCCAGATTGGGGTCTGGCAGATTGAAAACGCTCAGACCCGGCGATTGTTTCGGGGTTTGCCAAAGTGCGGATCGGCACAGGGCCATTGCCGGAACCGAACGGGGCCGAAACAGCCCTTTGCATTACGCTCTAAGACCTGAGGCTACCGCTTAGGTAGGAGCCTATCTGCCCGGCCCGTCGTGTAAACTCGCACTGGTGAGGTCGCTCCGAGGAGGTTTCCGATGCGTCCAATACTCATCGTGATTGCCCTGGTGGCCTGCTTTTTCCTCTGGGACATGCTAGCCAACAAAGGCTTGTATACCGCGCAGGTGGAACGCAGCTTCCGAGAGGCGATGGCCGATCTGCCGACCGGTTACAAGCGTTGAATTCTGCACACAGCCTTACCAGCGCGCGTTTCTGTCGGCCGCAGTCCTACACCGGCGAAGCGCCTGGAGGCGCAAGGCAGGACTCATCTCCCGCCGAGACGATCTCGACCCTCGTGGCACCAACGTGGGTCACCAGCGACCCATCGTCGATACAGCCGCAAATGGGTATCGTAGATTGTAGACTGAGCGACCGATAACTCAATTGCTGATCCTGCTTACGCTCTATTTGGTACTCACCACTGCTGGTCAACTTTGTTAGGCTCACGCCGTGGTTGCGGAATCCGGCAACGCGGTGTGCACGCGCTTTGTGCCTCCGATCGAAGCAAGGATCGCGCGTGACCACTGAGTCGTGGGGGGTCCAGTCATGGATCGTGTCCAGAGGCACAAGGCGGATTGCCACAGCCCTGCATTCCCCGGTGGTCACCGACGCTTGTCAACCATGGCAGCCTTGTTTCATGACCACAGCAAGAGGTCACGCGGCGCCACGATAAGCCTCATTCCGTTCTGCCTCATCCTGTTATTTGGTGTTCCAGCAAGAGGTCAATCGGAGACTGACGACAAGCTCGTCCCTCAAGACACTGTCGAGGTGAGTGTCTCGGGGTGGGATGCCTTGCGCGGCGGCGTAACCGAGGGTGCGGAGCTCAACGGTGCTTTTACGATCGATACAGCCGGGACGCTGGATCTTCCGGCCATTGGGCAAATTCCGGCCGCAGGTCTGCGTGAGAGTGAATTGGCAACGCTGATTACCGATCGCCTACAGGCCAGAAGTGGGTTCGACGTGCGTCCAGTTACGACCGTCCAGCGCAGGCAATCGGCAGCGTCTTCGGCCCCAGCCAAAGTCGAGGGGCGCCCGCTGGCGGCGCTACCAGAAATCAACGGTTCTCGCGCAGCGCGCGAAGAACTCGATACGATGCGACGCGGCACCGCCGACGCAGGCGTGAGGGCGCGTGCTGTTGTAGACGCAACGGCTCTTCAGGGACGAGCCCTTGAAGAGCAGAAGCAAAGAGCCGAACTGCTCGCGCGGGATCTGGCGATGGCGCAGCGCGAAGTCGAAAGCTTGCAGGCCAAAGCCGTTCTCGCCGTCCGCGAAAAGGTCGCCGCCCTCGGAGCCCACCAGGCTGTGGAGGCTTCGCTGTCTGGAGCGAGGCGCGCGCTTGACGAGGAGCGGCAGAAGGTTGAGCGCTTCGAACGCGATCTTGCCGCGGCGCACCAGTCTCTCGATGCTCTGGAGGTAAGCGGAAAACTGGCTGCCGCTGCACAACTCGACGGCATTCAGCGCCGCCAGGCTGCCGAGGCCGCCGCAAAGCGGGCCGGCGAAGCGCTCGTATTGGAACGCGGGAGAGCAGATGCTCTCGCGCTCGATCTCACTGCTGCCAGCCAGGATCGCGACGCGGCAAAGGAAGAAGTCGCCCGTCTCTCCGCTGCTTTGGAGCAACAGCGCGAAACAGCCGTTGGCCTGGCCCGCGACCTCATTGCGGCGCGCAACGAGATCGACATCCTGAAAGCTCGCGATGCGCCCCGCGCTCAAACCATCGAGCTCAATCCCGCTCCCAAAGCACGCGCGATGGATCGCGCAGGTACCAGTACACTGGCAAGGAAGGAGACTCGATCAACCCATGAACCTGAGGGGCGAGAAATCCGCAAAGTGGCGGTCCGCAAGTCATCGCAACCTGTTCCGCTGACGACGATTACGCTTCCCGCCACGTTGCTCCCGACGCGGGCGCCATTGCGCGCAGCACAAGGACTATGGTGATGCGCAAGTATCTGGCTTGCGCATTGACGATCGCAGTTGCGATCGGGCCCGCTTCTGCTCTTGACGTGGGTCTTGGCGGCAACGTCGGTGGCGTCGGGGTCAGCGCCGGTCTGGGCGTTGGCTCGAACGGCGCCTCCGTCGGCGTTGGCGCGAGCGTCGGCGGAATCGGTGGAGCAAACGTTGGAGGGTCGGTGGGCACGGGATCGCTCGGCGCCAACGTTGGAGCCAGCGCCAACCTCGGCGGCGTAAGCGGCGGTGTTTCGACAGGCCTCGCAGCACCGAGCGGTACGACAAGTGGGGGCACTGCGTTGGGAGGTACCACAACAGGGCCAGCCAGTGTCGGTGCCGGCAAGAAGACGGCCGCCCTGGTCGCGACCAAGGGCACGCAACACACAATCGCCCTGCCACGCATCCTCTGGCCTTCCAAAAATGGTCGCGACATGTTCGGCCGGGCCACCAAAGGTTATCCCATGCTACGGCTTCAGGTGCCGTTGACGGCGATACCTGGCACCCCGCCTGCCGTGGTTCGCGTCTGCCGCCAGGCGATCATATCGGCTGCGACGCCACTTGGTGCCTTGCGTGTGCACGTAGTCAGCGCAGGTCCCCTGCGCCGACATCGTCGCGGCGCCCTCACCGCACCGATTGAGGTGCGCATAGACTATGCGAGGCAAGGCGGCATCGAGGTTCGCCAGGCGCGGGTCGGATGTCGCCTCGATGCGGCCGGCAAGGTCGTCGCGGTGAAATAGGTTCATGAATCTGGCGTGTGCATCCTCGGCACGCGTGATCTCGTCCAGGCGCGCCATCCCTGGAGGCGCCGGTGGCAAAGGTCGTTGTTCTTAAGAACTCGGTCGTCGAATTGGCCTTGGTCGCCGTCTTCTTCACACAGTTGGCAACACTCACCAGAATTCCAGTCGACTGTTGCGAGCAGCCGGGATTGAGGGGCTTCACCCCACGCGCGAGCATCTGGCCTGTCGCCTGATCACTGTTTTCAGCGGCGGCATCGACAGTCCAGACGACATCAGGAACGACATCAGGATGGCTCTGGACGGTATTGCAAACGACTGGCGCGGCACCTCCGCAGCGAGCCGTCAGCCGTCGGGGAATGGCCGGTGCGGCTTGCAGCCTTCGGGGGACGAACATCGCACCGGCCACTGCGGTGGGCTTATGGGTTCCTCCCGCACCGCCAATTTTACCGGCATATTAGCAACCACGCAATTAAGCCTATCGGTGGTTCCCAGGCGTAGGGGGCGCCGTCCCCGTCCCGTCCCATCGGATGAAAGCTGCGTCCTTGCCGGTGATGTCCTTCATCGATTGGTGTGACTGTGCTCGCCGAAATGTTCGTGGCAAGCTCGCCGGGCGAGAACCCCAACCGCCTCTACTCCCGACGAGCCTGGCCGGGATTAACCGGCAAGCACGTCCACGCAAGACGGATGCCAGTCATTGTTTCCCGAAATGGGACTCCTTCGGCTGATTTGAGCGGCGGCCGATGCGGGTTCCGGTGGCCAAAGCGGCGGGCGGCAAGGCCAGCGACGGTCAAAAACGTCGGCCTGCGCATCTTGCAGGAAATGCTGGTGACCTATCTGTTTGGCTGCCTTTGGTTTGCGTTGTCAGTCTTTTCGTTCAATCGAAGCGTGACGCCATTCGCGGCGATGTGAGCACTAAATGCAGAAACCTTTCGTCATCCGCACAGCCATCCTGCTGTGGGCATGCCTGTCTTGCCTGCTGGCGCTGCAGTGTCTTGTGGACCTTGGCATGCTGGGCTTTCCCGATGGCTACATAACGCCATACGCGAAGGCAACCAGCGAGCTGCTGCGCATTCTCGCCTGGGCATGCGTGGCGCAAAGTCTCTATTTCCTTTGCCGGGGCCTGTTCGGCAAGCGCTTCGCGCCCGTCCCTCTCTTGCTGCAAGTCGTGATCGCCGCTGCGTTGACTGCGATGCCAATCCTTATCGTGAAAAACTGCCCCCGCTCTCAAACATGCAGCAGCCTCTATCAGGCGCTCACCAATACGATGATGGATGATGGCGCGGGCGGATGACGCCTTGGCGCAGCTTGCGCGCACATCCTGGCTACGCGATGGTGAAGCAGAATCTGGGAGGAACGATGCGAAAGATCATGGCATTGACGCTGCTGTTCGCAGCCACGCTATCTGCAAACCCGGCCTGGGCGCTCGATGCCAGCGGCACGCCTGTGGTGGTGACCCCGCTTGCGTCACGCACGGAGACGGCCTCCGGCCAGCCGATCACCTTGCCGCAGAAAAACGTCCAGGTCCTGGTTTCCACGTTTGAGATCGCGCCCGGTGCGACCTTGCCGGTCCACAAACACCCGTTTGCCCGCTATGCTTATGTCCTGGCCGGCACGCTGAAAGTTACGGGCATCGAAAGCGGCAAGAGCAACATTTATCAGACCGGCGATTTCATCGTCGAAATGATCGGACAGTGGCATCAGGCCACCAATATCGGCGCCGGCCCGGTCAAACTGCTGGTGATTGATCAGGTTGAAGCAGGCGCCAAGAACACGGTGCTGCGCCAGTAGTTTTCGGTAGCGCCCTGCAGGCGGGAAATCGTGGAAGGGGAATTGCGTGCCTAGGCAAAGTGGCTGCAAGACGCTTCAACGCTTGTCCGCCATTGTCCTTCTGGCCGGCATCATCGCGCTGATGGGAGGAGCGGGTACGGCGGTTGCATCATCGAAAAGGCCGTCGAAATACGACCACATCGTTGTCGTGATCATGGAGAACCATTCATTTGATCAAATTTTCCAGACAAAGGAAGCCGCCTATTTGAAGAAGCTGGCAAAGGGAGGCGCCCTGTTTGACAACTCCTATGGGGTTACCCATCCCAGCCAGCCCAATTATTTCGCGCTCTTTAGCGGCTCGACACAAGGCGTCCACGACGATGGCTTGCATAGCTTCGCAGCGCCGAACCTGGCCGCCCGTCTTCATGCCCACGGGAAGACATTTGCCGGCTATGTCGAAGCCGGATCCCCGCGAAAACACAATCCTTGGGAATCGTTTGTGGACGCAAAGGGTTTTGGCAAACCTTTGGCCGCTTTTCCCCGCGACTACGCGAAACTGCCGTCGGTCAGTTTCGTCATCCCCAATCTCACAAATGATATGCATGACGGCACGATAAGCCAGGCGGATGTCTGGCTGCGAAGCCACCTTGGTGGCTACGCCAATTGGTCAAGGGTAAACAACAGCCTGTTGATCGTGACGTTCGATGAGGATGATTACAGCACCAGAAATCGCATATTCACTGTACTATACGGGTCTGGAATTGAGCCGGGGCGCTACTCCGAGAAGATCGACCACTATACGGTATTGCGAACCATCGAATACATTGAAGCCATAGCTCCGCTCGGCACCAGCGCCGCCAGAAAGGTGATCGGCAGTGGTTGGAGGCGGCGCTAGGTCGGGTGTCAAGCGGGCGTTTGCGCAGCAATTTGGCGGTCCGCAAATCGCGAAACGAGCGCGTGGTAGTCGACCGCTGCCAATTGCCTGACGCCATCCAGCACCATGCTGCCGGCGACATAGACAATGACCGCCAGGCCGAGCCAGCCGATCCAGCGGTATCTGGCAAGCAGCGCCGCCACCAGCGTCGAGGCAACCGCCATCAGGACCACCGACAGGATGAGGCCGAAGATCAGCGCATCCATGTCGTCGCTGGCCGCACCCGCCACGGCCAGCACATTGTCCAGCGACATTGAAACGTCGGCGACGATGATCTGGATGATTGCCGTGCGCAACGCCTTGGCCGCCCGCCCCACCGCTGCGGCGGGATCGGCGTCCGTGCCGGTGCCGTCGTCGGCCTCCCCGACGGAGCGCAATTCGCCGAACATGTTCCAGCACACCCAGAACAGCAGCAGGCCGCCGACCAGCATGATCCCAGGGATTTCCAGCAGTTCCACCGCCACCACGGCAAAGACGATGCGGATCACTGCTGCCGCGGCAATGCCGGCGATGATCGCCTTCTGGCGCAGTTCCCTCGCCAGGCCGGCGGCTGCCATGCCAATCACCACGACATTGTCGCCCGACAGAACGAGATTGATGGTGATGACTTCCAGATACGCCGCGATCGTCGTCTCGTCGATCTGGAAGGGCATTCAACAAGCTCCGTGGAAGGGCATTGCGGGTGGACTGACCAGACGAGCGATTGACCCTTGAGCTTGAGCGAGTCGTTGAAAGTCCACAATGGCGAAAAGACGTCGTCGTTGCCTACCATCTGGTGCTGATGGCGCCAGTGTCAAAAACAGGGACTGTCAAAGGCAAGGCTCGTCGGGCGGGGAGATATTCAGCCCCAATATCGGCTTTCGCAGCTATCGGCCCGATGCTACCGCTTGCGCGACTGGAATCAGCAATGGATTGGCCCCTGTGACCCCCAACAACAACGCGTGCTTGCCGCTGATCGAAATCTGCGTCGAAGGCATCGATGGTCTGCTGGCCGCGCAAGCCGCCGGCGCCGACCGCGTCGAACTCTGCGCCAGCCTCGTCGAAGGCGGCATCACGCCAAGCCTCGGCACGGTGCGCGCAGCACTCGAGCGCGCGACCATTCCCTTCCATGTCATCGTGCGGCCGCGCGGCGGCGATTTTCTCTATGGCGAGGCAGAATATCGTTCGATGCTCGCCGATGTCAGCGCACTCAGAGATCTCGGCGTGGCCGGCGTCGTCGTCGGCTGCCTGAACGCCGACGGCAGCATCGACGAAGAGCGCATGAGCGAACTGGTGCGGGCGGCCGGCCCTTTGAACGTCACCTGCCACCGCGCCTTCGACATGACGCGCGACCCGGCCGAGGCGCTTGAAGCGCTGATCCGCTGCAAGGTCGGCCGCGTGCTGACCAGCGGCCAGCGCGACACCGCGCTGGAAGGGGCGGCCCTGCTGGCGGACCTGGTCCGCCAGGCAAGCAACCGCATCATCATCCTCGGCTGCGGCGCGCTTGACCCCGAAAACATCGCCGAAGTGCTGGGAAGAACCGGGCTGACGGAGATGCATTTCGCCGCGCTCACGGACGTGCCGAGCGCGATGGTCTACCGCAACCCCGATGTCGGCATGGGCGGCACCGACCTCGACCGCGAATACCGCACCACGGTCACCGACCAGGCGCTGGTGGCGGCGACGATCGCGGCAGTGAGGGCATGACAGCCGCCCCCGCTCCGATCATCAGCCGCGTCTCGGCAGAAGACGAACCTGCCATCCTCGCGCTCAACAACGAGCATGCGGCCGAACTGTCATGGCTCGAGCCCGAGCGGCTGTCCTTTCTGCTCGGTCAAGCGTTTTACGCCCGCCGCATCGGGGCGCTCGAAGCCTTCATCATGACCTTCGACCAGGATGCAAACTACGACAGCCCGAACTTCCTCTGGTTCCGCGAGCGCTACCAGCGCTTCGTCTATGTCGACCGGGTCGTCGTCGCCGGGGCGGCGCGCGGCCGCGGCCATGCCCGCCGGCTGTATGAGGATCTGTTCGACCACGTGTCGCGTGCCGGCCACATCATCGTCACGTGCGAGGTCAATGCCGAGCCGCCCAACCCAGCCTCGGATGCGTTTCACGCCGCGCTCGGCTTTGTCGAGGTCGGCGACGCGGTGATCCACGGCGGCAAGAAGGCGGTTCGCTACTATGTCAGGCAGATCCCTGCCTGAACCGGCGGCGACAGCACTGGTCACGCAAAGAAGCCATGGCTAAAATGAGCTTTTCCGCCAGCCAGGGCGAAACGCCATGCCGAGCAACGTCTTCCGCTTCGACGAGAACTGGGACATTCCCGAAGCAACGCCGCAAGAGGTTTGGGACGTGCTGTCCGACGCCGAATTGCTGCCGCTCTGGTGGGGCGATGTCTACAAAGAGGTCGCGCCCCTCGACAAGAAGGGCAAGGGCGTCGTCGGCTCAAGAGCCAGGGCCCGAGCGCGCGGCGCCCTGCCCTACGAATTGAATTTTATCGTCGAGGCGGTCGAAATGGATCCCGGCAAACTTGTGGGGGTCAAGACGATCGGTGACTTCGACGGGCTGTGGCGGGCGGAACTGTCGCCGTCGGGTGCTGGCACCCATGTCAAGCTGACCTGGCAGGTCACGGTTGAAAGGCCGATCCTGAAATTCCTGGCGCCGCTGCTGCGGCCTGCCTTTGCCTGGAACCACCGCTGGACGACACCGCGCGGCGAAGCTGGCCTGCGCCGCTATCTGGCTTGGCGCAAAGGCAAGGCCGTGTAGCACCGGGGGCGCGACGCCACGAAAAAGGGGCCGCGAAGGCCCCTTTCTATTCTCAGGATCGCAGGCAATCAGACGGTGGCGGCAGCCACCGCACGCCTGGCCATCACCGCGATCAGATTGGCGCGATAGTCGGCCGAGGCGTGGATGTCGGTCATCAGATTCTTCGCCGAGACCTTCACGCCTTCCAGCGCCGAAGCCGCGAAATTCTTGGCCAGCGCTGCCTCGATCTCCTTCGAGCGGAAGACGCCGTCATCGCCGGCGCCGGTGACGGCAACGCTGACCCCATCCTTGCCCTTGGCCACGAACACGCCGACGATCGCGTAGCGCGACGCCGGATTGCGGAACTTTTCGTATGCCGCCTTCGCCGGCGCGGTAAAGCTCACCGCGGTGACGATCTCGCCCTCCTTCAGCGCCGTCTCGAACAGGCCCTTGAAGAATTTGTCGGCTGATATCTCGCGCTTGTTGGTGACGATGGTGGCGCCCAGCGCCAAGAGTGCTGCCGGATAGTCGGCCGCCGGGTCGTTGTTGGCGATCGAGCCGCCGATGGTGCCCTTGTGGCGCACCGCCGGATCGCCGATCAGCGACGCCATATGGGCGAGCGCCGGACAAGCTTTCCTGAGCTTCTCGTCGTTGGCGACATCGAAGTGCGTGGTGGCGGCACCGATAGTGACCGTCTTGCCCGACACCTTGACGCCTTGCAGTTCCTTGATCCGCGACAGGTCGACGAGATCGGAGGGGGCGGCAAGCCGTGTCTTCATCGCCGGGATCAGCGTCATGCCGCCCGACAACAGCTTGGCGTCGCCCGTCTTGACCAGCTTGGCGGCTTCAGAGACCGAGGCGGCCCGGTGGTAGTTGACCGAATACATGCTTGTTCCTCCTCAGTGTTTCGTCGTCGTGCGGATCGCAGCCCAGACCGTGGACGGCGATGCCGGCATGGCAAGGTCGTTGGTGCCGATGGCATCGGTGATGGCGTTGATCACTGCCGGTGGCGAACCGATAGCGCCGGCCTCGCCGCAACCCTTGATGCCGAGCGGATTGCCGGGGCATGGCGTGTTCGAGGTCGAGACCTTGAACGACGGCAGGTCGCCCGCGCGAGGCATCGTATAGTCCATATAACTCGCCGTTAGCAGTTGCCCGCTGGCGTCGTAGTGGGCGCCTTCCAGCAAGGCCTGGCCAACCCCTTGCGCGATGCCGCCATGCACCTGGCCTTCGACGATCATCGGATTGATGATGTTGCCGAAATCATCGGCGGCAACGAACTGGATGATCTCGGTCGTGCCGGTTTCCGGATCGACCTCGACCTCGCAGATGTAGCAGCCGGCCGGGAAGGTGAAGTTCGACGGATCGTAGAACGCCGTCTCTTTCAAACCGGGCTCCATGCCGCCCGGCAGATTGTGAGCGGTGTAGGCTGCCAGCGCCATCTGGAACCACGGCACGGTCTTGTCGGTGCCCGCGACCTTCAGCGCGCCGTTCTCGATGACGATGTCGCCCTCGTCGGCCTCGAGCAGATGGGCGGCGATCTTCTTGGCCTTGGCCTCGACCTTGTCGAGCGCCTTGACGATGGCCGACATGCCGACGGCGCCCGAGCGCGAACCATAGGTGCCCATGCCCATCTGCACCTTGTCGGTGTCGCCATGGACGATCGAGACACTGTCGAGCGGCACGCCGAAGCGCTCATTGACCAGCTGCGCGAAGGTCGTCTCATGGCCTTGGCCATGGCTGTGCGAGCCAGTCAGCACCTCGATCGTGCCGACGGCGTTGACGCGCACTTCGGCTGATTCCCACAGGCCGACACCGGCGCCGAGCGAACCCACCGCCGCCGACGGCGCGATGCCGCAAGCCTCGATGTAGCAGCTCATGCCGATGCCGCGCAGCAGCCCCTTCTTGGCCGCCGCGGCCTTGCGCTTGGCAAAGCCGGCATAGTCGGAAGCCTTCATCGCCGCGTCGAGCGAGGCGGCATAGTCGCCTGCGTCATAGCACATGATGACCGGCGTCTGGTGCGGGAACGCAGTGATGAAATTCTTGCGGCGCAGTTCTGCCGGCGAAACACCGAACTGCCGCGCCGCCGTCTCCATCAGCCGTTCCATGACGAAGGTCGCCTCCGGCCGCCCTGCCCCGCGATAGGCATCGACAGGGGCTGTGTTGGTGTAGATCGCCTTCACATTGGCGTGGATCGCCGGGATGTTGTACTGGCCCGAAAGCAGCGTCGCATAGAGATAGGTCGGCGTCGCCGACGAGAAGAGTGACATGTAGGCGCCGAGATTGGCTTTCGTTTCGACCTTGAGGCCGAGGATCTTGTGGTCCTTGTCGAAAGCCATTTCGGCGTGGGTGTGATGGTCGCGGCCATGTGCATCGGTGAGGAAACTCTCGGTGCGGTCGGCCACCCATTTGACCGGCACGCCGGTCTTCTTCGAGGCCCACAGGCAGACGATCTCTTCGGGGTAGATGTAGATTTTCGAGCCAAATCCACCACCGACATCGGGTGCGATGACGCGCAGCTTGTTTTCCGGTGCGACATTGTAGAAGGCGCTCATCACCAGCCGCGCGACATGCGGGTTCTGCGACGTCGTCCAGCAGGTGTAGTGATCCTCAGCCTTGTCGTAGTGGCCAAGCGCGGCGCGCGGCTCCATGGCGTTGGGAACCAGCCGGTTGTTGATGATGTCCATCTTGACGACATGGGCGGCCTTCTTGAAGGCGGCCGCGGTGTCGTCGGCATTGCCGATGTCCCAGTCGAAGATCAAATTGTTGTCGGCTTCCGGATGGATCTGCGGCGCGCCCTTGTCCATCGCCTTGGAGGCATCGACGACCGCCTTCAATTCCTTGTAGGTGATCTCGACAGCCTCGGCGGCGTCGCGCGCCTGGCCTTTGGTTTCCGCCACCACGATGACGATCGCGTCACCGACATAGCGGACTTTGTCGAAGGCCAGCGGCGACCATGCGCCCATCTTCATCGGCGAGCCGTCCTTGGAGTGGATCATCCAACCGCAAATGAGATTGCCGATGCCGTCGGCCTTGAGCTCCTTGCCGGTCAGGACACCGATCACGCCGGGCATGCCTTGAGCCTTTTTGACGTCGATCTTCTTGATGTGCGCATGCGCGTGCGGACTGCGCACGAAGGCCGCATGCTTCATGCCGGGAACCACCATATCGTCGACATAACGGCCGGCGCCGGTGATGAACCTTTTGTCTTCCTTGCGCACGACCCGAGCGCCAATACCTTCAATGCCCATCGCAGAAATTCCTCCCAGAATAGCGAGTAGTGAGTGGCGAGTAGGTGAATGGTGGTGAGTTGGAGTTTGGTCAGAGAAAGCCGACTGCTCGCTACTCACTATTCGCTACTCGCTTCATCCCTCACGCAGCTTGTTTCGCTTTGCCTTTCGACACCTTGGACATCGTCTTCGATGCCGCGAGGATCGCCTTCACGATGTTGTGGTAGCCAGTGCAGCGGCAGATGTTGCCTTCCAGCTCGGCGCGTACCGTCGCCTCGTCGAGGCCTTCTGGATGGCGATTGATCATATCGGTCGCCGTCATGATCATGCCTGGCGTGCAGAAACCGCATTGCAGGCCGTGATGCTCCTTGAACGCCGCCTGCACCGGATGCAGGTCGGCGCCGTTGGCCAACCCTTCGATGGTGACGATGCTCGAGCCGGAGGCTTGCACGGCGAGCATCGAGCAGGACTTCACCGCCTTGCCGTCGACATGCACGACGCAAGCGCCGCACTGCGAGGTGTCGCAGCCGACATGGGTGCCGGTGAGGCCGAGATTCTCTCTCAGGAAATGCACCAGAAGCGTACGGCCCTCAGCGGCGGCGCTGATCCGCTTCCCGTTCACCGTCAACGATATTTCAGACATGAAACCTCCCTGGGTACTACCTTGGTCGTTTGGCCGCCGGTGCTGCCTGGGCGCACCGGCTTTCGCTATTGCCATACCGCATAACGCGCGGGAAAAATGCTACGAATTCCGAGGTTGCGAGCATGCAGTTCGTCCGAAATTCCGCATATTGTACTTTCGGTCACGCAGGATGGGCTTGGCCCATTGCCAAAGTCTCGCTTGAAGACAACAATCCCTTTCGACGCCCGCGCGCCCGATGCGCACAAAAAAGCGTCGGAGGGAACCGCAGGAGGAAGCCGCTGGCCAGTTCACGCAGGAGCTACGCATCCGGCCTGTCGGCGCTCACCACGGACGAGCCCGATGCAGATGCTTTTGCCCGGGCGATATCAGCCGAAGCTTTACTCATCGACGCCGGCTTCGCGCTCATCTTTTTCTCCCAGAGCCTCGTCGATGCAACGGCCTTGTCGGAAGCGCTGAAGGCGCACGCGCCGGCGCTTGCCTATGCCGGCTGCTCGACCGCCGGCGAAATCACCCCGCAAGGCCTGGAGGAAGGCCATATCCTTGCCTTGCTGCTCCCCTCCTCCGCGTTTGCGGTGGCCAGCACCATGGTCGACAATCTCTCCTCGTCGGGGATGGACAGGATCACCGGCGAAGTCGGGGCGCTACGGCGCCTGCTGCGTGGCCGCGTCGCGCACGAACCGGCCAAGAGCACGTTTGCGCTCTGTTTTATCGACGGCCTGTCCTATGCCGAGGAAGCGGTGACCTCGGCCATCCATTGGGGGCTCGACGACATTCCGCTGCTCGGCGGATCGGCGGGCGATGATCTGAAGTTCGAAACGACGCGGCTGATCTCGAACGGCAAGGTCGCTTCCGACAGCGCCATCATCGTGCTGATATCGACGGAAATTCCTTTCCACGTCTTCAAGACTGACAATTTCATTCCCACCGACGAAAAACTGGTGGTGACGGCGTCCGACCCCGATCACCGCATCGTGCGCGAGTTCAATGCCATCAATGCCGCCGAGGAATATGCCGCCTCGGTCGGCATCATGCCGCAGACGCTGACGCCGCTGAGTTTCGCCTCGCATCCGGTGGTGGTGAAGGTGGGCGGCGAATATTACTGCCGCTCGATCCAGAAGATGCACCCGGACGGTTCGCTGTCATTCTTCTGCGCCATCGACGATGGCGTGGTTCTGTCCATCGCTCAGCCGAAAGACATGGTGGAATCGACGCGCGCTGCGCTGAGGGACGTCGAGCAGCGGCTGGGCGGCATCGACATGATCCTCGGTTTCGACTGCGTGCTGCGCCGGCTCGACGCCCGCAACCGGCAGGTATTTCGCGACATTTCGGAGCTCTACCGGGTCAACAATGTCATCGGCTTCGGCACCTATGGCGAACAATACCGGTCGATGCATCTGAACCAGACCTTTACCGGCATTGCCTTCGGCGAACGTCAGGCGGCGGAATAGGCCCATGCCGCTCAGGGACATCAACGACCTGGAGAAGCTGAAGAAGATCAATGCGGCCCTGGTCAGCCGGGTCGAGCGCTCGATGGACCAGCAGGGCAACGCCTTCTCGCTGTTTCAGACCGCGATTTCGCTTGAGAATCGAGTGCGCACGCGCACCGACGAACTGCATTCGACCCTGCGCCGGCTCGAACAGTCCAACATCGACCTCAGCGCCGCCAAGGAAAACGCCGAGCTGGCGAACCTCTCCAAGACCAGGTTCCTGGCGGCGGCCAGCCACGACGTGCTGCAGCCGCTGAACGCAGCGCATTTGTCCGTCTCGGCGCTGGCCGAGGTGCAGACCAGCGACGAAGGCAGGAAGCTGGTCCGCCAGGTCGAGCGGTCGCTGGAGACTATGGAGGACTTGCTGCGCACGCTGCTTGACATTTCCAAGCTCGATGCCGGCGTGGTGCTGCCCGACATTGGCGACGTCAATCTGGAGACGCTGTTTTCGTCGCTGCGTTCGGATTTCCTGCCGGTTGCCAAAATGAAGGGGCTGACGCTGAAGTTCCGCCCGGTCAGCACCGTCGTGCGTTCCGACCGCACCTTGCTGCGCCGCATCCTGCAGAACATCCTTTCCAACGCGCTGCACTATACCCGCTCCGGCGGCGTCCTTATCGGCACCAGGCATCGCGGCGACATCATCCGCATCGACGTCGCCGACACCGGCTGCGGCATCCCTGACGACCAGCGCGAGACGGTGTTCGAGGAGTTCCAGCGCGGCACCATGCCGGCCGATGCCGGGTTTGCCGGCGGCGGGCTGGGGCTGGGCCTGGCCATTGTTCGGCGCATGGCTGCCGCGCTCGGCCATCCCGTGACGTTTTCGTCAAAAGTCGGACGCGGCACGATTTTCCACATCGACGTTCCGGTCGGCATAGGGGCGACGGCCGACGCCATCGCCAGCGCCGCCGACATGGAGCGGCCGCGCGGCTACGGCCTGTTCGGCACCAAGGTGCTGCTGATCGAGAACGACGCCGACGTGCTGCAGGCCATGACGTTTCTGCTCGAGCGCTGGCAATGCCTGGTGCGCGCCGCCACCTCGACCGACGATGCGCTCGGCCTGCTTGGCGACACCGACTGGGTGCCCGACATCATCATCGCCGACCAGCATCTCGACGGCGGCGACCTCGGCACGATCACCATCGCCGAGGTCCGCGACTATCTCGGCCGCGCCGTGCCGGCGCTGATCGTCACCGCCGACAGTTCCGAAGCCGTCGCCAAAGCCGCCCGCGCGGCCGGCATCGAGCTGATGCGCAAGCCGCTGAAGCCGGCGCAACTGCGGGCGTTGCTGGCGCATTTGCTGGCTTGAACTGATGCGCAAGCCGCTGAAGCCGGCGCAACTGCGGGCGTTGCTGGCGCATTTGCTGGCTTAGCTCCATACCCTCCCCTTGATGGGGAGGGTCGGCGCGGAGCGCCGGGGTGGGTGCGGCGCCAAGCTCCCCCACCCCGCTCCGCTGCGCGGATCGATCCTCCCCACAAGGGGGAGGGTAAAGGCTCAAAACCCAGCCTGATCCCGAAACAACTCCGCATTGTCCAGTTTCGACACCTCGATCACCGCTTGCGTGCGGCTATACACGTTGAGTTTGCGCAATATCTCCGAGACATGCGCCTTGACCGTCGTCTCGCCGACCTGCAGCTCATAGGCGATCTGCTTGTTGAGCAGGCCCTGGCGCAGCATCTGCAGCACCCTCAGTTGCTGCGGCGTCAGCTTGGCCAGGCGCTGCACCATGTCGGCGCGGTCGGTGCTGTCGGCGTCCGGCGGCTGGCCCTCATAGGTTTCCGGCACATAGATGGCGCCCTCCATCACCGAGCGGATGGCGGCCGCGAGATCGCTCTTGCGCGCCGATTTCGGGATGAAGCCGGCCGCACCGTAGGACAGCGCCTCGGAAATGATTTTCGGCTCTTCGTGGCCCGAAACGATGACCACCGGCAGCCGCGGATAGCGGGTTCTCAATTGCAGCAGGCCGTCGAAGCCATGCACGTCAGGCATGCTGAGGTCGAGCAGCGCCAGATCGAACGGCTTGGCGTCAGCCAGAAGGTCGAGCGCCTCGGTGATCGAGCGCGCCTCCACCGTGTCGACTTCGGGATAGGCCATCTGCACGGCGCTGTGCAGCGCCTCGCGAAACAGCGGATGGTCGTCGATGATCAGAAACCGGGCGCGATCGTGGACTGCGGTCATGGCGTTCGTTTTGCTTTCTCCCTGGCCGACAATAGACCCGCGACCATGGTCAGCTTATTGGCAAATAGTCTATCGCCAACTTTTGCCAACCGGCGATGGTCCCGCTTTCTGAACCACCATGCCTTGCCCGGCCGTCCAAATCGGTCGAATGTGCCGGCGCAAACTCCGAGCAGAGACAGTGCATGACAGCCTACGTCCTTCCCTTGCCCGCAACACCTTCAGTGGCCGTCGCCGGTTCGGCCGAGCGTTTTGCCGTGCGCCGCATCTTCTGTGTCGGCCGCAACTATGCGGCGCATGCCCGCGAACTCGGCAATGACGAGCGCGACCCGCCCTTCTTCTTCACCAAGCCGGGCGACGCGGTGGTCGATTCCGGCACCACGATCCCCTACCCGCCGCTGACTGAAAACCTGCACCATGAGATCGAACTGGTCGTGGCAATCGGCAAGGCCGGCTTCCGCATTGCGCGCGACCGGGCGCTGGACCATGTCTGGGGTTATGCAGTCGGCGTCGACCTCACGCGCCGCGACCTGCAAGATGAGGCCAAGAAGGCGGCGCGGCCATGGGACTGGTCGAAAGCCTTCGACCGGTCCGCGCCTTGCGGTCCGCTGGTTCCAGCATCGAAGTCCGGGCATCCTGAAAAGGGCCGCATCTGGCTTGCCGTCGACCGCAAGGTGAGACAGGACGGCGACCTCGCCGAGCAGATCTGGCCGATATCAGACATTGTCTCGATCTGCAGCGAGGCGGTGGAACTCAAGCCCGGCGACCTGATCTTTACCGGCACCCCTGCCGGCGTCGGCGCGGTCGGACCGGGGCAGACGATCACCGGCGGCGTCGATGGCATCGGCGAAATCGAACTGACCATTGGCCAGCCTGGATCCTGACCGATGAGCGACCTCATCCTCCACAACTACTACCGCTCCTCCACCTCCTACCGCGTGCGGATCGCGCTGGCGATGAAGGGCCTGACCTATGACTACGTGCCGCATCATCTGCGTCATGGCGAGCA
This sequence comes from Mesorhizobium sp. P3_A10, assembly GCF_056403175.1. Lineage (NCBI taxonomy): Bacteria > Pseudomonadati > Pseudomonadota > Alphaproteobacteria > Hyphomicrobiales > Phyllobacteriaceae > Mesorhizobium > Mesorhizobium sp. P3_A10. The sequence continues at coordinate 82,053 of NZ_JBFUFZ010000006.1, read as the reverse complement.
CCTGGAGCCCGCCTATCTCTCGGTCAATCCGCAAGGTCTGGTGCCGGCCTTGATCCTGGGCGACGGCACGCTTTTGACGCAGTCGCTGGCGATCATCGAATATCTGGACGAGACCGTGCCCGAACCGCCATTGCTGCCTGCGGATGCGCCTGGGCGAGCCCGCGCGAGAATGCTGGCGCAGATGATCGCCTGCGACATCCATCCGGTGAACAATCTGCGTGTGCTCACCTCGCTGCGCAACCTGTTCGGCGCCGGCGACCAGGATGTCGTCAACTGGTTCCGGCACTGGGTGAACGAAGGTTTCCAGCCGCTTGAAAAGATTCTGGCTTCATCGCCGCAGACCAAGACATTCTGCCATGGCGATACGCCGGGGCTGGCCGACATCTGCCTGGTCGCGCAGGTTACCAACAATGCCCGCTTCGGCGTCGACATGACGCCCTACCCGGTGATTGCCCGCATCCACGCCGCCTGCATGGCGCTGCCGGCGTTCCAAAAGGCAGCGCCGGAAAACCAGATCGATGCCGAATAGGCGATTGGGATAAAAGCATGAGGAATTGCCAATGAAAGCCGTCGTCTTCGAAAAGTTCGGCGAGGCGCCGACGATCCAGACCGTTGCCGATCCGAAGCCGGCGCCGGAAGGTGTCGTCATCAAGGTCGAGGCGACCGGGCTTTGCCGCAGCGATTGGCATGGCTGGATGGGCCATGACCCGGACGTACACCTGCCGCATGTGCCGGGCCATGAACTGGCGGGCGTCGTGGTTGCGGTCGGCAAGCGGGTCACCCGCTGGAAGGCCGGCGAGCGCGTCACCGTGCCGTTCGCGGTCGGCTGCGGCCGCTGCTTCGAATGCACTTCGGGCAACCATCAGGTCTGCGAACACCAGTCGCAGCCCGGTTTCAACAGCTGGGGCTCGTTCGCCGAATATGTCGCCATCGACCATGCCGACACCAATCTGGTGCGCTTGCCCGACGAGATGGAATTCGCGACCGCCGCCAGCCTTGGCTGCCGCTTCGTAACCTCGTTTCGCGCCATTGTCGACCAGGGCCGGGTGAAACCCGGTGAATGGGTGGCCGTGCATGGCTGCGGCGGCGTCGGCCTGTCGGCCATCATGATCGCCAGCGCCATGGGCGCCAATGTCATCGCCATCGACCTCACCGACGAAAAACTGGATTTCGCCAGGAAGATCGGCGCGGTGGCGACGATCAATGCGGCAACGACGCCGAATGTGGTCAAGGCGGTCAAGCAGATCACCAATGGCGGCGCGCATATGTCGATGGATGCGCTCGGCCACCCCTCCACCTCGTTCAACTCGATCGCCAATTTGCGCCGGCGCGGCCGCCATGTGCAGGTCGGCCTTATGCTGGGCGAACACGCCCGCCCGCAGGTGCCGATGGACAAGGTGATCGCCTTCGAGCTCGAAATCCTCGGCAGCCACGGCATGCAGGCCTACCGCTATCCCGCGATGATGGAGATGATCCGCTCTGGCAAGCTGAAGCCGGAATTGCTGGTCGGCAAGAAGATCAGCCTCGACGAAGCGCCCGCCGCCTTGATGGCGATGGGCGGTTTCGAGGGCATCGGCATCGGCGTGGTGACGAAGTTCTAGCGCCACCCTTCAGCGGGAAGATGCACAGATCTCCCGCACGCAGTCGCGCAGCCAGCGTTGCGCCGGATCGGCATCGAGGCGCGGATGCCAGAGCATGGAAATGGTGACCTCCGGCGTCATCACAGGCAGCGCAAAGCTGTACATTCCCGCGCGTGCCCCTTCCGTGTGCCGCTCGGGGACGCTGGCGATCAGGTCGGATGCGCGCGCCATGGCGAGCGTGGCCGAGAAGCTGGAAACCATGCACACGACTGTCCGCTGCAGTCCGAGCCGGCTCAAGGCCTCATCGATCGGCCCCCTTTCGCGGCCGCGCCGCGAAACATTGATGTGGCGGCCGGCGGCATAGCGCTCCGCTGTCACAATGCCTTCACTCAGCGGATGGCCTGTTCGTACGGCGCCGACGAAGCGGTCGCGAAACAGCGCTTGGATACGCACCTCCGGTCCGGTCTCGCCGGCAACCCCGATCTCCAGATCGACCGCCGCTTCGCGCAGCGATGTGACGTCCTTGTCGGACTTGGGGGCGAAACGCAGCCGGACATGAGGTGCGTCCGCTTCGATGCGGGCAACAAGGCGTGGGCCAAACTCCTCGACGAAGCTTTCATTGGTGCGCAGCGTGAAAGTCCGGTCCAGACGTGAGAGGTCAAGCAGCTTGACCGGGCGCAGCAGCGCTTCCGCATCCTGAACGACATGGCCCGCCTGCTGGCGCAATTCCAGCGCGCGCGGCGTCGGCACTAGGCCGCGACCGGCGCGCACCAGCAGCGGATCGCCCGTTGTTTCGCGCAACCGCGCCAGCGTCCGGCTCATCGCCGAGGGGCTGAGCCGCAAGCGCTCGGCGGCGCGCGCCACGCTGCCTTCGGTCAGCAGGACATCAAGGGCGACAAGCAGGTTGAGATCGGGTGATGACATCAGCCGACCCTAGCACAGATCGGGCATGATGTGGCGTTTCGTGCATGGATAAGATGCAAATGCTGCGCGTTCCGCCACATCACCTAGGAGATTAGATCTCTGAAGGCTCTGGTTCTGGAGCTGACGGAAGGAATTCACATGGCAGTCACTGAGCAAAATCGGCGCGTATGTGCGCCTGGAAAAATCCAGTCGGCGGGATGGGCGCTGGCAAGCCTGGCGCTTTGCACATTGCTGTCGTCGCTCGGCACCAGCATCGCTAGTGTCGGGCTTCCCTCCCTGATGCAGGCGTTCGGTGCCTCGTTCCAGTCTGTCCAGTGGGTGGTCCTAGCCTATCTGCTCGCCATCACCACCTTGATCGTCAGCGCCGGGCGGCTCGCCGACATTTTTGGCCGCCGGCCGCTGCTGCTTGGCGGCATCGCTTTGTTCACATCGGCATCGGTGCTGTGCGGCCTTGCGCCAACTCTGTGGCTGTTGATCGCCGCGCGGGCCGCACAGGGGCTCGGTGCAGCCATGATGATGGCCCTGACATTGGCTTTTGTCGCGGAAACCGTCGCCAGGGAAAGGACCGGCAGCGCCATGGGCCTGCTCGGCGCCATGTCGGCCATCGGCACCACGCTTGGCCCCTCGCTTGGCGGCTTGCTGATCGCCGGCCTCGGCTGGCGCGCGATCTTCCTCGTCAATGTGCCGCTCGGCCTGCTGGCCTATGCTCTGGCCTGGCGCGCTCTGCCGGCTGCAAACAAGGCTGTGGGCGCTAGCCAGAGCGGTTTCGACGCGATCGGCACGGTCTTGCTTGCTCTGACGCTGGCCGCCTATGCACTGGCCATGACGCTTGGCCGCGGCAGTTTTGGCGCTCTCAACATCGGCCTGCTGGTCGCGGCCGGCGCTGGCGTCGCTCTGTTCGTCGTTGCGCAGATAAAGGTCGAGAACCCTTTGATCCAGCCTGCGAAATTCCGCGACCATGCATTGAATGCAAGCCTTGCCATGAACCTCGTCGTCGCCACCGTGATGATGGCGACGCTGGTGGTTGCCCCGTTCTATTTGTCGCGCGGGCTTGGGCTCGACGCCGCAAGGGTCGGACTGGTGCTTTCGACCGGCCCGCTTGTCTCGTCTTTGTCGGCGCTGCTGGCAGGACGGCTGGTCGATCGTTTCGGCGCCCATCGGATGATGATTGCCGGCCTGTTCAGTCTCACCGCAGGCACCTTCCTCCTGTCGTTGGCCCGGACGGAACTCGGCATGGCCAGCTATGTCATGCCGGTCGCTGTCACCTGTGTTGGCTACGCTTTGTTCCAGACCGCCAACAATGCAGCAGTCATGGCCGGTGTCTGCGCGGACCAACGGGGCGTCGTTTCCGGCCTGCTCAATCTGTCGCGCAATCTCGGCCTCATCACCGGCGCATCGGTGATGGGCGCTGTATTCGCCCTCGCATCGGCGGGAGGGAGGCAAGGCACAGGCCAGGAGTTGCTGACGTCCGCGGCTGCCGCAAGCGGAATGGAGGTCACCTTCGAGACGGCCACGGCGCTGGCTCTGATTGCGCTGACCCTTGCGGTGCTCTCAGCCCGCACTGCCAGCCGCGCGTCTGCGGCGTCGCGTTCGTAAATTCGTCAGGCCCGCTTGCGGCGCTCGTAAAGCATAACCAGTGTTTCGGCGGTCAGCGCCGGCTTCGGCTCGCCTTCGATCTCGACGGTGTTTGCGGCCTTCATCAGATACTGGCCGGGGCCCCTGTCTTCCACCGAAAGCAGTGTGGTGCGCAGCCTGATGCGCTTGCCGACCCTGACCGGCGACAGGAAACGCACCTTGTCGAAGCCGTAGTTGAAGGCAGCCTGGGTGTTTTCGGGCACGATGCCCATGCCGAGTGCCAGCGCGCCGATGATCGAAAGTGTCAGATAGCCATGCGCGATCGTGGTGCGGAACGGGCTTTGCCGCTTCGCCCGCTCCGGATCGACATGGATCCATTGATGGTCGCCCGTGCATTCGGCGAACTGGTCGATGCGGTGCTGATCGACCGTCGTCCACTCCGACACGCCAAGCTCCTGCCCGGCCATTGTCCGCAGCTGTTCAAAGGTCGGCGGCGTTTTAGGCCGTATTTCCGTCATTCCTGCTTTCCCAATCGCTTCGCCTGCCTCCGGACCACGAACCGACAGCCTCTGTCAATTCGTCCAACGCAAATCCGTTCCGCCGTTTCGGGCTGGATGGCGCTTTGGCTTGCGGCCGCGCCTGGAAGCGGTCAGCCAGTATCAAGGGAAGACGGTGCAAGCTGCAGAAATCACTTCTTCTCGTAGCCGGAGCGGATTTCCTCCATCGCTTCCTTGATCCGGTTGCGCAGGATTTCGACGGATTCGGTGCCGGAATTCTTGACCAGTTCAGCCACCTCGCTGGCATTCTTCAACGCTGCCTCGAAGGATTTCCGGGCGAATGCCGCCTGGTTGGTCATGAACTCCTGCGGATTGCCGGGCGCCCTGTAGCTCTGCGCCATGTCGGTGATTTCGCGCAGCGTGTCCTGCAGCATCTCGCGCTGCCTGGACAACAGCGAGGACGCCCCGGCGGCACCCGCTTTGGCTGATTTTTCAAGCGCTTCGAGGTTCTTGCGATGATGGCTGAGGATCGCCTCGACATCGACATTCGGCACTTTCAGATCGCGGCCGAACCGGCTGAACATGTCCATGAAGGAGTCGGTCTCAGGTTGCTTTGCCATGGTCGTCTTCTCCCCTGTTGCCGCAGATGTGGACACCCGCAGGGCAGAATAGCACTCGCGCGCCGCGTGTCCATTCGCACGCGCAGTAGAATCAGCTGTCGCGAAAGAGGCCTGGGAGCGCTGTAGGCTAGTTGGTGAGAAACAACCGCTCGGCAACATAGAGCACGACGCCGGCAAGACCGCCGATGACCATGCCGTTGAAGCGGATATATTGCAGGTCCCTGCCGATGTTCATTTCGATCAGCCTCGTCAGCTGGGCAAGGTCCCAGCGCTTGACCTGGTCGGCGATGAACTTCGACACGCCGCTCTTCTGGCTCTCGACGAAGGACGACAGCGCGACGATAAAGCCCTGGTTCATATCGGCCCTGATCTGCGGATCGCTGGCAAGATGGCGGCCGACTTCGACGAACATGTTGGCGAGGTGGCTGCGGATCATCGAATTTGGCGCCTTGGCGTCCTGCTCGATGAACAGGCGCAGGCTCTCCCACATGTCGCCGGCCAGCGCCTTGAGCTCCGGCCGGGCGAGGAAATCGCGCTTCAGCTTCTCTGCGCGCTTGGCATATTGCTTGGATGTCCTAAGCTTCTCGATGAAGGCCCGGGCAAAATGGTCGAATTCGGCGCGCATCGGGTGATCGGGATCTGCCCTGACTTCGTCGAGCAGCGAACCGGCGGACGCGACGATCTTCTTCAACAGATAGGCGTCGGCTCGAAACAGGTTGAACAACGACGGCAGTTCCTCGCGGATCTTTTCGCGCATCGTCGCCAGCGCCTGCTCGTCGCTCAGGAACCGGCCGATCACCTTGGTGAACTCGTCAAACAGTCGTTGGTGGCGGCGGTCGTCGGTCAGGGCCGACAGCAGTTCGGCGGCGAGCGGCGCCAGCGGCACCTTTTCGATCTGTTCCAGCATCCGGCTGGTGACGAAGCCGCGCAGGCCGGATTGCTCGACGGCCGCCAGCGTCTGCGGCACCAGCCGGCCGACGAAATGCGACAATCCGGCGGCGCGCTCATGGTCCGACAGCCAGTCAGCGACAAGCGCCGAAAAGTCGACCTCGGCCAGCTTTTCGCGCACCGGTTCCGGCGCCAGGAAATTGACTTCGATGAAACGGCCGAGATTGTCGGCAATGCGGCTCTGGTTCTCCGGGATGATAGCGGTGTGCGGGATCGGCAGGCCAAGCGGCCGCTTGAACAGCGCCACCACCGCATACCAGTCGGCCAGCCCGCCGATTGTCGCCGCCTCGGCGAAGGCGGCGACAAACCCCAACCAGGGGTGGCGGCCCTCGAACGACTTGGCCACGGCAAAGATGAGGACGCAAAGCACCAGCGCGGTGGTGGCGACGAACTTGGTGCGCCTGAGCTCTGACAGCTTGGTATACGCATCCGCGTCTGACTGGATGCGCGCGAAAGCCTGGACGGGTCGTGACATGGATGGGCGTTTCCTGGTCGATCTCTCGACCTTATCTAGTATCGCGCTTGCCGGAATGCCCGCGGCCGAAAAAGCCGGTTCACGGTCTGCGCGATGGCGCACATAAAGTTGACGGGTGTATTCATCTATTATGCGGTGCCAGTCTGGAATTGTTCCAAGCTATAGGCCATATTGGGCTCAAGCCACTGCTTCGTGAGGATAAAATGCGGCTGACCCGCCAGACCAACTATGCCATGCGCATCCTGATGTATTGTGCTGCCAACACCGACCGGTTGAGCCGCATCCCGGAGATCGCGGCGGCCTATTCGGTGTCAGAGCTCTTTCTGTTCAAGATCCTGCAGCCGCTGGTCGAACACGGCATGGTGGAGACGGTACGCGGCAGGAATGGCGGCGTCAGGCTTGGCCGCGCCGCCGAGCAGATCAGCCTGTTCGACGTGGTGCGGGTGACGGAAGAGAGCTTCGCCATGGCCGAATGCTTCGAGAACGACGCCGCCGAATGCCCGCTGATCGACAGCTGCGCGTTGAATTCGGCGCTGCGCGAAGCGCTCAATGCCTTCTTCGCCGTGCTGTCGCGCTACACGATCGCCGATATGGTGGCGGCGCGCCCGAATGTGCGCCATCTGCTCGGCATCGACATGCTGGAGCGCCGGGCACCGGCCGCCTGATTCCTTTGGCTACGCGGCAGACTGCGGCAATACAAATGGCATGTTTACGGCCGGCAATACCCCGACTTTCAGCCGGCAATCGAAAACCCTTTCGATCAGCTCATCGCTGAGCACGTCTTGCGGTGAGCCGGTGGCGGCCAGCCTGCCGCGATGCATGACGAAGATCCGGTCGGCATACATGGCCGTCAGATTGAGATCGTGCAGGATGGCGACCACGCCACCGCCCCTTTTGGCAAAATCGCGGGCGATGTTCATGATGATCAGCTGGTGCTTGATATCGAGGCTGGAGACCGGCTCGTCGAGGAACAGATAGCGCGGCTTGCCGTCGAGCACCGGCGCCCAGACCTGGCAAAGCACCCGGGCAAGCTGCACACGCTGCTGCTCGCCGCCGGAAAGCTCCTGGTAGAAACGGCCGGCAAAGCCGTCGAGATCGACGCGAGCCAGCGCCCGCTCGGGCAGGCGCTCGTTTTCGCCAGGCAGCGCGCCGGAACGCCCGCCGATGAGGCCGAGCCTGACGATCTCACGCACCGTGAACGGAAAGGACAGCGTCGTTGCTTGCGGCAGAACGGCACGCAATGTCGCCGCCTCGACCGGCTTCATCGCCGACAGATCGCGGCCGTTGACGGCGACGTGGCCCGAATAGGCTAAGTCGCCGGACAGCGCCCTGAGAAAAGTCGTCTTGCCCGAGCCGTTGGGGCCGACGATGGCGGCGATTTCGCCAGGCCGCGTTTCGAAATCGACATTGGCGACAATGCGCTTGCCGCCGATCGCCACCGAGACATCGCGTGCTTCGATCATGACGGCCTCACAGGTCCCAAGTTTCTCACAAATCAATGACGCCGCGCTTGCGCAGCAGTATCCAGAGGAAAAAGGGCGCGCCTGCGATCGCGGTGACGATGCCGATCGGCAGTTCGGCGGGAGCCACGATGGTGCGGGCGACGGCATCGGCCAAAAGCAGCAGCGAGGCGCCGAGCAGCGCCGAGGCCGGCAGCAAATAGCGGTTGTCCGGGCCGATGGCCAGGCGCAACAGATGCGGCACGACGATGCCGACAAAGCCGATGCCGCCGCTGACGGCGACAGACGCGCCGACCGCCGCCGAGACGCCGACGATGGCCGTGTATTTCAGCCGCTGCACCGGAATGCCGAGATGGCCGGCGGTGGCTTCGCCAAGCGCCAATGCGTTGAGGCCGCGCGCCAGAAACGGCATTGCCGCCAGCGCCAGCACCATGACCGGCCCGACCGAGTCGATCTTTTGCCACGTCGACCCGGCCAGCGAGCCGAGCTGCCAGAACGTCAGGTCACGCAACTGCCGGTCGTCGGCCATGAAGATCAGGATGCCGGTCAGCGCCATGGCGAGCGCCGCCAACGCAATGCCGGCGAGCAGCATGGTGGCGACCGAAGTGCGGCCTTGCCGTGTCGCGACCTGGGTGAGCACCAGCGTCGTCGCCAGCCCGCCGCAGAACGCCGCCAGCGGCAAGGCCAGTGTGCCCAATGCCGCAACGAAGGGCGCCAGCGCCGTGCCGCCAAGCACGATGACAGCCACCGCGCCGAGGCTCGATCCGGCGGAAACGCCGATCAGGCCGGGGTCGGCCAGAGGGTTGCGGAACAGCCCTTGCATGACCGCGCCGGAGACGGCGAGCGATGCACCGATCAGCATACCCAGAATGACGCGCGGCAGGCGGATGTCATAGACAATCAGCCGGTCGCGCGCGCCGAGCGCATCATCAGGCACCGCGCCCAGCAGCCAGTCGCGAACGACGCCGACGGCCGACGCATCCGATGCGCCCGAGGTCAGCGACAAAAGCACGGCGACGGCAAGTCCAATGCACAAAAGCAGGATGACGATGCGGGCGCGGACCGAACGGTCGCCGTCGGATGCGCTCGCCATCGTGCCCGCCGGGCCGGCGATCGATTGATTGGTCATGATTGCCTGCTCAGTCCGTAACCTGCCCGCCATACAGCGAGACGGCGAGGTCGTGGATGGCGTCGGCCGTGCGCGGCCCGAAGCCGAGGAGATAGCCGCCATCCATGCGGATAAATTTGCGGCCGGCGCCCGCCGGCGTCGAGGAGACCGACGCGATGGCGAACAACTGGTCGTCCGTTGTCGCCGGCCCGGCATTGTTCATCATCAGGATGACGTCCGGTCTGGCGGTGACGAGCGCCTCGTCGGAGAGTTGCTTGTAGCCGCTAAAACCTTCGATCGCATTGATGCCGCCGGCCAGCTTGATGATGCCGTCGGCGGCGGTCTCGCTGCCGGACGCCAGGATCTTGCCGCCCTGTATCGACAGGACGAACAGCACGCGCTTGCGCTGCTTGATCGAGGCGGTCTGCTTCTCCGCCGCCTTCATTTTGGCATCGACCTCCGCCGCCAGCACTTCGGCCTTGGCATCGGCGCCGAGCGCCTTGCCGACGACGCGGATCTTGTCGAGGATGCCTTCATTGTCGAAACGGTCGGGCACCTCGATAAAGGTGACGCTCGCTTTTTTCAGCACGTCGAGGGCTTCCTTGGGGCCGCTGCCTTGCAGCGCCAGTATTCCCGACGGGTTGACCGAGAGCACGCCTTCCGGCGACAGCTGGCGCATGTAGCCGACATCGGGCAGCTTCAGCGCCGCGTCCGGATAGCGGCTGGTCGAATCGCGGGCAATCAGACGCCCCTGCTCGCCCAGCGCATAAACGATCTCGGTGATCGACCCGCCAATGGCGGCGATCCTCGACGGGTCGGAAAACACAGCCTCGCCTTCGGCGGCGCCGGCCGGAAGCACGCTGGCAGCCAGGGCAAGACCGAGCGCCGGCCCCACCATCAATCTGAAAAACGAAATCATTGCCGTTGTCCTCAGGCTGCGGTCGGGCTTGGAATGCGCGGCAGGTTTTCCGCCAGGAACCGCCAGTCGTCGCGCTCGCCTTCGCCCTCATGGCGCTTGCCGAAGAACTGGATGATCATTTTGCCGTCGGCGCCATAGACCTCGAGCGAGGTGACATGGCCGTCCTTGGTCGGTTTGCGCACGGCCCAGACCTCATGAATATGGTCGGTCCGCAGATGCAGATGGAAGGTCTCGTCGAGCACGTTGATCCACGGCCCCATCGGCTTGATCGACTTGACCGGGCCGGAATGGATCTGGATGCAGCCGTGGTTGCCGACAAAGCACATGATCGGCATGGCGCCCGCGGCGGCATGATGGAACATGGCGCCGACGGCGTCATTGTCGACCAGCCAGGCATAGTCCTGGCCCACCATGCGCACCGCCTGGCGGCGGCTGAGTTTCAGTGTCTTCAGCATGCCGAAGAACTGGTGCACATCGGTCAGCCGGCTCCAGCGATCGCGCAGATCGTCGATGCTTGCGGGGCTGTCCGACAGCTCGGTCTCGACCTCGGTGCCAACGCCTGAAACCGCCACCGTCGGCTCCTGGTTCGACGATTCGAGCCCGGCGACCAGTTTCTGGTAGGCATAGAGGTTTGACGCGGGCCGCAGATGCACCTTGTGCACCGCCTCGCCCGCCGCATCGAAGAATTGCAGGCTGCGGCGGATCTCGCCGTCGTCGCGCTTTTCCACGGCAAAACCGTGCGCCCAGATTTTGGGGAAGATGCGCAGGTCGATGTTTTCGCCGAGCACCATGGCGTTGTGGTCGCCGGTGACGACCTTGTCGTAGACGCCTATCTTCTCGTGCACCGCGCTTTCGTTGCGGGTCAGTGCCATCACCTCGCCGACGGCATCGAGGTCGGTCAGAAGATCGTTGACGCGCGGCTCGATGCGAACGACGCCCTCGCCGCAATGCGCCGCAACAAGCTCGGCTTCCGAAATGCCGAGTTGGGCGGCAAGATCACGCTCGCGCGTCTTTGGATTGTCGGTCCGCGCCCGCCGGATTTCATGCGGCGATGGTTTCACGCGCTGGTCCATGGTTCTTAGCCCCTGCTGTTCCTGAAAGCCTACTTGTTGAGGATGAGCTTGCCCTGGCGGGTGATCTTGAGCCGGTAGAGCGCGCCGTGGTGTTCGATGCCGATCTCGTCCTCGCCCTGGAACAGCGTGTTCGAGGACAAGGTCCTCACCGCCAATGGCACCCGATCGAAGCGAGCCGAAGCGTCTTCGGAACGGCGGACGCGGTAGCGGAAGTCATTGGGATTGTGCGTGTTCATCTGGTTCGATCCCTTTCTGTGTCGGGCATCTGGCTAGGCGTTGCAAAAATGCCGATTCATTTCTTGACTCGAATAATCATGTTTACTAGTCAGTGCAATACCGGACTAAATGAGTCAACATTTAAGACGCCGGATCGAATGAAAAATGCCAGCGAGCGCCACGCCAGCCAGCATCGAACCTGGAATTTGGAGTTGGGGTTATGGGGCCGGTGGCAAGGAATATGGCTGCTCTGCTGAGCGGAGCGGCGGTGGCGGTATTGGTTGGGATGCATGGTGCAAAGGCCCAGGAAGCCAAGACCAACGAAGCCGAGAAAAAGGGGCGCGTGACCCTGCTGCAACGGCTCGTGCTGGGCGCCGGCGCTGAAAAGATCGCCATCAACACCCCGCAGGCGGTGACGGTTCTCAATCAGGACGACATCAATCGCGAACAGGCCGAAACGACCGGCGGGCTGTTCAAGTCGGTGCCGGGCGTCACCATGGTCGGCAGCGAACGCGTCTTTGGCGAAGCCTTCAACATTCGCGGCATCGGCTCCACCGAGAACTCGGCCGACGGCTCCCGCATCATCGTCAATGTCGATGGCGCGCAGAAATTCTACGAGCAGTACCGGATGGGCTCGTTCTTCTCGGATCCCGAACTCTACAAGAAGGTCGAAGTGCTGCGCGGCCCCGCCTCCTCGACGCTTTATGGCTCGGGCGCGCTCGGCGGTGTCATCAATTTCGTCACCAAGGACGCTTCCGACTTCCTCAAGGACGGCAAGAACAACGCACTGCGGCTGAAGAGCTCCTATGAGACCAACGGCAACGGGCTCTTGGGCTCGGCCATCTATGCCCGCCGCCTCAACGACAATGTCGAGTTCCTCGCGACCGGCAATTATCGCACCGCCGACGAGTTCACGCTGGGCAATGGCTCCAAGCTTCTCGGTTCGGATTTCAACGCCTGGTCGGGCCTGATGAAGGGAACGGCGCACTTCGGCGACCACAACGAGCAGGCCGTGCGCCTCTCCTACCAGCGCTGGGACAGCGATGCCGACAACCAGGCCTACGCCCAGACCGGCACGCAGACGGCGTTTGGCACGGTCGATCGCCATGTCGTCGACAGCACGGCGATCCTCAGCTACGAGAATCCGGTCAGCGACAATCCGTGGCTGGATATCAAAGCCAACATCTCCTATTCCGACACGGCGGTGGAACAGCGCAATGGCACGCTGGCCGGTTCGAACATCATCGATGCGGATTACGGCTATCGCACCTGGCAAGCCAATCTGCAGAACACGTCCGAATTCGGCGGCGAAGCCTATCAGAACTTCCTGACCTATGGCGTGCAGGCCAGCCACCAGGACCGCATCGGGGTCAGCCAGCTCTTCACCGGCACCGGCGATGCCATCAACACGCACCCGGAAGGCACCGACAACAAGCTCGGCGCGTTCGTGCAGAACGAATATGTCTGGAACGAAAAGCTGACGCTGATCGCCGGTATGCGCGGCGATTTCGTCTGGCGCCAGCCCGGCGAAGCCGCCGCATCGCTTGGCCATGCGGTCGACGTCAACGATCAGGCCTGGTCGCCGAAGATCGCGGCGCTCTACGAGCTCAACGACAATTTGGGCGTGTTCGGGTCAATCGCCCACACCGAACGGCTGCCGACGCTTGACGAGCTGTACACCTGGTCGAAGGGCGTCAGTGTCGACCTGAAAAAGGAGAAATCCAACAATTACGAAGTCGGGTTCACCACTTCCGGCAACGACCTTCTTAGGGAAGGCGACGCGCTGAGCCTGAAGACGACCGGCTTCTACAACGACCTGGACGATCTGATCCAGCTGACGGCGACCGGCGCTTCCCGCTACTTCTACAATGTCGGCAAGGCGCGCATCTACGGTGTCGAGATCGAGGGCGCCTACGATTCCGACTACGTCTTCGCCAACCTTGCCTACACCGGCGTGAAGGGTGAGAACCTGACGCCCGGCCTGAATTACGGCAAGCCGCTCTCGACCATTCCGGCGCACAAAATCGTATTTTCACTGGGCGCGCGCATGCCGGATCGCGATTTGGAGTTCGGCGGTAGGGTGACCCACGCCCTCGAGGCGCCCAACAGCATTCAGGGCACGGCGTCTTCCTCGGCGACACCGAGCGCCATCGTCGTCCCGGCGGACGCCTGGACCACCGTGGACCTCTTCGCATCGTGGAAGCCGCAGTCGGGTCGGTTCGAGGGCTGGCAGGCGCAGTTCGGCATCAACAACATCTTCAACGCCTATTACCGCGACGCCATCGCGCTCGACTATGCCAAGGGCCGGACCTTCAAACTGACATTGGCGAAGCAACTGGACTGGTGAGAACGATGAACATTACGGCGGCTATGACGTCCTTCCTGACCGCAGCGACGGTTTTCGCCACTGTGGCCGGCCCAGCGCAAGCGGAGGCGCCGGGCCAGGGGCTCTCGCTCAACGGCGCGCAGCCCTCCGACAAGGGCTGCCGGCTGACATTCGTGATTGCCAACAATCTCGGCGCCGACCTTTCCAAGGCGGCGTTCGAGATCGCGCTGTTCAACGACGCCGGCGTGGTGGATCGGCTGACCGTCCTCGATTTCAAGGATCTGCCCGCCGGCAAGACCAAGGTGACGCGTTTCGATCTCGCCGGCACCGACTGCGCCAAACTCGGCCGGGTGCTGATCAACAGTGCGACGGAATGCGTGGGCGCCGGAGTCGAGGCAGCCACATGCCTGCGCGGTCTGAAGACCGCGACGAAGACTGGCATCGCCTTTGGCCTATGACAGGGGGCGGCATTGGGGTTCGAACCGGCATTCTCGCAACACACCGTGGCCTGGCCGCTGGCCGGGCCATTTGTTTTGCCGCTGGAGCCGGACGATCCCGATTTTACCATTCCGCTCGGCTCGCTGCAGTCTTCGCTCAGCGACATGCTGGAGACGAACTACATCGCGGACGCCAGCGGTGACCTGACCACCATACCGTCCGAACCGCTGGGCGGCCCGCGGACCCGGCAGCCAAGGCGCAAATGGAAGGCCGCTGTGATTGTCTCGCTGGTGCTTCATGCGGCGGCGGCAATGGCCTTCCTTGCCACCGACGATGAGCCAATCCTGATTGAAGGCGCCGACCAGTCCGGTATCATGCTGCTCGGCAACGCGCCCGAGGATCAGTCGGCAGCCGGCGAGATGAGGGATGCCCCGCCGGAAGCGACTGAGGTGACGCTAGTCACCATGCTTGCTCCCAAGCCAGTGGAGACCGTGGAGGCACAACCGGTGGCAATGACGGAAACGGCCCAGCCGGTTGAAACCACAGAAGCAGAGGCGGCGGCTACGGCGACGGTGGAGCCCGTGAGGGAAACGCCGGATCGGCCCAATTCAGCGCCCGACCGCGTCGACCCTGTCCCGGACGTGCCGGCGACGGCCAAGGCCACGGCCGTCAATCCCGTGCTCGAGATTCTGACGGTCGATCAGGCGGTCGACAATTCAGTCCAGAAGCCTGCAGAGCAGTCGACCACGACCGTCGAGGCGACCGCTGGCGAAAAAACGGCGTCGGTCGAAACCCTCGAAAGAGTCACGCCCGAAGCGGAGCCGAAACCGGCGCCGGCGGAGAAAAAGCCGCAACCGGCGAAGCCCCAGCCTGCGAAAACCAGGAAAGCCGAGCCTGCAAAAGAGCCGATCAAAAAGGCGCAGAAGGCTGAGGCGCCGAAGAAGGCGGAAAAGGTGCCAGCCAAACAGGCCAGGTCCGGCTCCGGCGGCCAGAATGAAGCCGATGCCAGGCGTGGCGTCGCCGAGGGCCAGACCGACGGCACGACAACAAGCAAAAGCCAGGGCGGAAAAACTGGAATTGGCAATGCGTCCGTGTCCAACTATCCGGGAAAAGTGGTCGCCAAACTGCGGCGCGCACTGCGCGGCATTTCGAGTTCCGCGCGGGCGAAGGCGCGCAACGATGTTCAAGTGAGCTTCACCATCGATGCCAACGGCGGGGTCGGCGGCATCCGCATCGCACGCAGTTCCGGCTCGCCCGAACTCGACGCGGCGGCGCTCGCGGTCATACGCCGCGCGGCCCCCTTCCCACCCATCCCGGCGGATGCCGGCCGATCGAGTTGGGCATTCAGCTTGCCGCTCGGCATCGCACGCTGATCCGGATGGTGTTCGCGTCGGGACTGCATCCCATATTCGCGCGAAACACCGTGGCGTGGCCTTTGGTGGTTGGCGGGTTGCCGCCGGCAACCGATCTTGATTTGACAAGTCGACGCCACTCGCGGCAGGTCTCGCCGCGAGACATGCAGGAAACCAGCCCCCTCCCCGATGCCGGCAGCGAACTGGCGATCACGCCAGTCGAGCCGCTTGCACCCGCGCGACCGTCAGCAGTAAGCCGCAAATGGATGGTGGCGATCATCGCCTCCTGCCTGCTCCATGCCGCGGTGGCGGCGGCTTTTCTCATCACCCCTGCCGGCACATTCGATTCCAGGGATGCAATCCAATCGGAAGGCGCCGATCAATCAGGCGCTGACGTCGTCGGCAGCGCCCTGGATGGCCAAGCGGGCGTGATGGACGTTACCGTGGTGCCCGACCCGCAGCCGGCCAAGCCTCAGGTGAAGCCCAAGCCGCCTGCCGACCAGCCCGCCAGGGAAATGGCCGCGCAGCCCCCTGCGCCCCTGCCGCAAGCTGTCAAGCAACCCATCCCCGCGCCGGACACGCTGACGACCGACACCCCACGCCCTGACGAACAGAGCGTGGCCCCGAAGGCTGAGACGCCGGCAGAGCCGGCTGCTCCGATCGAAAGCGCCGAGGCGCCTCCTGCCGATATCGAACAACCGCCGATCCCGACTGCAAGGCCAAGCGCGACAGCAGGTTCTGGCGGCGCGGGCGAAACCAACGAGGCGAGCGGCGCGGCGGATGGCGAGGAGCGAAACGCGGTAACTTCCAGCACGGGCAAGAAGCAGGGAGCCCCGGGCAATGCAATAGAATCCCGCTACAGCGGTGAAATTCAGAAGAAGCTTGCCCGCGCCAACCGTCGTGTTTCCAAAGCGGTACAAGCCAAGGCCCGCAACAACGCCAGGGTCGTTTTCGTCGTCATGGCTGACGGCAGTATCAGCGACATACAGCTTGCCGAAAGCTCGGGGTCTGCGGAGCTCGATCAATTCGCTTTGACGATGGTGCGCCGGCAGGCACCGTTCCCTCCCATCCCACCCGAGACCGGCAGGTCAAGTTGGGTATTCAAAGCGCGGATCGGTCCGTTTTGATAGCCTCCGTCTCATCGTTTCGGCCAATCGATCAACCATCACAATTCGCAATCCCGAAAGGACAGCCAATGTACATCGCGATGAACCGCTTCAAGGTCCAGAACGGCTCGGAGGCCGCCTTCGAGGACGTCTGGAAGGGACGCGATTCCACACTTTCGGAAATGGCGGGCTTCAAGGAATTCCATCTGCTGCGCGGCCCGGTCAACGAGGCAGAGGGCTATACGCTGTTTGCGTCGCACACGGTGTGGGCGAGCCATGAGGATTTCGTCGCCTGGACCAAATCCGAGAATTTTCGTGCCGCGCACCGCAACGCCGGTTCCAGCAAAGTGCACTATCTCGGCCATCCCCAGTTCGAGGGGTTCTCGGTCGTCGAAGGCGCGTGACATGGCGGCGCTTTCAGTCGACCCGGCACGCAGCATTCCCGTCCTGCCCTCGCCCAATATCCAGGTGACGCGCGACTTCTATCGCGACCAGCTCGGCTTCAGCGTCGTCGGGCCGGAGATGGACGACTATCTCATCATGCGGCGCAACGAGATGGAGATCCATTTCTGGGAGAGCAGCGATCTCAAGCTGCCGGAAGTGTCCTCCTGCTACATCCGAGGCGGCGAGGTTCCCGCCCTGCATGCCGAATTTTCGGCGCGCGGCGTCGAGCGGCTGAGCCCCTTCACTGTTCGCCCGTGGAACATGAAGGAATTCTACATCCGCGACCCGCACGGCAATCTGCTGAAATTCGGCTGTGCGCCCGAAGAGCTGTGAGACACCGCCCTTGCAAGTTCAGGCGGCGGGAGTTCCCCGCCGGCTGAAAAAATCTGACCGCCTTACGCTGCAGCCAGCAGGCTGGCATTGCCGCCCGCAGCCGTGGTGTCGACGCAGACGGCGCGTTCATGCGCATAGGCCGCCGGGTTGAGCACCTCGCTGACCAGCGGCACGATCGGTCCTGACCGATCGGCAATCACCTTGCGCACGATGCGCGCCGCCTCGGGCGTGCCCGAGAAGGCGACGACGTCGACCCGCAGCGAGCGCGCCTCGACCGGATCGGGCCGGCCATCGATGGCCGCCAGCGGCAGGCCCTTGCCGGTCAGTGCCGAGAGTGCCGCCGGCGCACCCGGCGCGACGGCCAGCACGGCATTGCCGGCGGCGAGCGCCTGGATCGTCTGGGCAAGGAGCGTATCGCCGTCAGGACCGAGGCAGAGCACGCGGCCGCGCGGCGACAGCGACAGCGTGTTGGCTTCGCCGGTCGGTCCCGGCAGATCGACCTGGCCGAAATCGATGCTAGCGGCAGCGCCGATGGCTGCCGCGCCCTTGCCGCGCAGATGTTTGCGCAGGATGGCAATGCGATCAGGACGCGTCGACCAGCCGCCAAGCGTCGGGTCGGGCAGATTGTCGGCAAGCTCGGTCGCCGTCACCTTGTGGCCTTCGGCAAGATGGGTGCCGGCCTCCGGCCCCTTGCGGAAGCGGCGGAGATAGTGCGGGCCTCCGGCCTTCGGCCCGGTGCCGGAAAGCCCCTCGCCGCCGAAAGGCTGCGAACCGACGACGGCGCCGATCTGGTTGCGGTTGACATAGATGTTGCCGGCATGGATGCCGTCGACGAAATGCTGGACGCGGCCTTCGATGCGGGTGTGCAGGCCAAAGGTCAGGCCATAGCCCTTGCGGTTGATCTCGGCGATGACCGCGTCGATCTTGTCGGCGTCGAAACTGGCGACATGCAGCACCGGCCCGAACACCTCGCGCTCCATTTCCTCGATGCCTTTGACCCGGAAGACATGCGGCGCGACGAAGCGGCCGCTCTTCGGCGCTTCGAGCTTGGCGATCAGCCGGCCCTGCAGCCCCATCTTCGTGCAGTAGTCGCGGATCGAAGCTTGCGCCTCGTCGTCGATGACCGGACCGACATCGGTGGAAATCTGCCAGGGATCGCCGATGCTGAGCGCTTCCATGGCGCCCTTCAGCATCTCCAGCATCTTCTTCTCGACGTCCTTTTGCACGTAAAGCACGCGCAGCGCCGAGCAGCGCTGGCCGGCGCTCTGGAAGGCCGACGCAAGGATGTCACGCACCGCCTGTTCGGGCAGTGCAGTGGAATCGACGATCATGGCGTTTAGGCCACCGGTCTCGGCGATCAGCATGGCGTCGGGGGCGGCGGTTTCGGCCAATTGCTTCTCGATCAGCTTGGCGACCTCGGTCGAGCCGGTGAAGCAGACGCCGGCAATGCGGGGATCGGCGGTCAGCGGGCCACCGACCGAGGGGCCGTCGCCAGGCAGAAGCTGAATAACGTCCTCAGGCACGCCGGCCTCGCGCAGCAGCTCGACGGCGCGGAAGGCGATCAGCGGCGTCTGCTCGGCCGGCTTGGCGATCACCGAATTGCCGGTGACCAGTGCCGCGGCGATCTGGCCGGTGAAGATGGCGAGCGGAAAATTCCATGGCGAGATGCAGACGATCGCCCCGCGCGCTTCGGTGCCCGCTTCATTGCTGGCCGCCTCGGTGGCGTAATAGCGCAGGAAGTCGACGGCTTCGCGCACTTCGGCTACGCCGTCGGCCAGCGATTTGCCGGCCTCGCGGGTGGCGAGCGCAAAGAACTCGACGGCATTGGCCTCATAGAGGTCTGCGGCGCGGTTGAGGATGGCGGCGCGCTCTGTGACGGGACGCTTGGCCCAGGCCGGCTGTGCCTCCACGGCGAAACGCACGGCGGTCGCGACCTGCTTGGCCGCAGCCTCAGTGACCGTGCCGACAACCTCGTCAGGCTTGGCCGGATTGACGATCGGGCGCTGCTTGCCGTAGCCGGCGGCGCGGGTGATCGACTTGGCGTGCCAGCGATCCGACCCGGCAAAGCCTGCCTTGGCCTTCTCGATCGCGGCCAGCGTCACCGTGTCGGTGATGTCAAAGCCTTTCGAGTTGCTGCGGCCGGCGCCGAAAATCGCCGAGGGGCGAGCGATAGCCGGATTGGCGGCCGGGCCCTGGTTCTCGACAGTTTCGAGCGGATCGCGGGCGATGTCCTCCGGCTCGACCTCCTCGTCGGTCAACTGATGCACGAAGGAGGAGTTGGCGCCGTTCTCCAGCAGCCGCCGAACCAGATAGGCCAAAAGGTCGGAATGCGCGCCGACCGGCGCATAGATGCGGCAGCGCGTGCCCTCGGCCTGGCGCACCGTCTCATGCAGCGCCTCGCCCATGCCGTGCAGGCGCTGGAATTCGAAGGCATCGCGATTGTCAGCCATCGACAGGATGGCAGCGACAGTGTGGGCGTTATGGGTGGCGAATTGCGGATAGATGCGGTCGGTCATGCCCAGCAGCTTTTTCGCGCAGGCCATGTAGGAAACGTCGGTGTTGGCCTTGCGGGTGAAGACGGGATAGCCGCCAAGCCCGAGCGCCTGCGCCCGCTTGATCTCGGTGTCCCAGTAGGCGCCCTTGACCAGCCGCACCATGATGTTGCGGTCGTATTTCTTGGCCAGCGCGTAGAGCCAGTCGATGGTGAAGGCCGCGCGGGGCCCATACGCTTGCACCACCACGCCAAAGCCGTTCCAGCCGGCGAGCTCCGGCTCGGCCAGCACTTTTTCGATGACGTCGAGCGAGAGATCGAGCCGGTCGGCCTCCTCAGCATCGATGTTGAGGCCCATGCGCGAATGGCGCGCCGCCAGCGCCAACGACAGAAGCCGCTCGGCCATGACCGGCAGCATCTTTTCCTTCTGCGCCACTTCATAGCGCGGATGCAGCGCCGAAAGCTTGACCGAGATGCCGTGGTTCTGGCGGATGTCGGGGCCATTGGCGCCGGCATCGAGCGAGGAGATGGCGTCGGCATAGGCCTTGAGATAGCGCAGCGCGTCGGCCTCGGTGCGGGCTGCCTCGCCCAGCATGTCGAAAGAATAGAGATAGCCCTTCTGCGTCATTGGCCGGCCGCGCTTGACGGCCTCGGTGATGGTGCGGCCGAGCACGAACTGCTCACCCATTTCGCGCATCGCCGCAGCCACCGCCTTGCGGATGACCGGTTCGCCAAGTCGGCGCACCATCGAACGCAGCGTGCCTTCGATGCCGCCCTCGCCTTCGTCGAGGACGCGGCCGGTCAGCATCAGCGCCCAGGTCGAGGCGTTGACGAAAATCGAGCTTGAGCCACCTGAATGCGCCGACCAGTCGTGCGGCGCGATCTTGTCGGCGATGAGGTCGTCCATGGTCTCGGTGTCGGGCACGCGCAGCAGCGCTTCGGCGAGGCACATCAGCGCCACGCCTTCCTTGGTCGACAGGCCATAAGCGGAGAGAAATACTTCCATCAGCCGCGGATCGGACGAGCCGCGGACCGCCCGCACCAGATCGGCGGCGCGGGTCGAGATCGCGTCGCGGTCCTCTGTCGACAGCTGCGTCGCCTTGGCCAGCCGCTTCACCGCCTGGTCTTCATCGGGCAAATAGTTGGCACGGATCTGCTGGCGGATGGCATCGAGCGCGGGCATGGCGGTCCTGTGGAGCGAGCGTTAGGGAGCGGGCCGGCGGTCACCGGACCGAATGGCGCAAACTAGCACAAAGCGTGATTTCAATCGGTCCAAAGAAATCGACAAGATAGGTCAATCGATCTATCATAGCGTCTGATTTTAGCCAGATGGACCGCGATTTCGATGACCGAAGACCAATTGGACCGCATCGACCGGAACATCCTGTCGGCGCTGGCGCGCGACGGGCGGCTTTCCATGTCGGAACTCGCCGCCAAGGTCGGCCTGTCGAAAACGCCGGTGCAGGCACGGGTGAAGCGGCTGGAGAAGGACGGCTATATCAGGGGCTATCAGGCGATCATCGACCGCGAGCGTATGGGCGAAGGCCATGTCGCCTTCGTCCAGGTGAAATTGTCCGACACGCGCTCGGCCGCGCTCGACGCCTTCAACCGCGCCGTACAGGCCGTGCCGGAGATCGAACAATGCCACATGATGGCGTCGAGCTTCGATTATCTGCTGAAAGTCCGCACCACCGACATCGCCGCCTATCGCCGCGTGCTCGGCGAGCGCATTTCCGCTTTGCCCCACGTCGCCCAGACCTCGACCTTCGTGGCGATGGAGACGGTCAAGGACCGGTAATTCACTCCGCCAGCGTCTTCAAGAACGCCACCAGCGCCGCTCGCTCGCGGTCCGAAAGCTGCAGCGGGTGAACTTCGGACGTGCCTTCAACGCTTGGCGCCGCCTTGGCATAGTGGGCCACCACCTCGTCGAGCGAGGAGAACTGCCCGGCATGCATATAGGGCGGGCGGGTGGCGGCGCCGCGCAACGACGGCGTCTTGTAGGCACGGAACAGTTCCGGCCCTGACTTGATCATGAAGCGCAGTTCTCCGCAGGCGCTGTCGTCACCGTCGCGAAAGGCGCCAAGACAGTTGAACGGGTCAGCCTCGACCTGCGCTACGGCATCGATGCGGCCACGATCCACGGGCAAATCCGCAACCGGTGGCACACCGGTGTTGTGGAAGCTGTTGTCGGTGAAGCGCGGGCCATTGTGGCAGGTCACGCAATTGGCCTTGCCGATGAACAGTTTCAGCCCGAGGATTTCCTCAGCCGAAAAGGCATCATCGCCTAGCGGCTTGGCGCCTGCCCCCAGATCAATGGCAAAGCGGTCGAAGCGCGTCTGCGGCGGCTCGATCGAGCGCTCGAAAGCAGCGATCGCCTTGCCGATATTGGAAAAGGCGCGATTGACGTCCTCGGCCTGGGCTGCGGGCATGGCTTTCCAGGCGGCCTTCTCGGCATCGGTGCCGAGCGGGCTGGCATTGGCCGGCACGGTCGAGAGATCGGGCAACGGTCCAAAAATGCGCTCGTAGCGCTCACCAAACCGCTTCTTGATGTAGTGCACATAGGCAGCGCGGTTGCCGGCATGTTCGAGCGGATTTTCCAGCGGCGTCAGCGCCTGCGCCCAGAGACTGTCGCGCCGCCCGTCCCAGAAGAACCACGGATCACGAGCGACGCCGGCCAGCGGCATCGAACGCCGGTTGGTGCGGCCGACACCGACGGCTTGCGGCAGGTCGTCCTGGAACTGGCGGTCGATCTTGTGGCAGGTCGAGCAGGAGACCGTGCCGTCGCGGCTCATCCCGGCGTCGAAGAACAGCGTCGATCCGAGCGCCGCGGCGGCGGGCACATCGGCAAAGCGGTTGGTGGTGTCTGTCTTCAGCGGCGGCAGCGTGTTCAGCGCCAGCGAGGCGATGGTTTTCTTCTCGGCATCGGAAAACTGCGGCTTGCCGCAGCCGGCAAGCATCGTCACCACCACCAGCGCAAGACAACGCGAAAAGCGGCTCATCTAAAACTCACAGCACTACGTTGAAGACGACCGTGTCGGAACCGGCCGCCGCCGAGATGGCAAAGCGCAATTGCCACCATCCGCTCATGGTGAATTTCAAGCCGTCGATCCGATAGCGCCCGTCGCCAAGGTAGTCGGTGGCTTGCGGGCTGGTCGGCAGGCCGTGACTGTGCTGCGGCATGCCGCCTGAAACCGTGATCGCCGCCCCTTCCACCGGCGCGCCCTTGACCGTCTTCAGCGTCAGCAGCCAGGATTGCAGCTCGCCTTGCCGCACGACACCCCGTTCGGGCTGGAAGCTCGCCACGAACAAGCCGCTCGCGGTGGTTTTCGAGCGGGATATGTCGAGACCGGCAAACTGCGCCGACCGCGGCGCTGTCAGATAGACGATAGCGAGAATGCCTGCCAGCAAGGCAGCAAGACCAAGACCCGCGAGAAGATAACGCCATAGTGATGCCAAACCGGTTCCTCTTCTAGACATAACGTCTCGGGGTGCAATTCGCGTCCCGCCGCTTCTGTGGGAAAACGCTTCTGGCGCAAAAATCCGCTGCCGCCAACCATGGCGCTGCCGGTCGCAAAAAGCTACAGCACCGAGATTATCCGGAGAAAGACATATGGCAGCAAACGGCGTCGCTTCGATCGGTGAGTGCATGCTAGAGCTTTCGGGCCAGAGCGGGCCGAATTGGCGCATGGGCTTTGCCGGCGACACCTTCAACACGCTGTGGGCGCTGCATGCGCTGAGCGGCGACAGGCCCGCGACCTATGTTTCGGCCTTCGGCGACGATCCGTTCTCGCAGGGCCAGATTTCCTTCTTCGTTGAGAACGGCATCGGCATCGGCGCCAGCCCAATCATACCCGGCGCGCGGCCCGGCCTCTATGCCATCACGCTGACCGGTGCCGAACGCGCTTTCACCTACTGGCGTGCCGATGCAGCCGCGCGGCGACTTGCCTCGGACCCAGCCGCTCTGGCGAAAAGCCTTCAAAATCAGGCGCTTGTCTATTTCAGCGGAATCACTTTGGCAATTCTGGACGCCGCCGCGCGCAAGACCTTGCTGGCGGCTGTGGCGAATGCCCGCGCAGCCGGCTCGCTTGTCGCCTTCGATCCCAATTACCGGCCGCGCCTGTGGCAATGCCGCGAGGATGCGCAAGCCGCGATCCTCGAAGCGCTCGCCGTCACCGACATCGCGCTGCCGACCTTTCCCGACGAGCAGATGCTGTTCGGTGACACAACGCCGCAAATGACTGCGGAACGGCTTGGAAAGCAGGTCGGCGAGGTCGTCGTCAAGAACGGTGAGCTACCGGCACTGATCGCCGAAAACGGGAATTTGCGGCCTGTTCCGGCGGTCCATGTCGCCACCCCTGTCGACACCACCGGCGCCGGCGATTCCTTCAATGGCGGCTATCTCGCCGCACGGCTTGCCGGCCATGCCCCGGCCGAGGCGGTACAGCGCGCGCATCGCGTTGCCGCCGCCGTCGTGCAGGTGCGCGGCGCGCTGGCTCCGTTCGAAACACTTCGAGTGGCTTTCGAGAGCTAAGGTTTGTTGAGATTCCAGGTCAGGCCAAGTCGAAAATGGCTGATACCGAGAACCGGAGCGGAGCGTACTTAAGTACGTGAGCACCGGAAGCGCAGGAAGCGGCCATTTGCAGGCCGGCCTCACCTGAATATCAGCAGACCTCAAGGCAGACGGAATCGGTACTCCGTCACATGATGATATATCTGGCCCGGCCACAGCGTGGCTTGCGGAAAATACGGCCGGTTGGGTGCATCCGGCCACACTTGCGATTCCAGGCAGAAGCCTGAAAAAGCCTTGTAGCGACGTCCGCCCAATCCTGGTGAGGACGGCGCCACGTGCTGGCCGATATAGAGCTGGATGCCGGGTTCCGTGGTCCAGACCTCCATCTCGACACCGAAATTCGCCCCTTGCGCCCAGGATGCCTGCTTGAGCGGCCCCCGCGTCGAGGCAAGGCAGAAGTTCTGATCGTAGGCAAGCTGTTCGCCCTCCGTCTCCATGCGCAGCGGCCGCGCCTGACGGAAATCGAAGGGAGTGCCGTCGACCGGCTTCACCGCGCCGGTCGGAATCAGTTCGCTGTCGACCGGCGTATAGGCGCCGGCATTCAGCATCAGCCGGTGGTCGAGTATATCGCCGGCACCACCGTCATCGAGGTTGAAATAGGAATGCTGCGCAAGATTGCACGGCGTCGGTTCCTCGCAGGTCGCGGTCAGTTCCATGCTGAGCGTGCCGGGGATTTTCAGCCGGTAGGTGCAGGTCACGTCGAGCGCGCCGGGAAAGCCCATCGTGCCGTCGGGATCGTGCAGCGTCAGCGTGACGAAATCCTTGCCATGCAGAGACACCGTCCACGGCCGGTGGAAATAGCCTTGCGAGCCGCCATGCAGCGTATGCTTGTCGAGAAAATTGCGCTCCGTATCATAACGCTTGCCGGCGATGGTGAAGCGGCCACCCCCGATACGGTTGGCATAGCGTCCGACGACCGCACCGAAGAAGGCCCTGTCCGTCTCATAGGGTGCAAAACGGTCATAGCCGAGCACCAGCGGCGCGTCGTGCCCGGCCAGGCGCAGATCCTGCAGGATAGCGCCCAGCCCGATGATGTTGGCGGTGAGACCGCCGCCCTTGATGGTGAAGCGGCGGACATCCTCGCCCGCCTGCGTCGTGCCGAAAACCTCGCCGTCCTTCATCGCTATGCCCATACGTCGGTTGGTTGGTCCATGGACTTAGGCCGGCTGAATGTCGTCTGGCAAGGGCAGGCACATGGCCTGCCCTGTCCTCAATGTTTCCTAGAGGCCGAGGCCACCGATGCAGACATATTTGGTGTCGAGATAATCCTCGATGCCCTGATGTCCGCCTTCCTTGCCGAGGCCCGATTCCTTGACGCCGCCGAACGGCGCTTCCGGCGTGGTGATGAGGCCTTCATTGACGCCGACCATGCCGTATTTCAGGCCTTCCATGACCCGGAAGGCGCGGCCGAGATCGCCGGTATAGAAATAGGCGGCAAGGCCGAACTCTGTGTCATTGGCGAGCGCGATGGCCTCTTCCTCGGTCTCGAACTTGAACACCGGGGCGATCGGGCCAAAAATCTCTTCCTTCATGAAGCGCATGTCAGGCTTCGCATTGGCGATGACGGTCGGCTGGAAGAACGAGCCGCCAAGCGCGTGGCGCTTGCCGCCGGCAACGACCTTGCCGCCCTTGGACGTGGCGTCGGCGATGAATTCCTCGACCTTCTCGACGGCCTTCTCGTCGATCAGCGGCCCCTGCTGCACGCCCTCTTCCAGGCCCGAGCCAACCTTCAGCGCATTGCTGGCAGCGACCAGCTTCTCGACAAACTTGTCGTAGACACCGGCCTGCACCAGGAAGCGGTTGGTGCACACGCAGGTCTGGCCGGAATTGCGATACTTGGCCGTGATGGCGCCGGCGACGGCACGCTCGATGTCGGCATCGTCGAAAACGAGGAACGGCGCGTTGCCGCCGAGTTCCATCGACACTTTCTTGACGGTGACAGAAGACTTCTGGATCAGCATCTTGCCGATCTCGGTCGATCCCGTGAAGGTGATCTTGCTGACCAGCGGGTTGGCGCAGATCTCGTCGCCGATCTCGCTGGCGGAACCCGTCAGAATGTTGATGACACCCTTGGGGAAGCCGACTTCCTCGGCCAGCGCGCCCCAGGCGAGACCGGAATAAGGCGTCTGCGAGGCCGGCTTGACGACGGCGGTGCAGCCAGCGGCCAGCGCCGGGCCGAGCTTGCGGGCCAGCATCGAGGATGGGAAATTCCACGGCGTGATGGCGGCGATGACGCCGACCGGCTCCTTGGTCACCAGGATGCGGCGGTCAGCCCACGGCGACGGCACGACGTCGCCATAGGTGCGGCGGCCCTCTTCGGCGAACCACAGAATATAGGCCGCGGCCGAGCCGATCTCGCCCTTGGATTCGAACAGCGACTTGCCCTGCTCGATGGTCAGCAGTTCGGCCAGCACGTCCTGATTGTCCATCATCGCGTCATGCAGCTTGCGCAGCAGCTTCGACCGCTCGAGCGCGGTGGTCTTGCGCCATGTCTTGAAGGCGGTGGCGGCGGCCTCGATGGCGCGGTGGGTCTCGGCCTTGCCCGATTTCGGCACGGTGCCGATCTTGAGGCCGGTGGCCGGATTGTTGACGTCGACAGTCTGGCCGCTGTCGGCCTGCACCCATTCGCCGTTGATGAGATTTGCCTGCCGCATGAAATGGCTGGTTTTCTGAAGCATGGTCTAGCCTCCGTTCGGCGCTCTGACGGGCCGGTTTCTCGAGAAATTCGGTAAGCGTGCGCTATCCCGCACGCTGGAGCCACTGCTCTTTACCTAGGGCAAGCCCGGCAAGCAATCGCAATATGGCATATAGGGGTTGGGCCAGCGCCAAACTACCCGAAGACATGAACCACCACCGTCAACCAGAAGGCGGTTGTAACAACCGCGCTCGCGGTGGCGATGGTCATCTGGTTCGACGCCAGCGCCTGGCCGGTGTTGAACTGCACGGCGATCAGATAGGAATTGACGCCGGATGGCAGCGCCGCCACCACGACCGCCACCTTGGCCGTCAAGGGCGGCAGGCCAAGCAGCCAGACCAGGCCGAGCACCAGCGCCGGCATCACGAACAGTTTCAGCACCGACAGCGCCAGCGCCGGCCGGATGTTGCCGGTAATGCCGAAACGGCGCAGGCTGAGCCCCATCGCAAACAACGCCACCGGCCCGGCCGTGTTAGCCAGCGCATCGACCAGCCGCGTGGCAAGGTTCGGCAGCGGCGCGCCGGTGAGGCGCCATGCCAGCCCGGCGAGGATGCCGATGATCAGGGGGTTGGAGAACAGTCTTTTCAGAAAGCTCTGGATGATGCGCAGCGGGTGCACGGGCTCGCTGCCACCGCGGCCAAATATCTCGAACATGATGATCGAAGCCATCATCATGGTCGGCAGATGCACGGAAACGAGCAGCGACAGCACTTCGAATCCGCTGGATCCGAATACGCCGAGAACGAAGGGAATGCCCAGCAACACCACGTTCGAGAAGGACGACGACACGCCACCGACGATGCCGGTGCGTGCGTCCCGCCCGAAGACCCGTGTCGTCACCAGATGGCCGGCGGCCCATGTGATTGCCACTGCCGTGAAGTAAGCGCCCCACAGCGACCAGGGCGCCACGCCGTGGAAATCGGAATTCACCATCGTCCGAAAAAGCAGCAGCGGCATCGCCACGTTGATGGCGAATTCAGAGATGCCGTCCCCGCTCGCCGGTTTCAGATAGCCGGTGAGCCCGGTGAGATAGCCGAGCGCGACGAGGCTGAAGACGAAAAGAACGGTTTCGGTGAGCGGCGACATTTTTCAGGGATAGGCGAGCCCGGATGGCAGCGCAATCGCCCTGCCCTTCGCAAATCGATCCCCATTCCGGGCGGCGCCTGAATTTGATCATGGTCGGGTGGCAGCGCTATACAGGCTTGGGAACATCGGGGCGGACACAAAGCGAATGGTCGCGACGCCGAAACAGCGTCATTTCAGACAGGCGTGGCTGACGGCTTTCGTCGCCGCCCTGTTTTGCCTTGCCGCGACGGCGCTTGCGGTTGCGGACACGGCGAGCCTCAAGGGCGTGGCGCTGATCATCGGCCAGTCGAAATACGAGCACATCACCGCCCTTGCCAATCCGGCCAACGACGCCCGCGACATGGCCAAGATGCTGACCGATCTCGGCTTCGACGCCCGCAGTGTCAGCGATCGCGATGCAGCCAAGCTGAAGCGCGACCTCGAACGTTTCGTCGAGGACGCCGAAGGCGCCGATGTCGCCTTCATCTACTATTCCGGCCACGGCATCGAGGCCGGCGGCGAGAATTACCTGGTGCCGGTCGACGCCGACGTGTCGTCGCTGAAGGATGCCGATGAGGCGCTGGTGCCGATTTCCGCCGTCATGGACGAATTGAAGAAGACCGTGCCGGTGACGATTATGCTGCTCGACGCCTGCCGCACCAACCCGTTTCCGCCGGATGCTGTCGTGCGCCGGGCGCCGACGGCCTCGGCGTCGCCGATTGGCGCCGGCGGGCTGGAGCCGGTGCGTGGCGCCAAGGCGCTCGGCGATGCGCCGGCGGCAACGGAAAACCTCGGCACAGTGGTCGGTTTTGCCGCCGAGCCGGGACGCCCGGCGCTCGATGGCGCCGTCGGCGAAAACAGCCCCTATGCGGCAGCACTGCTGCGCCACCTCGCTGCGATGAAAGGCACCGAATTCGGCTCGGTCATGCGCATGGTGACGGAAGAAGTCTATCTCGACACCAAGGCCAAGCAGCGGCCATGGGTCAATGAGAGCCTGCGCCGGCTGCTCTATTTCGGCATAGCACCGCCGGAACCGACCGGCGACGACGGGCTGATCACCGGCGAGCGGCGGCAATTGCTGCTGACCATTTCCGACCTGCCCGATCCCAGGCGCGCGCAAGTCGAACTGGCCTCGTTTCAGGAAGGCGTACCGCTCGACGCGCTCTACGGCGTGCTCAAGGCGCTCGGTACCGAGAAAATCCCGGAGGATCCGACGGACCTGCAGAAAGTGCTCGATGCACAGGCCGGTCGGCTGAAGAAGATGATCTCCGAAAGCGACGCCTTGCGCACCGACGATCCGGAGATCAAGCAGCTGGTCGCCTCCGCCGACAAGGCCACCAGCCAGGGCGCCATCGTCACGGCCCGCAAATTCCTCGACGAGGCGGTTGGCCGGGTCGAGCAGGGCAGCGGCGCGGTCGACCAGGCAGAGGAACTGATCAAGCGCAAGCGCATTGCCGATGCCGCGATCTATGCCAGGCGAGCCGATGCGTCAGCGCTGGTGTTCGACTACCAATCCGCCGCCAACGACTACGGCAAGGCGTTTTCACTGGTCGAGAAATGGGACGACAAACTGCGCTGGAACTACAAGAACCAGGAGGCCGAGGCGCTGAATGCGCACGGCGATGCCACCGGCGACAAGGACGCTCTGCAGCGCGCCATCGACGCCTACCATGTCATCCTCAACTTCATTCCCAATGGCGAACAGAATCGCGACTGGGCGATTACTCGCAACAACATGGCGGTGGTGCTGCAGACCATCGGCGAGCGCGAGACCGACACCGCTAGGCTGGAAGAGGCGGCAGAGATCTTCCGTGCCTCGCTGGCCGTGTTCGAGCGTGACAAGGACGACCTCAACTGGGCCGCGGCCCAGAACAATCTGGGCAATGTGCTGTTGAAGATCGGCGAGCGCGAGAGCGACCCGAAGCGCCTGAACGAAGCGGTTGCCGCGATGCGTGCGACGCTGGAGAAGCGCCCGCGTGAAAAAGTCCCGCTGGACTGGGCCGCTTCGCAGATGAATCTCGGCCTGGCGCTTTACGCGCTCTCGGAGCGCGAGCCAGGTGGCGAGCATATGACCGAGGCCGAGGCCGCCTATCGGCTGTCGCTCGAAGAATATACGAGGCAAAAGGCGCCTGTGCAGTGGGCCATGGTGCAGAACAATCTCGGCAACACGCTGGTTTCGCTGGGCACGTTGCGCAACGACAAGGCGAAAATCACCGAGGCGGCCGACGCCTTTCGCGCCGCGCTCGAGATTCGGACCCGCGAGACCTTCCCGGTCTCCTGGGCGACCAGTCGGCTCAATCTCGGCAATGCGCTGAACAGTGCTGCCCGTTTCGATCTCGGTACCAGCAATCTGGAGGAAGCTGCGGCAGCCTATGGCGATGCGCTGACGATCTTCACCCGTCAGCGTTTTCCGATGGATTGGGCCTCGACCCAGAACAATCTCGGCTCGACCTACCAGACACTTGGCCAGCGCAGCGGCGATCCGGCCAAGCTCGAGCAGTCGGCTTCTGCTTTCCGGGCGGCGCGGCGGGTCTACACCAAGAAGGACTTCCCGCTCGACTGGGCGATGACGCACTACAATCTCGGCAACACGCTGCAACTGCTCGGCGGGCTGTCCGACAAGCCCGAGCACTACAAGGATGCGATCGAGGCCTATCGCGACGCGTTGCGCGAGTACAAGCGCGAGACGACGCCGCGCCAATGGGCGCTGGCTGAGGCCGGCCTCGGCTCGGCGCTACACTGGCTGAGCATGAGCAATGCCGATCCCAAGACCCTGGTCGATTCGATCACCGCGCGACGGGCAGCACTGGAGGTGCTGACTTTCGAGACGGCGCCCGTCGATTGGGCGAACGCGCAGAACGGCATCGGCATGAGTCTGCTCAATCTCGGCAATCTCGAACGCACCGACAAATATTTGAACGATGCCGAAGCCGCCTTTTCGGCTACGCTCAAAGTCTTCACCCGTGAGAGCCTGCCGATGCAATGGGCCTTCCAGCAGAACAATCTTGGCGACATCCATTGGAATCGCGGCAGCTACGGCGGCGGCAACGCTGAATACCAGAAGGCGATCGAATTCTTCGAGAACGCCAAGCTAGGCTTTACTGAAGCCGGCTACACGCCCCCCATCGCGCTGACCGACCAGAAGATCGAGCTGGTGAAGAAGCAGATGGCGAAGAAATAGGCCCTACGCTGCCGCGCTTGTCTTTCAGCTGGCTTTGCCCTCCCTATATGCCTGTCACCGGACTCGCCTGCCGGCGACCGGGAGAAAGATAACTGATGCTTCGACTTGCCCTGGCACTGTTTCTGCTTGTCGTTCCCGCCGTGGCCCATGCAACGGATTCCGGCTGGGCGCAGTTGGCTGATGGTGGACATGTCGTGCTGCTTCGCCACGCAATGGTCACCGGCACCACCGATCCGGCTAATTTCGACATCACCAAATGCGCCACCCAGATCAACCTCTCGGCCCGCGGCCAGCAGCAGGCGGGCAAGATCGGCGCACTGTTTGCCGCCCGCGCCGCGCCCATCGAGCGCGTGCTGTCCAGCCGCTATTGCCGCTGCCTCGACACCGCTCGCATCGCCTTCGAAGCCGAGCCGGAACCCTTCGCGCCGCTGGATCTCCTGAAGACCGATGCGACGGAAAAAGCCGCCCAGATCGCCGCTATCATGGCGGAGATCCGCGGCTATTCCGGCTCCGACAACCTGGTCATGGTCACCCATCTCGAAAACATCGTGGCGCTGACCGGCGTCTCGCCGCGCGAAGGCGAAGCGGTGGTGGTCGAGCCTAAGGGCGATGGCCTGCGCGTGCTCGGCCGGGTCACCTTCTGACGGCGCGGACCCCCGCAGACGGGTGTTGCCGAAATACAACCATCGGAAGAAGCCGCAAATTCGCCACGACAATGCCGCTTGCGACAACCCGTCGCAGGGGCTATAGGCGCGCTCCCGGTCACGAAAACCGAAGCGAGCACAACGGTTGGAGCTTTCGTCTCCGCCCGTGCAGGCGGCTTTGCCGCCCTGTATACGGCGCCGTTTTGGGGATTGGGATCGCGGATGTAGCTCAGTCTGGGAGAGCGCCGGATTTGGATCCGGAGGTCGCAGGTTCGAATCCTGCTGTCTGCACCACGGATAGCTCAGTTGGGTAGAGCATCAGACGGTTAATCTGATTGTCGAAGGTTCGATTCCTTCTCCATTGGCCTGATAAGCCAGCACCCTGCCACGGTGTTATCTGAAAAACGGTCCGGGGACCGGAATGCGAAGAACCTGACGGACGGCCGAAGCCCACGGGCCGAGGCCGTATCGAAAAGTCCGACGCCATCGGCTCGCGGCCAGGCCGCGGTGACGATCAAGGCGCAGTGTCGCCGGCAAGGGAGGCTTCGGCTTCCGGCGCTCGCTTCCCTGCCTCGCGATCCGCTCCCGAAGGCCCGCCACGGATTGATGCCACCGGTCCCCGGATCATTCGTGCCCGGAATGACGACGTGAAACGAGAAACGAAAGGATGATCGACGCATGAATTGACGCCTCGGAAGGGGCCATGCCCGACAGGAGTAATGACAATGACCACTCTCGATAAGGTTCTTGGACGCGAGCGCGTCCTCGTAAAGGAAAACGAACGTGCCATCACCCTCCACAAGGGGGAGATCAAGGCTGTGCTGTTGCCGGGTGAGCATTGGCTCGCCAACCGGCGCCAGAGCCTTGAGGTATCCCGGCACGATCTGAAGAACCCGGAATTCGTTTCGGCATACGAGAAGGCGTTGTTCGACAAGCTCCCGGATGTGGCCGCGCGTCATTTCACCGTCGTTCGCACCGGGCGCACGGATGTCGCGATCATCGAGCGTGACGGCAATCTCCATGCCGTTCTGGCGCCCGATCGCAAGCTCGTGCTGTGGACCGATGCCGGCCCGTGGAAGGTGACGGTGATCGACACCGCTGCCGATCTGGCGATCGATCCCTCGGTCATGCGCCGGCTCGGCCAGAGCCGGAAGACGGAATTGATGTCCGTCCATCCGGTCGTCGACGGTCAGGCCGGACTGCTCTTCGTCGACGGCGCCCTTGTGCGGACGCTTGCCGCGGGTGTGCATGGCTTCTGGAATGTCGGACGCATGGTGCAGATCAAGGTCGTCGACCTCAAGCGCCAGTCGCTCGATGTCGCCGGACAGGAAGTGCTGACCAAGGATCGCGTCACGATCCGTGTCAACATCGCCGCCGAATACCGTGTCGTCGACCCGGTCAAGGCGGTGAGCGCTGTGAAGGACTTCGCTGAAGCCCTCTACCGCGCCCTCCAGTATGCCTTCCGCAAGGCTCTTGGGGCGCTCACGCTCGATCAGATCCTCGAAAAGAAGGTGACGATCGACGAGGAGGCTGCCGGCAAGGTCCGTGCCGACATGGCCGAGATCGGGATCGAGGTCAGCGATATCGCCCTCAAGGATGTCATCCTGCCGGGCGAGATGCGCGAGATCCTCAACCAGGTGGTTTCGGCCGAAAAGCAGGCCGAGGCCAACATCATCCGCCGTCGCGAGGAGACGAACGCCACGCGTTCCCTGCTCAACACGGCCAGGGTGATGGCCGAGAACCCGGTGATGCTGCGGTTGAAGGAGCTCGAGGCTCTGGAGACCATCGCCGGCAAGGTCGAGCGTCTGACCGTTCACAACGGAACGGGCGGGCTGCTGAACGATCTGGTCAAGCTCCGCGACTGAGCTGACCCAACGTCAAATCGGAAGGGCCGCCAGGCAAACCGGCGGCCCTTCTTGCGTTCGCGAAAGCGCCATCCCATCTGTGCCCGGCGTATCAGGCCTTTTCCTGCCGGGAAAAACCGATTAGACAGCGCCCAAACACATGCGGACAGATTCCGCCCGCAACCGAAGGAAAAGCCCTTGTCCACCACGTTCGACAAAGTCGCCAAGATCATTGCCGACACCAGCGAGATCGATATCGACACCATCACACCTGAAAGCCACACCATCGACGATCTCGGCATCGACAGCCTCGACTTCCTCGACATCGTCTTTGCCATCGACAAGGAATTCGGCATCAAGGTGCCGCTGGAAAAGTGGACGCAAGAGGTCAATGACGGCAAGGCCTCGACCGACGACTATTTCGTCATGAAGAACCTGTGCGCCAAGATCGACGCGCTGGTTGCGGCCAAGAACGCCTGATGTGGCCCAAGTCGCGCGGCCTTGACGCGCCTTGCAGCCTGACCCACAACAGCCGCCCATGAGCCCCCACGACGTCGTCATCACTGGCATTGGCCTTGTCTCCTCGCTAGGAGAGGGTCCGGATGCGCACTGGCAGAAGCTCGCTCAGCCGGGCCTGACCCCCGTGCTCGAAGCCGCGCGCTTCTTGCCCTACACCGTCCATCCCTTGCCGGAGATCGACTGGAACCTGCAGATCGTCAAGCGTGGCGATCAGCGGCAGATGGAGACATGGCAGCGGCTCGGCACCTATGCCGCCGGCCTGGCGCTGGACGATGCCGGCATCAAGGGCAATGACGAGCTCTGCGCGACCATGGAAATGGTGGTGGCCGCCGGCGGCGGCGAGCGCGACGAGGCGGTCGACGCAGCCATTCTCGCCGCTTCGGAAAGCCGCAACGACCGCGACGTGCTGCTCAACGAGAAGCTGACCACGGAATTGCGCCCGACGCTGTTTCTGGCCCAGCTTTCCAACCTGCTCGCCGGCAACATCTCGATCGTTCACAAGGTGACCGGTTCCTCGCGCACCTTCATGGGTGAGGAAGGGGCAGGCGTCGCCGCTGTCGAGACGGCTGCCGCGCGCATCCGCTCCGGCCAGTCGACGCATATACTGGTCGGCGGCGCCTTCCAGACCGAGCATTCCGACATGCTGCTTGGCTATGAACTGGCCGGCTATCTGCACCGTGGCGCCTGGAAGCCTGTCTGGCAAAGGCAAGGTGCCGAGGGCGGCGGCGTGGTGACCGGATCCGGCGGCGCCTTCCTGGTTTTGGAACAGCGTGAACACGCGACCAACCGCGGGCGAAAAATCTATGCCGAACTCGGCCCGGTCGTATCCGGGCGCGCCAAGCGCCGGCAGGGCGAACTCGACGCCAGCATCGCCGCGCTCATCAAGCAGGCTGCCTTGCCGAACGGTGAATTGCTCGCCATCTCCGGCGCTTCAGGCGCGCATGCCGCGACCGCGGCCGAGAAATCGGCGCTCGATGCCAATCCGGCGATATCAGCCCGCGGCTTCTCGACTTTGACCGGCCATATGAAGGAAGCGCAGTTCCCCTTCGCCGTTGCGCTGGCGGCGCTGGCCGTCGACCGCAAGGCCGCCTACCCCGCTTTTGATGCTGCTGCCGAGAAGCCATTCAAAGGCGTTCCGAAGACCGTGCTTGCAACGGCGATCGGCTATCACCAATTCGAGGGCTTGGCGCTGGTCAACGCTGCCGACTAAGGGTTCAAGAAAAAATGGCCAATCTGAACGACCACATGGGCAGGCCGATCGTCGCCGTCACCGGCATCGGCGTGGTGACCTCGCTCGGCGTCGGCAAGACCGACAATTGGGCAGCACTGACCTCGGGCAAGTCCGGCATCCACCCGATCACCCGCTTCCCGGTCGATCATCTGAACACGCGTATCTCGGGCATGGTCGACTTTCTGCCGTCCAGTTCCAAGGGAGCCAGCCTCCTGACCTACGAATTGGCAGAGACGGCAGCGCGCGAAGCGGTCGCGGAATCGGGTCTTGATTCCGGCGATTTCGGCGGACCGCTTTTCCTCGCCTCGCCGCCGGTCGAACTCGACTGGAGCGAGCGCTTCTCGCTCTACAATTCCGACAGCCAAAACGCCGGCGCCGAAAGGCTGCTGCGGGTGGCGCGCGGACTGAAGGAACTCGATATTTTCGAAACCACCCAGTTCGGGTCGATCGCCGACCGGCTTGCCGACAGCTTCGGCACGCGCGGCCTGCCGATCACGCTGTCGACCGCGTGCGCGTCGGGCGCCACCGCCATCCAGCTCGGCGTCGAGGCGATCCGCCGCGGCGAATGCGACCGGGCGCTGGCGATCGGCGCCGATGGCTCGGCGACCGCCGAGGCGCTGATCCGCTTCTCGCTGCTGTCGGCGCTTTCGACCCACAACGACATCCCGGAGAAGGCATCCAAGCCGTTCTCCAAGGACCGTGACGGCTTCGTGCTGGCCGAGGGTTCGGGTGCGCTGGTGCTGGAATCGCTGGAAGCGGCTCTTGCTCGGGGCGCGACCATCCTCGGCATCCTGCGCGGCTGCGGCGAAAAGGCCGACGATTTTCACCGCACCCGCTCCAAGCCCGACGGTTCGCCGGCGATCGCCGCGGTCCGTGCCGCCCTTGCTGACGCAGGCTTGAGCAAAGACGAGATCGACTACGTCAACGCCCATGGCACGTCGACGCCTGAAAACGACAAGATGGAGCATCTGTCGCTGTCGACGGTGTTCGGCGACCGGATCGGCTCTATGCCGGTCTCGTCGAACAAGTCGATGATCGGCCACACACTGTCGGCGGCCGGCGCTGTCGAGGCGGCGTTTTCGCTGATGACCATGCGCGAAAGCGTCATCCCGCCGACCATCAACTACGACAATCCCGATCCCGCGATCGTGCTCGACGTGGTGCCCAACAAGAAGCGCAACGCCGAGGTTGGCACCGTCCTGTCCAACTCCTTCGGCTTCGGCGGCCAGAACACTTGCCTTGTCATGGCGCGGGAACCGGTCTAAGCGACCTCTTTCCGCCAATCAGAACCGACAGGCTCAATGCGCGCATTGCAACTTATCGAGGATCGCCGTCTTGAGACGGTGGACCTGCCGCCTCCCCCGCCGCCTTCGCTTGGCGAAGTCACGCTGCGCATCAAGGCGGTGGCGCTCAATCACATCGATGTCTGGGGCTGGCGCGGCATGGCTTTCGCCAAGCGCAAGCTGCCACTGGTCGTCGGCGCGGAAGCCTCCGGCGAGGTCGAAGCCGTCGGCCCCGGCGTCTCCAATCTCCTGCCGGGGCAATTGGTGTCGATCTATGGCGCCCGCACCTGCGGCCTTTGCCGCGCCTGCCGGGAAGGCCGCGACAATCTCTGCGAGCATGTCTCCGGCGTTCACGGCTTCCATCTCGACGGCTTTGCGCAAGAGAAGATCAACCTGCCGGCGCGCCTGCTGGTCCCCGCCCCGCCCGGCGTGACCGACGTTGGCGCGGCCGTCGCGCCGGTCACCTTCGGCACCGTCGAGCACATGCTGTTCGACAACGCCCGGCTGCAGCCCGGTGAGGCCATTCTCGTCCATGCCGGCGGCTCCGGCATCGGCTCGGCCGCCATCCAGCTGGCGAAGAAGATGGGCTGTACGGTGATCACCACCGTCGGCTCGAACGACAAGATCGACAAGGCCAAGGCGCTCGGTGCCGACCATGTCATCAACTACCGCGACGACCGCTTCGAAGGCGTCGTGCGCAAGCTGACCAAGAAGAAGGGCGTCGACGTCGTGTTCGAGCATGTCGGCGCGGACACCTTTGCCGCCTCGATGCTGTGCCTGAAGCGCGGCGGACGCCTGGTCACCTGCGGCTCGACCTCCGGCGTGTCGACGCAGATCAACCTGATGCAGCTGTTCCAACAGCAGCTGAAGCTGCTTGGCTCCTTCGGCTGCCGCATGGAGAACATGGCCAACGCCATGCAGAAGATGGCGGCAGGTCTCGTCGCGCCGGTGATCGACACCGAAGTCGGCTTCGGCGATATCGACGCGGCTCTGAAGCGCATGGAAGGCCGTGACGTGTTCGGCAAGATCATCCTGCGCGTCGACTGAGAATGGTCGGCAAAGTGCTCAGGAAAGCCCGCCGGGACTTCATGTTTCGCTATGGCCGGCGGCTTCGCCAGATGGAGCATTGGCTGGTCGCGCGCCTGGCCATGACGATCATCTCGCTGCTACGCCTGCTGCCGGCCGACAAGGCGCTCAATTTCGCCGACCGCGTCGCCCGCCGCATCGGACCGCGGGTCGGACGTCACCGGGTGGCGGTCAACAATCTGCGCCTCGCCTATCCGGAAAAGAGCGACGCCGAGATCGAAGCCATCGCGCTCGACATGTGGGGCAACATGGCCCGCCTCGCCGCCGAGTACATCTTCCTCGACGCGCTTTTCGACTATGACCCGAATGCAACCAGTCCCGGCCGGGTCGAGGTTCGCGGCGCCGATCATTTCGTCGAGATCGCCGGCGAGCAAAAGCCGCACATCCTGTTCACCGGCCATCTCGGCAATTTCGAGCTGCTGCCGGTGGCCGCCGCCACTTTTGGCATGAAGATCACCGCGCTGTTTCGCCCGCCCAACAATCCCTATCTCGCCGACTACATCCACTCGACGCGTCGCTCGACGATGGGCGCCTTGTTGCCGTCTTCGACCGGCGCCTCATTCGCGCTTGCCGCCATTCTGGAAAATGGCGGCAATATCGGCGTGCTGGTCGACCAGAAATTCTCGAGCGGGCTGGAGACGACCTTTTTCGGCCGTACCTGCCAGAGCAATCCGGTGCTCGGCATGCTGGCCCGCCACTACGACTGCGACGTTTATCCGGCGCGCTGCGTGCGGCTGCCGGGCAACCGCTTCCGGCTCGAGATCGAGGACAAATTGACCTTGCCGCGCACCGAGGCTGGCAGCGTCGATGTTCCGGCCACCACCCAGCTTCTCGCCGATGTGGTCGAACGCTGGGTGCGCGAGGATCCCGGCCAATGGATGTGGTTCCACAAGCGCTGGGAGATCAGCGGCCGCCGGCGCAGCCGGCGCGGGCAGGCAAAAGAAGCTGCCAGCTAGATCCCGAACCAAAGGTTGGCGGAGCGAAAACCGAACCCGTCACTTCGGAAAAGATCATGCTCAAACAAGAAGATAGAGCCCCATCCCGATTCCATCGGGATGGAACAGGCTGCTAGAACAATGGGACGATAATGTTCGGTCGGTACGTATCCATCGTGGCGCCGTTGCGATCTTCGTCGAGCAGCGTGTCCGAACCGAAACTTGCCCGCAGGCCAACTACATATTTGTGAACGTTTATGCTTCCGCCGCCCATACCGCCGCCTGCGGAGATGTGGTCCAACTGATAACGCCCGAACAGCGAGATGGGCGTGCCGGAAAACCGGTACATGGCCTGCAGCGCGCCCGAAACGGTGTCGAGATTGGCGCCAAATCCCGAGAGCCGGGAAAAACCGAGTTCGCCGTCAAAGCGAAGATTGTCCTGGGCGAAATAGCGCACTACGCCCCGGCCACCCCAATTGTCGAAATGCCCGGATTCGCCTGAGGCCCGAAGCTGACCGTAGTTAACCTGGCCATAGAGGGTGACATTGCCCATGTATAGCTGGGCCTCGGGTCCGACCGCGAAGCTGTAGAGGTTCGGGCCGCCAAAGTCGCCGCCATAGCCGGTGACCGACGCAAAGCCGCCAAGCGCATAGGTGCTCGGATCGCGCCAGTAGCCGTGAACAGCACCGCCGTAGCCGTAGATGTTGTTGTCCTCGACCCAAAGCGAATCGACGAACGCGTCAGTCTGGATGTTCCAGCGCGAATCGATCGGGAAATTGACGCGGCCCACGCCGCCGGCGGTCGTTGCCGTTTCGTGCCCACCTTCGGCCGACAGATAAATCCCACCGAGATAGGCCTCGACGTAGCCGGAAATATGCGGCTGGGTGATAGCGGGATCCATGACGATCGGAGCGACGGCATCGGCGGCGAAGGC
Organism: Mesorhizobium sp. P3_A10; assembly: GCF_056403175.1. NCBI lineage: Bacteria > Pseudomonadati > Pseudomonadota > Alphaproteobacteria > Hyphomicrobiales > Phyllobacteriaceae > Mesorhizobium > Mesorhizobium sp. P3_A10. Next base: position 42,181 of record NZ_JBFUFZ010000006.1, on the reverse strand, counting down.
CGATGTGGCTGTTGCAGCAAGCGCCGCGCCAAGAAGAAGTCGGTACATCACAGAACCCCCTCGTCTTTTACCTATTCGGCATCTACCATCAATGTCCACTGATGCAAGCATAAGTAGCGTCAAACCCGGCAGACGGGCCGAGTTAGTTGGCCAATGCGATATTCCTGCAACATTTGGCGCCAAAGTTGTTTGAAAACACGCAAGCAACCACATGCCAGCCAGACGGACGTGGAACACTGCCGTCCGCCAGGATCGACTGTCTCTTCGTCAACGCAGAGTTAGTTGGTGACGACGATCCGAGTGTTGCCAAAGCCGACTTCGCGCACCATCGAATAGAAGGTTGCCGCATTGGCAGTGTGCAGACGTACGCAGCCATGCGATGCGGGGCGCCCAAGCTGTCTGACAGCACCCGTGCCGTGGATGGCGTAGCCGCCGTGGAAGAACACCGAATAAGGCATCGGCGACATATGGTACTTTTTCGAATACCACATCCGCGCCGTGCGTTGCGGCCGGTAGGTGCCGCGCGGCGTGAAATAGCCAGGACGAGCCGTGGAGACGGTCCACCGGTAAACCGACAGGCCATATCTGACAGTCATCGTCTGCGACGACACGTCGATACTCGCTTCCAACATGGCCGCGTTGCTTGCGGCCGGCGCCCCAAACAGCGCGGTTGCCAGCATCGCTGCTGCAAATAGAATTGACTTCTTCATGCGATCAAACCCCTTTGATGCCCCTTGCCTGCCCAGCTTCACGCCGTATTTCAGTTTTTTAAAGACAGGTGAATGAAGTAACACACACTCATTGACAAATTCGCCAATCTAAAGCAGCGAATTTGAACGATTTTCCCGCCATAGTTGCTGCAACGACACGCACCATCGGGCGGGGTGGCAGGCTTGCAAAACCACCCCTTTGCCTGCTCAAATCGCCGGATGAACGAACGACTTTTCAAAGCAGTCGACGATCGGGTCGATGATCTGGTTGCGCTGACTGCCGAGCTGATCCGCTTTCCGACCATCAACCCACCCGGCGAGGCCTATCGTCCCTGCGCCGAATATGTCGGCGCACGACTGAAGAAGCGCGGCTTCGAAATCGAATTCATCCGCGCCGAAGGAACGCCCGGCGACAGCGACCGCTATCCGCGCGTCAATGTCGTCGCCCGCTTCGACGGCCGCTCGCCCGGCGCCTGCGTCCATTTCAACTCGCACATCGACGTCGTCGAAGCCGGCGACGGCTGGACGCTCGATCCCTTCGCCGGCATCGTCAGGGACGGCAAGGTCTATGGCCGCGGCGCCTGCGACATGAAGGGCGGCCTGGCCGCCTCGATCATTGCCGCCGAAGCCTTCATGGACGTCTTTCCAGACTTTCCCGGCGCCATCGAAATATCGGGTACGGTCGACGAGGAGTCCGGCGGCTTCGGCGGCGTCGCCCATCTGGCCGGGCTCGGCTATTTCTCAAAACCCAGGGTCGACCATGTCATCATCCCCGAGCCCTTGAACAAGGACCGCATCTGCCTTGGCCATCGCGGCGTCTGGTGGGCGGAGATCGAGACCAAGGGTGAGATCGCGCATGGCTCGATGCCCTTCCTCGGCGACAACGCCGTGCGCCACATGGGCGCCGTGCTGCAGGCATTCGAGGAAGAGCTGTTTCCCGCCCTCGACCGCAAGGTGACGCGCATGCCGGTCGTGCCCGAGGGGGCAAAACGCTCGACCATGAACATCAATTCGATCCACGGTGGCCAGACCGAGGATTTCCGGCCCGGCCTGCCCTCGCCTAACGTGCCCGATTCCTGCCGGCTGACGATCGATCGCCGCTTCCTCCTGGAAGAGGATCTGGGCACCGTCAAAAGCGAGGTGACCGATATCCTCGAGCGGCTGAAGCGCGAGCGCAAGAAATTCAACTACGAGATCCGCGACCTGATGGAAGTGCTGCCGCTGATGACCGAGCGCGACGCGCCGGTGGTCAAGGCGGTAGCGCAAGGCATCATGGCGATCTTCGACCGCGAACCCGACTATGTCATTTCGCCTGGCACCTACGACCAGAAGCACATTGCCCGCATCGGCCACATCTACGACTGCATCGCCTATGGTCCGGGCATTCTCGACCTCGCCCATCGGCCCGACGAATGGGTCGGGATATCGGACATGGTGGAATCGGCGAAGGTGATGGCGATCGGGCTGAACGTGCTGCTCAGGGGCGCCGGCCCCGGCGGCACGCTTTGATTGGCCAGGCCGGCAGTTTGAGAAAAACATTCCCCCCGACAGGCTCGCGCAGCATGAAACGCGATTTACTATGGCTGAAAATCACGCTTCTATCCCCGGGGTTTTGAGCACATTGGGAGTTGCACGATGAAATTGTGGAAAACCATTCTCGCCGCCGCGGCGCTGGCGCTGGCCTCCGGAACCTCGGCGATGGCCGCGCGGACCGACCTGGTCATCGGCATTCCGCTCGAACCACCGCATCTCGACCCGACCGCCGGTGCCGCGGCAGCGATCGACGAAGTGCTCTACGCCAATGTGTTCGAGGGCCTGACCCGCATCGGCCCGAATGGCGAGGTGCTGCCGGATCTCGCCGAGAGCTGGACCATTTCCGATGACGGCAAAACCTACACGTTCAAGCTGCACACCGGCGTGAAATTCCATGACGGCACCGACTTCAACGCCGACGATGTGAAATTCTCGCTCGACCGCGCCCGCGCCGACAATTCTGTCAACGCGCAAAAGGGCCTGTTCGCGGCAATAGACAAGGTCGACGTCGTCGACCCGGCGACAGTGAAAGTCACGCTGAAGAACCCGCAAGGCTCCTTCCTCTACAATATGGGCTGGGGTGACGCGGTCATTGTCGCGCCGGAGACAGCCGACACCAACAAGGAAAAGCCGGTTGGCACCGGCCCGTTCAAATTCCAGAGCTGGGCCAAAGGCTCGTCGATCACGCTGGTGAAATCCGACAACTACTGGGGCGCGCCTGTTTCTCTAGACAAGGCCGAGTTCCGTATCGTGCCTGACGCCGCCGCTGCCGTGCCGGCGTTGCTTTCCGGCGACATCCAGGCCTTCCCGTTCTTCGATCCCGACAGTGTCGCGCAGGTCAAGGACGATCCCCGCTTCAAGGTGGTGATCGGTGCCACCGAGGGTGAAACCATCCTCTCCATCAACAACAAGAAGCCGCCCTTCGACAAACTGCAGGTGAGGCAGGCGATCTCCTACGCGCTTGATCGCAAGGCGATCATCGATGGCGCCTCGGCCGGCCTCGGCGTACCGATCGGCTCGCATATGTCGCCCGCCAGCAAGGACTATGTCGACCTCACCGGCCGCTATCCGCACGATGTCGCGAAAGCCAAGGAACTGTTGAAGGAGGCGGGCCTGGAAAATGGCTTCAAGGCGACGCTGAAACTGCCGCCGCCCTCCTATGCCAGGCTCGGCGGCGAGATCATCGCCTCGCAGCTTCGTGACGTCGGCATCGACCTGGAGATCATTCCGGTCGAATGGGCGCAGTGGCTGGATCAGGTGTTCACCAAGAAGGACTATGACCTGACCATCGTCTCCCACACCGAGCCCAACGACATCGATATCTATTCGCGCAAGGACTATTATTTCAACTACGACAATCCGGCCTTCGACAAGATCATCGCCAGCCTCAATCTCACCTCCGACGAGGCCAAGCGCAAGGAGCTGCTAGGGCAAGCGCAGAAGATCCTGGCTGACGACGCCGTGGTCGGCTTCCTCTATGAACTGCCGAAAGTAGGCGTCTGGGATGCCAAGCTGCAAGGTCTGTGGGAGAACGCCCCGATCCAGGCCAACGACCTGACCAAGGTGAAGTGGTCGGATTGATCTCGTTGTCGCGAGAAACACGCTGCCCCGGAAACGGAAACCGCTTCCGGGGCAGATGTTTTTCCGGCAGGCTGTGCCGATGACCGCCTACCTCATGAACCGTCTCATCATCGCCGTGCTCACATTGGTGCTGGCCTCGATGGTGGTCTTCGCTGTGCTGGAGATTCTCCCCGGAGATCCGGCGCGGCTGATGCTGGGCCTCAACGCCAGCGCAGACCAGGTCGAATTGCTGCGCAACCAGATGGGCCTCAACGCGCCGCTTGCCTGGCGCTATTTGCACTGGACCGGGGGCCTGCTCAGCCTCGATTTCGGCCGCTCCTACACCTATTCGGTGCCGGTCATCGATCTTGTCCGTGAACGGCTTGTCGTCTCGCTGCCGCTGGCGCTGATCGCGCTCGCTCTCTCCACGGCGATTGCCATACCGGTCGGGCTGTTTTCCGCCAGCCGCCGTGGACAGGCCGGCGACACGATCGCGATGGGTGCGGCCCAGCTCGGCGTCGCAGTGCCGAACTTCTGGTTCGCGCTGATGCTGATCTACCTCTTTGCCGTCTGGTTGCGGCTGGTGCCGGCCGGCGGCTTTCCCGGCTGGAGCGCCGGCGTGTGGCCGGCGCTGAAATCGCTGCTGCTGCCGGCGGTGGCGCTTGCCTTGCCGCAAGCGGCGATCCTGGCGCGCGTCACCCGCTCGGCGCTGATCGAGGTGCTGAACGAGGATTACATCCGCACCGCCCGCGCCAAGGGCCTGCCCTACCGCGATGTGCTTTGGCGGCACGCGCTGCGCAACGCCATGATCCCGGTGCTGACCATTCTTGGCCTGCAATTCGCCTTCCTGCTTGCCGGCACCATCATCATCGAGAATGTCTTTTACCTGCCCGGCCTTGGCCGGCTGGTGTTCCAGGCAATTACCCAGCGCGATCTGATCGTGGTCGAAAGCGTCGTCATGCTGCTGGTCGCCGCCGTCATCGCCGTCAACCTTGTCGTCGATCTCTCCTATGCGGTCATCGATCCGCGCCTGAGAAGCCGGCAATGACTCTGCGCTTCGACATTCCCGAAGAGAATTTTGCCAGCATTCTGGCCAAGGCATTCAGGAACCGCTCGTTCCTCGTCGGCTTCATCATCACCGTGCTGGTGGCTGCAGTGGCGTTGCTCTCCTATGTCTGGACACCTGACGATGTCACCAAACTGGTCATATCGGACAAGACGCAGGCGCCATCGCTAACGCACTGGTTCGGCACCGACCATTTCGGCCGCGACATCCTGTCGATGATCATGGTCGGCGCTCGCAATTCGATCGCCGTGGCGCTGGTCGCGGTCGGCATCGGCATGGGCGTCGGCGTCCCGCTCGGCGCCTTTGCCGCGGCGCGCGGCGGCCTCATCGACGAATCGGTGATGCGGCTGAATGACCTCGTCTTCGCCTTCCCCGCACTGCTTTCGGCAATCATGATCACCGCCATTTTCGGCCCGGGCGCCGTCAACGCCATCATCGCCATCGGCATCTTCAACATTCCGGTGTTTGCCCGCGTCGCGCGCGCCGGTGCGCTGGCGATCTGGCCGCGCGAATTCATCCTGGCGGCGCGTGCCGCCGGCAAGAGCACGAGCCTGATCACCATCGAGCATGTGCTGCCCAACATCGCCACGCTGCTCCTGGTGCAAGGCACCATCCAGTTTGCGCTCGGCATCCTGGCGGAAGCCGGCCTGTCCTATGTCGGCCTTGGCGCCCAGCCGCCAATGCCGAGCTGGGGCCGCATGCTGTTCGACGCGCAGACCCGCATGGTGGTGGCGCCTTGGATGGCGATCTTTCCCGGCATGGCGATCGTCATCACCGTGCTTGGCCTGAACCTGCTCGGCGACGGCATCGCCGACATTCTCGACCCGAAATCGCGGCGGCAGCGATGAGCCTGCTCGACATCGAGAACCTGTCGCTGACCATCGGCGACACGCCGATCCTGAAGGGCATCGAGCTGTCGGTCGCGCCCGGCGAGGTGATGGGACTGGTCGGCGAATCCGGCTCGGGCAAGTCGATGACGGCGCTGACAGTGATGCGACTGCTGCCCTTTGCGGCACGCGCCACCGGGCGCGTCAGCTTCGACGGCATCGACATTCTGGCGGCGAGCGAAGACCAGATGTGCGCCCTGCGCGGCGACGATATCGGCATGGTGTTCCAGGAGCCGATGACGGCGCTGAACCCGGTCAAGACCATTGGCGAGCAGGTCGCCGAAGGCATACGCTGGCACACCAGGGCCAGCCGTGCCAATGCCGAGGAGCGGGCGCGAAAAATGCTCGACCGGGTCGGCCTGCCCTCGGCGAAATTTCCGCTGTCGCGCTATCCGCACGAGCTGTCCGGCGGCCAGCGCCAGCGCGTCGTCATCGCCATCGCCTGCGCGCTGAAGCCCAAGCTGCTGATTGCCGACGAGCCGACCACGGCACTCGACGTGGTGCTGCAGGCGCAGATCCTCGACCTCTTGCGCGATCTCGTCACTGAGAACCGCATGGGTCTGCTGCTGATCTCGCACGACCTCGCGGTGGTGACCGAGATGGCGGACCGCATCACCATTCTGCGCCATGGCGAGGTGATCGAGGCCGGCGACACCGCGCGCACGCTCTCCGGCCAACTGCATCCCTACACGCGCCAACTGGCACAGGCGTCGATGCACGTGCCGGCGCGCCCCAGAACGCACGATGCCGGGGAGCGCAAACCCCTGCTTCAGGTCGAAAGCGTGACCCGCGATTATCCAGGACGACGCACCTCGCTGTTCAAGCACGCGGTTCCGATCCGCGCCGTCGACGACGTCTCCTTCTCGATGGGACCGGGTCAGTCGGTGGCGCTGGTGGGACGCTCCGGTTGCGGCAAGTCCACGCTTGCCCGCATGATCCTGGCGCTGGACCGATCGACAGCGGGAACGATCCGGTTTCGCGGCGAAACCATCACCGGCAAGGACGAAGCCGAACTCAAGCCGGTACGGCGCGACATGCAAGTGGTGTTCCAGGACCCCTATGGCTCTTTCGATCCGCGCCAGAAGGTCGAGAAACTGGTGGCCGAACCGCTGCATGTGCTGGAGACGAAACCGGCCCCCGGCGAGCGGCGCGAAATGGTGGCGCATGCGTTGCATGAGGTCGGCCTCAGCCCACGCGACATGGACAAATATCCGCATGAATTTTCAGGCGGCCAACGCCAGCGGCTGTCGATTGCCCGCGCCATCATCACCAGGCCGAAACTGGTCGTCGCCGACGAGCCGGTCTCGGCGCTCGACGTCTCGATCCGCGCCCAGATTCTTGACCTGTTCGCCGAGCTCAACCAGAAACTCGGCATCGCCTATCTGTTCATCACCCATGATTTGACCGTCGCCCGCGCCATCACCGACGAGGTGCTGGTGATGCATGAAGGCAAGATCGTCGAGCGCGGCAGGACGAATGAGGTGCTCGACCACCCGCAATCCGAGGCGGCCAGGGCGCTGGTCACTGCTGCTCCGGATTTGCACAGGGCGATCGCAAGGCGGATGCAGGAACAGGGGTGAGCAGCCGGTTCGCGAAGCGAATTCATCGTGCCGGTGGCACGATGAAAGGCCAGCGAACGCCGGGACGCTGCGGAGCAGCGGGGACCCGGCCGGGCAGCCGGGCGTTCAGAAAGGCCTACTCTTCCGGCTTGACCACATCGACCGGGCTGATGTCGAGCAGGTCGAGCGTGCGGCGCAAAAGGCGCACCTCGCTCTCGGCAAGGTGTGAATCGGCCTTGGCGATCTCGGCCATATGGCGAGCGAGCAGCTTGCGCCTTTCGATGTCGAGGTCGCGGAATTGCGCGATGGCTTGCGAGCCATTGGTCTCGTAGCCGAACTCGTTGAGATACTCGATGACATTGTCGATGCTGGCTTCCGGAATGCCGAAGGCTTCCTTGCAGATGCGCCGGAAGGCAACCATTTCGCTCTCCGAGACCGAACCGTCGGCCAGGATCATGCGAAACAGCATCAAGAGCTCCGCCGACAGCACCGGATCGTCCGCAACCTTGCGCACGCCGGGGTCGCCCTCGAAGATCGAACGTATCTGGTCGAGCAATGCCATTGCCATCATCCCCTTTCGAATCGTTCATTCGTAGCGCGGAATCGGCCTTGCGCAAACCGGGTGGTCGTGGTCGAACCCGCTGCATCGTTTTCCCGCCCGAACGCTTCCCGAAATCCGATGTTCGATCTCGCCACCCAGACCGTCGCCATGCTCGCCTTCGCCGGCTTTGCCGCCGGCTTCGTCGATTCGATCGCCGGCGGTGGCGGCCTGATCACCATTCCAGCACTGCTTCTCGCCGGCTTTTCGCCGGTCGCTGCACTGGGAACCAACAAGCTGCAGGGCATGTTCGGCTCCGGCTCGGCGACCATCCACTACGCCTCGAAGGGCCATGTCGACCTGCGCCGGCAGCTTCCCTCGGCGCTGCTGGCGCTTGCCGGCAGTGCTGCCGGTGCCTTGCTGGCGACCATCGTACCAGGCGACCTTCTGCGGGCGCTCCTGCCGCTGCTGCTGATCGCCATTGCGCTCTATTTCGCCCTCAAGCCCAACATGGACGACGTCGACCGCGCAGAGCGCCTGTCGCCGTTCCTGTTTGGGCTGACTGTCGCGCCTGTGGTCGGCTTTTATGACGGCCTGTTTGGACCGGGCGCGGGCTCCTTCTACATGCTGGCCTTCGTCACCCTGGCCGGCTATGGCGTGCTGAAGGCAACGGCTCATACCAAGCTGCTCAATTTCGCCTCCAACATCGGCGGCTTCATCGTTTTCGCTTCTGTCGGCGTCGTCTACTGGAAGATCGGCCTGATGATGGGCGTCGCCCAATTCCTTGGCGCCCGGGTCGGCGCCAGCCTTGCCATCCGCATCGGTGCCAGGCTGATCAAGCCGCTGCTGGTGATCGTGTGCCTGGCGTTGGCGACAAAGCTGCTGGCGGACCCCGCGAACCCGTTGCGCCAGCTGATTGGTCTATAGTCACGCGCCCTGATAGAATGTGAGCGTACGAATCATGTTGAGGAGGACCACACATGAATCTCAGTGCACCGACGCAAATGATTTTTATTATTTCCCTTGTCATCGCCATCATCGGCATTCTCGCCGCGCTTGGCGTTCTTGCGTTCATTCCCCTCGCATCAGTGTGGATTGTTCTCATCGCCTACATCGTGCTTGCCGCCGGCTGCATGATGCGCGGCGCCTAAACATCTCAGGCAACTCGGAGCGCCCGGCCACAAGCCGGGCGCTTTTGATTCTGGCGCATGGTCTGCTAGGTTCGTCCCAGAGGAAGGCCCAATGCCGGTCGAGATGGAGCGTCACCAGGACCAGGACCGACCGGTTGGCGGCCGGTTCGAGATGGTGCGGCGCGTACCCGGCGATCGGCTCAAGGGTGCGGTAACCGACATATGCGGCTATCGCGAAACGGCGCCTGGCCATTTCCGCAACGTCGAATACGCATCGCTAACCGTGCCGCTGGTCATCAGCTTCGCCGAACCTTTTTCCATCGGGCTCGGCAAGAACCCCGGCGACAATGACCGCTTCGCCAGTTTCGCTGCCGGCCTCTATGCCGGGCCGGTGGTGATCGAATCCTTCGGCGGCGCCTGCTGCGTCCAGATCAACTTCACCCCGCTTGGCGCCCGCCGGTTCTTCGGCCAGCCGATGAGCGAATTGACGGAAACCATGGTTGGCCTCGACGATGTGCTCGGCCTTGAAGGGATCGCGCTGCGCGAACAGCTGGGCAATGCGCGGGACTGGAGCACGCGCTTTGCCATCGCCGAGACCTTCGTCGCCACACGCTTGACCAAGGCCCGCGAAACGCAAGCCGAAATCGCCTGGGCTTATGACAGGATCACCGCTTCGGGCGGCCGCATTCGCATTGCATCGCTTGCCGATAGATTGGGCTGGAGCCGCAAGCATCTGGCCGGAAAATTCTCCAACGCGATCGGCGTCGGACCCAAGACGCTGTCGCGCATCGTCCGCTTCAATCGCGCGCTTGGCCTGTCGAGACAGGGCGAGAACGATTGGGCCGACATCGCCGCCGACTGCGGCTATGCCGACCAGGCGCATCTGGTGCGCGAGTTCCGCGACCTCGCCGGCCAGACGCCAACGACGCTTGCCGTCCAGGCATAGTCGCGCCGTGCAGAGGTAACATTTCTTCAAGACGCCAGAACAGCCTTCGCCCAGATTGGGGGTATCGACCAACCCAACCGAAGGAGATTGTCATGCCCACAACCTCTGAACCGCCCCGGCTCTACCCGACGCTGCGCTACAGGAATGCCGCCAAAATGATCGATTGGCTGTGCGAGGCCTTCGGCTTCAGTGTCCATTCCCGCTTCGGCCAGGGCGATGTCGTGCATCATGCCGAACTAAGCTTCGGCTCGTCGATGATCATGCTGGGCACTGCGCGCGACGACAAATTTGGTCTGATGGTCGGCGCACCCGGCTCCGGTGGCGGCAGAGCCATCTACGTCGCCGTCGCCGATGCCGACGCCACCTATCTCACCGCCAAAAAGGCCGGCGCCGAAATCCTCGAAGAGCTGGTCGAGCGCGACTATGGCAGCCGCGAATTCATCTGCCGCGACCCGGAAGGCAATGTCTGGTCGCTCGGCACCTATTGGCCAAAGGCAGGCGAACCCGCCAGCTAACGAGCCAGCCCAAAGATGGCGTCGCAGTCGAGATGGGTTTCCAGCTCGGCTGCGACCTCGTCCAGCGCCCGTTCGACCTCGGCGCGGTAGTCGATGCCGCCGCCTTTGACGCCGAGGTTTTCCAGGAACCGGGCGCGAAAGGCATCGGCTGAGAACAGGCCGTGCAGATAGGTGCCAGCCACCTTGCCGTCGGCGGAAATGGCGCCGTCGTCGACGCCGTTGATGACGGCTGACGGCCGAGCCATGTCCGCACCGGTGGTGCGGCCGAGATGGATCTCATAGCCCTGAAGCGGCAGGTCGAACGGCACCGAATGGGCGCGGACGTTGCGCACCGTCTTTTCCGGCTCCATCACCGTTTCGACGTCGAGCAGGCCAAGCCCCTCGGCCTCGGTGACACTGCCCTCGATGCCGTCGGGATCGCGCACGATCTTCCCCAGCATCTGGAACCCACCGCAAATGCCGACGACATGGCCACCGCGTTTCCTGTGGGCGAGCAGATCGCGGTCCCAGCCATTCTCGCGGAATTTCAGGAGATCGCCGATGGTCGACTTCGAGCCGGGAATGACCACCAGCCCAGCATCTTCCGGCAGGCGTTGGCCAGGCGGCACAAACACGACTTCCACCTGCGGTTCGGCCTTCAACGGATCGAGATCGTCGAAATTGGCGATGCGGCCAAGCATCGGCACCGCCACCTTTAGCGCCCGCTTCTCGCCCGACACCAGCCGTTCGAGCACAACCGAATCCTCTGAAGGCAGCCGTGCCGCCGCCTTCAGCCATGGCACGACACCAAAGCAGCGCCAGCCGGTGAATTTTTCGATCGCCTTGATGCCATCATCGAACAGCGAAACATCGCCGCGGAACTTGTTGATGAGGTAGCCGACGATCATGCGCCGGTCCTCCTCCGGCAGGATCAGATGCGTGCCGGCGACCGAGGCGATGACGCCGCCGCGGTCGATGTCGCCGACCAGGATCACCGGCACGTTGGCGCGCGTCGCAAAGCCCATATTGGCGATGTCGCGGCTCCTGAGATTGATCTCGGCCGGCGACCCCGCGCCCTCGACGATGACGAGGTCGGCGCCCTCGCCGACCTTCGCCCAGGAGTCCAGCACGGCATCCATCAGCCGGCCCTTCAACGCCTGATAGTCGCGCGCCCTCGCCTCGCCGAACACCTTGCCTTGCACCACCACCTGCGCACCGACATCGGTCTGCGGCTTCAGCAGCACCGGGTTCATATGGACGGTTGGCGCCACACCGCAAGCAATCGCCTGCAGCCACTGCGCCCGGCCGATCTCACCGCCGCCAGCTTTGTTGTCGCCCGGAATGTCGGCCACAGCGGCGTTGTTCGACATGTTCTGCGGCTTGAACGGCCGCACCTTCAGCCCACGCTTCTTCGCTGCCCGGCAAAGGCCTGCGACCAGCACCGTCTTGCCGACATCGGAGCCGGTGCCTTGCAGCATGATTGCCTTGGCCATCAGTCCTTGCCCTGCGCAACGGTTCCGGTGATCGTCGATTTCGCCGCCAGCGGCCCGCCGCGCCAGATGTAGAGCGCCAGCAGCGGCTCCTTGCCGGTCCGCATGGCATGGTTCACATCAGACGCATGGTGGATCACCTCGCCCGCCTGGCGAACGCGAAACCCGCTCTCGCCCATGCGCCACTCGGTGCCGCCGGTCAGCGGGATGTAGATTTCCTCGGCGATGTGGTGATGGTCGGGATAGACGATATCAGGTCCAAGGATCAGCAGGCCGGCCGCGACCTCGTCATTGACGAAATGGCCGCGCGTGCCGAACACCTCCAGCCAGCCGTAATTGTCGATGAAGGCCTTGCCGAAATCCGCCTCGGCATAGGTCTGTCCCCAGCGCAGATCGTCCCGGCGCTCCGCCAGCAGCCGGACCAGCGGCCTGGCGCTCCCCGGCGCCAGCTCAGCGGCGCGATCGAGATGGCGCAGGCAGGCGAGCGGGTGCGGTTCGAGCGGTCGCGGCAGCATATCCCAGCCGATCCTGGCCACGGCATCGCGCACCAGCCCGTCGTCAAACGTCGCGAGAAAGCTGTGAAAGCCTTCGAGCAGTTCATCGAAATTTGTCGCCATGCTTTGATCCGGACACCCATTCGCGCACAGCCGCTCCGCAGGTGGACCGGGTTGCACGGCGGCATCATTGGTCTAGATTGGTGTGCGCGCAAAGCCAAAAACAACAGGCCAGCAAGCCAACCCCCATCTGGGGAAACACAGGGAGCACGCCATGGACGCCGCTGTCGATGCGAGCACCAGCCAGTTCGAACTCAACGAGGACCAGCGCGCCATCCAGGCAATGGCCGAGGCCTTCGCCGCCGATCGTGTCGCCCCCAATGCGCTCGAATGGGATCGCAACAAGCACTTTCCCGCCGATGTGATCCGCGAGACAGGCCCGCTCGGCCTTGGCGGCATCTATGTCAGGGACGATGTCGGCGGCTCCGGGCTGGGCAGGCTCGATGCCGTTTTGATCTTCGAGGCGCTGTCGCGCGCCGACCCGGCGTTTTCCTCCTTCATCTCGATCCACAACATGGCGGCGTCGATGATCGACCGCTTCGGCAGCGACGAGCAGCGCCAGCGCTTCCTGCCGAAGTTGACCTCGATGGAATGGCTGGCCAGCTATTGCCTGACCGAGCCCGGTTCCGGATCCGACGCGGCGGCCCTGAAGACGCGCGCGGTGAAAAGCGGCGCTGATTATGTGTTGAACGGCGCCAAGCAGTTCATCTCCGGCGCGGGAGACAGCGATCTCTACGTCGTCATGGCGCGCACCGGCGCCGATGGGCCGAAAGGCATTTCCACCTTTGTCGTGCCAAAGGACGCCCCCGGCCTGTCCTTCGGCGCCAACGAGCACAAGATGGGCTGGCACATGCAGTCGACCCGTCAGGTCATTTTCGAGGACTGCAAGGTGCCGGCGGAAAACCTGCTTTCGGCTGAGGGAGCCGGCTTCGGCATCGCCATGGCCGGGCTCGACGGCGGTCGGCTAAACATCGCGGCCTGTTCGCTGGGCGGCGCACAGTCGGCGGTCGACAAGGCGCTGTCCTACACCGCCGAGCGCAAGGCCTTCGGCTCCAAGATCAACCAGTTCCAGGCGCTACAGTTCAAGCTTGCCGATATGGAAACGGAGTTGCAGGCAGCGCGCATTTTCCTCTACGCCGCCGCTTCGAAACTCGACCGCAAGGCGCCGGACGCCGGCAAATGGTCGGCCATGGCCAAGCGCTTCGTCACCGACATCGGCTTCAACATCGCCAATGACGCGCTGCAACTGCATGGCGGCTACGGCTATTTGCACGACTACGGCGTCGAGAAACTGGTGCGCGACCTGCGCGTCCATCAGATCCTCGAAGGCACCAACGAGATCATGCGCGTCATCGTTGCACGCGCCCTCATCGGCCGCTGACGCTACCAAAATCGGGAGAATGCAATGACAACCATCGCCTTCGTCGGCCTAGGGAACATGGGCAATCCGATGGCCGCCAATCTGGTAAAGGCGGGGCACACCGTGCATGGCTTCGACCTGATGCCGGAGAATTTGACCGTCGCTCGCGACCATGGCGTCGTCATCATGGCCAACGCGCTTGCCGCAGTGAAGGACGCCGACGTCGTCATCACCATGCTGCCGGCCGGCAAGCATGTGTTGTCTGTGTATGAGGACATCGCGCCCAAGGCGAACAAAGGCGCACTGTTCATCGATTCCTCGACCATCGACGTCGAGTCGGCGCGAAAAGCCCACGCCATCGCCAACAAACACGGCCTGCAGTCGATCGATGCGCCGGTTTCCGGCGGCACCGGCGGCGCTGCCGCCGGCACGCTGACCTTCATGGCCGGCGGCACCAGGGATGCTTTCGCCAAAGCCGAGCCGATCCTGAAGCCGATGGCCGGCCGCATCGTCCATTGCGGCGATGACGGCGCCGGACAGGCCGCGAAGATCTGCAACAACATGATGCTCGGCATTTCGATGATCGGCGTCGCCGAAGCCTTCGTCCTGGCGGAAAAGCTCGGTCTGTCGCATCAAGCGCTGTTCGACGTTGCCTCGACATCCTCGGGCCAATGCTGGTCGCTGACCACCTACTGCCCCGTGCCCGGCCCCGTCCCGGCGTCACCCGCCAATCGTGACTACAAGCCCGGCTTTGCCGCGGCACTCATGTTGAAGGATCTGAAGCTGTCGCAGGAAGCAGCACAAGGCGCCGGTGCGGTGACGCCGCTGGGCGCCGAAGCCACGCAGCTCTACGCATTGTTCAATGCCCAGGGGCATGCCGGCACCGATTTTTCCGGGATCATAAATTTTCTGCGCGGTAACCCGGCGTAAGTTTCGAATTTTTCAGCGATTTTGTCGATTTTTTTTCAGCAAGAAAAATCGCAAATTCAGATTTGCTTAAGCTCTCAATAACCTGACGGTAACGATGTCCCTATAAAACGGATTTCGAGGCGGACACATCGCATCCGCCCGGCGCTCCGGATCAGGTCTCGCGTACCGGAGCCCGTAAGTTTCGCAAGTGTTTTGTTAGCGAAGCGCCATGCGTATCTGGCAAAGCCGCGTTCCCGATGGAGCGCGGTTTTTGCGTTTCCGAACCAATCGCTGCCTTGTGCAGATCAGGACTTTGTCGACAGCCGGCGAAAATTGGCTTTGACGGCACGGCTGGCCGGCTTCAGCGCCGCGCTGATCGAGCGTTCCGCTGCGACACCACTGAACAGCGATGGCATGCGGCCGGAAAAAACCTCCGGCCAGAAGCGGGCCGTCGATTGGAACAACGCCATTTGCGCGGCAAACGCGCCTTCAGCCATCGCCGTGGTCTTTTCGCTCACCGCGCGTGCGGTCTCGGGGCTCCAGCTTCGCCCGTTTTGGGCGTCCGCGGCCATCAGCGGCAAGCGCATCATCGCCACCAGGGGCGCCAGCATCAGGTCGTTGCCGATCGCGACCGCTTCCAGCGCCCGTTGGCTCTTGGTGGATTTTGTCATGAAAATGATCGCCCAAAAATGCAGCCGGTGTGGCCGGTCCCGGAACACTACGCGCGACGAGGGCTATTCGTTCCCCGATGGCACAACGAAAGGCGCATTCGAGGCCGGGCGTGCCGATCGCGGCACGCCCGGCTGTTGTTTGGTTATCGCTTGCGCAGATCCGCCAGCGCCAGGTCGAGCGCCTTGGCGATGCGATCGCAAGCCATGTCGATCGTCTCGCGCGTCCAGATCAGCGGCGGCGACAGGATCATCGTGTCGCCGGTGGCGCGCAGCATCAGGCCCTGGGTGATGGCGTGGTCACGAACGGTCACCGCAGCACTCCCGGAGGGCAGGAAGCGCTCCTTGGTCGCCTTATCCTTGACGATCTCGATCGCGCCCATCAGCCCGATCGAACGCACCTCGCCGACCAGTTCGTGGTCGGCAATCCGCTCCTGCAGCGCCTGCGCGAAATACGGACCGGTGTCGTTCTTGACCCGGTCGACCAGGCCCTCGCGCTCTATGATCTCGATGTTCTTCAGCGCCACCGCGCAGGCCACGGGATGCCCGGCATAGGTATAGCCGTGATAGAACTCGCCGCCCTTCTCGACCAGCGTCGCCGCGATACGGTCGCCGACCAGCAGCGCCGACAGCGGCTGGTAACCGGAGGTCAGCGCCTTGGCCGTGGTGATGGTGTCGGGCTCGATGCTGAAGGTCTGGGCGGCAAACCACTCGCCGGTTCGGCCATAGCCTGTGATGACCTCGTCGAGCATCAAGAGAACATCGTATTTGCGGCAGATGCGCTGCACTTCCGGCCAGTAGCTCATCGGCGGTATCTTGACGCCGCCTGCCCCCATCACCGGCTCGCCGATGAAGGCGGCAACCTTGTCGGCGCCGGCTTCGAGGATGGCGTCCTCGACGGCCTTTGCCGCGCGCAGGCCGAAATCATGGTCGCTTTCGCCAGGCAGAGCCAGTTCGTAGGCATAAGGCATCATCACGTGGACGATGTTGGGCACCGCGCCGCCGAGCTGCTTGTGCATCAAATCCATGCCGCCGAGCGAGGTGCCGGCGATAGTCGAGCCGTGATAGCCCATCTTGCGCGAGATGATGCGGTTCTTCTCCGGCTTGCCTTCCAGCGCCCAGTAGTGGCGCACGAGCCGCAGCGCCGTGTCGTTGGCCTCCGAGCCGGACGAGCCGTAGAACACCTGGTTGACGCCCTTGGGCGCCAGCTCCGCCAGCTTCTTTGACAACAGGACCGGCGTCGGCGTCGAGCATTTGAAGAAGGAGTTGTAGTAAGGCAGCTCCTTCATCTGGGCGTAGGCCGCGTCGGCCAATTCATCGCGGCCGTAGCCGACATTGACGCACCACAGCCCGGCCATGCCGTCGAGGATCTCCGTGCCGTCGGCATCGTAGATGAACGGCCCGTTGGCGTGGGTGATGATGCGCGAGCCGGCCTCGCGCAATTCCTTGTGGTCGGTGAACGGATGCAGATGATGCGCGGCGTCTATCTGCTGAAGCTGCTTCAGCGAGTAATTCTGATAAGTCATGGATTTGACCTTCCTCTTTGAACCAATCCGGCAATTGCCGGGGCGGATTCTTCAGAGGCAGGCAGGAGGCGAATAGCCGATGCGGGCGCACAGCCGCAGAAGCTCGGCGCGCAGCGTGCGCGGCGACGGCGTCACCGCCACCCCAAATGTGCAAACCAATGTCACTGCCGGAGCCATGAAGGCACCTTAGGCTGTCTGAGGCCTTCAGTTCAAGTCGTACCGCCCAGCGCCCGCTGCAGGAAGACATATTTCATCGCCGCCTGCGCCGCTTGCGGCCGGCGATCGCCGCGCCCGCCATGGCCGCCCTCGGTTTCTTCGAAGAACAGCGTCTCGCCATGACCGGCGGCCTGCAGGCGAGCCGCCATCTTGCGGGCATGGCCGGGATGAACGCGATCGTCGGCGGTCGACGTGGTCAGCAGCACCGGCGGATAGGCGGCATCGGCCGAGACATGCTGATAGGGCGAATAGGCGGCAAGCCACGCCGCCTCTTCCGGTTTCGACGGATCGCCATACTCGGCCATCCAGGAGGCGCCGGGTGGCAGTTCGGTGTAGCGCAGCATGTCGAGCAACGGCACCTCGATGATGACGGCGCCGAACAGCTCGGGGTGCTGCGTCAGCGAAACACCGGTCAGCAGACCGCCATTCGAGCCGCCCTGGATGCCGAGCGTGGCCGGCGTGGCGATGCCGCGCTTGACCAGATCCTGCGCCACGGCGGCGAAATCGTCGAAGGCGTTCTGCCGGTTGGCCTTCAGCGCCGCCTGGTGCCAGTTCGGGCCAAACTCGCCGCCGCCGCGAATGTTGGCCTGCACATAGGCATTGCCCTTCTCCAGCCACAGCCTGCCGCGCACGCCGGCATAGCCGGGCAGTAGCGGCACTTCGAAACCGCCATAGCCATAAAGCAGCGTCGGCATCGGACCGTCCTGGTCGCGCCGCCTGACGACGAAATACGGAATCGCGGTGCCATCCTTCGAGCGCGCCTCGAACTGTTCGGAGATGAGAGGCGATGCATCGAACCGCGCCGGCTGTGCCTTCACCGTCGTCAGCGTCACCCCATTGTCATCGGACCAGATGATCGAACTCGGCGTCAGGAAATCGGTGAAGGAGAAGGAGACGCTGGCGCCGAAATGCTCGGCATGGCTGATGCCGACATTGCCGTTTTCAGGCAGCGCCACGGGCTTCAGCGACCAGCCATCGGCGGTGCGCTCGCAAACGACGACCTTGCCGCGCACATTGTCCATCAGATTGATGAACAGCCGATCCTGTGTGCGGGTGATGCCGGCGATCGAGACGCGATGCGCCGGCTCGAACAAGGTTTCCACCGGGCCCAGCGCACCGGTTTCGACCCACCGCACCAGATCCAGCGAATAGAGGCCGTCAGGCCGGCACAGCGTGCCGTCTGGCGCCGTCCATGGGCTGCGTACGCCGAAGACCAGCTGATCCACGAAGATCGCGGTATCGGTCGTGTCGTCCGGCAGCGGGACGCGCCTGTTTTCGCCTGAGGGAAGACGCAGGAAAAGGTGCGAGGCGAAGAAGTTGAGCGTCCTGCCGAGGATCAGATAGCGTCTGTCGCCATCGAACTCGAGAGCGGCGCCAACGGCGAGATCATCTTTCTGCGCCTCGAAAATCGGCGCCGCGTCTTCGAGCGGAGTGCCGCGCGTCCAAAGCTTGATCACACGCGGATAGCCTGATTCCGTCTTGTCGGCCTCTTCGAACGCAGCCGAAACGATGACCGTGTCCTTGTCCAGCCAGCCGAATCCCGACTTCGAGGCAGGAGCCCGAAAGCCACCCTCGACAAACGACTTGGTCGCAATGTCGAATTCGCGCATCTCGCTGGCGTCACCACCGTCGGGGGACATCGAGAGCAGGCAGCGGCTGAAATCGGGGTAAAGCCGGCTGGCGCCGCTGAACACCCATTTCACACCATCCTTTGCCGCCAGTTGGTCGAAGTCGATGATCGTTTCCCAGTCCGGCTTCTCGGTCTTGTAGGAAGCGACGCTCGTGCGCCGCCACAGGCCCAGCACATTGGTCTTGTCTTGCCAGAAATTGTAGACATGGCCGTTGAGCGCAGCCCCGACCGCGATGTTGTCCTCGGCCGTCATCAGATCGAGCGCGGTTTCAAACAATGCCTGGTAGGACGGATCGCCCTGCAATTCGGCGACCGTCAACTCGTTCTGACGGTGCACCCAGTCGAGCGATTCCTTGCTGGTCCGATCCTCCAACCAAAGGAAATTGTCCTCGGCGGTGGCTTCGGTCTGGCGTCTTGTCGTCGATTGGGTCACGCGTGGTCTCCAAGCTATTGTCTGGCGGCCCTGCCTACATCGCGTCGCAGGCGGCCTTATTCAAGACGGTGATGTCAGGTCGTCAGGTGGGTTTGCCTCAAACCATCCGCCGACGCAGAACCGTGGCAACCGCCAGCGCCAGACAGATGGCGCCAAGCGTGATCGGCAACCCGCCTGCGCCAAGAATGTCCATGGCGCTGCCCGCCAGCGGCGGAACAGCCATGCCGCCGACGCCCCACATCAGCGAGAAGGCAGCGTTGCCGGCGACCAGCGTCGAACCGGTGAAGCGCTCGCCAAGCTCGATGATCGACATCGTGTAGATGCCGTAGGAAACTGCGCCCCAGATGAAGACGCCCGTCCAGATCAGCGGCGTCTCGATCAGCAGCGGCAACAGCGCGCATCCGAGCATCGTCAGCGACACGCAAATGAGGCGTACCAGGCGCGCGGATAATTTCTCGGCCAGCAGGCCAAGCGGCACCTGCATCGCGATGTTGCCGGCGATCATCGCCGACAGCAGCGCCGACATGCGGGCCTCGGCGATGCCGTAGTGCGCTCCATAGACCGGCAGCAGCGCCAGCACGCCCTGTTCGAAACCGGCGGCCACGACGACCGCGGATACCAGCAGCCAGGCCTTCGGCACGAAGCCCATCACCGAAACCCGGTGCCCGGCCTCGTCGACCTTCGGCAGTCGCCGCAACACGAGGGCCAGGCAGAAGCCGCAAAAGACGAAGGCGGCCATGCCCACCAGAAATGGCGGCCACCCTTCGGTGCCGACGGCAAGCAGGCAAAGCGGGCCGGCAGCGAACCCCGCTGAAATAACCGTCGAATAGATCCCCATCACGCGACCGCGGCGCGCCGGCGGCGCCAGCGCGATCATCCAGATCTCGCTCAGCACATAGAGCGGATTGGTCACCACGCCGATCAGGAAGCGCAGTGGAAACCACAGATAGAAATTTTGCGTCCAGCCGATCAGCGCCAGCACGATTGCCGAGAGCGCGGCACAGGTGAGCACGGTGCGCCCTGCCCCGAACCGGCGCGCCAGTGCCGGGATCGACGGCGACGACAGGATGAAGCCGACGGGCGTCATCGCCGCCGAAAGACCGATCATCGCTGGCGAAACACCCTGGCGCTGCAGGATGAAGCTCAACAGCGGAAAGCTCAGCCCTTGCGCGATGGCGAACACCGACACGGTCGCGATCACGCCGGTGATCGCCGCCCATTGCATGGTTTCGTCGCTGTTCGATTCCGCCAGAGCCATGATCCGTACCTACTATCGTGACTCAGGATTAACGTTCGGTTCCAGCGCGGTAGGTCCCCTGCTTGCCGAAAACCGCTTGCTCTGGCCAACGGATGTCAGGAGGCCTGGCGCACGGACGACCGGTAAAGCGCAAATGTCACCAGCAGAATGTCGAGGCCGCCGATCACCACGGGCAAGCCCAAGGGGCCGATCGCCTGCATCAGAGTGCCGGCGCCAGGCGGGCCGACGATACCGCCGGCGCCCCACATCAGCGCGAAGGCCGCATTGCCGGCAACCAGCGCCGTTCCCTTGAACCGGGTACCGAGTTCGACCAGCGCCATCGTGTAGACGCCATAGCCGACTGCACCCATGACCAGAAGCACGAGCCAGATCGCCGGCGTCGTGATCAACAGCGGCAGCAGAGCCGCGCAAACTGCCGTCGCCAATGCGCAAAAGATGATCATCGCCCGGCCGCCGAAACGCTCGGCCAGCAGGCCGAGCGGAATTTGCAGGAAGATGTTGCCCAGCGACAGTGCCATCACCAGCGCTGCCAGCACCCTTTCAGGCAAGCCATAGGCAGCGCCGAAGACCGGCATCAGAGCATATGTGCCCTGCTGGACCGCCGCTGAAACCAGCACGGCAAACAGCAGCGCCGGCGCCAGCCTGGCGAAACTGAAAAAGCCGCCGGAAGACTGGCCGTCATCCTCGAAGCCGGCAAGGCTCGACGAAACGCTGCGCAGGATCGCCGCGCACAGCGCAAAGCCGCCGATACCAACAAGGAACGGAACCCAGCCCGCTGTGCCGACCACGGTCAGCACCAGGGGCCCGGCCGCATAGCCAGCGCCGAGCATGGTGTTGAACGCCCCCATCACCCTGCCGCGGCGCGACGGCGGCGCCAGCGACAATGCCCACACTTCGCCAAGGATGTAGAGCGGGTTGATGACGACGCCGACGATAAAGCGGATGACGAACCAGGCCACCCAGTCCTGCAAATAGCCGATCGCAAGAAAGCACAGCGCCCCGATCAGCGAGCAGCCGACGGCCAGTGTGCGGGCGCCGACCAGCCGCACGGCGGCCGGCACGAACGACGCCGAAAGGATCAGCCCGAGCGGCATCATGGCCGCCGACAGCCCGATCAGCGCCGGCGACATGCCTTGCTTCTGCATCAAGAGCGTGAACAGCGGCGAGCTCAACCCTTGCGCCGCGCCGAACATGGCCAGCGCCGCGGTAACGCCGGCAAGCGCTCCCCATTGCGTTGCCGCTTCGCCATCGCTCGAGCCGGTCGTGGCCATGCTGCTCCCATCACCCGGATAATTGCCGCGCATCGAGGCGGCGTGCCCCAGCTACCGGTTGAATGCCGGAAAAGGAAGGTCCAGGGCAGAAATCCAATTGTACGGGATGCCCGCCGCGTTCGGCAGGCGCTTTGCCTGGGCCGGCATCGCGATCGCTACGTCAACAGTCTTGCGTTGCCGCCTTGGACGATCATGGTGAGATGCCTCTGGTAGTCCGAATATTCGGCATTTTCCCGTTGGATACGGCCGAGTTTCGGGTCGGCAGTGTTCGACCAGGGCAGCAGTGCGATTGCCGCCGCAACAGGAGTAAGATTGCTGCCTGCGCCCACGGCCAATGTCGCTATCAATCCGTAGATTTCGCCACTGATTTGAGGACGACCCAGAATGACAAGGCGCATCTGCCCCTGATCATTGGTGTAGAGATAGATCTGCCCCGATTTGTTAGGCATCGAGACAACGCCCTTTTGCGAAAATGGGGCGTCCAGCCGATCCGTTTCGCGAAACGCCAGGCAGCCCTGACTGTCGTCCCAGTATATTTGCATGCGATACGCATAGATCGCGCCTGCGACCTCAAACGAAGGCCGCAGCGTCAAATAATCTCCTTCCAGCCAGGCAACGCCAGCCTTGGCATATCCGCCGAGATGAACCCCGGCAGAAGGCTTGAAGGCCGGATCGCGCAACGAGACGCCTAAGGCGGCCTCCAGCCGAACAATACTCGCGGTTGTGAACGGACGGCTGCCGTTGAGGACCTTTTCCAGGGTTGAAATGCTGATTTTGGCGGTGTCGGCCAGCATCTGACGCGACATGCGACGGCGGGCCAATTCCTCTCGGATGCGCTGCGCCATCGTTATGTTCTGGTTCTTGGACGGTTCGATATCTGGCCTCATCTTGGCACCGGACAAATCCGCACAAAGCCATACATCACGCGACCGCCAATGCCAATCAAGGCCAAACAAAACGCTAACCCCGGGAGGCCGTCAAACGCATTGTTCACAACGGATACGAGCGGGGGATGCGATGACTATTTTCACCTTCTGCAGGCAATTGGCCATGACCGGCGCTTGCATATTCCTGATGACCGGCACAGCGTTCGCGTGGCCGATCATGAGCGGCGACACACGGCGCTCGGAGTGTGTCGAGGCCTTGGCGATGGCCTCGGCGCAATTCAAGTCCGACACGTTCAGTATGCGGGCGCCGTTGCCCATCGCGGCCGCTGCAATGTCGCGATTGGTGCTCAGCGTCAGCGAAGAGCATATCGAGGCAGGCGACGCCCAAAGTGCCGATCCCAACGTGTTCGGCAAAATGACTTATCCGGGCAATCCCAACACGCTGCGCAACGTGTACTGGCAAATTTCGCCGCAGCGGGGCAAGCGACTGATTGTAGCCGAGAGCCAGGTTGGCTGGCGTGGCGACTGGTACAGTTATTATCTGGCCGATCCGTCGCTTCCCGTCGAAACGTACCTGGTGGATCCTGAGCAGCTAAGAAGGCTCGGATTGAAACCTGTAATCGGCGAAGTATGGCGGCCGCTGCAGCTGCTGCAGAATTCGGCGTCGGGCCAGATTTGGGCCATAGATCAAAATGAGCAAAGGAACTGGGACGTATACATACTGGACGAGGCCGGCATGTCCGCCCGTTGCCACGTCGCCTTCATGCCTGATGTGCCCCCTGCGGTCCGACTGTTGCCGAAACCGACGCAACGCTTTGCAAGCTTGCTTGCCGAGGCGCTCGGGCCAGGAAGAAATGAAGGCACACTTCAGCCCACCGCTCGGATTGCATATGATGTGGAACAAGCTTGGGCCAATGCCGCCATGCGGCCATGGGCGCTAAAACGCGAGCCCTACAACTCACGCGCCGAGGTTGATGACGGCCTCGAAAAATGGGCAATGCGCGGCCCGAAATATCGCCGCACATACCGCGCCATCCGTAGGCAATACCCGAAAGCAGTTGCGGCGCTGGCGTCCTACTATCGCACTACTTTCAGCAAGTCGCCGCAGGCCGCACGGGAAATGGCAGCTCAATCTATGGACTACCTATACCGCAGTTATTTCGTCTTCCATCGCGAGTCATGAGGCACCCCGCCCGGTTTGACCTGAAAAACGATCCTCGCCCTCAAGATCGCAAAATCGGTCATCCAGTCGATTGAGACTGTTGCAACCTGCCGTTCCGGCATGTCGCTTCCCTCGCCCTAGTGGTCGCCGCCTCCGCAATGGCCTGAAGTCAGCCGGTCCATTATGCCGCCCGCTACCCGCATTGTACGAGGACCATCATGACCGCTGCCCTGCATCCAGCCGAACCGCCCTTGGCAACCGACCGCGCCCGTCGCGGTGGCCGTGCGGGCAAGCGCGCCGGCGGCTCGGCCGCCTTCGAGCAGCCGGCGTTCCGGCAGCTGAGAAACCCGCTGACGCCGACCAGGCTGGTCTCGGACGACGAACTGGAATCGATCCACCTCGCCTCTCTGCGCGTGCTCAGGGAAATCGGCGTCGACGTCCTGCATGACGAGGCCCGCCGCATCATGAAGGCGCACGGCGCCGACGTCCGCGACGGCAGCGAGCGGGTGCGCTTCGACAGCGACATGATCCTCGACCTTGTCTCGAACTGCCCGTCCGAATTCACCATCCATGCCCGCAATCCGGCGCACAATGTACGCTTCGGCGGCAACAATCTGATCATTTCGATGATGGCGTCGGCGCCCAACTGCTCCGACATCGATCGCGGCCGCCGGCCCGGCAACCAGCAGGACTACCGCAACTTCCTCAAGCTTGCGCAGATGCACAACATCCTGAACTGCACGGGCGGCTATCCGGTCGAGCCGACCGATATCCATCCGTCGGTCCGCCACCTCGAATGTATTCGCGATCTCAGCGTGCTCACCGACAAGGTGTTCCACATCTATTCACTCGGCAAGGAGCGCAATGTCGACGGTATCGAGATCGCCAGGATCGCGCGCGGCATCAGCCACGAGCAGATGCTCGAAGAGCCGTCCGTCTTCACCATCATCAACACCAATTCGCCGCTCAAGCTCGACGTGCCGATGATGGAAGGCATCATCCAGATGTCGAGCAAGGGTCAGGTCGTCGTGGTGACGCCGTTCACCCTGTCGGGCGCCATGGCGCCGGTCACCATTGCCGGCGCGCTGGTGCAGCAGAATGCCGAGGCGCTGTCCGGCATTGCCTTTGCCCAGATGGTGCGCAAGGGCGCGCCCGTCGGCTATGGCGGCTTTACCTCCAATGTCGACATGAAGTCCGGTTCACCGGCCTTCGGCACGCCGGAATACATGAAGGCGCAGCTCGTCGGCGGCCAGCTTGCCCGCCGCTACAACATCCCTTACCGCACCTCCAACACCTGCGCCGCCAACACGGTCGACGCGCAGGCCGCCTATGAAAGCGTGTTCTCGCTGTGGGGCGCCATCCAGGGCGGCGGCAATCTGATGATGCATGCGGCCGGCTGGCTCGAAGGCGGCCTGCGCTGCTCCTACGAAAAGACCATCGTCGACATCGACCTCCTGCAGATGGTGGCGGAATTCCTGACCCCGCTCGACCTTTCCGAAGAGGCGCTCGGCTTCGACGCCATCCAGTCCGTCGGCCCCGGCGGCCATTTCTTCGGTACCCAGCACACGCAGGACCGCTACAAGACCGCCTTCTATTCGCCGATCATTTCCGACTGGCGCAATTTCGAGACCTGGGCGGAAGCAGGCTCACCCACAGCGCTCGAAAAGGCCAACCGCGTCTGGAAGGAGCGGCTGGCGTCCTACGAAGAGCCCTACATGGACCCGGCCATCCGCGAAGAACTCAACGCCTTCGTCGCCAAGCGCCGCTCCGAAGGCGGCGCGCCGACCGATTTTTGACCGACACGCAGCGATGGATTTTGACTCCGGCGCTGCTCGCCGCCGACCAACCATCTGAATCAATCTACGCAAAAACGGACTTATCTTCATGAAATCTCATGCAAAAGCGGTTGTCATCGGCGGCGGTGTCGTTGGCTGCTCGGTGCTCTATCACCTGGCCAAGGCCGGCTGGACCGACATCATGCTGATCGAGCGCTCGGAGCTGACCTCCGGCTCGTCCTGGCATGCGGCCGGTGGCTTCCACACGCTGAACGGCGACCCCAACGTCGCCAAGTTGCAGGCCTATACGGTGCAGCTCTACAAGGAGATCGAGGAGCTTTCCGGCCAGTCCTGCTCGCTGCATCTGACCGGCGGCGTGATGATGGCCGATACGCCGGAGCGCATGGACTTCCTGCGCCTTGCCCACGCCAAGGGCCGCTATCTCGGCATGGACACCGAACTGATCACGCCGTCGGAAGCCAAGGCGATGTTCCCGCTGATGGACGAGACGAATTTCGTCGGCGCCATGTGGGATCCGGTCGAGGGCCATCTCGATCCGTCCGGCACGACGATCGCCTACTCCAAAGCGGCGAAAAAGCTGGGCGCCGAGATCGTGCTGCGCAACCGCGTCGTCGAGCTGACGCAGGAGGTTGACGGCACCTGGAACGTCGTCACCGAGCAAGGCACGGTCAAGGCCGAGCACGTCGTCAACTGCGGCGGCCTGTGGGCGCGCGAGATCGGTCGCATGGTCGGCGTCGAGCTGCCAGTCCTGGCCATGGAGCACATGTATCTTTTGACCGAACCGATGCCGGAGGTCGAGGAATTCAACAGGTCGACCGGCCGCGAGATGATCGGTGTGCTCGATTTCAAGGGCGAGATCTACACCCGCCAGGAGCGCAACGGCATCCTGCTCGGCACCTACGAGAAGGCCTGCAAGCCGTGGTCGCCGGTCAACACGCCGTGGGATTTCGGGCATGAACTGCTGCAGCCCGATATCGACCGCATCGCGCCGTCGCTGGAGATCGGCTTCAAGCATTTCCCCGGCATCGAAAAGGCCGGCATCAAGCAGATCATCAACGGCCCCTTCACCTTCGCGCTTGACGGCAACCCGCTGGTCGGCCCGGTGCAGGGCCTGACCAATTTCTGGTGCGCCTGCGCCGTGATGGCCGGGTTCAGCCAGGGCGGCGGCGTCGGTCTGGCGCTGTCCAACTGGATGGTCAATGGCGATCCCGGCTTCGACGTCTGGGGCATGGATGTGGCTCGCTTCGGCGAATGGGCCGGCCTGCGCTACACCAACGCCAAGGTGCGCGAAAATTATTCGCGGCGTTTCTCCATCCGCTTCCCCAACGAGGAACTGCCCGCCGCTCGGCCCGCGCAGACGACGCCGCTCTATGACACGATGCTGGCCAACAACGCCGTCATGGGCGACTCCTGGGGTCTCGAGACCCCACTCTGGTTCGCACCGAAGGGCAAGGAACCTAAGGACGTCGTCTCCTTCCACCGCTCCAACGACTTTGGGCCGATCGGCGAGGAAGTGCGCGCCACCCGCGAAAAGGTCGGCGTCACCGAAATCGCCAACTTCGCCAAATACGAGGTGTCAGGCCCGGGATCGGAGGACTTCCTCAACCGTCTGATGACCAACCGCATGCCCAAGACCGGCCGCATCGTGCTGACGCCGATGCTGAACGAATTCGGCCGGCTGATCGGCGACTTCACCATCGCCAAGGCCGGTGAAGACCGCTTCATGATCTGGGGCTCGTCGGCGGCGCAAAAGTACCATATGCGCTGGTTCGAGAAGCATTTGCCCAGGGATGGGTCGGTACGCATTCACCGCTTCGACCAGACGCTGGTCGGCCTGTCGATCGCCGGTCCGAAATCGCGCGACCTGCTGCAGAAGCTGGTCGATGTCGACATCTCGACCAAGGCCTTCCGCTTCATGGATTTCCGCGAGATGGCGGTCGGCGGCGCGCCTTGCCTGGTCAACCGCATCACCTACACCGGTGACCTCGGCTACGAGATCTGGATGGCGCCGGCCTATCAACGCCTCGTCTACAAGGAGATCAAGGACGCCGGCGAAGAGTTTGGCCTCGTCGATTTCGGCATGCGCGCTCTGCTGTCGATGCGCCTGGAAAAGAACTTCCCGACCTGGTTCCGCGAGTTGCGGCCGATCTACGGGCCGTTCGAAGGCGCGATGGACCGCTTCATCAAGCTCGAGAAGAACGACTTCATCGGCCGCGAAGCTGCCGCCAAGGAACAGGCGGAAGGGCCAAAACTGCGCCGTGTCTCCTTCATCGTCGATGCCGCCGATGCCGATGTGATGGGCGACGAGCCGATCTGGGCCAAGGTCAGCAAGGATTATGGCACGGTGGAAAAGCCGCATGGCTACGGCGCGCCACGCTTCGACACGTCAGGCAAGGAAATACGCGGCTCCAAGGCTGCACAAGGCGCATCCGCCGTGCGCGGTATCGTCGACGGCGACTGGCGCGTGGTCGGCTGGGTGACCTCGGGCGGCTACGCGCACTATGTGCAAAAATCGATGGCACAAGGCTATGTGCCGGCAGCGCTTGCCGAGAACGAGACCGCCGGCCTGTTCGAGATCGAAATCCTCGGCCACCGGCGGCCGGCCCGCATCAACGTCGAGCCGCCCTTCGATCCGAGCGGCGACAAGATGCGGACTTGAGCGTCATGCACAGCGAGGCGCCAAAGGGGAGCTTCGGCCGCCATCGCAAGATCATGCCGTTTGTATCAGGCTCGATCGAGGCGTTGCGCGAGGACTCTCGCCAGAAGGCGGCCTCGCTCAACCAGCATGTGCTTGGCTACGGTGCCCAGGCTGAAGCGGAATGGTCGGCGGCAGGCATTACCGCTCCCGATCTGCCGGCGATGCGAAAGTACCGACTGGAGCGCATCCGCGCTGAGCTGAAGCGGCGCGGCTACGCCGGCGCCCTGCTCTACGATCCCGTCAACATCCGCTACGCCACCGATTCCACCAACATGCAGCTGTGGGTGGCGCACAATCCGACGCGGCATTGTTTCGTCGCCGCCGAAGGTCCGGTGGTGCTGTTCGACTATTTCTCCTGCGAGCACCTGTCCGATCATTCCGGCGTTGTCGACGAAGTGCGACCGGCGGTGTCGTGGATGTATCTCTACGGCGGCGAGTTGACCGAACAGAAGGTACGGCGCTGGGCCGCCGGCATCGCCGACCTGGTGAGGGAACATGGCGGCGGCAACAGCCGCGTTGCGGTAGACCATCTCAATCCGGAAGGCGTCGAGGAACTCGCCCGTCTTGGTGTTTCCATCGGCAATGGCGAAGCGGTGATGGAGAACGCGCGGCTGATCAAATCTCCACACGAAATCCTTGCCATGCGCCGGGCGATCGTCGCCTGCGAGGCGGCGATGGGCGAGATGGAGCAGGCGCTGAAGCCGGGGATTTCCGAGAATGAACTTTGGGCCGAACTGCATCGTGGCAACATCGCCCGCGGCGGCGAGTGGATCGAGACCCGGCTCTTGTCGTCAGGCCCGCGCACCAATCCCTGGTTTCAGGAATGCTCGTCGCGCAAGATTGAAGCCGGCGATCTTGTCGCTTTCGACACCGACCTGATCGGCCCCTACGGCTTCTGTGCCGACCTGTCGCGCACATGGCTTTGCGGCGACAAGAACCCGTCGAACGAGCAGCGCGACCTGTTCCGCATTGCTGCCGACCAGATCGCCCACAACACCGAACTGATGCAGCCCGGAGTATCCTTCCGCGACCTCGTCGAACGCTCGGCGGTGCCGCCTGGAGATTGCTTCCCGACGCGCTACGGCGTGCTCTATCACGGCGTCGGACTGGCCGACGAATATCCGACGCTGCCGCATGCCAGCGACTGGACGTCAGACACGCCCGATGGCGTGCTGGAGCCGGGCATGGTGCTGTGTGTGGAAAGCTATATCGGCAGGCTCGGCGGGCGCGAGGGCGTCAAGATCGAGGAGCAGATCCTGATCACTGAAACCGGCAACGAGCAGCTCTCAACCTACCCGCTGGATGCGAGGCTGCTCGGCTAATCCGGCAAGCGCTTCGCGCATTGCCCGGACCGTCTTTTCCAGCGTCCTTGCGGCTGTAATGAACGGCAGGCCCTTGCGCCGCGCCGTCCAGCCAACGACCATCACCTTTTGCGCGGCCGGTTCGAAACGCTGCGCCAGCGCCCAGCTCTCGCAGTCGATGGCCGCGACATCGGCCCTGCCCTCGGCGACGGCGACGATCGAGCCGCGGTGGCCGCCGCTTTCGCTGCGCGACGAAAAGACATCGAGGCTTTCGCCCAGCGTCTCCAGGTCGCGCGTTAGCCCGATGAAGCCTGACATCGAATCGCGGCTGTTGAAGGTGAAGCGCTTGCCGCGGATCAGATCAAGCGGGAGGAAGGGGCTGCCATCGGCGGGCGATCGAGCCTCCGGCCCCTCGCCTGTCCGCATCATCAGCGCGCTCGAATAAAGCTCGCCTTGCCCACCCTCGTAAGCGTCGTAGCTTGGCTGGCCGACGACCTGCACATGCCTGGACAGTCCAAGCTCCATCGGCCCCCAGCAGGTCTGCGCGAACAACAGCGCCGGATGCAGCCAAAGTTTGTGATAGTCGAGTTCGTCCGGCGGCAGGGTCGCGGGATCTGGCGCGACCAATGCACCGGCAGCATCCCTGATACCGCCCGGCACCGGCGGCAGATCGCCATTGCGGCGCGCGATGGTCTGCGGCGCGTCGACACCTTTTTGCCGGAAGGCCTCGCGCAAGCGTGCCCATTGCGCGTCGACCTCGCCGCGCACTTCGGGCCAGTCATACATAGGCAACGCTGCAACCAATTCACTCATGCCGACACTCAATCATCATGTCTTAGGAAAGGACGCGGCGTCCAATCAGAATTCGCCGACACCGATCCCGGACGCTTGAAATTATTCCTTGGGCGGCTCGGCGGGAACCGGCGCACTGCCAAGCCCGCTGATGCTGCGCGCCCTGACGCGCGGCTTGAACGCCCTGCCCGGCTCGGCTTGGCGCCGCAGCACCGGATGCACGATCGGCTCCTTCGCCTTGAAGGCGTAAGCCTTGATCAGCGCGAAATAGTTCGGATAGGCATAGCCATTGTTCATCCGCAGCCATTCGTCGCGGCGGTCGCGAAACAGCTTTGGCAGCCGGTACCAGGCCACCGTCGGGCTCTTGTGGTGGACGAAATGCAGATTGTTGTTGAGGAACAGGAAGGACAGTGGCGAGCGCTCGACGATCACCGTGCGTCCCTCCGGATGTTCCGACCACTGATGCTCGGCAAAAGTGCGGATCGAGATCAGCGACTGGCCGAGCCAGACCGGCACCAGGATGTAAAGCCACAGCGGAATGCCGAATCCGAACTGCACGATTGGCAGCACGATGGCGAGGCCGATGGCGTGCAGCAGCCAGGCCTTGCGGATCGCCTTGTCGCCGGCAGCCATCAGCTTGGCGTCGTCGATGAAGAAGCCGACACAGGACAGCCACGGGCCAAGCACAAAGCGGCCGGCCATGGTGTTGTTGATCTTGAGCAGGAATTTCATCAGCGGCGGCAAATCGTCATGCTGCCAGAGCGCCTGGTAGTAGCTCTCGGGATCATCCAGCGGATCGGTCAGCCGTTCGTCGGCGTGGTGGCGCAGATGGATGGTCTTGAAGCGGCGGAACGGCCAGACCAAGCCGATCGGCAGGAACACGAAAGCTTCGTTGAGCTGCGCGTTGCGGGTCGGATGACCGTGCAGCACTTCGTGCATGATTGAGGATTGCAGTGCGGCCGTGAAGGCCAGAATGGCAAGTGCCAAAAGCGGATACGAAGGCCAGATCAAAAAGCCGGTGACCAGCCATAGTCCGTAACAGAAGAAAGCGAGAACCACGGTCGGCCATTCGATGGCCGGTGCGCCGCTTCGTCTCTTACCCATGCTTGCCATGCGATCGACCACTGCCTTTCAGTCGCCGGAACCATTTTTGATTCCTGACAGCATTGTGTCAGGAGCCTTGGGTTGCTGCAACGCGACAAAGCGCACAAACTGTTGCGATTGCGCATTTTAAGCCGCATATGTTATCTATTGTAAACAAGCTTAGGGATTCATTTACGCCTGAGGCGCGGTCCCGGCAGCTTCGGCGCAAATTTTTCCTCCAACAGCTGAGGCAAAGCTCATGGACAAGCGTGACCTGTCGACGATCTTTCGCGAGCGCCTGAAGATGCTCCTGACAAGGTCCGACCTGAACCAGTCGGCCTTCGCGGCCGCGGTCGGCATCGACCGCTCGGCGTTGTCGCAGTTGCTATCGGGCGCTTCCACCCGCCTGCCCCGCGCCGAAACGCTGCTCAACATCGCCGCCGAGTTCAAGGTGTCGCTCGACTGGCTGCTCGGCCTCAGCCAGGACGAAGGCGTCACCGGCGAAATCCGCGAGAGCCTGGAGATCGAGGAAGCCACCGGCGGCTTCGACCGCACCTTGCTGGCCAGATGGCATTCGGAGGCCGCCGGCACCAAAATCCGCTACGTGCCGGCCGGCATTCCTGACCTTTTGCGCACCGAGGCGCTGGTCGAGTACGAAGCCGGCATCACCAACAAGAGCCGTGAGGCGCAGGCCGGCGAAACGCAATACCGCATCGACTACAACCGGCGGCCGGAAACCGACATGGAAGTCTGCATGCCGCGCCACACGCTGGAGATTTTTGCGCGCGGTCTGGGTGTGTGGGATCGTTTCCCGGAGGCCGACCGCCACCAGCAGCTTCTGCACATGGCGACGCTGCTCGACGACCTCTATCCCACCTTCCGTCTGTTTCTCTACGACGGGCGGATGCGCTATTCGATCCCCTACACCATTTTCGGGCCCTATCGCGCCGCGATCTATGTCGGCGATATGTATCTGGTGCTCAACGCGACCCAGCCGATCCAGACGCTGACTCGCCATTTCGACAATCTGATCCGCGCCGCCGACATCAATGCGCATGAAGCCGCCGGCTTCGCGCACAAGCTGGCCGAAATGCGATTTTGACCATCGGTTGCGCCCGTCGACATTGACTAGACATAAAGAGTTCTTTATATCCTTATCTCAATAGAGATGTCCGGAAGGCGTTTTCCATCATGACCAACCCGATTGACGCGCTGCTTGCCGAAAAGGGCATTCTGCTGGCCGATGGCGCCACCGGCACCAATCTGTTCGCCATGGGCCTCGAGGCCGGCGAAGCGCCCGAATTGCTGAACGAGACCGCGCCCGACACCATCACCAGCCTGCACCAGAATTTCGTCGATGCCGGCGCCGACATCATCCTGACCAATTCCTTCGGCGGCACCCGCCACCGGCTGAAGCTGCACCATGCGCAGGACCGCGTTCATGCACTGAACAAGCGCGCCGCCGAGATCGCCCGCGCCGTTGCCGACAAGGCCGGCAGAAAAGTCATCGTCGCCGGCTCGGTCGGCCCGACCGGCGAATTGCTGGTGCCGCTCGGCGCCATGACCTATGACGAGGCGGTCGATGCCTTTGCCGAACAGATCGAAGGCCTGAAGGAAGGCGGCGCCGAAGTCGCCTGGATCGAAACCATGTCGGCGCCGGACGAAATCCGCGCTGCCGCCGAAGCCGCCATCCGCGTCGGCCTGCCCTACACCTATACCGGTTCCTTCGACACTGCCGGCCGCACCATGATGGGGCTGTTGCCAAAAGATATCCACGGCGTCGTCGATGGGCTTTCGCAACGCCCACTTGGTGTCGGCGCCAATTGCGGCGTCGGCGCCTCCGACATCCTGGCCTCGCTGCTCGACATGACCGAGGCCAAGCCGGAGGCGACGGTAATCGTCAAGGGCAATTGCGGCATTCCGGAATTTCGCGGCACCGAGATCCACTATTCCGGCACGCCGGAGCTGATGGCCGACTATGTCAGGCTGGCGGTCGATGCCGGCGCAAAGATCGTCGGCGGCTGCTGCGGCACCTCGTTCCAGCACCTTGCCGCGATGCGCAAGGCGCTCGACGCACACACCAAGGCGGAGCGGCCAACTGTTGCAGCGATCGTCGAGCGCATCGGCCCGATGCGCAACAAGGTGGCGACGGAAAACACTGCCGAGACCAGCGAAGCCCGCCGCGAGCGGCGTCGCAGCCGGGGCTGACACTTCGGCTATTCGCTGTTTTCAGCGTAACGGGACAGCGCCGTGTTGAAATCGGTGGCGGCGCTGTCGGCATCGCCGCCCATCGTCACCAACGCACCCGATGTGCCGGGATCGGTGATCTGCTCAAGCATGACGCGGAAGCGGTCGTTGTGCAGCGCCGACATCGCGGTCTGGCGGGCTGCATTGACGTCATCCATGATACGCCGGGATTCGGGCGACGCTGTCGGCGCGGGCGCTTGTACATCCCTTGCCGATGGCAGTGTCGTCGCGATGTTCCTGATCAGCAATTGCGGCCCCCTCAAGCCCAAACGTGACTTGTTACCTAGCAAGAGGAAATTGCGATCACATGGCGGAAATCTCGCGCAATTTAACGATTCAGCGCATCAGCCGAGATCGAAACCGATTTTCCCCGGGATCATGCGGGCGCGCAGCGCCAAAAAAAGGCCGGCAAGGGAAGAACCCTTGCCGGCCTGCCTCACCCGCCCATAGGCCGGTTTCCCGTGTCAGAACGATCCCATCTGAAAGAAACCGGCCGTCATCGCCACTACCGGTTGCCGCCGAGCGCCGAGGCAAGGCGCACGAGCGAAAGGAACTCTGACCTGTACCCAAACGGGTCGGCTCCTCGGGCGGCAGTGGCAATCTCCATGATCTTGTCGTAACCGAACTTCGCGGTCGCATCCTCGTCGCGCAGCTTCTGGCCGAAGGCGGCGACAGCGACGGAGAAACGCTGGTCAGTGCTGGCTTCGTCGAAGGACGACACCTCGTTGGCCGAGGTCACCGGCGTGGTGATCAGCTTCGAGATGTCTTCGTTCGGCAGCTTGTAGCGGATCTTGACGAAAGCATATTCGCCCGCATTGGCGACGCCGCCATTGTTCACCGTCGCCTGGCCATAGCGCAGCGGGTCGATCTGCTCGCCACCACTGCCCTTGGGCGTGATCTCGTAGACCGCGGTGACCGAATGGCCGGAGCCGATATCGCCGGCATCGACGCGGTCATTGTTGAAATCCTCGCGGTTGAGCGCCCGGGTCTCATAGCCGATCAGGCGGTATTCGGAGACCTTGTTCGGGTTGAACTCGACCTGGATCTTCACGTCCTTGGCGATGGTGAACAGCGTCGACGACGCATCCTCGACCAGCACCTTCTCGGCCTCGGCGAGCGTGTCGATATAGGCGGCGGTGCCGTTGCCGTTCTGGGCGATGGTCTGCATCATCTGGTCGTTCAGATTGCCGCGGCCGAAACCGAACACCGACAGGAACACACCCGTCTTGCGCTCGCTCTCGATCAACCGCTTCAGGTCGTCATCATCAGTCTGGCCGACATTGAAGTCGCCGTCTGTGGCCAGCATCACACGGTTGACGCCGTCCTTGACGAAGGACTGCTGGGCAAGCTTGTAGGCTTCCTTGATGCCCGCCTCGCCGGCCGTCGAGCCGCCAGGCGACAGATTGTCGATGGCGTTGAGGATCTTGTCCTTCTCGGTGACCTTGGTCGGCATCAGCACGGTGCCGGCCTCACCCGCATAGGTGACGATCGAGATGGTGTCGTCCGCCTTGAGCTTGCTAACCAGCAGCCGGAACGCCGACTTGAGCAGCGGCAGCTTGTCCGGCTCGTCCATCGAGCCCGAGACGTCGATCAGGAACACCAGATTGGCCTTGGGCTGCTCGACCGGCTTGACGTCAAAGCCCTTGATGGCGACGTGCATCAGCTTGGTGTGCGTGTTCCACGGCGTCGGCATGACGCTGACGGTCGAGTTGAACGGCGTCGATGCCGAGTCCGGCCCCTTCCAGTCATAGGGGAAGTAATTCACCATCTCCTCGACGCGCACCGTGTCGGCCTGCGGCAGGTAGCCCTGCTTCAGCGAGCTGCGCACGAAGGAATAGGAAACGGTGTCGACGTCGATCGAGAAGGTCGAGACCGGATCTTCGAGTGCTGCATGCACCGGATTGGTCTTGAAATCCTCGACGCGGTCGTGGTTTTCCTCTTGCGGCAACAACTGATCGGCCGGCGCGGTCGACGGCTGCTGCGGCGCCATCAGCTTGGATTCGGCTGTTGTGCCCTGCACGCGGCCAATCCGCGCCGTATTGTCGGCCATGGGCTGGCTCGCACCACCATCCAGCGCGAACTCGCCGCTGGGCGCAGGCGCCGGCTCGGACACGACACCACGCGACAATGCGTCCTGCGCCTGGCCGCTGGCGACGGTCGACTCGGATTTCGACGG
Source organism: Mesorhizobium sp. P3_A10 (assembly GCF_056403175.1). Lineage (NCBI taxonomy): Bacteria > Pseudomonadati > Pseudomonadota > Alphaproteobacteria > Hyphomicrobiales > Phyllobacteriaceae > Mesorhizobium > Mesorhizobium sp. P3_A10. Next base: position 6,301 of record NZ_JBFUFZ010000006.1, on the reverse strand, counting down.
CGAGGCTGGTTTCTCGAGGGCCACGCTGACGTCACGGCTTTCAAAGTCGGCGTCGGCCTTCTTCTGCTTGTCGCCTTCGGCAACAGGCTCCTGCTTGACCGTCGCCAGCCCGTTGGTCGCCGGCCCATTAGTCGCGGGTTTGTCGGCCAGCGTTTCGGTGATCTTCTCGTCCCCGGCGAATTTGGAAGGCTGCTCCTGCAGCATATGGAAGGTGGCGTATCCGGCGATCGGCAGGGCGACGAGCCCGGCAATGGCCGGCGTGGCGTAAAGTTTCTTTTGCATGATCTCGCTCCAGAGCTTTTGTGCTCGCTCTGTGAGACGAAGCCCGGCAGCCGATCCTTGGGTGGCAGGTGAAGTTTTTTCATCCATGTCGTAAGCGCGCATGGCGGCCGTGAAGGCGCGGGCCTTTGCATCGCTGTCCGGCGCCGGCACTGCTGCGTCGCGCAGCCTGTTGAGTTCGTTGTCGTCGACCATGGTCACACTTCCCCGGCTGCGCGCATGAGCACTTTCAGCCGTTTCTTCGCTTCGTGGATGTGCCAGGAAACCGTCGTCTCCGAGATTGCCATCGCCTCGGCGGCGGCCGCATGGCTCAAGCCTTCGCCATAGACCAGCAGCACCGCGTCGCGCTGCTTGTCGGGCAGCTTTCGCACCGCCGCCCACAGAGCCTCTGCCGGGTCTTCGGGCTCGGCCGAGGCCTCGCCCGATATCATGCTGTAGGCGCCGTAGGCTTCGGTCTTGACGTTTTCGCGCGTGGTCTTGCGCATCATGTCGCGCGCCGCGTTCAGCGTCATGGTGTAGAGCCAGGTCGTGAAGGCGCCGCTGCCATGATAGTCGCGGATCGCCCGGCCAAGCCGGACGCAGACTTCCTGGGCGATATCCTCGGCGTCGGCCTTCTTTCCGCACCAGCGATAGGCGGCGCGATAGACAAAGTTGTAGTGCCTTTCCAGCAATTTGCCGAAGGCACCCCTGTCTCCGCCCTTCGCCCGCCCGATCAGATCGGCGTCGGAGGCTTCGCTTTCATCCAGCATCATCGCCATCATTTGCCTGTTGGACGAAGGCTAATGGCCAATCCTTGGGGTTATGGAAAGATTTTTTTCGGAAGCCACGAATTCAGCGCACACCAGGTGTGTCGAGATTCAGGTCAGGCCGAGCCGAGAGCTATGGGCTCCGAGAACCGGAGCGGAGCGTACTTCAGTACGTGAGCACCGGAAGCGCAGAAAGCCGGCGTTTGCAGGCCGGCCTCACCTGAATCTCAACACACCTGGCCCGCGACCCAGCCCGACGACCACGCCCACTGGAAATTATAGCCGCCCAGCCAGCCGGTGACATCGACCACTTCGCCGATGAAAAACAGGCCGGGCACCGATTTCGTCTGCATCGTCTTCTGATCAAGCGCGTTCGTATCAACCCCGCCAAGCGTCACTTCGGCGGTGCGATAGCCCTCGGAGCCGGCGGGCTTGATGCGCCAGTCGTTGACGGCGGCGTCGACGGTTTTCATCTGCAGGTCCGTCAAATCGGCGAGATTGCCGTCGATCCCGGTGCGCTCGGCGACCGCTTGTGCAAGACGCTTCGGCAGATGGTTTGCCAGCGCCGTCTGCACCGCTTGTCTGCCGTTGACGCGCCGTGCCGCGCGAAGCAGTTCGGCCACATCCGCACCGGGCAGCATGGCGATGCGGATCTCGTCGCCCTCGCGCCAGTAGGACGATATCTGCAGGATGGAAGGTCCACTCAGGCCACGATGCGTGAACAGCATCGCCTCCGAAAACCGCGTCTTGCCGCAAGCGACTTCGGCATCGACGGCATTGCCGGCCAAGGGCGCGAGCCGCTCGAGCGTCCTCGCGTCGAAGGTAAGCGGCACCAAAGCCGGGCGGGTTTCGACCACGGCCACGCCGAACCGCGTGGCCAGCTCGTAGCCAAAGCCCGACGCACCCATTTTGGGGATCGACTTGCCGCCGCAAGCCACGACCAGCGACCGGCAGGCAACCGTGCCGGTGGAGAGCGCCAGGACAAAACCCTCACCGGTTTTGTCGACACCCCGGACCTCGGTCGACAGCACCAGTTCGACACCGCGGTCCTGCATTTCCTCGACCAGCATATCGATGATCAGGCGTGCTGAGCCATCGCAGAACAGCTGTCCCAGCGTCTTCTCGTGATAGGCGATGCCGTGGCGTTCGACGAGCGCGATGAAGTCGCGCTGTGTGTAGCGGCTCAGCGCCGAGATGCAGAAATGCGGATTGCCCGAGAGGAAGTTCTTCGGGCTCGTGTGGATGTTGGTGAAATTGCACCGGCCACCGCCCGAGATGCGGATTTTTTCGCCTGGCTTTGCCGCGTGATCGAGCACCAAAACCGAACGGCCGCGCTTGCCGGCCTCGATGGCGCATATCATTCCGGCGGCACCCGCGCCGATCACCACCACATCATAGGATTGCATCAGGCCAATCGTTCCCGCTCGACCGGCGCTATTCTGGCGGCCGCGCCAATGGTTCTGCCTCTACCGCGTCAGGCAACCAACGGGCAAGACCAACAGTCAGCCAAGCGTCTCGGCAAACAGCGTCGTCAATCGCTTCCAGTGGCGCTCGGCGCCGGTCGCGTTGAAGACGCTGTGGTCCGACACGCACCAGCCATGCGCCATGCCGGCATAGTTCTCGATGGCGTGGTCGACTTCCGCCACGCGCAGCGCCTCGGCCAGTCGCGCCGACTGCTCCGGCGGAAAGCTGCGGTCGACGCCGGCAACGCCGACATAGACCCGCGCCTTGATCGAGGCCGCCTTGCGGTGCGGGCTGTCGGCATTGTCGCCGGCCAGATTGCCGCCGTGGAAGCTGGCGGCGGCCTTTATCCTGTCGGGATAGGTTGCAGCCGCATTCAATGCCCGGGCGCCGCCCATGCAATAGCCGACAGTGCCGACCGGCCCGGTGACGCCTTGCGCACTGAGCGCATCGAGGAAGGACGCGCTGTCACGGATGGTCATGTCCTGCGTCGTGCCGTGGACCAACGCCATCAGCGCGGCCTTGGTCTCTTCCACCACAAAAGCGGTCCTGGCCTCGAACGGCCCATAGGGCGCATTGCGGTAGAAGAGGTCCGGCACCAGCACCGCATAGCCCTCGCCTGCAAGCCTCTCCGCCATCCGGTCGAGTGCCGGTCGCGGACCGAAGGCATCCATGTAGAGAATGATGCCGGCCTTGGATGAGGAAGCGGCGCCCGAGCGGAAGAGCCCGGCTTTGGCTACGCCGTCGCTGGTCTTGATCTCAATGTCCTGCTTCGCCATTGCCCGCTCCGTTGACTGTCGCGCGATACATATCCGCGGGCGTTCTCAGGGCAAGCCATTCCCTGAGCCTTGCGTTCAAGATTTCGTGCGGCGTTGAGGTGGCGAGCTACAGGCCGGCAAAGCTCGCCATATGAAAGGCCTGGACCCCAGGGGGATAGCGATAGGCCGTGCCATACGGACAAGCATTGCGGTCGAGGCAGCCACCGCTGCGGCACGGTTCGCCATTCGCTCCCCGCACATGCGCCCGGCAGGGCTCATAGGCAAAACCATTCGCGGAATAGGCGTCGACCGGACAGGATTTCAGGCAAGGTTTTTCGACACATGCGTCGCAAAGGTGAATCACCTCGCGAGGTTCTGGAAGTGCTATCTCGTCCTCGAATAGCAGGGCGCCGCGATAGGCATGCCAGAGCCCGTATTGCGGATGCATGAGAATGCCGAGCGGCGACGGCTTCAGCCCCTCCGCCCGCATCGCCCATTGCTGGAACGGCAGATACGGCCTGTCGGACGGCGAGACCGTGCGTGCGCCAAAATCCTGCGCTACCGCCCCGATCACTTCGCGTGACCACGTGTCGAGCGGATTGGCCTGTGGTTGGTTCTCCCGCCAGCGCAGGAAATGCGGCCACGGCTCGGCACCCGCCTGCCCCACCAGCAGCACGGATTTGCTCGGAGCGCCGGAGAGGCCGGTTGGCGGCGTTTCGCCCGCAGCGAAATTGAAGCCACCGCGAAGGATAAGGCCGTGGGCGGAAAGCGCCGTCGCTATTTCCTCAACGGCGCGCAACGATCATCCCTTCTTGTCCGGGTCGGAGAAGGCGCTCCGCCAGACTTCCTTGTGGATGATGTTGGCGACTTTAGCCCCGCCTGACTCGGGCTCCTTTCAAGTGAAGGCGTCAGCCATCGACGCCTTCTTGGTCGCGATGTAGTCCTTCAGCCCGTCATCGATGCCCGGATCGAGATAAGGCGCCTCGTAGGTCTCCAGCCAGCGGCGGGCGAGTTCATTGGCGCGCTGCGGCGCGGTCTTCTCGCCCTCGGCCAGCCACTGCTCATAGGAATTGTTGTCGGCGATGTTGGAGCGGTAGAAGGCGGTCTGGAAATTGGCCTGGGTGTGGTCGCAGCCGAGATAGTGGCTGCCCGGACCGACCTGGCGGATGGCATCCATCGCCTGGCCGTTTTCCGACAGGTCGACGCCTTCGGAAAACTTTTGCGTCATGCCGAGCTGGTCGATGTCCATCATGAACTTTTCGTAGCAGGAGGCGAGCCCGCCTTCGAGCCAGCCGGCCGAATGCAGGACGAAGTTGGTGCCCGCAAGGATGGTCGAGTTCAGCGTGTTGGCGCTTTCATAGGCCGCCTGCGCATCCGGGATCTTCGAGGCGCAGAGCGAGCCGCCGGTGCGGAACGGCAGGCCGAGCCGCCGCGCAAGCTGCGCCGCGCCATAGGAGACCAGCGACGGTTCCGGGGTGCCGAAGGTCGGCGCGCCCGACTGCATCGAGATCGACGAGGCAAACGTGCCGAACAGCACCGGAGCGCCCGGCCGGATCAATTGCGTGAACGATGCACCGGCCAGCACTTCGGCCAGAACCTGCGTCAGCGTGCCGGCGACCGTCACCGGGCTCATCGCGCCGGCAAGGATGAACGGGGTGACGATGCAGGCCTGGTTGTGGCGCGAATAGACTTTCAGCGCGCCGAGCATGGTTTCGTCGAACACCATCGGCGAGTTGGCGTTGATCAGGCTGGTCAGCACGGTGTTGTTTTCGACAAAATCATCGCCGAACACGATCTTGGCCATGGCGACGGTGTCTTCGGCGCGCTCCGGCGCGGTCACCGAGCCCATGAACGGCTTGTCCGAATATTTGATGTGGCTGTAGATCATGTCGAGGTGGCGTTTGTTGACCGGCACGTCGACCGGCTCGCACACCGTGCCGCCCGAATGGTGGATCGACGGTGCCATATAGGCGAGCTTCACGAAATTGCGGAAATCCTCGATCGTTGCGTAACGCCTGACGCCGTCGAGGTCGCGCACGAAGGGCGGGCCGTAGACCGGCGCGAAGACCGTGGCGTTGCCGCCGATCTGCACCGAGCGCTCGGCGTTGCGCGCATGCTGGGTGTAGATGGGCGGCGCGGTCTTCAGCAGCGAACGGCAAAGGCCCTTGGGAAAGTGCACGCGCTCGCCCTTGACGTCGGCGCCGGCCTCTTTCCACAGCTGCAGCGCCTCGGCGTCGTCGCGAAAGATGATGCCGATCTCTTCGAGCACCGTGTCGGTGTTCTTCTCGATCAGCGCCAGGCCTTCCTCGTTCAGCACCTCATAGACGTTGATCTTGCGCTTGATGTAGGTGAGCTGGGTGCCGGGGCCGCCGCCCGAACGCGCCGCGCGCCTTGCAGCAGCGCCGCCGCTGGCAGCGCGTCCGCGCCGTGCGTTTGACGCTTCCTGATCGACTGGCGCGTTCTCACTCATGATCGTTCTTCCCTGAAACCTTGAAAACCGTTGCGGCCGCGTCTTGCGGCATCTGGCCGGATCGTAGCCATGCACCCTATTCGAAACGGCCCGCCAGCGCCAACGCCTGTCGCAAAATCGACAAGAAAACCAATAGATTTCCAGTCGCTTTCCTTTTGCGGGAAGTCGCAAATCAGCTATGGATCGATGCCCGTAGCGGGTTAGGTATTGAAATGATATTTGAGGCCTCGCATTGCATCCGCGTGGCAGGGAGCTGAATCAAAAAAATGGCCGACGACGAGATCATCCTTTCCGAGCTTTCCGACGACGAGTTGGTGCAGCAGATGCACGACGACCTGTATGACGGGTTGAAGGAAGAGATCGAGGAAGGCACCAACATCCTGCTCGAGCGCGGCTGGGTGCCTTACAAGGTGCTGACCGAGGCGCTGGTCGAAGGCATGCGCATCGTCGGCGAGGATTTTCGAGACGGCATCCTGTTCGTTCCCGAAGTGCTTTTGTCCGCCAACGCGATGAAGGCCGGCATGTTCATCCTGCGGCCGCTGCTCGCCGCCACCGGCGCACCCAAGCAGGGCAAGATGGTGATCGGC
>NZ_JBFUFZ010000005.1:0-490266 GCF_056403175.1 Mesorhizobium sp. P3_A10 | reverse complement strand
CCACCCCGCTGCTTCGCAGCGACCCTCCCCACAAGGGGGAGGGTAAAGCTTACGGCATCAGCTGATATTCATAAAGCTTCTGATACAGCCCACCCTGCTTGAGCAGTGTCTTGTGCGGGCCGCTTTCAACCACTTTGCCGGCTTCCAGAACCACGATCGTGTCGGCCTGATGCACGGTCGACAGCCGGTGGGCGATGACGATCGTCGTGCGCCCGACCGTCAGCTGCTGCAGCGCGTCGCGAAACAGCGCTTCAGATTCGGCGTCAAGTGCGCTGGTCGCCTCGTCCAGCAGCAGGATCTCGGCATTGCGCAACATGGCGCGGGCGATCGAGATCCGCTGGCGCTGACCGCCAGACAGCAGGCCGCCATTCTCGCCGACCTCCGTCTCGTAGCCATTCGCCATGGCGCTGATGAAATCGTGCGCGTTGGCGGCCTTGGCGGCGGCGAAAACCTCGGCATCCGTCGCATCCTCCCGCCCGAGACGGATGTTGTGCATCACCGTGCCGGCAAACAGGAACGTATCCTGGCTGACATAAGCAATCTTTGCCCGCAGCGAGGCCAGCGTCGCACGGGAAATGTCCTGGCCGTCCAGCAGCACCTTGCCGCTTTGCGGATCGTACATGCGCATGATCAGGTTGAGGATGGTCGACTTGCCACCGCCCGAGGGACCCACCAGCGCCGTCATCTTGCCGGGCGCGAGGGTCAATTCAAGTCGCTCGAAGACGGGTTGATCCTCATTGTAGCCGAAACTCACCTCGTCGAACCGGATCTCGCCCGGCCCGGCATTGAGCGGCTTGGCGTCGGGGTATTCCGCAAGCGTCAACGGCCGGTCGGCCAACTGGAACATCATTCGAACACCGACGATGCCGGTCTCCAGCGAGATGCGCACGCGCGCCAGGCGTTTTGCCGGCTCATAGGCAAGCAGCAGCGCGAAGATGAAGGCCGTTATTCCGCCAGGCGTCTGGCCGCCTTCCACGACGAGAAGGCCGCTGACCAGGATAACGCCGGCGATGGCAAAGCCGGCGAGCGTTTCCATGACCGGGCTGGTGGCGGCTTCCAGCGTCGCGATGTTGTTGGCGCGGCTCTCGACGTCGGACACCGCTTTGTACATGCGCCCGCGCATCGCCCCTTCGAGATTGAAGGATTTGACGACCCGCACGCCGATCGCGGTTTCCTGCATGATCTGCACGATCTGGCCGATAGAGCGGAACTCCAATTCGGAAACCTTGCGGACTCGCTTGAGAATCCGGTTGACGCTGTAGATGGCGATCGGCCCGACAATGAACGACACCAGCGACAGCACCGGCTGCCCGACGAACATGACCACCAACAGGACCACCAGCGTGGCCAGGTCCCTGACATAGGATGTGACGACCAGATCAAGAACATTGCGCGCGGCCTGCGCGTTGTTGGTCATGCGGTTGATCAGGTCCGACGACGATGTCGAGTGGTAGAATTCGATGCCTTGCGCCAGGATGCGATCGTAGATCTTGCGCTGCCGCTCGGCGATGATGGCGTTGCCGACCCGGCTCATGAAATAGGTTTGCAGAAAGGTAGCCACGCCCTTGATGGTGAAGATGGCGGCGACGGCGCCAGCGATCAGATAGATATGCGACATCCTTTTCGAGACCATGAACTCATTGGTCATGTCGCGCATCATCCAGGCGCTTGCCCCGGTCATGCCGGCCACCACCAGCATCGAAGCGATGGCGGCGGCGTAACCAAACCTGTGTTGGCGAAACGATTCCTGCAACAGCCTGACGATAAGGCGCTGGTTCTCCATCGAGCGCTCGTCGCGTTTCAGGAATTTCCAATCCAAAGCCACACGGGATTCCATGGTTTGCTGCGCATGATCCCGAAATTCGTCGCTGCACTGCGCCACACTGGTGCGAACTTCGGATTCGCCGCATAGGACGAAAGGCGGCTTATAGAGCCAGTTGCATCAGGATGGAACCTTTCGCCACGACCGAAAGAAACGGCTGCGGCAACCTGTCTTTTGCGCCACCATGGTCCGGTGATTCTGAAAAGGGATGACGACAGATGAATTTCGACCTTGTTGTGCGTGGCGGCACGCTGCCCGACGGCACCATTGCCGACATCGGCATCATCGGTGAGACCATCGCTGCGATCGGACCCGACCTCGACGTTACGGCAGGTACCGCGATCGACGCCCGGGGCAATCTGGTCTCGCCGCCCTTCGTCGATCCGCATTTCCACATGGATGCGACGCTCTCCTACGGCATTCCGCGTATCAACGTTTCAGGCACGCTGCTGGAAGGCATTTCGCTGTGGGGTGAACTGAAGCCTTTGCTGACGCACGAGGCGGTGCGCGACCGCGCGCTCGCCTATTGCGATTGGGCAGTGTCGATGGGCCTGCTTGCCATCCGCACCCATGTCGATGTCTGCGACGATCGCCTGCTGGCGGTGGAAGCCCTGCTCGATGTGAAGAAGACGGTCGCGCCCTATATCGACCTGCAACTGGTCGCCTTCCCGCAGGACGGGCTCTATCGCTCGCCGACAGCGCGCCAGAACACGCTGCGGGCGCTCGACCTCGGCGTCGACATTGTCGGCGGCATCCCGCATTTCGAGCGCACCATGGCCGACGGCACGCGCTCCGTGACCGAGCTCTGTGAGATCGCGGCAAAACGCGGGCTGATGGTCGATCTGCATTGCGACGAGACCGACGACCCGCTGTCGCGCCACATCGAACAGCTTGCCTATGAAACGCAGCGCCTCGGCCTGCAAGGCAGGGTGGCCGGCTCGCATCTCACCTCGATGCATTCCATGGACAATTACTATGTCTCCAAGCTGTTGCCGCTGATCGCCGAGGCCGGCGTCTCGGCCATCCCCAACCCGCTGATCAACATCATGCTGCAAGGCCGCCACGACACGTTTCCCAAGCGCCGTGGCCTGACCCGCGTCAAGGAGATGGTGGCGCTGGGGATCCGCGTCGGCTGGGGCCAGGATTGCGTGCTCGACCCCTGGTATTCGCTGGGCACCGCCGACATGCTCGACGTCGCCTTCATGGGCCTGCACGTCGCCCAGATGTCGAGCCCGGCCGACATGGCGCGCTGTTTCGACATGGTCACCAACGTCAACGCCGCCATTATGGGCCTGGACCATCTCGGCCTTGCCGTCGGCAAGCGCGCCAGCCTGGTCATCCTCGACGCCGGCAACCCGATCGAAGCCCTGCGCCTGCGCGCCGAACGGCTTTGTGTCATCGCCAGGGGCAAGGTGGTGGCGCAGAGGACCAGGCAGGACACCCGGCTTTCCATCGCCGGACGGCCGGCAATGGTGAACCGCAGGCACAAATCCGCCTAGAGCCCTATCCCGATAGAATCGGGATGGGGCACTATCTCTTTGTTTGAGCATGATCCTTTCCGAAAACCGGATTCCACTTTTCGGGATCATGCTCTAGGATCAGCCATTTCCGGCGCTGGTCTTACCGATTTTTCGCTTTCCGCCTCGTCAAGGCTGCCGCTTGTGTCTACGACGCGGTTCACCCTACGCTTGGCAGGAACCGGTAAAGGCATGGCGCAGCCAACAGCCCAGAATTCGACGATCAGGAACGTACTGGTGGCCGGCATCCTGCTGATGCTGGCCGGCGATTTCCTGTTTGCGTTGAACGACGCCATGGGCAAATGGCTGGTCGCCAGCTTTTCCGTCGGCCAGGTGGTGCTGATCCGCTCGGTCGGCGCGTTTTTCGTGCTCGGCCCGATGATTGCAAATCAGGGCGCCGGCAAGCTGTTTCGGATGGAACGGCTGGAGCTGCAGATCTTGCGCGTGGTGGCGACGACGCTCGACACCGCCTTGTTCTATGCCGCCGTCGTTTATCTGCCGCTTGCCGATGTGATGAGCTTCTACATGGCCGGCCCGATCTATGTCGCGGCCCTATCGCATTTCCTGCTCGGGGAAAAAGTCGGCTGGCGCCGCTGGGCCGCGATCCTGGTAGGTTTCTGTGGCGTGCTGATCATACTGAAGCCGTCCTCGGCGGCATTCTCGCAGTCGTCGCTGTTCGCATTGGTCGGCAGCATTGCGTTTGCCTTTGCCATCATCCTCAACCGCCGTCTGCGAGGCACCAGCGACACCACGCTGGTGACGTGGCAGACCATCGGCACGCTACTGGTCGGCGGCGTGATGACCATCGGCGCCTGGCGCACGCCCTCGGCGCTCGATTTCGGCGCCATGCTGTTGCTCGGCATCGTCTCCTGTAGCGCGCATCTGATGATCACCAGGGCGCTGAAGCTGGCGCCGGCCTCGACGCTGGCGCCGCTGCACTACACGCTGTTGTTGTGGGCTGTCGTCTTCGGTCTGGTGTTCTTTGGCGACGTTCCCGGCCCGCGGATCCTGATCGGCTCGGCCATCGTCGTGTTCGCCGGTCTGTTCATCTTCCATCGCCAGAAGGTGGTCGAGACAGTCGTGCCGCCCGAAAACGTGCCGAAGGGCGTGAATTAGGTCCAGATTATTGGTGCCTAACCCCGACGCACCGCCGCCAGATGGCGGGAAAACTCCGGCGTCTCCATCAACGCCTTGCAGCGCGCAAACCGGCCGTCGGCATAGGCGCGAAAGTCGTCGACGGGATTGTTGTTGGCAAGCTGGATTAGCCCCCACAGCGTCCACAACAGATCGCACATCGCCTTGTAGATGACGATGCGGCCGCGCTCGGCCGGTTTGGCCTCGCCACCGAAATAGGCCTGCATCAGCTCTTCGTCCTGTGCCGGATCGAATTGTCCTTCGACACTGAGGTCGCCGAGATCCCAGAGCGGGTCGTTCATGCCCGAATATTCCCAGTCGACGATCCACATCCTGTCGCTCGTATCGAGAAAGTTCTCGCACAGGGGATCGCAATGGCAGGCGGCGAGGGGAAGCGGATGGGCGGCAAGTGCGGCGCGTACGGTTGAGGCCTCGCGCACGACATCGTGATAGCCGGCGGGCAAGGCAACATCCTTGGTCGACAGCACCTTCAGATAATCGTCGATCATCGCAAACAGCTCGAAGCGGAACGGAAACACCGCTCCCGAGCCATGCAGTGTGCGAAAGGCCTTGCCTGCCCGCGCGGGACTGCCTGGCCGTGTCCTGAACTTTTCCGGCGACATCGTCTCGGCGCCGGCAATGAAGCGCGTCACCATCACGCCGGTCCCTTGGTCGACATGCAGCACTTCGGGGCTGACCCCGGCCCTTGCCGCCTCCCGCGCCGCCACTGCCTCGTTGGCGCGGTTGATATACTCTTCGGTGCCTTTGCCGGGGATGCGCAGGCAGAAATCGCCGGCCTTGAAGACAAGATTGGTGAGGCCGCCGAGCCGTTCTACCTTGCCGCTGAAATCCTTGAACAGCGGAATCGCCGCCATGGCTTGCCGGGCAATGGCAAGGTCGCCGCTCATGCCTTCAGCCTTTCCATCTTCGGATCATAAAGCGTGCGGGGTCCCCGCGTCGCCCTATAGGCTTTGCCGAACGCCTCGATCTCGAACGAAGCCTCGCCCGCCAGTTCCGCGGGAAGGTAGCCGAAGGCGATGGTTTTGCCGAGCGTGTAGCCGTAGCCGGTGGACGAGGTGGAGCCGACGACCTTGCCGCCGAACAGGATCGCTTCGCCGCCATGGAAAGGCGCGAAGCCATCGACAGTGAAGGAGCACAGCTTGCGCTTGACGCCTTCGGCCTTGATCTTGGCCAGCGCCTCGCGGCCGATGAAGTTGCCCTTGTCGAGCGCCACCGCGAAACCGAGCCCGGCTTCGTAGGGATTGTAGTCGGGCGTGATATCGCCGGACCAGTAGAGATAGCCTTTCTCCATGCGACAGGCGTCGATGGCGCGATAGCCGGCGTCGGCGATGCCGTGCGGCTCGCCCGCCTCGCGCAGCGTCTCGTAGATATGCACGGCATAGTCCTGCGGCACGTAGAGCTCGTAGCCCAGTTCGCCGACATAACCGATGCGCACCGCAAGCGCGGTGGCATTGCCGACCTCGATCCGGCGCGCCGCCAGGAACGGCAAAGCGTCGTTGGAGACATCGTCGTCGGTGACCGACTGCAGGATATCCCGGGCCCGTGGCCCGCACAGATTGATCGTGGCGTACTGATTGGTTGCGTCCCGCAATGCCACGCCGGCCGGCAGGTGCCTCGCCACCCAATTGCCGTCGCGCACGCCAAATCCCGAGCCGGTGACCAGCAGGAAACGATCCTCATCGGTATGAACGATTGTCACATCGGCCTCGATGCCACCCTTCTCGTTGCACAGCTGGGTGTAGACAGCCTTGCCGGGCGCACCCGAGAGGTCGTTGGCGGCGATCGCCTGCAGCGCGGCGTGCGCACCCTTGCCGGCAATCTCGAATTTCGAGAACGAGGTCTGGTCGATCAGGGCGGCGCGCTCGCGGATTGCGCGCACCTCCTCGCCGACAGCGTCGAACCAGCCGGGCCTGCCCTCGAAGCTGCCGAGCTCCACCGATTTGCCGTCGTCGACCGAGAACCAGTTCGGCCGCTCCCAGCCGAATTTGGAGCCGAAAACGGCACCGTTGTCGCGCAGCTTGTCATGCAGCGGCGAAAGCCGCAGACCGCGCCCGGCGTGGGATTCCTCCGCCGGCCAATGGATCTTGTAATAGGCGCCATAGGCCTCGATGGCGCGCGCTTCCAGATAGCGGCCTTGCGCCTGCACCGCGCCGAAGCGGCGCATGTCGAAAGGCCACAGATCCATGCCGGCGTCGCCATGCAGGATCATGTTGGAAAGCGCCAGCCCGGCGCCGCCGGACGCCGCGATGCCGGCGGTAAACCCGCAGGCGACGAAGAAATTGTCGAGTTCCGGGGCCAGCCCCATGATCGGCTCGCCATCGAAGGACACCGGAATCGGCCCGTTGATGACGGTCTGGATGCCGATCTCATTGAGCACCGGCAGTCGCTCCGCCGCCGGCAGCGCGAAGAGCTCCAGCCGCTCCATGTTGGGCGGGAAAAGCTCGCGGCCGAAATCGAGCGGCGGCATGCCGCGCCAGCAGCCTTTAGAGCCGTCTTCCCAGCCGCCAATGGCAAAACTTCCGGTGTCCGGCTTGAGGTAGAAATTGTGGTCGGGATCACGCAGCGTGGTCAGGTTCGGATCGAGCTTCAACGTCTTTTCGGTAAGGAAATACTGGTGCTCGACGACGCCTGCCGCCAGCGGCACGCCGGCCATCTTGCCGACCCGCTTGGCCCACAGCCCTGCGCAGTTGACGAGAATGTCGCAAGAGATCGAGCCGCCGTTGGTAACGACGCCGACCGCGCGCCGCCCCTCGATCACGATCTCCTCAACGGTGACGCCTTCCTCTATCTTGGCGCCGTTTTGCCGCGCCCCCTTGGCATAGGCCATGGTCAGCGAATAGGGATCGATATAGCCATCGCCGGGAATGTAGGCGGCGCCCTCGATGCCGTCCTTGACGATGTAAGGAAAATGCTTGGCGGCCTCATCGGCCGACAGCGAATGGCACTCGACGCCGAAGCTCTTGGCCTGTGTCATCGAGCGGCGGATTTCGCTCCAGCGCGCGGCACTTCCGGCAAGCCGCAGCGAGCCGACCTTCTTCCACGAAATCGCCTGTCCGGTCTCGGCTTCCAGCCGGTCGAAGACGGCAACCGAATTCTGCATCAGCCGGGTGAGGTTTCGTTTCCCGCGAAGCTGCCCGACCAGCCCGGCTGCATGCCATGTGCAGCCATGGGTGAGGAGGGATTTCTCGACCAGCAGCACGTCCTTGGCGCCGTCGCGGGCCAGGTGATAGGCGACCGAGGTACCGATGGCGCCGCCGCCGATGACCAGGATATGGACGTGGCGATCCGCATGAAAACTCATCACTGCACCACTATGCCTTGATCTTGCTCATCGACGGATCATACAGCGGTTCGAGATGGATTTTTGCCGGCGTCCGCTCCATCGCCACCACCAGCTCGTAGTCGCCGGTGGTGAGGAAATCGTCACTCACGCCGTCGGCGTTGCGCACATAGCCAAAACCGATGTTCTTGCCCAACGTGTAGCCATAGCCGCCGCTGGTGAGATAGCCGACCGGTTCGCCGTTGCGCAGGATCGTCTCGCGGCCGACCAGCACGATCTCGGGATCGTCGACGGTGAAGCCGGCAAAGCGTTTCTTCAACACGTCGCCATTGACCTTCTCAAGTGCCCGCCGGCCGACGAAATCGGTGTTCTTCCTGAGCTTCACCGCCCAGCCGAGGCCGGCCTCCTGTGGCGTGTCGTTGGGCGTGATGTCTGAGCCCCAGGCGCGATAACCCTTCTCCAGCCTGAGCGATTCAAGTGCGCGGTAGCCGACCGGGCGGATGCCGTGCCTCTCCCCGGCCGCCATCAGCGCGTCGAAGATTTCGCCGGTCGCCGCGATCGGCACATGCAATTCCCAGCCGAGCTCGCCGACATAGGTAATGCGCAGCGCCCGCACTGTATGACCGGCAATGGCAATCTCGCGCACATGGCCGAAGGGGAAGCCCGCGTTCGATACATCGGCGTCGGTCACTGCGGCCAGCACGTCGCGTGCCCTGGGACCCATCAGCGACAGCGTGCCGAACGCCTCGGTGACATCGGTCAGTGTCACGTCGAGCCCATCGCCGATATGATCGCTGATCCATGAGGAATCATGAGTGCGAAAACCGGTGCCGGTGACGATGTAGAATTTTTCCTCGGCCAACCGCGCCACGGTGAGATCCGCCTCGATGCCGCCGCGTGTGTTGAGCAACTGCGTATAGGTCAGCCGTCCGGCCGGTTTGTTGACGTCGTTGGCGCAGATCCAGTCCAGCGCTTTCAGCGCGTCGGGGCCGGTCAGTTCGTATTTGGCGAAGGACGACTGGTCGAAAATGCCGACTTTTTCGCGCACATGCCGGTGCTCTTCGCCGACTGGAGCAAACCAGTTCTGCCGGCCCATCGAATAGACGTCTTTTGGTTCGACGCCTTCCGGTGCGAACCAGTTCGGCCGTTCCCAGCCCAGCTTCGAACCGAACACGCCGCGATGCTGCTTCAGCCGTTCGTAGAGCGGCGAGACGATGCGCGGCCTGCCTGAGGAATACTCCTCATGCGGGAAGCCGATCGTGTAGTGCTTGCCATAGGCTTCCAGCGTGCGGTCGCAGACCCATTGCCGGTCGCGGTGCAGGTTGGAGAAGCGCCTGATATCGACCACCCACAGGTCGAGCGGCGCCTCGCCGTCGACCACCCATTGCGCCAGCACCCAGCCGGCGCCGCCGCCGGACGCGATGCCGAAGGCGTTGAAGCCGGCGCCGACGAACATGTTGGCGCATTCAGGCGCTGTGCCGAGGACGAAATTGCCGTCTGGCGTGAAGCTTTCCGGCCCGTTGATCATCTGCTTGACGCCGACGGTCTCGAGCGCCGGAACCCGTGCGATCGCCTGGGTCATGTGCTGCTCGAAATGATCGTAGTCGTCGTCGAACAGCCGGAACTCCCAGTCGTCGGGCACGTCACCGGTCGTCCAGGGCTGCGGGTTTGGCTCATACCCACCCATCACCAGTCCGCCGACCTCTTCCTTGAAATAGGTGCGCCGGTCCGGGTCGCGGATCGTCGGCGCATCGGTCGACAGTCCCTCGATCTTTTCGGTGATGATGTACTGATGCTTCACCGGCTGCAGCGGCACGTTGATGCCGGCCATGGCGCCCACTTGCCGCGCCCATTGCCCGGCACAGTTCACCACCTTGTCGCAGGCAATATCACCCTTATTGGTCTTCACCGCGGTGATGCGGCCGTCCTTCATCTCGAAGCCGGTGACGCGGACATCCTCGAACAGTTTGGCGCCATGCATGCGCGCGCCCTTGGCCAGCGACTGCGTGATGTCGGAGGGGCTCGCCTGCCCGTCGGTCGGCAGCCATGAGGCGCCGACGAGGTCGCTGGTTTCCAACAGCGGCCACATTTGTTTCACCTCTGCCGGCGACAGCAATTGCATGTCCATGCCGAAGCTTTTCGCTGTCGTCGCCAGCCTTTTGTATTCGGTCCAGCGATCCGCATTGGTGGCGAGCCGCAGGCAGCCGGTCATCTTCCAGCCGGTGGCAAGTCCGGTCTCGGCCTCCAGCCCCTTGTAGAGGTCGACCGAATATTTGAGCACGCGGGTGATCGAGGCCGACGAGCGCAACTGACCGACCAGCCCGGCGGCGTGCCAGGTCGAGCCCGAGGTCAGCTTGCCCTGTTCGAGCAGCACGACATCGGCCTTGTGGTCGCGCGCCAGATGATAGGCCGTCGAACAGCCGATGATGCCGCCGCCGATGACGACGATCCCGGCATGCGTGGGCAAAGTCATGCGTGTATCCCGTATTTTGTTCTGTAGTTTTCCAGCGCCGCGTCGAGCCGGGTCAGGTTTTCTTCGGTGTAGGCGACATAGTCGATGCCGGGCGCGTCGAGATAAAGCTCCGAAACCATGCTCCACATCGCCTCGCGCAGCAGCGACGCGCATTGCATGGCCGCGTGCGAGCGACGGATCGCCTCGTCCGGTTCCTTCATGAAATAGGCGGTGAGGAAGGCGAAGGATACCTCGTCACTCATCTCGGCATTCGAGGCGACGCCGGCAAGGTCGAACATCGCCGTGTTGAAGCCGGCATATTCGAAATCGATCAGCCACAACCTGCTGCCGTCGTCGAGAATATTAGCCGGCAAGAGATCATTGTGACCAAAGACGATCGGCAGCAGTTTCTGCGCCCGTTCGAGTTCGTCCGCGAGCGTCAGAAGGCGCGGCAGGTCGCCCCGCTTGCGGCTGCCACCTTCTTCCAGCGTGCGCGCATAGTCGCGAATGACGTGGAACACCCAGAACATGAAGCCGGCGCCGGAGATGTGGTTGGGCATCTCCCGGTGAAAACCGCGCATCAGGGCCGCGACACGGCCGATATTGCTGCGTACGTCTTCGGCGACATAAGTCTTGGCGCCGATAAATTCGGTCACCATGATGCCCGGCTCCGCATAGCGCACGGCCGGCGCAAAGCCGGCGGCGTGCGCGGCCCGCGCCGTCATCACCTCGCGCTCGCGAAACACGTGGTGGAATGGATAGTCCTGGCCGAAGCGCACGACATGCCGCCCCGCTGCGTCCTTGACCAGATAGTTGGCGTTGCTGAGGCCGCCCGGCAGCGGCGCGATGTCGATGCTGCCGGTCCAGCAGGGCAGGGCGCGGATGCGGTCTTCAGCAGTCACGGGGCCATCCCTGGTTTGGCTGAGCTTCGACAAAGCGCCACGGACAGCGCGACGATGGTGGGGAGAAACGCGAAATCTCGTCGGTGCGGGACGCCAGGATTGGTATCCCGCACCGCACCGACGAGCCCCTTTGCCAGGTTTTTGATGCCCGACATCCGCCCCCGCGGATCTGAAAAATCCTTGCACCAGGCATGTTCCAGACGATCTGGTCTGTAAGTTGCGGCTCTGCCATCACCCTCTCGTGGCAGTTCCGAGCCTGTCACGATCTGATCTCACGTCAGTGTTGCCCGGCTGTCAACAAAAAGTTGTGACTTTTTTTGGGTGTTTTGCCCGAAAGCACAAGCAATTGCTTTAAAACCGCTTGAATTACCTTAGAATCGGTCAAAAGCGCAAAAAACACGGGAAAGCCGAATGATCCATTCGAAGCGGCATGGCGAAATCCTGCGCCTCCTCAAGGAGGAAGGCACAATCAGCATCGCCAGCCTGGCCGATCGGCTGGGGGTGTCGCTGGAAACCGTGCGTCGCGACGTCAAGCCACTGACCGGCGATGGCTCGATCCTGAAGATGCATGGCGCCATCGGCCTGCCGTCGATGGCCGGCGAAGCGCCGTTCGAGCGGCGCATGCGCGACAATGCCGACGCCAAGCGCATCATCGCCCGCATGGTCGCCGCCACCATCCGCGACGGCGAATCGATCATGCTCGATACCGGCACCACGACGTCTTTCCTGGCCCGCGAATTGCTCGGCCACCGGCGGCTGACGGTCGTCACCAATTCGTCCGACATCGCCCGCACGCTGGCCACCGTCAACGACAACAAGGTCTATATGGCGGGCGGCGAATTGCGCAGCGATTCCGGTGCTGCCTTCGGCGTCTCGGCCATCGAATTCGTCAGCCGCTTTTCCGTCAGCCATGCGGTGATCTCCACCGGTGCGGTCGATGCCGTCACCGGCGTTATGGACTATGATCTGGAAGAGGCGGAATTCGCCCGCATGGTGCTGTCGCGTGGCCAGCGCTCGCTGGTCATCACCGACCACACAAAATTCGGCCGCCAGGGTCTGGTCCAGGTCTGCGGCTTCGACGACTTTTCGGAACTCGCGACTGACCGGCCGCCGCCGCGCGACATCGCCGCCGCCCTTGCCCAGGCTGGTGCGCGGCTCAGCATCGCGGCGGCCTGAAAGCAGGTTAGGCCGAACACCATCGATCTCTGCTGGAATCTTTTCGATTGGGCCGGCTCTTCGCAATGTTCACGCAACCCGGCCGTCGCAAACAGCGCCTCATCGAAATGCGGGCCAGGCGAATCGCCCGCATCAGCAGTGAGGTCGCTATGCCTGCAAACGATGCCTTGTCTTTCCTCATGGCCTGGACGCTGGCGCCACTCCGGATCGGCTCGGTCCCGCCGTCCAACTCCAGTCTGGCGGGGCTGATCACGTGCGAAATCGGTCCCGGGACCGGCCCGGTGCTGGAGCTTGGGCCGGGCACCGGTCCATTCACGCGGGCGCTGCTGGAGCGCGGCGTCAGCGAAAATGACCTGACGCTGGTCGAGGCCGACCCGGACTTTGCCACGCTGCTGACGCGCCGCTTTCCCGCCGCGCGCATCTTCGAAATGGATGCGGTTGGCCTGCGCTTTCCGCCGCTGTTCGATGGGCCGGTCGTGGGCGCTGCGATCAGTGGCTTGCCGTTTCGGCGGATGTCGCCGCGCAAGGCCTTCGCAATATTGGAAGGCGTGTTCGACGCTTTGCGGCCGGGCGCGGCACTTTACCAGTACACATTGGGCAGCCGCTGCCCTTTCGACCAGACATTGCTCGACAGGCTCGACCTGGAAGCGGTCCGGCTTGGCCGCACCTTCCGTACCTTCCCGCCGGCGACGGTGTATAAGGTATCCAGGATCAAGAACCTCAAAACCTACGACTGGCGCTTTTCATGACCGATCCGCTGTCGGCGATTCTGGGCTTCGGCCTGCTTGGCGTCGCCTGCCTCGCCTTCACCGAAAAGATACTGCCGCTGCCGCCCTCGCATGTGCTGCTGCTGTTCCTTGGCATGACCTCGGCGCCCGATCTCCCGGCGCTGGCGATCCTGCTCCTGCTGACGACGCTGTCCGCCATCACAGGTTGCCTCGTCTGGTATAGTGTGGGCCGCCGGATTGGATTGGATCGTGCCGACAGGCTGGTCGAGCGTTTCGGCAAATTTGTCTGCCTGCGCTATGCGACCTATTCCAGGCTCGGGGACGCCTATCGCCGCCATCACATGCGGGTCTCCTTGCTGGCGCAGTTCATCCCGACGGTGCGCAACTACCTGCTGATCGCCGCCGGCGCGCTCCGTTTGCCGCTCTTGCCTTTCGCCGTGGCGACGCTGCTCGGCGCCACGCTGTGGAACACGGGCTTTCTCATCACCGGCTACCTCATGCGCGGCAGTGGCCGGGATTCCTATGCCATCGGCTTTCGCATCATTATCATCGTCTTGGCGCTGGAGACGGCATTCATGCTCGCGCTGCGCTATGGCCCGGCCTGCCGGCGGCGCCTCGGGTTCGGCTGACCAGGAGGCTCCGTATTGCTGCTACGGGATAAGCGCCGCCGTCGCTTTCCTTCCTCGCTGCGCCAGTGTTTAGTCCGGCCATGGCTTTCACCATCCGCCAGTTGCAGTTCTTCATCGCCGTCGCCGAGCAAGGCACGGTGTCGGGCGCCGCGCAAAACCTGTCGATTTCGCAATCGTCGGTCACCGAGGCGATCAAGGAGCTTGAGAGCGATCTCGGCGTCGAACTGTTCGAGCGCCACCCGCGTGGCCTCAACATCACCCACAAGGGCCACCAGTTCCTGCGCCACGCCACTAAGATACTGGCCGACGTTTCCGATGCGCGCCGCTCTTTCTCCGGCGACCAGATGGTGGCGGGCGGCCGGCTGCAGCTCGGCGTCACCTCTTTGGTTGCCGGCTATGTGCTGTCCGACCTGCTGGCGCGCTACCGTCGTGCCTATCCGGGCGTCGAGGTTTCGGCCATCGAGGACAATGGCGATTATCTCGAGCATCTGCTGATCGGCGGCAAGCTCGACATCGCCGTGATGGTCACCTCGAACCTGCGCGACCGCACCGCGCTGCAGTCGGAAATCCTCGAAGTCTCGGCCTATCGGCTGTGGCTGCCGCTCAGCCATCCGCTGGCCGGCGCCGACATCATCGGCATTGGCGACATTGCCGGCGAACCGCTGATCATGCTCACCGTCGACGAAATCGAGGAAAACACCGGCAAGCTGCTGGCAGCGATTGGCGCCAAGCCGCATGTCGCTTTTCGCACCCGTTCGGTCGAGGCGGTGCGCAGCCTAGTCGCCACCGGCGCCGGCGTCGCGCTGCTGCCCGACCTCGTCTACCGGCCGTGGTCGCTGGAAGGCGACCGCATCGAATCGCGCGATATCTCAGGCTCCTTGCCGGTCGTGCAGGTCGGCATGGTCTGGCGTCGCGGCTCCGGCCTGCCGCAGGCGGCGCGCGACTTCATCGGCCTCGCCCAGTCGCAGCGCATGGTGCGTCAACGGCCCGACAAGATCGGCCGCTGATCTATCGGAAAAACCGATATCGCCCTTCTGATAAATGAATTTGCGAAACCGGCAATTTCACAGCACTTTGTCTGTAAGGAACCAAAGCCGCCGTCAGAGCGGCATGCGTCCATCGGACGAGCTGACTTTTTTCAGTCCGCGCGTGGCCCTGGCGAAGACCGAAACCGGCTTCGGGGTCAGGCGCCAAAATGGGAGATCGATGATGAATTCATTCCTCAAGTCATGCACTGCGTTGACGGTTGCGCTGACCTTCTCCGGCCAGGCTGTCGCCCAGGTCAAGGAACTCGGCAAGGGCGAAGGCCAGGTCAACATTGTCGCCTGGCCCGGCTACATCGAGCGCGGCGAAACCGACAAGGGCTATGACTGGGTCTCGTCCTTCGAGAAGGACACTGGCTGCAAGGTCAACGTCAAGACCGCCAACACCTCCGACGAAATGGTCTCGCTGATGAACGAAGGCGGCTTCGATCTCGTCACCGCCTCGGGCGATGCGTCGCTGCGCCTTGTCGCCGGCAAGCGCGTCCAGCCGATCAACACCGATCTCATCCCGAGCTGGAAGACGGTCGACGACCGGCTGAAGGATGCGCCCTGGTTCACGGTCGACAAGGTGCACTACGGCGTTCCCTACCAGTGGGGTCCGAATGTGCTGATGTACAACACCGACGTGTTCAAGGAAGCACCGAAGAGCTGGAACGTCGTCTTCGAGGCGATGGACCTGCCTGACGGCAAGCCGAACAAGGGGCGCGTTCAGGCCTATGACGGTCCGATCCATATTGCCGACGCGGCCAACTATTTGATGTTCCACAAGCCGGAACTCGGCATCAAGGATCCTTACGAACTAACCGAGGACCAGTACAAGGCGGCGCTCGATCTGCTGCGTGTCCAGCGTACGCTGGTCGGCCGCTATTGGCACGATGCCGCCATCCAGGTCGACGATTTCCAGAACGAGGGCGTGGTTGCTTCGGGTTCGTGGCCGTATCAGGTTAACGCGCTGGTTGCCGCCAAGAAGCCGGTCTCTTCGACCATTCCCGAGGAAGGCGTCACCGGTTGGGCCGACACCACCATGATGGAGGCCGACGCGGCCAATCCGAACTGCGCCTATATGTGGCTGGAGCATTCGCTGTCGCCCAAGGTGCAGGGCGATGTCTCCGCCTGGTTCGGTTCGCTCCCGGTGGTGCCCGCCGCCTGCAAGGGCAACGAACTGTTGACCGACGAAGGCTGCAAGACCAACGGTTACGACAATTTCGACAAGATCAAGTTCTGGAAGACGCCGGTGTCGAAATGCGCCAGCGAGAACAACCAGTGCGTGCCTTACTACCGCTGGGTGTCGGACTATATCGGCGTCATCGGCGGTCGGTGATTTTGCCCATTGCCCTCCCCTGATGGGGAGGGTCGACGCGTACCGTTGGGGTGGGGTCTGCGAGGTGGGGCTGCTCGGCAGGTCATGCCGGATCACCCCCACCCGCGGCTTCGCCGCAACGCTGTGCCAATCCGCCATCCCAGTCGGGAGGCGAGAGCGATTCGACAAAGCTAAACCGGCAACAGATTGACAGCCTATGACACCAGCCGTTTCCTTCAAACAGGTCTCCCGCCATTTCGGCAGCGTGCGCGCTGTCGATGCGGTCGACCTCGATATCGTGCCCGGTGAGTTCTTCGCCATGCTTGGTCCCTCGGGGTCCGGCAAGACGACCTGCCTGCGCCTGATCGCCGGCTTCGAGCAGCCGACGGCCGGTTCGATCTCGATCTTCGGCGAACGCGCCGAGGGCGTTCCGCCCTATCGTCGTAACGTCAACACGGTGTTTCAGGATTACGCGCTGTTTCCGCATCTGAACGTGCTCGACAACGTCGCCTATGGGCTGATGGTCAAGGGCGTCGGCAAACCCGAGCGGCAGAAGGCTGCGGAAGAGGCGCTGTCGCTGGTGCGGCTTCCCGGCTATGGCGCCCGTCGCCCCGGCCAGCTTTCCGGCGGCCAGCGCCAGCGCGTGGCGCTCGCCCGCGCGCTGGTCAACCAGCCCAAGGTGCTGTTGCTCGACGAGCCGCTCGGCGCGCTCGACCTCAAACTGCGCGAGAACATGCAGGAAGAGCTGAAGTCGCTGCAGAAGGCGCTCGGCATCACCTTCATCTTCGTCACCCATGACCAGGGCGAGGCGCTGTCCATGGCCGATCGCGTCGCTGTCTTCAACGACGGCAAGATCATGCAGATCGGCACACCGGAAGACATTTATCAGCGGCCGAAAACCCGCTTCGTCGCCGATTTCGTCGGCTCGTCCAATATCCTGCCGCCGGATTTCGTCCAGCGCTATGCCGGCCAGCATCGCTGGGGCAGCCTGCGACCTGAATCCATTCGTGTCGGCCGTGCCGCGAAAGGCGACGGCGTTGCCGCTCGCCTCGTCTCCACCAACTATCTCGGCGCCACGACCAAACTGGCCCTCGATGCCGACGGGCTGAAGCTGCATGCCATCGTGCCGGCCGGCACCGCCTTGCCGGCAGAAGGCGAGGCGGTGGTGCTCACCTTCAACCGCGAACATTTGCACCTGATGGACGAGCCGGCATGAGCCTCGACGCCGCCATGCCGCGCGCCAATGCCCCTGCGATCCTGCCGGGAAGCGGTGGCCTGCGCGGCGCGCTGTCGGATCTTTTCTGGCGCAGGCCCAAGGTCCTGCTGTTGCTCATGCTGCTGCCGCCGGTGCTGTGGCTCGGCATCGTCTACATCGGCTCGCTGTTTGCGCTGCTGGCGCAGAGCTTTTTCTCGATCGACGAATTCTCCGGCCTCATCAACCGCGAGTTCACGCTGAAAACCTATGGCGACCTGTTCCAGGTCGCCAATCTCGACATCATCCTGCGCACGGTGACGATGGCAGCCCTGGTCACGGTTGCCTCCGCGATCCTCGCTTTCCCCATCGCCTACTACGCGGCGCGCTATGCCCGCGGTCGCTGGAAGGCGCTGTTCTATCTCGGCATCATGCTGCCGCTATGGTCGAGCTACCTGGTCAAGATCTATGCCTGGAAGCTGATCCTGGCCAAGGAAGGCATCCTGACCTGGCTGCTCGCCAAATTGCACCTTCTGTGGCTGCTCGATGGCTGGCTGTCGTTGCCGGTCGTCGGCGGCAACTCGCTGTCGGTCTCTGCCACCGGCACTTTCATCGTCTTCGTCTATGTCTGGCTGCCGTTCATGATCCTGCCGGTTCAGGCGGCTCTCGAGCGTGTGCCCGGCAATCTGGTCGAAGCTTCGTCCGATCTCGGCGCCTCGCCAGGGCAGACCTTTCGCAACGTGCTGTTCCCGCTGGCGCTGCCGGGCATCGTCGCCGGCTCGATCTTCACCTTCTCGCTGACGCTTGGCGACTACATCATCCCGCAGATCATCGGGACGTCGCGGCTGTTCATCGGCCAGGCCGTCTATTCGCAGCAAGGCACCGCCGGCAACATCCCGCTCGCCGCCGCCTTCACCGTGGTGCCCATCGTCATCATGGGTTTCTACCTGTGGGGCGCCAAGCGCATGGGGGCCTTCGATGCGCTCTGATGGCTCGCAATCGGCACCGCTCGGCCTCAAGGTAGCCGCAGCCTGCGGCCTGCTGTTCCTGCACCTGCCGATCCTGCTGATCTTCGTCTACGCCTTCACCACCGAGGAGAAGAGTTTTGTCTGGCCGCCGCCCGGCTTGACGACACAGTGGTTCGCCGTCACCTGGAACCGGCCCGATGTCTGGCAGGCGCTGTCGCTGTCGGTCCGGGTCGCCGCGATCTCGACCGCAATTGCGCTCATCCTCGGCACGCTCTGTTCGGCCGCGGTTTCCAGGACAAAATTCTTCGGCCGCGAAACCATCTCGCTATTGGTCATCTTGCCGATCGCGCTGCCCGGCATCATCACCGGCATCGCGCTGCGCTCGGCGTTTTCGCTGGCCGATATTCCCTTCTCGTTCTGGACGATCGTGCTTGGCCACGCCACCTTCTGCGTCGTCGTCGTCTACAACAACGCCGTCGCCCGTTTCCGCCGAACCTCCGGTTCGATGATAGAGGCGTCAATGGATCTCGGCGCCGACGGCTTCCAGACCTTCAGGCATGTCGTGCTGCCCAACATCGCCACCGCTCTGCTTGCCGGCGGCATGCTGGCCTTCGCTCTATCCTTCGACGAGGTCATCGTCACCACCTTCACCGCCGGCCAGCAGCAGACGCTGCCGATCTGGATGCTGGAAGAGCTGATCCGTCCGCGCCAGCGCCCGGTCACTAATGTCGTAGCCATGGTCGTCGTGCTGGTGACGCTGCTGCCCATCCTGCTTGCCTATTACCTGACCCGCGACGGCGACCAGATCGCCGGTTCAGGCAAATAACCTCAAAAAATCCGTAAGGGAGAGACCTCCATGGACACCCAGATGCTGATCGGCTCGAAGTTCGAGAAGGGCACCGAGACCGAGGAGCCGATCCTCAACCCAAAGACCGGGGCGACCATTCTCAACCTGCCTGAAGCCAGCCAGGCGCAGATCGAGGCGGCTGTCATTGCCGCCGAACAAGCGTTCGCCTTGTGGTCGCGCACCACGCCGGCGCAGCGCTCCGGCTATCTCCTGAAGATCGCCGACCGCATCGAGGTCGACGCGAAGGAGTTCGCAGCACTTGAGGCGCTCAACTGCGGCAAGCCGATCAACGCCGTGCTCAACGACGAAATACCGGCAATCGTCGACTGCTACCGCTTCTTTGCCGGCGCGGTGCGTTCCATGCCGGGTGTGGTCGCCGGCGAATACATTCCGGGCCACACCTCGATGGTCCGCCGCGATGCCATCGGCATCGTCGCCTCCATCGCGCCGTGGAACTATCCGCTGATGATGATGGCATGGAAGCTGGCACCGGCGATTGCCGGCGGCAACACCGTCGTCTTCAAGCCATCCGAACAGACGCCGCTGACAGCTTTGAAACTGGCGAAGATCCTGGCCGAAATCCTGCCGGAGGGCGTCGTCAATGTCGTGCTTGGCCGCGGTGACAGCGTCGGCAACACGCTGATCAACCACCCCAAGGTCAACATGATCTCGATCACCGGTGATGTCGCCACCGGCAAGAAGGTGCTGCAGGCCGCCGCCAAGTCGGTCAAGCGCACGCATCTCGAACTCGGCGGCAAGGCGCCGGTCATCGTCTTCGACGACGCCGACCTCGGCGCCGTGGTCAACGGCCTGCGCGCCTTCGGCTACTACAATGCCGGCCAGGATTGTACCGCAGCCTGCCGCATCTATGCCGGCAAGAAAATCTACGACAAGCTCGTCGCCGACCTCTCCTCGGCCGTCTCGACCATCAAGTACAACCGCCCCGACGACACCGAGAACGAGATCGGACCGTTGATCTCGCGCCGCCAGCGTGACCGCGTCTCGAGCTTCGTCGAGCGTGCTTCCGAGCTGAAGCACATCGAGATCACCACCGGCGGCAGACCGGGCGAGGGCTCCGGCTTCTACTACCAGCCGACCGTCGTTGCCGGCGCGCTGCAGGAAGACGAGATCGTGCGCCGCGAAGTGTTCGGGCCCGTCGTCTCGGTCACCCGTTTCACGGAAGTCGACGAGGCCGTCAACTGGGCCAATGACAGCGACTACGGTCTGGCGTCATCTGTCTGGACCAAGGATGTCTCACGCGCCATGGCAACAGCCGCCCGTCTGCAATATGGCTGTACCTGGATCAACACCCACTTCATGCTGACCAATGAGATGCCGCATGGCGGGCTGAAGCAGTCCGGCTACGGCAAGGACATGTCGCTCTATGCGCTGGAGGACTACACCGCCGTGCGCCACGTGATGGTGGCCCACGGTTAGTGATATCCGAATAGGGCAGCGGCCATCACTACTCCTTAAAATATCCACCGTGCCGTTTTCTGTATATTAAGCGTGAGTAACTTTCGCGGCCCAGCGACAGATCACAATTTACTGAATATTCAACCTGAGCGAGCAGCCTTCCGGTCGGCAAAACCGGCGGCGAGGGGGTTCGCTCATGAATACGGCCAAGATCAAGTTGACGGTAATCGGCGGCTTCTGCGTGCTGATCGCCGTCTTCGGCGGCAAGGACATCATCAAGAAAAGCGGCTGGCCTGAGGCGCCGGCCGAAGTCCTCGCGGTCAACGTCGAATGCGACATGGAATCGACCGCGCACAAGATCGTCTACAAGACCGTGAGCACCGCCACGATCCCATGCGATCTGGTTGAGGCGTTCAAGACAGTCCACGCCGACAAAGAGTGGAAGGTGACCCAGAAATTCACCGGCACCTTGCGCGTTGGCACCGGCGCCGGTGCCGTCGAGACGACGATGGATCTGAACAAGAACGGCGCCCGTGAACCGCAGGTCGGCGACACGCTCACCGTCGTCCAGAACCCTGCCAATCCGACGCAGATCGAGCCTACCGGCATGACCGGCACGCGTATAACCATAGTCGTCGGCGCCGGACTGCTCGGCGCGCTGTTTCTGTTCATCGCTTTCCGGGGCAGCAGGCCGGCAGCGGCGCGCGCTGTGACCGCGAGCTTTGCAGACGATGCGGCCGGTGCCGACGAACGCGCCCGCAAGGCGGATGCCATGATAGCAGCGGCGTTGGCCAAACAGGGTGCCATGCCCGGCCAAAGCGCTCCGGCGGGGCGCATGGCGGCCGCCGAACAGGCCAGGCAAGCGCGCTACGCGGGGCCACGAACAAGCTTCGGCCGGCGAAGCTGACGGCCGAAAGTTGCGGCACCTGTGTAGCTGCTATTCGACGATGCGATAGATGTTCCACAGGCTGGTGCCCGAGACCACATAGGGCTCGATCTCCTTGCCCCATTTGGCGTGCGCGTCGATCTTGCCGATCTTGGCAAACATCGCCTCCAGCTGGGCCAGGCTTTCCACCTGGTGATGCGACTCGACCGTTGCTTCCCGCGCGCCGATCGATCCGGTCATGATCTGGAACTTGAGGTCGGCGAGGCCGACCTGCGAGCCGATCTCGCGTTCCCATTTCTTCAACAGGTCAAGCACAGTCTGCTTGTGCCCGAACTTGGCGTCGATCTGCCATCTGGCGCTGAACATCTTCTTCTCCTCTGGGTTTGCGGCGCAATCCGCCGTTGATCTACTCGTCCCAGGCCTGCACGACGGTCTGCCGTGCAATCAGCCCGTTCTTCAGTTCCAGCATCGCCGCGCAGAACACCTTGGTGCCGTCCGGATAGGCGCAGGCCTGGGTGAAGGCGAGGTTGTTGCCGTCGGCGATCGTGGTGTCGACCTTGTGGGTCATCGCCCGGCTGCAGATGTCATCCCAGAACGTAGTGATCGCCGCGCGCCCGCGGATTTCGCGCGGCTTGCTCGGCGGGTTGTTGCGGTCGAACACCCGCACCAGCGCGTCGTCGGTATAGAAGCTCGCCAGCAGCCTTCCATCACGGCCTTCGATTGCTTTCTTGATCGCCGCGCCGTCCACGACTTGAGTCTTCGTCAGCATTTTATCCTCCATGGCCCGTCTTCCCGATCGGGCGGTTGATGATCAGAAGCGCTGCCCGGCGCCGATCGACGGGCAGTGGTTTTTCACTGCGACTTGGCCTTGACGGCCGCGAACACGTCGTCGGTCTGCTTCTTGAAGGTCGCGAGGTCGATCTGGCTGCCATTAAGCATCGTCGACCAGTGGCGCACGATCGCCGCCATCGCCACGGCTTCCTTGATCTCCTCGTCGCTGGCGCCGTTGAGCTTGGCCGCCTGCGTGTGGAAATAGATGCAGTACTGGCACGGGATCTGCGAGGCGACGGCGAGGCCCATGAGTTCCTTGGTCTTGCCGTCGAGCGCGGTGTTCGGATTGAGCTGCACGGCCTTGATCTCGGCCCAGGCGCCGGCGACCGCGACGTCGGGCAAGGTCTTGAACATGTCCGGCACCGAGCCGAGCGTTGCCTGAATGTCCTTGTAGGCGGCCGTCGCCGAAGCGTCCTCGGCCTTGGCAGGTTCCATGGCAAAGAGCGCGCCGACGCTCGCCGCTATTGCCAGCGATATGAGTGTCCGGTTCGACTTCAACATTTCATCCTCCGTTCGCAGCGCCCTTTCTGGCGACATCCGCCTGGCCTGCATGGGAAGAATTGATAGCGCCTACATGCCCTGGGCCGCTTCACCCGAAAGCGCCATGGCTCTCATGGCCCGTCCGGGCCAGTGTGCCTGGCTGAAAACGCCGCCGCCGCCGCTCGCGACGGCAGGTCCAGTTTGAGCAATATGTTGGCGACATGACGCTTGACCGTGTGTTCGCTGAGCCTCAGCTCTGCGGCGATCGCTGCATTGCTCTTGCCGTCGGCGATCAGGCTCACCACCTCGCTCTCCCGCGCTGTCAGTACGGCCGGTTCGCTCGCCTTGGTCTTGGCGCGGCAGGCGGGCTCCAGATGCTGTTCGGACGTCGCCCATACCAGTGCCAACGGTTCGTCCTGTTCGTCCAGCGTGATGCGCCCGGCATCGGTGAAATGCAGGCCCGACCCGGCTGCGAGATCGGCGACCAGCCGCGACGCGAGGATGTCGCCGCGTCCCGCATGGGCGGCAAGCTGCATCGTCACGCGGGCCGTCAGCCCGACCGGTGGCCCGCGCAATTCGACCTCGCCGACATGCACGCCTTGCCCGCTGGCGATGCCGATTTCCTGCGCCGCCTCGCGCAGTGCGGCCGCGCAGCGTATGGCGCGGGCTGGACCGTCGAAGCGCGACATCATCATCCCGCCATGCGTGCCTGCCGAGCGGCCGCCATAGCGCCCGACCAGCAGCCGCAAGCTTTCCTGGAAGCGCTGGCTGCGCTCGCTCCACATGCGGTCGCCGATCCGCGCCGTGTCGTAGATGCGTGTTGCCACAAGCGTGGCAAGCACGCGTTCCACCTCCGCCACGGCACGCGCGCCGGTCAGGAACTCCTCGATCAGGTCGGCCACCCGGTCGACGTCGCCGGTCCAGATCGGATGGTCGCGCCCGGGCACCTCGGCCAGCTGCGCATTGGCGATTTTCTTGGCCAGGAAACGGCTGGCATCGGGGTCGACCCGCACATCGTTGCGGCGATGAATCAGCAAGGTCGGCGCGCTGATCGCCGAAAGTATTCCGCGCACGTCGATCCCGGCATTCATGCGCGCCAGCGCGGCTGCAGCAGTCGGGCTCGCCGACAGCCGCTCGAAACGCCCCCACCACAAGGCGAAACGCGAATCGTCGACCCGGCCAGGAGCGAAATGCTGCAGCGTGGCGCCTGTGCCCCATGCGGTCTCGGCTGTCTCGATGAAAGTGTCGAGGCGCTCCGGCGACATCACCCATTTGTGGAAATGCGCATAGCCGCCGTAAAGCGCCAGCGCCCGCGTCCGCTGCGGATAGGTGGCGGCAAACAGCATCGCCATCGGCGCGCCTTCCGAAGCCCCGAGCAAGGCCGCCCGGCCACTGCCGGCGGCATCCATCACCGCGCGCACATCGTCCATGCGGGTTTCGAGACTGGGCAAATGATGGGCATCGACGCGGTCGGAAAGTCCGGTGCCGCGCTTGTCGAACAGGATCAGCCGTGAGAAGACCGATAGCCGCCGCAAAAGCCTGGTATAGCCTTCGTCTTCCCAATGCAGGTCGAGATTGGAAATGAAGCCCGGCACGAACACCAGATCGAACGAGCCCTGGCCGATCACCTGATAGGCGATCCGCACATCGCCGCTCCGGGCGTATCGGGTCTCGATCGGCCTCACGAGTGCATTCCACCCGGCCAGACGTTCTGATCGCCGACCATAGCAGAGGCGCGCCGCTTGCGGCAGCCAAACTTTAGAGGGCTGAAATATAAGACCTTTGGCGGCCGGGGGCGGTTGTCGGGCTATTTCTGCGGAGCGGCGCTCTCGGCCTGCGCAGGCTCGCGCCCGGTGTAACCGATACTCGTATCGGCCTGTTCTGGCGTCTTGGGCCGCTTGATCTTGGCGGAAGCAGCCACGACGAGTTCGTTGAAGCCCTCACCGCCACTGTTCAGCATCTCGAACAGCTGCCGCCGCATTCTCGGTTCCCAGAACTTGTTGATGTGCTCGGCGATGCCGGCGATGCCTTCCTCGCGCGGCTTGGAGTGGAAGAAGGCGGCGATCTGGTTGGCCATGATCACCAGCTTCTCGCTGGTGCTCATGATGTGCTCTTCGTCATGCGACATGCTGGGTAACTCCGGAGACCACCCGGTCGGGGTGGGTGAAAATATCGAAATCGTCGCCGCGCACCAAAGCCACCAGCGTCATGCCGGCGCCTTCGGCCGTGCGGATGGCAAGGGCTGTGGGCGCCGATACCGCGATGATGAAGGCCGAGCCGATTGCCGCCGTCTTCTGCACCATCTCGACCGAGACGCGCGACGTGACGACGACGGCACCCGACGCGCCGTCGATGCCGACCTTGGCCAGGGCGCCGGCCAGCTTGTCCAGCGCGTTGTGACGGCCGACATCCTCGCGCGCCATGACAATGCCCTTGCCGGGGATGTAAAAGCCGGCGGCATGCACTGCGCCAGTCTCGGCGTGCAGCGGCTGCACCTTCGACAGCAATTTGACGGAACGAACAATGTCGTCCGCCTCAAGTGTAAGTTTCGACGCACCAACCGCATCGACCGAGCGCATCGCTTCCTCGATCGATTCGATGCCGCACAGGCCGCAGCCGACCGGCCCGGCCAGCCGGCGCCGCCGCGCCTCGAAGCGCGTATTGGCCTGATCCTTGAGACGGATCTGGATGTCGATGCCGGCGCCATGATCCTCGACCTCGATGGCCTCGATCTCGTCAGGCTTTGCGATAATGCCTTCGGTCAGCGAAAAGCCGAGTGCGAAGTCCTCGAAATCCGCCGGGCTGGCCATCATCACCGCGTGCGTGGTGCCGGCAAAGGAGAACGCCACCGGCGTCTCTTCCGGCACCATGCGGTTGGCCGCCGCAGTGCCGCCGGCGCGGCGGGCAAGGCGCGAGATTTGCGTCGTGGCTTTGCGGCGCGCGGCCAAGACCTACTCCGCCGCTTCCAGCTTTGCGATGCGCCGGCTCTGCTTGGCCTGCTCGTCATAGTCGCGCTGCCAGTCCGACGGGCCGTTGGAGGCGCCGACCTGCACCGCCGTCACCTTGTATTCCGGGCAGTTGGTCGCCCAGTCGGAGAAGTCGGTGGTGATGACGTTGGCCTGCGTGTCCGGATGGTGGAACGTCGTGTAGACCACGCCGGGCGACACGCGATCGGTGATCAGGGCGCGCAACGTCGTCTCGCCAGAGCGGCTGGTCAGCCGAACCCAATCGCCGTCGCGCAGGCCGCGATTTTCGGCATCGTGCTGGTGGATCTCCAGCCGGTCCTCAGAATGCCACATGACGTTGTCGGTGCGTCTGGTCTGCGCACCGACATTGTACTGCGACAGGATGCGGCCGGTGGTGAGCAGCAGCGGGAAGCGCGGCCCGGTCCGCTCGTCCGTCGCGACATATTCGGTGCGGATGAACTTGCCCTTGCCGCGCACGAAACCATCGACATGCATGATCGGAGTGCCGAGCGGCGCCTTTTCATTGCAGGGCCATTGCACGGATCCGACACGGTCGAGCAGCTCGAAGGAGACGCCGGCGAAGCTCGGCGTCGTCTTGGCGACCTCGTCCATGATCTCTGAGGGATGCTGATAGTTCCAGTCCAGCCCCACGGCGCGCGCAAGCTCCTGCGTCGCTTCCCAGTCGGCGTAGCGCGCCTTGGGCTCTAGAACCTTGCGCACCATGTTGATGCGGCGCTCGGCGTTGGTGAAAGTGCCGTCCTTCTCCAGGAAGGTCGAGCCCGGCAGGAACACATGCGCGTAGTTCGCCGTCTCGTTGAGGAAGAGGTCGTGCACGACGACGCATTCCATCGCGGCGAGGCCGGCGGCAACATGTTTGGTATCAGGATCGGACTGAAGAATGTCCTCGCCCTGGATGTAGATGCCCTTGAAAGTGCCGTCGACGGCGGCATCGAGCATGTTGGGAATGCGCAAGCCGGGTTCGTCGTCCAGCTTCACGCCCCACAGGCTCTCATAGATGTCGCGCACGGCTTCGCCGGAGATGTGGCGGTAGCCGGGCAGTTCGTGCGGGAAGGAGCCCATGTCGCACGAGCCTTGCACGTTGTTCTGGCCGCGCAGCGGGTTCACGCCAACGCCTGGACGGCCGATATTGCCGGTGGCCATGGCGAGGTTGGCGATCGCCATCACCGTGGTTGAACCCTGGCTGTGTTCCGTCACCCCGAGGCCGTAGTAAATCGCGCCATTGCCGCCGGTGGCGTACATCCGCGCAGCACCCCTGATCAACTCGGGATCGACGCCGGACAGCTTGCCGACGATTTCGGGGCTGTTTTCCGGCAAGGCGACAAACGAAGCCCAATCCTGGAACTCCACCCAGTCGCAGCGCTCGCGGATGAAGGCTTCGTTGAAAAGACCTTCGGTGACGATGACATGCGCCAGCGACGTCAGCACCGCCACATTGGTGCCGGGCTTCAGCGGCAGGTGATAATCCGCCTCGATATGGGCAGACTTGACCATCTCGGTGCGACGCGGATCAAGCACGATCAGCTTGGCGCCCTGGCGCAGCCGCTTCTTCAGGCGCGAGGCGAACACCGGGTGCGCGGAAGCCGGATTGGCGCCGATGATGACGGCGACGTCGGTGAAGTCGACGGAGTCGAAATCCTGCGTGCCGGCCGAGGTGCCATAGGTCTGGCCGAGACCGTAGCCGGTCGGCGAATGGCAGACGCGTGCGCAGGTATCGACGTTGTTGTTGCGGAAGCCTTGCCGCACCAGCTTCTGGACGAGATAGGTCTCCTCGTTCGTGCAGCGCGACGAGGTGATGCCGCCGATGGCGGTGCGTCCGTATTGATACTGGATACGGCGGAATTCCTTGGCCGTATGGGCGATCGCTTCTTCCCAGCTCACTTCGCGCCAGGGATCGCTGATCTTTTCCCGGATCATCGGCGACAGGATGCGGTCCTTGTGGGTGGCATAGCCATAGGCGAAACGGCCCTTCACGCAGGAATGGCCGTGGTTCGCCTTGCCGTCCTTGTACGGCATCATGCGGATGACTTCGTCGTCCTTCACCTCGGCCTTGAACGAGCAGCCGACGCCGCAATAGGCGCAGGTGGTGACGGCCGAGCGCTCCGGCATGCCCTTCTCGAGCACCGTCTTCTCGCGCAGCGCATCGGTCGGACAGGCCTGCACGCAGGCGCCGCAGGACACGCATTCGGAGGCGATGAAATCCTCGTGCATGCCGGCGACCATGCGCGATTCGAAACCGCGGCCCTCGATGGTCAGCGCGAAGGTGCCTTGCACCTCCTCGCAGGCCCGCACGCAGCGCGAGCAGACGATGCATTGCGCCGCATCGTAGGTGAAATAGGGGTTGGACTCATCGCGGGCGATGTAGTCGACCGCCAGCGAGCCATGGCCGGGTGCAACGCCGTTTTCCTTGACGTGGTTACGGCCTTCGACGCCGAAGCGGTTCTCGGTCAGGCCGACCGACTTCGCCACCGCGTCGAACTCGCTGGCGCCGGTGCCGGCTTTCTCGTTCCAGCCGGTCGGATGGTCGGAGATATAGAGCTCCATGACGCCGCGACGAATGGCGTCGAGCCGATCGGACTGCGTGCGCACCACCATGCCTTCGCCAACCGGCGTCGTGCAGGACGCCGGCGTGCCGCCGCGCCCTTCGATCTCGACGAGGCAGACACGGCACGAACCGAACGAGTCCAGCATGTCGGTGGCGCAGAGCTTGGGGATCTCGACCCCGCCTTCCATCGCCGCCCGCATGATCGACGTGCCTTCCGGCACGCTGATGCTGCGGCCGTCGACGGTCAGCGTGATCCGCTTCTCCGCATTCGATTGCGGGGTTCCGTAGTCGATCTCTTCGACGAGTGGCGGGAAGTCGGCCTTGATGTTCATCTGCCAGCTCCTATTCAGCAGCCACGCGCGCCGGCGCGGGCTTGAAATCTTCGGGGAAGTGGGTGATCGAGCTCATCACCGGGTAAGGCGTGAAGCCGCCCAGCGCGCACAGCGACCCGAACTTCATCGTGTTGCAGAGGTCGGTGACCAGCGCGAGGTTCTTCTCCGGCTCGATGCCGGCCGCCAGCCTGTCGATGGTCTCGACGCCGCGCGTCGAACCGATGCGGCAGGGCGTGCACTTGCCGCAGCTTTCGATGGCGCAGAACTCCATGGCGAAGCGCGCCTGCTTCAGCATGTCGGCGGTGTCATCGAAGACGGTGATGCCGGCATGGCCGATCAGGCCGTCACGCTTTGCAAACTCTTCGTAGTCGAACGGCGTGTCGAACAGCGCGCGCGGGAAATAGGCGCCGAGAGGTCCGCCGACCTGCACCGCCTTCACCGGACGCCCGTTGGCGGTGCCGCCGCCGATATCGTCGACGATCTCGCCCAGCGTCATGCCGAAGGCCGCCTCGAACAGGCCACCTTGCTTGACGTTGCCGGCGATCTGGATCGGGATGGTGCCGCGCGAGCGGCCCATGCCGTAATCCTTGTAGAAGGCGGCACCCCTGTCCATGATGATCGGCACGGACGCCAGCGAGATGACGTTGTTGATCACCGTCGGCTTGCCGAACAGGCCTTGAATCGCCGGCAGTGGCGGCTTGGCGCGTACCACGCCGCGCTTGCCCTCCAGGCTGTTCAACAGCGAGGTTTCCTCGCCGCAGACATAGGCGCCGGCGCCGACGCGGATTTCCATGTCGAAGGCATTGGGGGAGCCGAGCACATTGACGCCGAGCACGCCGGCCTTGCGGGCGACCTCGACAGCCTTGTTCATCGTCGCCACCGCATGCGGATATTCCGAGCGGATATAGACAAAACCCTTGGTCGCGCCGGTGGCGATACCGGCGATCGCCATGCCTTCGATCAGCACGAAGGGGTCGCCTTCCATGATCATGCGGTCGGCGAAAGTGGCGCTGTCGCCTTCATCGGCGTTGCAGACGATGTATTTGCGGTCGCCGGCGGTATCCAGCACCGTCTTCCATTTGATGCCGGTCGGGAAGCCGGCGCCGCCGCGCCCGCGTAGACCCGAGTCCGTCACCTGCTTGACGATGTCGGCGGGCGCCATGGCCACCGCGTTCTGCAGGCCCTTCAGCCCGCCATGCGCCTTGTAATTGTCGAGCGACAGCGGGTCGATGACGCCGCAGCGCGCAAAGGTCAGGCGCGTCTGCTTGGCCAGGAACGGGATCTTGTCGGGCGCGCCCAGCCAGCGCTTGTGATGGCCACCCTTGAGGAAACCGCAGTCGAACAGGCTTTTGACGTCGGAAGGCTTCACCGGCCCATAGGCGACGCGGCCCTCGGCGGTTGCCACCTCGACCATCGGCTCGAGGAAGTAAGCGCCGCGCGAACCATTGCGTACGATCTTGGCCTCGATGCCGCGTTCGGCCAGTTCCGCTCGAATCGCCTTGGCGACCTTCTCGGCGCCGAGTGCCAGCGCGCCGGAATCAGCCGGAATGTAGATGCGCGGGATCATGAGCGTACCTCCGCGACGATCTCTTCGATCTTTTCGTCATCGAGCCGCCCGATCACCTCGCCGTCCAGCATCGCCGACGGCGAACAGGCGCAAAGCCCGAGGCAATAGACCGGCTCGAGTGTAACCGATCCGTCGCGTGAGGTCTCGTGGAAACCGATGCCCAGCAATTGCTTGATCTTGGCGGCGACGGCATCCGAACCCATCGACTGGCAGGCTTCCGCCTGGCAGAGCTTGAGCACATGCCGGCCGGCCGGCTTGGCGCGGAAATCATGATAGAAGGTCACGACGCCGTGCACTTCAGCCCTGGATAGGTTCAGCCCATCGGCGATGATCGGCAGCGCGTCGTGCGGCACATGGCCGAACTCTTCCTGGATGCCGTGGAGGATCGGCAACAGAGGACCTTCGAGGTCCTTCAACTCCTGGATGATCGCCGCCGTGCGCGACGCGATCTCGGTACTTGCAGGCTGCATCGTCATGCAGCGCCCTCCCTGATGGTAGCTTTTTTCGCTAAGTCTTTACAAAATCAGAGGAAACCCGCGGAATCAATAAAGCTGTTCCGTTGCTCGATAGAAATCTTCTATCGATTTCATCCAGCCAGCATTGTCTAGCTCAACGTCGGGTGTGGAAATCGTCCGCCAGCGCCATCGCCTCGTCCAGCAGCGCCGAGACCAGCGGCGTGTGCGGCTCGCGCGGCGTCGCCACCAGCCCGACAGTGTGGCTGGCGTCGGGCTCGACGATAGGAATGGCCCGGATCGGCTCGGAAAAGCCGAACGTTTCCGCGAGGTTGAGCGGCATGATCGATGACCATTTTCCGGTGCGGATATGGGAAAACAGAACGATCATCGAATTGGATTCCAGCGTCGGCCGAACCTGCACGCCGGCTTCGGCCAGATGCTGGTCGATGATGCGGCGGTTCTGCATGTCCGGCGTCAACAGGCACAGCGGCAACTGGCTGAGTTCGGCCCATGTCACTTTGTCGCGGTCGGAATAGGGGTTCCCGACCGCGGTGATCAGTTGATAGCGCTCGTCATAGAGCGGCACGCTGGTCACGCGCCCCAGCGGTTCGTTGTCGAGATAGGTGATGCCGGCATCGATGTCGAAATTGCCGAGCAGCGACAGCACCTCAATCGACGTGCGCGACAGCACCGAAAAGGTGACGCCCGGATGCTTTGCCCGAAAGGGTGTCGTCAGCCGCGCCACCATGGCCAGTGCGGTCGGAATGGCGGCGATGCGAATGCGGCCGGAAAGGCCGTGCCGCGCCGCGCGCATCTCTTCCTTCATGGCACGGCTGTCGCCGACGATGCGGCGCGCCCACGCCAGCACCTGCTTGCCTTCCGGCGTCAGCCCCTGGAAGCGCGAGCCACGCAGAACCAGCATCACGCCAAGCTGGCCTTCCAGCTGCTTGATTCCGGCCGAAAGCGTCGGCTGGGTGACGCCGCACAGCTCCGCCGCCCGCCCGAAATGCTCTTCCCGGGCCAGCGCGATGAAGAATTCCAGCTTGTCGATCATGGGCGAAAGCTAACCGGCGCGAGGCGGCTACGCCAGCCGGTGCTGGCGCCCCGTACCCAAAATCGCCTTGTGCTCCGGGGATAGCGGCCGAAGCCTACCTGTCCACCAGGTTCAGGATGTTGCCGTCGGGATCCTTGAACCATGCGACCCTCATCCCGTAGCCGACATGGATATCGCCTTCCAGCGTCAGGCCGGGCATGTCGTAGCGCTCGAAAGTGACGCCTTTCGACTTCAGCGCCTTGACCACATTGCCGATCTCGTCGCCAACCATCCAGGTCACCGCCGTCGCCTTGTTGGTTCCGGCAAATTGGGAATGATAGACGTTGATGGCGGTGTCGCCGCTTTTGTACACGATCAGTTCGCCGCCCTCATCGTGCACCTGCTTCAGGCCAAGTGTCCCCTCATAGAAGGCCTTGGCCCTTGCCAGGTCTTTCACCGCCAGATTGGCCGTCGCGTTGCTGTTTGCGAGCATGGTCGCCTCCTTCTTTGGTCGTCGGTCCTGTGCTGGTCGTTGAAATAGGTCGCTCCGATTGTTTGACGACGTCGGCTGGCCCAATTGCTGGCCGCACCGGCACATCTGGAAGACGTTTGGCGGGGATGAAGTCCGACAAGACCCGTCGTTTTTGCGAGCGCGACGAGGCAGCCATTGCTCCACGGCTTGGTTCTGTCCGGAAACTACATTATCTCAGGCGCAAGCTGCGTAAGGAAAAACTGCCATGCCCGCCGTACAGGAAAATGTCACCAAGGAAATCGTCATCGAGCGCCTGAAGACGGTCAATGGGCCGGACTTCACCGGCAACATTGTCGACCTTGGCATGGTTTCCGAGATTTTCATTGCCGATTCCAAGGTCTTTTTCTCGATCACCGTCCCCGCCGCTCGCGCCCAGGAGATGGAGCCGCTGCGCGCCGCCGCCGAGCGGGTCGTCAAGGCGATCCCCGGTGTCTCCGGCGCCGTGGTCGCACTGACGGCGGAAAAGAAGGGCGGCGGCATGGAGGCCTCGGTCCCGGCACGTCCCGCCCCCAGACCTGCGCCGCCGGCCGCACCCGCGGCCCCGCGCCCAGCTCCCCACGCCCCTGCATCGCAAAGCCAGGGAAAACGCGGCGTGCCCGGCATCGAGGCGATCATCGCGGTAGCCTCCGGCAAGGGCGGCGTCGGCAAGTCGACCACCGCCGTCAACATCGCGCTTGGCCTTGCCGCCAATGGCCTGCGGGTCGGTGTGCTCGATGCCGACATCTATGGCCCGTCCATGCCAAGGCTGCTCAACATCCATGGCCGGCCGCAGACCGTCGACGGTAAGATCCTGAAACCGATGGAGAATTACGGGCTCAAGGTGATGTCGATGGGCTTCCTCGTCGATGAGGAGACGCCGATGATCTGGCGCGGGCCGATGGTGATGTCGGCGCTGACGCAGATGTTGCGCGAGGTCGAATGGGGCCGGCTCGACGTGCTGGTCGTCGACATGCCGCCCGGCACCGGCGATGCCCAGCTGACCATGGCCCAGCAGGTGCCGTTGGCCGGCGCCGTCATCGTCTCAACGCCGCAGGACCTGGCCCTGATCGACGCCCGCAAGGGGCTGAACATGTTCAAGAAGGTCGACGTGCCGCTGCTCGGCATCGTCGAGAACATGAGCTATTTCATCGCCCCCGATACCGGCAAACGCTACGACATTTTCGGCCATGGCGGGGCGCGGCGCGAGGCCGAGCGTCTCGGCGTCACCTTCCTGGGCGAAGTGCCGCTCGAAATGGGCATCCGCGAGAGCTCGGACGCCGGCACCCCGGTGGTCGCCTCGAAGCCAGATGGTCCCGAGGCGAAAATCTACCGCGATATTGCCGGAAGGGTCTGGGAGCGGATTAATGAAGAACGCGGCGCGGCGGCAGCTGCCGTGCCGAGCATCGTCTTCGAATAAGTTTTGACGACCTAGGC
Organism: Mesorhizobium sp. P3_A10; assembly: GCF_056403175.1. NCBI lineage: Bacteria > Pseudomonadati > Pseudomonadota > Alphaproteobacteria > Hyphomicrobiales > Phyllobacteriaceae > Mesorhizobium > Mesorhizobium sp. P3_A10. The sequence continues at coordinate 456,781 of NZ_JBFUFZ010000005.1, read as the reverse complement.
TGCGCCGACCTTCTCGCCAAAGCTCGAGAAAAACTGGCCGGCCAGTTTCTTCGAGGTCGATTCGATCAGCCGGCTGCCGAGTTGGGCGATCTTGCCGCCGACATCGGCCTTGGCCGCGTATTTGAGGATTGTCGCATCTGGTCCGTCGGCGGTCAGCGTCACGTCGGCGCCGCCCTTGGCGAAGCCGGCGATGCCACCCTTGCCTTCGCCCTGGATCGTGTAGGAGTTCGGCGGGTTGAGGTTTTTCAGCGTCACTTCGCCGTTGAACGTCGCCTTGATCGGCCCGATCTTCAGCACCACGGTCGCCGTCATTTCGGTCGGCGACTTCATGTCGAGGCTCTGGCAGCCGGGAATCGTCGCCTTCAGCACCTCGGGGTCGTTCAGCGCTTCCCATACTTTTTGCAGGGGTGCGGCGATGCGTTCCTCGCCTTCGATCACCAAAGCCATCAAAATCTCCCCGAAAAGACAGGTCTGAAGCCCTAGCGCAGGGGTGCGGATATGTCTATCGCACCAAAGTGTGGGTTCGGACCGCGCGTGCCTCTTGCCTGCTCTCGCGCGTTGCCATATCGATTTGTCCTACAAATATGGAGACCATGATGGCCGGCGCCCCTACCAGAAAGAAGAAATTTCGCTCGCAGGAGTGGTTTGACAACCCGGACAATCCCGGGATGACCGCGCTTTATCTGGAGCGCTACCTCAATTACGGGCTGACACGCGCCGAGCTGATGTCGGGCAAGCCGCTGATCGGCATTGCCCAGACCGGCTCGGACCTGTCGCCTTGCAACCGCCACCACATCGAACTGGCCAAGCGCGTGCGCGAGGGCATCGTCTCGATGGGCGGCATTCCTTTCGAATTCCCTTGCCATCCGATCCAGGAAACCGGCAAGCGGCCGACCGCGGCACTCGATCGCAACCTTGCCTATCTCGGCCTGGTCGAGGTGCTTTACGGCTACCCACTAGATGGCGTCGTGCTCACCATCGGTTGCGACAAGACGACACCGGCCCTGCTGATGGCTGCTGCCACCGTCAACATTCCGGCCATCGCGCTGTCGGTCGGCCCGATGCTGAACGGCTGGCACAAGGGCAAGCGTACCGGCTCCGGCACCATCGTCTGGGAATCGCGCCAGCGGCTGTCGGCCGGCGAGATCGGCTATGACGAGTTTATGGACATCGTCGCGTCCTCGGCGCCGTCCACCGGCTATTGCAACACCATGGGCACCGCCACGACGATGAATTCGCTGGCCGAGGCGCTTGGCATGCAATTGCCGGGCTCGGCTGCCATTCCGGCGCCTTATCGCGAGCGCGGCCAGATCTCCTACGAGACCGGCAAACGCATCGTCGAGATGGTGCATGAGGATCTGAAGCCTTCGGACATCATGACCAGAGAGGCGTTCGAGAACGCCGTTGTCGTCAATTCTGCCATTGGCGGCTCGACCAACGCGCCGATCCATCTCAATGCCATCGCCCGTCATCTCGGCGTCAAGCTCGACAATGACGATTGGCAGGCGATCGGCCTCAACGTGCCGCTGCTGGTCAATCTGCAGCCGACGGGCGAGTATCTCGGCGAGGACTATCACCATGCCGGCGGCGTGCCGGCCGTGGTGGCCGAACTGATCAAGGGTGGGCTGTTGCCGCATCCCGGCGCGCGCACCGCCAATGGCAAGTCGATCGGTGAGAATTGCGAGGGCGTCGTCAACGAAAACGCCGACGTCATCCGCTCTGTCGCCAAGCCGCTGAAGACCAATGCCGGCTTCATCAACCTCAAGGGCAATCTGTTCGATTCGGCGATCATGAAGACCAGCGGTATCTCGCCCGAATTCCGCGAGCGCTATCTGTCCAACCCTGCGGATCCCGAGGCCTTCGAGGGCAACGCCATGGTCTTCGACGGTCCGGAGGACTATCACACTCGTATCGACGATCCGGCGCAAGGCATCGACGAACACACCATCCTGTTCATGCGCGGCGCCGGCCCGATCGGCTATCCCGGTGGCGCCGAGGTCGTCAACATGCAGCCGCCGGCCTATCTCATCAAGAAGGGCATCCATGCGCTGGCTTGCATCGGCGATGGTCGCCAGTCGGGCACGTCGGGCTCGCCGTCGATCCTCAACGCCTCGCCGGAAGCCGCCATCGGCGGTGGGCTGGCGCTGTTGAAGACCGGCGACCGTGTCCGTATCGATCTCAGGAAAGGCACCGCCAACATCCTCGTCAGCGACGACGAGATCGCCAAGCGGCGCGCCGCGCTGCAAGGCAATGGCGGCTTCCACTATCCGCTGCACCAGACGCCGTGGCAGGAGATCCAGCGCGGCATGGTCGACCAGTTCGACCAGGGAATGGTGCTGAAGCCGGCGGTGAAATACCAGGATGTGGCGCACACACGCGGCGTGCCGAGGGACAACCACTGAGCGGCGGATTCCGCCGCTCAAGCCGGCCGGCAAGGCGGTTATGGGCGGCAATCGCCCTAGCCGCCTGGCTCTTGCCCTCGGTTGCCTCGGCAACCGACTTTCCCGTGACGGCGGGCGGCTGGACCGTCGCCGTTGCGGGACGCTGGTGCAACGCCACCAACCGCGATCCGGTCGAGTTCGCTGCGACGCCCTACAACGGCCTGGTCTTTGCACGCACGCGCGACTCCTCGCGCATCGCCATGCGCGTCTTCCTGTGGCCAGGCGCCTTCAAGGAACAGGACATGCCGGTCACGGTGACGTTGCAGCTCAAGGGCGTCGACAGGCCGTTGGAAATGGCGGGCATGACCACCGTCGACTATATCGCCGACATCGACAATGATCCGACGGCCGAGGAGCGGAAGGCGATCGCCGATGCCGGATCGATGACGGTGCGCGTGACCGGCGTCGACCAGCCGCTCGTGTTTCGGACCGAGGGTGTTGCTGGAGCGCTAAGGCTGCTCGATGAATGTGCCAGGACGATCAAACAGGGGTGAGTCCTATTCCGTTTCCTTTCGGACGCGCGGTTCCCATATTGGGTGGGAAACGGACAGGACCACCATGACGAAACGGCGCTCTTCCCTTGGATTCCTCGGAATGTTCGGCCGCTCGGGCGACCTCAGGGAGCTCGACGCGGCATTGCGTGGCGCCGACCTTCATCCCGCCTTGGTGCCGGAGGGCGTAAAGCTCACCATCGTCAATCTGATGAAGGATCACTGGCCCGACGAGCCACCACCCAACGCCTATCGATCCGTGGCGCAACTGTTCAGCTACTGTATCGCCGGGCCGCAAACTTTCGAGCAGGCCAATGGCTCTGAACGCAGGCTGGATGCAGAGCGCCGGATCGAGTCAGCCCTCGAGGCCGGCGACAGTTTCGATGCGCAAATCGTGCTGATGACGCTGCACGCCAAGCTGATCAGCGCCGAAATCGTCGAGCGCTACGGGCTGAGCGCCGACTGACCATCCGGCAGGATGGGCTCAGCCGCCCATATTGCCGCGCGGCAGCTTGATCATCTCGCCGAAGCGGGCGCGCAATTTGTCGTCGATCGCCTTTGGCACATGGCGCGGAAAGCGCTCGGCAAGGATGCGTTTCTTCTCGATGATCGCCCGTTGCAAGATATCGGGCCTGCCCTTTTCGTTCCATTCTTTTGGTGAAAAGCGGTCGCCGACGGCCGGATAGAAATATTCCGTCTGCATCAGCCGCAGCGTCTGCTCGTTGCCGAGATAGTGGCCGGGTCCCTTCAGGCAGACATCGGCGATGGTATCGATCGACAGCGCCTCGTCGGTCACCTCGATGCCGCGCACGCAGCGCAGGCAGTGGCCCAGCATGTCATTGTCGATGATCAGGCTTTCCAGGCAGAAGCCGAGCAGCGAGGCGTGCATGCCGGCCGATTCATAGACGAGGTTGAGCCCGGCAAGGCCGGCCATCACGTCGGTGATGCCCTTTTCATAGCCGGACTGGATGTCGGGCAGTTTCGAATCCGTCATGCCGGCGGCCGACCCGCCCGGCAGATCGTAATATTGCGCCATCTGCGCGCAGGCCGCGGTCAGCACCGCCTGCTCGGCCGACCCGCCGGACATGGCGCCGGTCCTGAGATCGGAAACGAACGGCCAGGTGCCGAAGATCGCCGGATGTCCCGGCTTGATGGCGTTGACATAGATGAGGCCGACAAGCACTTCGGCCACCGCTTGCACCACCGCACCGGCAATCGCCGCCGGCGCTGTCGCGCCGGCCTGGCCGGCCGAGAGCAGGAGAATCGGAATGCCGCCTTCGACGCAGGCTTCGAGCACGCCGCAGGCGTCCTCGGCGAATTTCATCGGCGGCACGACGAAGCAGTTCGAGTTCGACACGAACGGCCGGGCGCGAAAGTTCTCCTCGCCGCCGGCGATTGCGTATAGCATCTCCAGCGCCGGCTGCACGTTCTCGCGCACCGTGAACGACGTGCCGACATGCTTGGACGTCCCCATCACGCAGGCGTAGAGCGTGTTGAAGTCCATATCGAGCGGATCGGGAATGTCGCGCGGCACCATCGGCCGTTGGAAGAAATGGATATTGTCGAGCCCGTCGACGATGCGGGCGGCGTCGTAAATGTCCTGCAGCAGTGACTCGCGGTATTCGCGCTTCTCGACATCGACCAGATGCACGGCGGCACCGGCTGTGCCGTAGTGCACCCGCTTGCCCTTGATCAGCATGTCGTGCCGGGGATCCTGGCCGTGCAGGGTGAAATGCCGTGCTGCCTTTTTGATCGTGTCGAGGACGAGGCCACGGGGGAAGCGCAGGCGGCCATCGTCGCCAAGGGTAGCGCCGGCCTTGGTCAGGGCTTCGATGCAGGAGGGAATGGCGTTGGCGAAGCCGACCGTCTCCAGAAGGGTCAGCACCGCTTCGTGGATGCGCTCCTGGTCGTTCTCGGTCAGCGGTCCGTAGCTGCCGCCTTCAAGGCCGGCACGCACCGGCCTGATGTCGTCGGCGAGCGGTGCCGCCCGCATGGCGCGGCGCGCTTCGCGCCCGCCGGAGCGTCGCGAACGTTGGTCCGTCGATGCATCCTGCTTCTCAAGAGCCACTGACATGGAGGCACTCCACCTTTAGCTGCGAAGCGGGCGGCGGCGGTTGGTCCACCATCGGCCTGCTTCGTCCCCTTTATGCCTCCGACTATGCCGCCGGCATTGGCACAGCCTATGGGCCAACGACCCCCGTCGCATATGCCAGAGTGCTAAAAGAAAAACGGGGCCGTTTCCGGCCCCGTCACAAATCAGGTTGTCAGGCCGCTGCCGGTCGACGCCCGGCTGCGGTCGCCAGTTCGCGGATGCCGGGCTCGATGTGCTGCAGCGCGATCGAGGAAATGCCTAAGCGCATGAAACGCGACGGCTTTTCGTTGCGGTCGAAGAAGCGGTCGCCGGGCTCGATGATGACGCTGCGCGAGGCCGCGGCCTCGGCCAGCCCGCGTGAATCAGTGCCGCGCGGCCCCTCGAGCCAGAGCGATGTGCCGCCGGCAGAATCGGTCGAACGCCACTCCGGCAGGAAGGCGGAAATCGCATGGACCAGGCGCTTGCGCCGCTCGTCGAAGGCGCTCGACAGCCGCCGCACCAGCGCCTCGTGATGGCCAAGCGACAGGAACAGCGCAACGGCGCGCTGGTTGTTGGCCGGCGGATGGCGCAGCATGAAGCGGCGCAACGCGCGCAGTTCGGAGATCAGCCCGGCGGAGGCGACGATGTAGCCAAGCCGCAGGCCGGGAGCCAGCGTCTTCGACATCGAGCCGACATAGACGACGCGGCCGGAGCGATCGAGGCTCTTCAGCGCCTGCTGCGGCGCCTCGTCGAGAAGCTGGCTGTCATAGCCGTCCTCGATGATGATCTGGTTGTAGCGGTTGGCGCGCGCCAGAAGATCCTGCCGCCGTTCCGCCGACAGCGGCACCATGGTCGGGCAATGATGGCTCGGCGTGACGAAGACGAAGCCGGAATCATTGGGAATGGAAGAGGTTACGATGCCGGACTGGTCGACCGGAACCGGCTGTATCTCGGCGCCCGCCAGCCGGAAAATGCTGCGCGCGTCGGGATAGCCGGGATCTTCCATCGCCACTTTGGAGCCCTTGGTCATCAGCAGCGTGGCCAACATGTAGAGCGCATTCTGGGCGCCCAAGGTCACGATGATCTCGTCCGGATTGGCAAAAATGCCACGCCGCGGCAGCAGCCGCGCCTGGATCTGTTCGATCAACAGCGGATCGTCGCGGTCGACCATGTCAGACGCCCAGTTGCGGATTTCGAGCACGGCCAGCGCCATGCGGTTGCACTCGCGCCATTCGGCCGTCGGGAACAGTGCTGGGTCGAACTGGCCGTAGACGAAGGGATAGGACGACTTGATCCAGTTGTCGTGCTTGGCCGGCGGCGGCATGTCGCTGGCGGCGATCTGCCGGCGCGCCTTCCAGTCGATCTCATTGGCCTGGTCGGGCGCCTTCTGATGCGGCTTGGCCGGTGTCGCCAGCACATCGGGATTGACGAAATGGCCACGCCGTTCGCGCGCCACCAGGAAGCCCTGGTCGACCAGCTGCTGGAACGCCAGCACCACGGTGCCGCGCGCCACGCCGAGTTTTTCGGCCAGGATGCGGCAGGACGGAAGCGGCATCGAAGCGGCAATTTGCCGGTCGAGGATGGCGGCGACGATCGCCTGGCGGATCTGCGCCTGCAGGGTCTGACCGGATTCCGCAGAAATCCGGAACAGGCCGGACCATATGGCCGTATCGTTACGCTGTGGCATGAAGGATGTTCCTCGATGGCCAACCTTTTTTGCTTGGTTGGACCAGCCGAACGTAACCGTGGCACAAGGGGTTGCGCCAATCAATTTTTCTGATCTCTGGGATTTATGCCAGTGATCCATCGCGCGACGCGCCCAGCGTGACGCGCAGCGTCATCGCTTCGTGATGCATCCCATCCCCGGGTGACGCTTGCGTCATCCCGCCCGCGCGACGCGCAGCGTCGTCGCGCCTTCCGACGCTCGCGTCATCCCATCATGTTGCACTGCGTCATCGCGCGCATTGAAACGAAGGGAATTCGGCTCAATAGATTGACGCGCCGACACGCGCCGGAAACATCCGGTCTGATAGAATGTGTCAAAAAGCCCAGGAGCCCCGCCAGTGGATCAATCGTCCTTCGACAAGCAGCTCGCCGCCTTGCGCGACCATCGCGCGGCGGCGTCAGGCACCATGCGTGAGGCTTTCGCCGCCGATCCCAGGCGCTTCGAGACATTCTCCGCCACCGACGGCGACCTGTTGCTGGACTGGTCGAAATGCGCCGTCGACGCGAAAACGATGGAGCTGCTGGAGAAGCTCGCGGGTGCGGCCGACCTTGCGGGCCGCCGTGCCGCGATGTTCTCCGGCAAGAAGATCAACATCACCGAAGACCGCGCCGTGCTGCACACCGCGCTGCGCAACCTCAGCGGCAAGGGCGTCACGGTCGACGGTCAGGACGTCAAAGCGGATGTGCTGGCCGTGCTCGACGCGATGGGCGTTTTCGCCGACGCCGTGCGCTCGGGCAAGGCGGCCGGCGCCACCGGCAAGAAGATCACCGATATCGTCAACATCGGCATCGGTGGTTCCGACCTTGGCCCGGCGATGGCGACGCTGGCGCTGGCGCCCTATCACGATGGGCCGCGCGCGCACTACGTGTCCAATATCGACGGCGCCCATATCCATGACACGCTGAAGGGCCTGTCCGCCGAAACCACCCTGTTCATCATCGCCTCGAAGACCTTCACCACGGTCGAGACGATGACCAATGCCGAGACGGCGCGCAAATGGGTGCAGAAGGCACTCGGCAAGGACGCCGTCGGCAAGCATTTCGCCGCCGTCTCCACCGCGCTCGACCTGGTGGCAAAATTCGGCATCGCAGCGGACCGCGTGTTCGGCTTCTGGGACTGGGTCGGTGGCCGCTACTCGCTCTGGGGCGCCATCGGCCTGCCGGTGATGATCGCCGTTGGGCCAAGGAACTTTCGCGCCTTTCTCGATGGCGCGCATGAGATGGACGAGCACTTCCGCACCGCGCCGCTGGCGAAAAACCTGCCGGCGCTGATGGGGCTGATCGGCTGGTGGCATCGGGTGATCTGCAAATATCCGGCGCGCGCGGTCATTCCTTACGACCAGCGCCTGTCCAGGTTGCCGGCCTATCTGCAGCAGCTCGACATGGAATCGAACGGCAAGAGCGTCACGCTCGACGGCGGTGCTGTCACCACGCCGACCGGCCCGCTGGTCTGGGGCGAGCCCGGCACCAACGGCCAGCACGCCTTCTTCCAGCTGCTGCACCAGGGCACTGACGTCATCCCGGTCGAATTCCTCGCGGCGGCCATCGGCCACGAACCAGACCTCAGGCATCACCATGATCTGTTGTTGGCCAACTGCCTGGCGCAGTCGGAAGCGTTCATGAAGGGCCGCACGCTGGAGGAAGCCCGCGCGCAGATGCTGGCCAAAGGCATGAAGCCGGCCGATGTCGACAAGATTGCGCCGCACCGAGTCTTCTCCGGCAACCGCCCCTCGGTGACGATCCTCTACAAGAAGCTCGACCCGCGCACCTTTGGCCGGCTGATCGCGCTCTATGAGCACCGCGTCTTCGTCGAAGGCACGCTGTTCAACATCAATTCCTTCGACCAATGGGGTGTCGAACTAGGCAAGGAACTGGCGACCGGGCTGCTGCCTGTCGTGGAAGGCAAGGAGAATGCCGCAAAGCGTGACGCTTCGACGGCCGGTCTGGTGGGACATATCCACCAATTGCGTGGCTCGGAGTGAAAAATTTGGCGGACATCAAGGGAATTCTGTTCGACAAGGACGGCACGCTCGTCGACTTCAACGCAACATGGCTCGGGATCGCCGATTTCATGGCCATGGACGCCTCCGAAGGCGACCGCTGGAAGGCCGACAGGCTGCTTTCGGCGGCCGGCTTCGATTTTGCCACCAAGCGCTTCAAACCTGATTCCATCTTTGCGTCCGGCACCAACATGGATGTCGTCGAACTTTGGTTTCCGCGCCTGTCCGACGAAGATCAGATGCTGGCCGTCGCCCGCTTCAACGAGATCACCTCGGTAAAGGGGTCGGCAATGGCGGTGGCGTTGCCGGGCATCGTCGAGTCGCTGACGGCGCTGCACAGGAAATCCTACCGGCTCGGCGTCGCCACCAACGATTCGACCAGCGGTGCGGAAAAGACCTTGCTGACACTGGGCGTCGCCCAACTGTTCGATGCCGCCTACGGCTACGACGCCGTGGCCAATCCGAAACCGGCGCCGGACACGATCCTCGCCTTCTCGGACCTGACCGGCCTGAGGCCGGCGCAGATCGCCATGGTTGGCGACAACCGTCACGATCTCGAAATGGCGCGAGCCGGCGGCTGTGGCCTGGCGGTCGGCGTGCTCTCCGGCACCGGCACGCGTGAATCGCTGTCGTCGATCGCCGACGTCGTCCTCGATTCGGTTGCCGATCTGCCGGCGTTTCTTTCGGAGCGGGTCAAGGAGACGATCTGACGGGAGGCCTGGGCAAACAGAAACCTCGCGGACGAGAAGCGCCATGGCGACGGTCGCATTGTTTCATTCGGTTCTTGGTCTCAGAAATGTCGAAAGAGCGGCCGCCGACCGAATGCGTCGAGCTGGTCATACAGTCGCTATGCCCGATCTTTACGCGGGCCTAGTAGCGAGTACGATTGAAGAAGGTTTTGAGCTCATGAGCACGGTTGGATGGGAAGCCATCTGCGGCCGTGCTCGAGCAGCACTTGAACCACTTCCGGAAACAGCTGTCCTGGCCGGGCATTCCATGGGCGCGGGCGTTGTCAGCAGCGTATGGCCCGATAGGGCTTTGTCCAGCGGCATAGTCCTCCTTCACGGGCTGGCGGAGATCCCGCGAAATGTGCGTCGTGGGATCCCGATTGCCGTTCATGTCGCCGATCCGGATCAGTTCGCGCCCCCCGAAGAACTCGCAGTGTGGACGGCGGTAGCCGAGAAGGCTGGCGCCGTCGCCGATGTGTTCACATATCCGAATGTGGGACATTTTTTTACCGACGAAACTTTGCCTGACTACGATGCGGCCGCGACCGACCAGACTTGGGAACGAGTGCTAAGTTTCCTGAACGCCATCACGATCACCGAGCGTCACGAAGAGCGCTAAGGGCCGCAAGCAGACTGTCCACTACTAAAAGGCAACCTCGCGAAAGCAGTCGTCTCGCCTGTGATCAAGCCAAAACTCGACGACAGTTCGAATCTCTCCGGGCGCGCCATTTGTGAACAAAACTGGGTACTCCTGCCGGGGCCGCCGCGCCGCCCATCGCCAGACCTTCCAGAAGCCAGCTTGGTCGAGGTCAATCGGCGACTTCTGCTTCCAGAACGCCGCCTTGCCTTCGGCCACCGTCAGACCGGCGAACTGCTCGATAACGGCCAGGCGACAGGCCGTGATGTCGATGGAACAGCTTCGAAAACGCGGCTGCGGTCTCGTAGCCGACACGGGTCGCAATCCGTGCAATCGCCTCGTCGCTTGTTTCGAGCAGAAATGCGGCCTCCGACATCCGGCGTGCGATCAGATAACGGTACATGGACTCGCCGACGAGCTTGGTGAAGCGGGCCGAAAACGCCGAACGACCAAGTCCCACGCTTTGCCCGAGCTCGCCAAGCGTCCAGGGTCGATCCGGTCGTTCGTGGATCAACTGAAGCGCCGGTCCTATGTGCGGGTCCGCCATCGCCCCCAGCCACCCGCCTTCTCCGGGGCCGAGCGACTTGATCCAGCTTCGCAGCACCTCGACGAAGAGCACTTCTGTCAGTCGTGAGAGTGCGACGTCCTGGCCGGGACGCGCAAGCGCCGACTCGCTCACCATGCGTTGCAGTATAGCCTCGAGCCATCCGCCGTCTTCCGTCGGCTTCAGGAGAAGCAAGGGCGGAAGCAATTCCAACACGCTGCCGCGCGAGGGCCGCTCTACAGTGAAATTGCCACAGATCATCGACGAGAGCGGCTGCGCGTTGCCTCCATGACGAACGACGCCAAGACGTCCGGGCAATCGACCGAGGTCCGGGATCGGTAACGGCTTCGTCCGGCGATCCGAATAAATCAAGTGAGGCTCGCCGCGTGTGATGACGACAAAGTCGCCCGCGCTGATGTGGAGTTCTCGTCCCTGATCGAGCGCGAGGGTAGCTGAGCCACGGCTGAGATAATGGAACAGGGCGTAGGGGCGCGCTGGCAATGCCAGATTCCATGGATGGCCGAGCTCGAAGTGGAACAGCAGAGTTCCACCGAGGCGGACGCGATCGAGCACTTGGCCGAGTATGTCCATCCTCCCGATGTTAGCACGACGGACGATCAGACACAATATTTGGACGATCGAGGCCTAACGTCCACATGCTCCACGTACTACTTGGTCGCAAGTCGGGCCAACGGGTCGCACGGCAAACCATCACCCAAACGGCAGATGGGAAGCCCAAGACTTTTGCCGACACGCCTGCCCTTCCCCGGACCCCGTCCGTCATCCCAACAGGAGCAATGAATGCGAAATCTTCTACTCACAGTCGCCACCGTCCTCATGGCCGGAGCGGCAGTTGCCACCCCCGCCCAATCAGCTCAACTGCCCAAGGGGGCGGCGCACAATATCGTGCTCGTCCATGGCGCTTTCGTCGACCAGACGAGTTGGCAGCCGGTTGCCGATATCCTCACGAAGAAGGGCTACAACGTTACGCTCGTCGAAAACCCGCTCACCTCGCTTGCAGCGGACGTCGATGCCACCAAACAGGCGCTGGCGAAACAGGACGGCAAGACCGTTCTCGTTGGCCACTCCTGGGGCGGTGTGGTCATCACGCAAGCAGGTGACGATCCAAAGGTCTCGGCGCTCGTCTACGTCTCCGCATTCGCGCCCGACGTAGGACAATCCCTGGCCACCCTGGCAAAGAGCGGTCCGGCAACCGAAGGCGGCGCGGCGATCCATCCCGACGAAAACGGCAACCTCTACATCGACCCCAAAGTGTTTCCTTCGGCGGTCGCGGCTGACCTTCCCTTGGAGATCGCCGAATCCCTGGCAAACCATCAGCTTCCGTTGAACCACACGGCGTTCGAGGCGCCCGTCGACACGGCAGCTTGGCACGACAAGCCGACGTTCTATGTGATCAGCACGAAGGACAAGGTCATCGCCCCCGAGGTTCAGAAGATATTCGCCAACAGGATGAAGGCCCAGACGACGGAGGTCGCCGGCAGCCATGCCTCCCTCGTCGTCCACGCGAAGGAAGTCGCGGCGGTGATTGAAAAGGCCGCACTGGTGAAGTGACAATACCGCTCCCGGCACTTTCGTGCCGGGAGCGCCACGCGTGCTCGGCGAACTAGGGAATGCCTTGCGTTGACGGGAGGCGGGGCCATGCCCGCAACGGTCGGTGTCGAGCAAGCGCCTATAGCGAGTGTTGCGGCCAAGAGGGGCAGGAGGATCCGTCCGACAACATGCATGGGCAAAGTGTGCACTGGCCCTCTAATGTCCGCAATGGGTGGCGGGCTCAGCCGATCGCTGCAACACACTCAGCGAACTTCTCCGCTGGGGTCTTATAGAGCAAGGTCTTTCTGGGGCGCTCGTTGAGCTGCCGCGCGATGGCGCCGAGCTTTGCCTGGCTGTGCAGGGATAGGCCGGATCGCGGCATGAACGGACATTCGAGGTGTGGTTTTTCCGTTTGCCCTTGTGCGGAAGCCGGTATTCTTCCTCTGGTCGGCGAAAAGCTGCTTGCGACGCGGGAAACTGCTAAGGTATGCCTCCGAAACATGCGGGGCAACCGAGTATGGAACGCCGCCTGACCGCAATATTGGCCGCCGACGTGGTCGGCTATTCCAGGCTGATGGGGCTTGACGAGGCCGGCACGCTGTCGGCGCTCAAGACGCATCGGCGCGAGATGGCCGACGGCAAGATCGCCGAACACCAGGGCCGCATCGTCAAGCTCACCGGCGACGGCATGCTTGTCGAGTTCCCGAGCGTGGTGAACGCAGTGGCGTGCGCCGCTGACATCCAGCGCCGGATGCGCGAGCGTAATGTCGACGTGCCGGAGGAGCGCCGCATCGAGTTCCGCATCGGCGTCCATCTCGGTGACATCATCTTCGAGGACAACGACATCTATGGCGACGGCGTCAACATCGCGGCGCGCATCGAAAGCATCGCCAAGCCCGGCGGCGTCGCGGTGTCCGGCTCGGTCCGCGACAATGTCGGCAACCGCCTCGATCTCTCCTTCGAGGACACCGGCGAGCAGACGCTGAAGAACATCGACCGGCCGGTTCGAGTCTACAATGTCGACCTCTTCGCCGGCGCTCCGCCGCCGCGCGTGACGAACGGTGCGGCGTCACCCAAGCCAGCGTCGACGAAGGAAAAACCGTCGATCGCTGTTCTGCCGTTCAACAACATGAGCGGCGACCCGGAGCAGGAATACTTCTCCGACGGTATCACCGAAGACATCATCACCGATCTCTCGAAGATCTCCGGCCTGTCGGTGATCGCCCGCAATTCGGTGTTCACCTATAAGGGCAAGTCGGTCGACGTGCAGGAGGTCAGCCGGCGCTTCAATGTCGCAACGGTGCTTGAAGGCAGCGTGCGCAAGGCCGGCCAGCGCGTACGCATCACCGCGCAGTTGATCGACGGCAAGGACGGCACGCATCTGTGGGCTGATCGCTATGACCGCGACCTCACCGATATTTTTGCGATTCAGGACGAGATCACAAAAACGATAGTCGACCAGCTCAAGGTCAGGCTGCTGCCGGGAGAAAAGAAGGCGATCGAGGCGTCGCCGACCGAGAGTGTCGAGGCTTACACCTACTATCTGAGAGGCCGCGAGTTTTTCCACCGCGGCACGAAGCTGAACTACCGGCTCGCCAGACGGATGTTCACGATGGCGATCGAGCTCGACCCGCTCTATGCGCGCGCCTATGCCGGCAGCGCCGATTGCGACTCCTTCCTGTTCCTCGACTACAGCGAGGAGGTGTCGCTCGACGGCATACTGGCCAACGCCGCCAAGGCGCTCGAGATCGAAAGCGGACTGGCCGAAGCGCATGCCTCGCGCGGACTGGCCCTCTCGATCGGCCAGCGGTACGACGAAGCGGATCGAGAATTCGAGCAGGCGATCGCGAGCAATCCCAACCTGTTCGAAACCCACTATTTCTACGCCCGCAGCTGTTATGCGCGGGGAAAGCTCGAAAAAGCCGCCGTCCACTGGGAGCGCGCCGCCGAGATAGACCCAAACGACTACCAATCCCAGCTTCTGCTGATTCAGATCTATCGCACGTTGGGACGGCATGAGGAACAAGGGGAGACGGCTCGCAGGGGTGTTGAACGAGCCGAGCGCGAGTTTGCAAGGAATCCGGAAAATCCCCGGCCTGCCTACCTCGGCGCCAACGCGCTTGCCGGACTTGGCGAGTTCGACCGGGCGAAGGAGTGGGCCGCGCGCGCTTTCGCGATCGACCCCGACGATGTCCTGACCCAATACAACCTTGCCTGCTTCCACTGCTTCCTCGGTGATTTCGACCGGACGTTCGACATGCTCGAAAGTGTGATGCCGCGCGCCAACCACGAGATGAAAGCTTGGGTTCTGCAAGACTCGGATTTTGATCCGCTGCACAGCCTTCCGCGCTGGCAGACGGTGCTGGAGCTTGCGAGATAGCAATGGAACGCCGCCTGACCGCCATATTCGCCGCCGACGTGGTCGGCTATTCCAGGCTGATGGGGCTTGACGAAGCCGGCACGCTGTCGGCGCTCTGACCGGAATCGGTCGAACCCGCTCATTCAGCGTCAGCGATCTTCCGGCTCGAAGGAAAAGACGCCGCTCGGTTTGCTCGCAGCACCCTTCGCGTCGCCGAAATCCGCCACCTGATATTCGGCCAGCAACCGCAGCCGTGACAGTGGCAGATCGTTGCGACGGGGATCGCCGACCAGCACCTCGATGCCAGCTGCCAGGCAGCGATCGAGGAACAGGATAACTCGCAGAGCAACCTCATGGCCGTAAAAGACGTCGCCGGCAAGCACGAGGTCGACGGCCGGTGGCGGACCCGTGGTGATATCCTTGTCGACAATGGTGATCGTGACGTCGTTGGCCGCGGCATTGAGGCGGATTGCAGCAACGCCGTTGCGGTCGATCTCGGCGGCGATCACCGCGCTGGCGCCGGCCTTCGCGGCGGCGATGCCGACCAGGCCCGAACCGGCGCCAAGGTCGAGCACGCGGCGGCCCGCCACGGTCTCCGGCCGGTCGAGAATGTAGCGGGCAAGCACCGCACCACCAGCCCAGGCATAGGCCCAGTAGGGCGGCTGCGGTTCAGGCCTGTCGTCGTCAGCGTCGGTCCCGTCGTCCGGCTCGCCCGCGTCTTCTTCCCACTCGACAAGCCGCCTCAGTCCACTGCCAGGATGGGTCGTGTAGAGCTGGATTTCGGGAACCGACGGCACCGGGGCGATGCGCATGTTTGCCGCGATGAACGCTGCTGGATCGGGACGCGAGTGCGCGTCCATCCCGTCTTTGACAGCAAGACCCAAAACCGCGCCTATCCTCGCAACGCCCGCCGCAGGATCTTGCCCACCGGCGTCTTCGGCAGCTCGGTCCGGAATTCGATGTATTTGGGCCGCTTGTAACCGGTCAGGTTCTCGCGGCAATAGGCGATCAGCACCTCTGCGGTCAGAGCGGGATCCTTCTTGACCACGAACAGCTTCGGCACCTCGCCCGAATGCTCGTCCGGTACGCCGATCGCCGCCACTTCGAGCACGCCCGGATGCATCGCCACGACTTCCTCGAGTTCGTTCGGATAGACGTTGAAGCCGGAGACCAGGATCATGTCCTTCTTGCGGTCGACGATCTTGGTGTAGCCGCGCTCGTCCATGAAGCCCATGTCGCCGGATTTGAAGAAACCGTCGGGCGTCATCACCTTGGCGGTCTCGTCCGGCCGGTTCCAATAGCCGGCCATCACCTGCGGTCCCCTGATGCAGATCTCGCCGACCTCGCCGAGCGGCAGATTGTTGCCGTCATCGTCACGGATGGCGATCTCGGTCGAGGGCAGCGGCAGCCCGATCGTGCCGGTGAAGTCGCCGGCGCTGAACTTGTTGGCTGTGGCCACCGGCGACGTCTCGGACAGCCCGTAGCCTTCGGTAACCGGGCAGCCGGTCAGCGCCTTCCAGCGCTCGGCAACGCCTTTTTGCACCGCCATGCCACCGCCCAGCGTCAGGATCAGCGGCTTGAAGTCGAGCTTGCGGAAATCCTCATTGTTGAGCAGCGCGTTGAACAGCGTGTTGAGACCGGGAAAGATGTGGATCGGGTATTTCTGCAGTTCCTTGACGAAGCCGGGAATGTCGCGCGGGTTGGGGATGAGCACATTCTGGGCGCCTTGCTGCATGCCCATCA
Source organism: Mesorhizobium sp. P3_A10 (assembly GCF_056403175.1). Taxonomy (NCBI): domain Bacteria; kingdom Pseudomonadati; phylum Pseudomonadota; class Alphaproteobacteria; order Hyphomicrobiales; family Phyllobacteriaceae; genus Mesorhizobium; species Mesorhizobium sp. P3_A10. The sequence continues at coordinate 440,491 of NZ_JBFUFZ010000005.1, read as the reverse complement.
GCGCGTTCACCGTCAGCGCGAAGATATGGTAGAGCGGCAGCGCGCAGATGAAGTTGGGATGCGCCGGCTTTGGCTTGATCGCGTAGGCGTCGTCCATCCACAGCGTGTTCTGCGCGACATTGGCCAGCACATTGCTGTGCAGCAGCGTCGCGCCCTTGGAGACGCCGGTGGTGCCGCCGGTATATTGCAGGAAGGCGACATCTTCGGCCGCCATCTTGGCGGGTTTGAAGGCGATACCCGTGCCGGCCTTCAAGGCGGCGTTGAACGCGACATGGCCGGGCAGCGACCAGGCCGGCACCATCTTCTTCACGCGGCGCACGACGAAATTGACGATCGTCCCTTTCAGGCTGCCCAGCATGTCGCCCATCGCGGCGACCACGACATGCTTGACCGCCGTCCTGGCGATCACCGCCTGCAAGGTGTTGGCAAAATTTTCGAGGATAACGATGGCTTGCGCGCCGGAATCCTTGAGCTGGTGCTCGAGCTCGCGCGGCGTATAGAGCGGGTTGATGTTCACCACGATATAGCCGGCGCGCAGGATGGCCATCATCGCCACCGGATATTGCAGCACGTTCGGCATCATCAGCGCGACGCGCGCGCCTTGCTGCAGCCCCTTCGACTGCAGATAGGCGCCAAAGGCAGCCGACTGCCGGTCGAGTTCGGCATAGGAGATGGACTTGCCCATGCAGACGAAGGCCGGCTGCGCGGCAAACTGTTTGCAGGCGGCCACCAGGAAGTCGCCGATGGAACTGTAGGGCAGGGCGCCGATCTCTGCCGGAACGACTTTCGGATAGCTTTTGAGCCACGGCTTTTCCGGCAGTCCGGCGGCCAGCGCCGTCAGCGCCTTCGGCAATCTCTTGGCCGGAGCCGCTGCGGGCTTTGCCGCCGCCGCCTTCACCGCAGGCTTGGTCGTTGCGGGTTTTGATGCGGCTGCCGGCTTTCCAGCCACAGGCTTGGCCGCGGTTTTCGCGGCGGGCTTTGCGCTTGCCTTGGCAGCTACAGGTGCCGCCTTTGGCTTGGCCGAGACAGCGGCTTTGACGGATGGCGCCTTTGGCTTGGCCGTGGCAGCAGCCGCTTTGGGAGCTGTCTTGTCCCCCGCTTTCGCGGCCGTTGTCTTTGTTGCTTTTGCCATCCGTGCCTCCCTCGGTCGTTCCACTGCATGCCCCACGCCGCACCGCCTCTGAATGACCGAGACGTCCTCTCCTGCAGCGATGGTGCGGATTCCCCAAGAAATCCAGTACGCAGTCTATGTATTGCGACTAGCGGCGGCCGTGCAAGTCTTGCCCCTACGGCAGAACCGGAAAGATTTGCCGTCGAAATCTTTCCGGCGGCGCGGCCTTCGGAACCTGCTTCCTGTCATGCGGGTGGCAAGGCCGGGCCTGTGGATGATTGTATTCGCGAGACCGGCGATCAATAAAAAAATGCGGTCGTTAACAATCCTGTGATTAGCAGGTTTTGCTATTTTTTTCTGAAATTGAGCAAAACACGAGAATCATTTTCTGCTTACGGTGGGGTAGGCAAACAGGGAGTTCCAAAGCCGGGAAAACGGTGCTTATATGCGCCCTTCGCGAGCCTGCTAGAGGGGCTTGGCAGAACATCAGGGAGTGCTCAATGAAAAAGAAACTGACTTTTGCAGCCGCGTTGCTGGCTGCAAGCGTCCTCGGCGGCGTGGCCAGCGCAAAGACGCTGGTCTACTGTTCGGAGGCATCGCCGGCCAATTTCGATCCGGGTACCACGACTGGCGGCAATGATTTCGATGCCTCGTCGCGTACCGTCTATTCGCGGCTGGTCGAATTCAAGCATGGCGGCACCGAGGTCGAGCCCGGCCTCGCCGACAAGTGGGAAATCTCGGACGATGGCCTGGTCTACACCTTCCACCTGCATCCGGGCGTGAAGTTCCAGACCACCGATTATTTCAAGCCGACGCGCGACCTCAATGCCGACGACGTCGTCTTCTCCTTCGATCGCCAGTTCAACAAGGAAAATCCCTGGAACGGCGACAAGTATCTGCCGAACCTGACCTGGGACTACTACACCGGCATGGACATGCCGAAATATGTCGCCAAGTGGGAAAAGGTCGATGACCTGACCGTCAAGCTGACGCTGACCGAGCCGAATGCGCCGATGCTCGCCAATCTCGGCATGGACTTCGCCTCGATCGTTTCGAAGGAATATGCCGACCAGCTTCAGAAGGACGGCAAGATGGCCGACTTCTCGACCAAACCGATCGGCACCGGCCCGTTCCAGTTCGTCGACTACCAGCTGGATTCGGTTATCCGCTATGCGGCTCACCCGGACTACTTCAAGGGCAAGGAAAAGATCGACGATCTCGTCTTCGCCATCACGCCTGACGCGACTGCCCGTATCCAGAAGGTGCTGGCTGGCGAATGCGACATCGCTCCGTATCCGAATCCTGCCGACATCGGCACGATCAAGGCCAACGCCGACGTGACCCTGATGGATCAGGCCGGCCTGAACATCGGCTATATGAGCTACAACACGACCATCCCGCCGCTCGACAAGCCTGAAGTGCGCCACGCGCTCAACCAGGCGATCGATCGGGAATCGCTGATCAAGTCGCTGTTCCAGGATGCCGGCGCAACGCCGGCTGAAAACCTGATCCCGCCGACCATGTGGTCGTGGGACAAGGACGTGAAGTCCGACAGCTACGATCCGGAAGCTGCCAAGAAGGTGCTGGCTGCTGCCGGTCTCACGGAAATCCAGCTTTGGGCTTCCGATCGCGTCCGTCCTTACAACCCGAACTTCCAGCGTGCCGCCGAACTGATCCAGGCCGACTGGGCCAAGGTCGGCGTCAAGGCTGAGATCGTCAACTACGAGTGGACCAAGTACCGCTCGGAGGGCAAGAAGAAGGATCGTCCAGGCGCCTTCCAGATCGGCTGGACCGGCGACAATGGCGATCCGGACAACTTCTTCGCCACGCTGTTCGCCTGCTCGGCCATCGGCGTGTCGAACTACTCGAGCTGGTGCGACAAGGACTTCGAGGACCTGATCCAGAAGGCCAAGAAGACCAGCGACCAGGCTGAACGCACCAAGCTTTACGAACAGGCCCAGGTGGTCTTCCAGAAGCAGGCCCCGGCCTTCCTTCTGGCACATAGCCAAGTCTACTCGGTCGTGCGCAAGAATGTCAGCGGCTACATGATGGATCCGCTCGGCATTCACCGCTTCGACGGCGTCGACAAAGCCGAATAAGACATTAGAGTGGGGCGGCGCGATAAAGCGCCGCCCCCTTCATCATGATCAAATATATCCTCAACAGAATAGCGCTTTTGATTCCGACGCTGATCGGCATCACCATCTGTGCTTTTGCTTTCGTCAGGCTGCTGCCCGGCGATCCCATCCTTGCCATGGCCGGCGAGCATGGCGTGTCGGCCGAGCGTTACGCCGAGCTCAAGGAACAGTTCGGCTACAATTTGCCGATCTGGCAGCAATACGCACGCTATGTCGGCGAGGTCCTGACAGGCGATTTCGGCGTTGCGATCTCCTCCAAGCGCCCGGTTCTCGAAGAGTTCAAGACCCTGTTTCCGGCAACGCTGGAACTCTCGTTCTTCGCCATGATTTTTGCCATGGCGCTGGGCATTCCGGCCGGCATATTCGCGGCGGTCAAGCGCGGCTCCTGGTTCGATCAGTCGCTGATGGGCACCGCACTCGTCGGCTATTCCATGCCGATCTTCTGGTGGGGTCTGCTGCTGATCATCTTTTTCTCCGGCTACCTCGGTTGGACGCCGGTTTCGGGCCGCATCGGCCTGCAGTACTTCTTCAAGCCGATCACCGGCTTCATGACCATCGACACCTTGCTCTACGGCAAATGGGACGCGTTCCGCTCGGCATTGAGCCATCTGGTGCTGCCGACAATTGCGCTCGGCACCATCCCGCTGGCGGTGATCGCTCGCCAGACGCGCTCGGCCATGCTTGAGGTGTTGGGCGAGGACTATGTGCGGACCGCCCGTGCCAAGGGGCTGTCGTCGTCCCGCGTCATCGGCGTGCACGCGCTGCGCAATGCATTGATTCCGGTGGTCACCACCATCGGCCTGCAGGTCAGCACGCTGCTCGCCGGCGCCATCCTCACCGAAACCATCTTTGCCTGGCCGGGCATCGGCAAGTGGATGGTCGACTCCATCGGCAAGCGCGACTATGTGGTGGTGCAATCAGGCTTGCTCTTGATCGCCCTTATCGTCATGGCCGTGAACCTGATCGTCGACGTGCTCTATGCCGTCATCAACCCGCGCATACGGGCATCATGATGAGCCAGTCAACCGAAACCGCCCCGATGGCCGCCGGCAATCCGGATAGGCTGACCGGCTTCAGGACCTTCTGGCACTATTTCTCGGTGAACCGCGGCGCCGTCATCGGCCTGTTCGTCTTCATCCTGCTGGTGGTGGCCGCGATCCTTGCGCCGGTGCTGGCGCCCTATGCGCCCGACGTCCAGGACAAGACCGCGTTTCTGCGGCCGCCGGCATGGGAGACCGGTGGCAGCAGCCAGTATCTGCTCGGCACCGACGCCGTCGGCCGCGACATACTTTCCCGCCTGCTCTATGGCGCGCGCTTCTCGCTGCTGATCGGCGCCGTCGTCGTTACGCTTGCCCTGGTCGGCGGCATCACGCTCGGCCTGCTCGCCGGTTATTTCCGCGGCTGGGTCGACGTGGCGATCATGCGCGTCATGGATCTGATCCTGGCCTTTCCGTCGCTGCTGCTGGCACTGGTGCTGGTGACCATCCTGGGGCCCGGCCTGTTCAACGCCATGCTGGCGATCGCGCTGGTGCTGCAGCCGCATTTCGCCCGCCTGGTGCGCGCCGCGGTGATGGCCGAAAAGAACCGCGAATATGTGGTCGCCGCCAAGGTTGCCGGCGCCGGCCACATTAGGCTGATGCTGCGCACCATCCTGCCCAATTGCCTCGCGCCGCTGATCGTCCAGGGCACGCTGTCCTTCTCCAACGCAATCCTCGAGGCGGCTGCGCTCGGCTTCCTCGGCCTTGGCGCCCAGCCGCCGACGCCGGAGTGGGGAACCATGCTTGCCACGGCGCGCGAATTCATCTTGCGCGCCTGGTGGGTGGTGACCTTCCCCGGCCTCGCCATCCTCATCACCGTGCTCGCCATCAATCTGATCGGCGACGGCCTGCGCGACGCACTCGATCCCAAGCTGAGGAGGTCGTGATGGCGCTGCTCGACATCCAGAACCTCGTCGTCGAATTCCAGACCGCGTCCGGCCCGTTCCGTGCGGTCGACGGTGTCTCGCTCCATGTCGAAGAGCGCGAGGTGCTCGCCATTGTCGGCGAATCCGGCTCCGGCAAGTCGGTGTCGATGCTGGCGGTGATGGGCCTGTTGCCGTGGACCGCAACGGTCACCGCCGACAAGATGAGCTTCAATGGCCGCGACCTCCTGAAGCTGAGTCCGGCCGAGCGGCGCAAGATCGTCGGCAAAGACATGTCGATGATCTTCCAGGAGCCGATGGCCAGCCTCAATCCCTGCTTCACGGTTGGCTTCCAGATTGAGGAAGTGCTGCGCTTCCATATGGGCATGGACAAGGCCCAGCGCCGCGAGCGCGCCATCGAGCTTTTGACGCAGGTCGGCATTGCTGAGCCGGCGGAACGGTTGAACTCCTTCCCGCACCAGATGTCGGGTGGCCAGTGCCAGCGCGTCATGATCGCCATCGCCATCGCCTGCAATCCGAAGCTTTTGATCGCCGACGAGCCGACCACCGCGCTCGACGTCACCATCCAGAAGCAGATCCTCGACCTGCTGGTCTCGCTGCAGGCCAAATACGGCATGGGCCTGATCATGATCACCCACAATATGGGCGTCGTCGCCGAGACCGCCGACCGCGTCATCGTTCAGTACAAGGGCCGCAAGATGGAAGAGGCCGACGTGCTGTCGCTGTTCGAGTCGCCAAAGAGCAACTACACGCGTGCGCTCCTGTCGGCGCTGCCGGATAACGCTGTCGGCGACCGTCTGCCGACTGTCTCAGATATGCTGTTCGAACCGGCCGCCGGAGTCGCCTGATGAGCATCAAGGTCGTCGAAGGCAAGGACATCAAGCGCGATTATCACGTCGGTGGCGGCCTGTTTCGCGGCGCGCGCACCGTGCATGCGGTCAAGGGCGTTTCGTTCAGCGTCGACAAGGGCAAGACGCTGGCCATCGTCGGCGAGAGCGGTTGCGGCAAGTCCACGCTGGCGCGCATCATCACGTTGATCGATCCGGCAACGTCGGGCGAGCTGTTCATCGACGGCAACAAGGTCGATATCGCCAGGAACGGCCTGACCAAGGAGATGCGCCGCAAGGTGCAGATCGTCTTCCAGAATCCATACGGGTCGCTTAATCCGCGCCAGAAGATCGGCGATGTGCTCGGCGAACCACTGCTCATCAACACCGACAAGCCGGCCGAAGAGCGGCGCGACCTGGCCATGAAGATGCTGAAGAAAGTCGGCCTCGGAACCGAGCACTACAATCGCTACCCGCATATGTTCTCGGGCGGTCAGCGCCAGCGCATCGCCATTGCCCGCGCGCTGATGCTCAATCCGAGCCTGCTGGTGCTGGACGAGCCGGTCTCGGCACTCGATCTGTCGGTGCAGGCGCAGGTGCTCAACCTGCTCGCCGACCTGCAGGACGAGTTCAAGCTGACCTATGTCTTCATCAGCCACGACCTGTCCGTGGTGCGCTACATCGCCGACGACGTGATGGTGATGTATTTCGGCGAGGCGGTCGAATACGGCCCGCGCGACGAGGTCTTTTCGGACCCCAAGCACCCCTATACGAAGACGCTGTTCGCCGCCACACCGCGCGCCGACGTTGCCTCGATCAAGGCAAGGCTGGCGAAGAAGAAGGCCGCCTGATCCTGACTATCGCGACAGTACAGTCAAACTGAAGCGTTCGGCGCCAGCGTCTTTACGAGCAGGACATTGGCGTGGCCGCGCGGAAAGTCCTCGAGCTGCGTCAGCCGCTGAAATCCATGCTTCTCGTAGAAGTCTGGCGCCTGGAAGGTGAAGGACGCAAGATGGATGACATGGCATCCGCGCCGACGCGCCTCCTGTTCAGCGGCTGCAAGGAGGCGCGAGCCAAGGCCTTTGCCGCGCTCGCTGTCGGCAATCCATAGCGTCTTGATTTCGCAGACGCCGGCCCAACTGTGCCCGTGGAGACCGGCATAGATCGTTCCGTCGTCCCTCTTCAGGAAGATCGACAAATAGCGGCCGTCATCGACGCCGGTCGCGACGACGTTGAAACGATAGAGGCCATCCTCGAGCGCGACGATGTCTTCTGGCGTGGGTTCACTGAGCACAATTAGAGACGTCGCACCGTCGGTGCTCGGATCGGAGTCGCCGGGATCAACCATTTCAAGACAATTTGGCAATGATGGCGCGCAGCGCTTCGCCGAAACGCCTGATCTCGTCCACGGTGTTGTAGTGCACCAGCGAGGCGCGGATGGCGCCGCTGTCCATCGACAGGTTGAGACGCTTCATCAGTCGCGGCGCGTACATGTGGCCGTCGCGGATGCCGATCTGCATTTCGGCCATCTCCTCGACGATCTTTTGCGGCGACAGCGTGCCGATGTTGAAGCAGAAGGTCGGCACCCGCTCGTTGATGCGGGCCTCATCAGCGACGCCGTAGATGGTGGCATTGCAACTCTTGAGCACGGCCAGCATCTCGCGCGCCAGCACCAGTTCGTAATCGCGGATGGCGCCCATGCCGGCGACGATGTTGTCGCGGCGCGAGCGGTTGTTGGAAGGCGCAAGATTGCGGCCGATCAGCTCCAGATACTGCACGGCGGCATCCATGCCGGAGACGTTTTCGTAGATGAAGGTGCCGGCCTCGACCTTGTAGGGCGGCTCGTCGGGGATGAAGTCCTCGCGGAAGGTCGGCAGCCGCTTCAGCGTCTCGAAGCGACCCCACAGGAAGCCCATATGCGGCGAGAAATTCTTGTAGCCGGAGCAGACGAGGTAGTCGCAATCCCAGGCCTGTACGTCGATCAGCCCGTGCGGCCCGTAATGCACGCAGTCGAGGAACACTTCGGCGCCGGCCGCGTGTGCAATCTTCGCCACGGAAGCGACATCGACGATCGAGCCGATCGAATGCGCCGTCACTGTGCAGGCGACGAGCCTTGTGCGGTCCGAGACCAGAGGCTTGAGATCGTCGACATGCAGATTGCCGTCCTCGCGCATGCGCCACCATTTGAACTTGGCGCCGGCGGACTCCAGCGCCAGCCATGTCGCGATGTTGGCGTCGTGGTCCATATCGGTGATGACGATCTCGTCGCGCTCTCCATCTGTGTCCTTGGCAAGCATCTGGCCGATGCCGAGACTGACCAGGCGGATGAACGAGGTGGCGTTCATGCCGAAGCAGATTTCCGAGGGGCTATAGGCGTTGATCAGCAGCGCTACGCTTGTCCTGGCATCGGCGACCGACTGGTCGACGGTGACGCTGCGGCCATAGCGCCCGCCGCGCTGCACATTGTGCGCCACCAGATGGTTGGTCACCGCGTCGAGCACGCTTTGCGGGATCTGCGCGCCGGCGGCGTTGTCCAGGAAGATGAAGTCGCCGGCCCGCTGCAAGGCGGGAAACATGGCGCGGATGGTTTCGACGGGGAACGCGCCGGCGGTGTCGCTCGCATTGTCGGTCTGGTGCTTGTTCAAGGTCGTCTCCTGCGCAGTGCTTTGCAGATGGAAATTGTTGGCGAGGTCAGCGCGTCTTTTCGGTTTTGAAGCGGCGTTCAAGCAGGCTGACGAGGCGGACCATCGGCCAGAGGAAGATGAGATAGACCAATGCCGCGCCGATCAGCGGCGAGGGATTGGCATAAAGCGACTGGGCGTTGGTCGCTTCCTTCAACAGTTCCGGCAGCGCCACGGTGGAGGCCAGCGAGGTGTCCTTGAACATCGAAACGCAGTTGCTGGTCATTGGCGGAATGACGACGCGCACCGCCTGCGGCAGCACCACCTTGCGCAAGGTCAGCAGGAACGGCAGGCCGAGCGCCTGTGCCGCTTCGAACTGGCCGCTCGGGATGCTTTCGATGCCGGAGCGGAACACTTCGCTCGAATAGGCCGACATGATGATGGCAAACGCCGTCACCGCCGAGGCCCAGGACGACAGGCGTATGCCGAGGAAGGGCAGCGCGTAATAGATCAGGATCAGCACGACCAGCACCGGCAGCGCGCGAAAGATGTCGGTGTAGCCGATCGCCAGCCAGCGCAGCGGCTTTGGCGCATAAAGCCGCAGCAGGCTGATCGCCAGGCCGACGGGGATGCCGATGCCGATGCTGAGCAGTCCGAGCAGCAGCGTGTTCAGGAAGCCGCGCAGCAGCGCCGGCAGGCTGGACATGATGACATCGGGATTGAAGAAGGTGTCGATCAGCGACATGGGAGCATTCCCGAAACGGTTGGCGTCCCGCGACGCTAAAGCATGATCCCGGAAAACCGAAATCGGTTTCCGGGGAGGGTCAGGCGCGAAAATCGAAGGACGCCGTCAGATCGTGCCGACATGGCGGTCGGCACGATCTTGGCAAAAACTGCGGCTCAGCCCTTCGGCAACGGCAGTTCCTTGACGGTCGACGAATCGGCCGGTGCATCGCTGCCGAACCACTTCTTGTGGATCGCGGCGATCGTGCCGTCCTTCTTCATCGCGGTCAGCGCGTCGTTCAGCTTGCCGAGCAGCGGGTGGTCCTTGGTCATCATCAGGCCGTACTGTTCGCCGGTCTTGATGCGCTCCTTGACGGTGAGGTCCTTCATCTTGGTGAAGGAGTATTCCATGCCCGGAATGTCGCTGACGGCGGCGTCGACGCGGCCGGCGCTGAGATCGAGCAGCAGGTTCTGCTGCGTGTCATAGCCCTTCACATCGCTGAACCCGTCGGCCGCCTGGTGCTCCTTGACCCAGGTTTCGCCGGTCGAGCCGGACAGCACGCCGATGATCTTGCCCTTGAGGTCGGCCTCGGCCTTGATCGCGCTGTCGGTCTTGGTGGCGATGCCCATGTCGGAATCATAATAGGGCTGGGTGAACGACTGGGACTTCAGCCGCTCCGGTGTGATGGTGATCGACGAGATGGCGACGTCGATGCGCTTCGAGGTGGTGGCGGCGAACAGCGCCTGGAATCCGAGGTCGGCGATCTCCGTGGTCATGCCGACGCGCTTGGCCGCTTCGTTGACGATGTCGACCTCGAAACCCTCGAAGGTGCCGCTCTCGTTCTTGTATTCGAAGGGCGGATTGGTCGGATAGGCGCCGACATTGAGCACGTCGGCGGCATAGGCGGCGGCCGGGCCGGCAACGATGCCGATCGTGGCAGCGAGAAGAAGCAGGTTACGACGAGTGAAGCTCATTTTTGTTCCCTCTGGTTGTTGATCGGGCGGGTTTGCTCCCGCACGGTTTTTTGCCGCCCCACCTCCTGCAGGGCGTCAATTCATGGCAGCGGTCATGCGGTCGAGCGCAGTCGCTATCTGGTCGCGGTCGCGGCAGACACACATCCGCAGGAAGGCCGTGGCCGAACTTCCAAACAGATGGCCGGGCGCCAGCCCGACGCGTGCCGTCTCCAGGATCTTGGCGCAGGCGCGACGCGCGTCGGCTTCGCCTTCCAGGGCAAAGAACGCATACATGCCGCCGCGCGGCTTTGACGGCAGCACGATATCAGGAATCTCGGCCAGCTTGTCATAGGCGAGGTCGAGGCCGGTCTTGATCCGTTGCCTGATCTCCTCGACCAGCGGTTCGCCCTGGCGGATCGCAGCCACGGCGCCGGCCTGGATCGGCGCGGCCGTGCCGCTGTTGATATACTGGCTCATGGCGCCGAGCTGGTCGGCGACGCCGGAGGGGTGCGTCAGCCAGCCGACGCGCCAGCCGGTCATTGCCCAGGCTTTCGAAAAACTGTTGACCGACAGCACCCGGTCGCCATCCTCGGCGATCTGCAGCACGGACGGTGCCACCACGCCATCGAAATAGAGCCGGCCATAGACCTCGTCGGAGATGATCCAGATGCCGGTGCGCCGGCTGAAATCGAGCAGCGCCTGCATCTCCTCGCGCGACGCGGTCCAGCCGGTCGGGTTGGACGGCGTCGACAGGAAGATCGCCCGTGTGCGCGCATCGCAGGTCGCGAACAGCCGGTCGAGATCGAGCTTCCAGTCACCGTTGAAATCGAGCGAAAACGGCCGCGGCTCGCCACCGATCAAATGGATGGCGTTGTGGATGTTGGGCCATTGCGGCGCGACATAGACGACGTTGGTGCCGGTATCGACCAGCAGTTCCAGCGCCAGGTACAAAGCCTGCATGCCGCCCGGCGTCACCGTGGTGCGGGCGATCGGGATCGGCCTGCCGTGGATGCGCGTCTGGTACTCCGACAACGCTTCATTCAACGGGCCGTGGCCGCGCATGTTAGGAACGTAGAAGGTCAGGCCTTCATCGAGCGCCGCCTTGGCCGCGTCGCGGATGAAGGCCGGCGTCACCATGTCGCCTTCGCCGTACCAGAGCGCGATCACGTCGCCCAGTTCACGGGCACGCACGGCAAGGTTGGCGATGTTTTCGGTGTGCAGATCGCGGATTTGGGCGCGCACGCCATCGAAAGCGTAACGCGCGCTGGCCAGAGACGATGACTGGGGCAGCATGAACGACAAGGACTGAACCTCGCACCCTGAACGCCTCGACAGGACCGCCGGCAAGCCCGTCCGGCACGGCAGTCAGATCGATATTGAATGCTTATCCAAAGCGGCGGACATTTCAAGACAAAAGTTTTAAGCTTAAAAAGTTTTCCGCTAAGCCAGCTCGTCGCGTGCCGCGGCATAATTTGCGGCAGCGCCGGCGCCGAGAAACATCGTATCGCTGGCCAGGATGAAGAAGCTGGCGCCGAAGGCTGCCCATTGGCCGACAGGCTGCGGGCTGGCGCAAAATATGCCGGCGGCCTTGTCGTGCGCGATCGTGACGCCGATGATGGTCCGGATCGCCGCATTGAGCTTGTCGGCGCCTTTCGGGCCGATTGCATTGATCGACACCGAGAGATCTCCTGGGCCGACGAAGATCACGTCGATGCCGTCGACGGCGGCAATTTCCTCGATATTGGCAAGCCCTTCTGCGGTCTCGACCTGCACCGCAACGACGGTCCTGGCGTTGGCGGCAGCGAGATACTCCGGGATGCGGTAGCCATAGCCGGCGGCCCGGCCGGGCCCGACGCCTCGCTCGCCCTCGGGCGGATAGCGCGAGGCCTTGACCGCCGCCTGTGCCTGGGCGGCCGTCGAGATGCGCGGGATGAGCACGCCTCGCGCGCCGCTGTCGAGTGCGGCGGCGATCGCTTCCGGCTGGTGGCCGGGGACGCGCACCAAGGCGGGCACTCGATGGCTATCGGCCGCCCGCACCATGTTTTCGATCGTGTCCCTGGATATCTGCGCATGCTCCCAGTCGATGCAGAGGAAATCGAGCCCGGACAGCGCCATCACTTCCACCGCAACGGCGTGCGGTATGGCGGCGAATGAGCCGATGAGGTTTTGGTTGCCGATGCATTTCTGGCGGAATTCGCTCATGCCGATCCCCTTTTTCGTCCTGTCCAAATTCATAGCCGCAAACCAGGGCCGGGCGAAGCTATTTCAGGCTTGAAATATTTTCGCGGAACCGTAGCCTGCCCTCTTCCGCAGCGAGTTTTCAGACATGATCAAAGCCCATCCCCTGCACGGCCCGAACAGGTTGAAACTCGGCGTCTTTTCGACCAATGCCGATGGCGGGCTTGCCATTACCGATGTGCCGGAGCGCTGGACGGCAAGCTGGCAGGACAATCTGACGGCAGCCCAGATCGCCGACCGCGCCGGGCTGGAGTTCATCCTGCCGATTGCGCGCTGGCGCGGTTTTGGCGGCCGCAACAAGGTGCGCGAATGGTCGTTCGAGACTTTTACCTGGGCCGCCGCCCTCAGCATGGCGACCGAGCAGATCGGCCTGTTCATGACCGTGCATGTGCCGCTCGTCCACCCGCTTTACGCCGCCAAGGCGCTGGCAACGGTCGATCACATCAGCCAGGGCCGCGCCGGCCTCAACATCGTCTGCGGCTGGAACCCGAAGGAATTCGGCATGTTCGGCACGCCTTTGGTCGAGAAAGGCTACGACCAGGCGGCCGAATGGATCGAAATCCTGGAGAGACTTTACGCCTCGAGCGAGCCGCTCGACTATGAAGGCACCTATTATCGCCTGAAAGAGGCGGTGAGCCGTCCGGCCAGTCTGCAGGCTCCACGCCCGGTGACCATGAACGCCGCCTTCGGCGGACCCGGCCGGGATTTCGCCGCCGCCAAATGCGACTACCTGTTCACCACCTTTTCCGAAATGGCTGACGCCGGCAAGCACGTCGCCGACATCCACGAACGCGCCGACAAGCAAGGGCGCAGCGTCGGCGTCTATACGGTGGCGCATGTCGTCTGCCGGGAAACCATGGAAGAGGCGCAGGCCTATTACACCCGCTATGCGGTCGATATGGCCGACCACGACGCGGTCGATGCCCATATGGCTGGCAAGAAGGAATTCTCGCAGTCGCACGACCCGCATGCTTATGACCGCTACCGCCAGCGTTTTGCCGGCGGCGCCGGCACTTACCCTTTGATTGGAACGCCGGAAACGATCGCTGCTGACATGGTCGCCATCGCCGAGCATGGCTACCAGGGCATTGCATTGTCCTTCGTCAACTACACGCAAGAACTGCCCTATTTCTGCGACCGCGTGCTGCCCCTTCTGGAACAGGCGGGCCTTCGCGGGTAACTCTCACTCAGGGATGACTGCGGTCGCCTGAATCTCGACCTTGGCGCGGTCCTCCACCAGCGCCATCACCTGCATGGCTGCCATCGCCGGGAAATGCCGTCCGATCACCTCGCGATAGGCCTCGCCAATGCCCTTCAGGTTGGCCAGATATTCGGCCTTGTCGGTAAAATACCAGGTCATCGAGGTGATGTGTTTTGGCTCGGCACCGGCCTCGGCCAGCACGGCGACGATGTTTTCTAGTGTCTGCCGCACCTGACCGGCGAAATCGTCGGTCTCAAACTGGCATTGCCCGTTCCAGCCGACCTGCCCGCCGACGAAGACCAGCCGGCCGCGCGCGGCGACGCCGTTGGCGTAGCCGACAGGTTTCGCCCAGCCTTCCGGCTGCAGGATGGTGTGCATTTCAAGCCTCCCGATACTCAATCTGCTTCTCAAATGTCCGGTTCGAAAACGGTCTCGTCTAAATCTTCTGAGCTGCCTTCAGGCCGCGCCCATCACTTGCCGCGCAATCACCACCTTCTGCACGTCCGACGCCCCCTCGTAGATGCGCAGCGCCCGGATCTCGCGATACAGGCTTTCGACGATATGACCTTTGCGGACGCCGTCGCCGCCATGCAGTTGCACGGCCTTGTCGATCACCTCTTGCGCGCGGTCTGTCGCGTATAGTTTCGCCATGGCCGCCTCGCGCGTCACCCGCGAGGCCCCCATGTCCTTGGTCCAGGCAGCGCGATAAACCAGCAAGGCGGCGGCATCGACATCGAGCGCCATATCGGCGATATGGCCCTGCACCATCTGCAACTCGGCCATCGGCGCGCCGAACAGTTCGCGCTCGGCCACTCTCTTGATGCTTTCATCCAGTGCGCGGCGGGCAAATCCGAGGGCGGCGGCGCCCACCGTCGAGCGGAACACGTCGAGCACCGACATGGCGATGCGAAAGCCGTCGCCCGGCCTGCCGATCAGGGCTGAGGCTGGAACGCGAACCTTGTCGAAGGACAGGCGCGCCAGTGGATGCGGCGCGATCACCTCGATGCGCTCGGCGATGCTCAGTCCCTTGCTGTCGGCCGGCACGATGAACGCCGAAAGCCCTTTGGCGCCGGGCGCTTCGCCGGTGCGGGCGAAAACGATATAGAGATCGGCGATGCCGCCATTGGAAATCCAGGTCTTTTCGCCGGACAGAACGTAGTTGTCGCCGTCGCGGACAGCAGTCATCTCCATATTGGCGACATCCGAACCCGAGCGTGGTTCCGACAAGGCAAAGGCGGAAATCGCCTTGCCGGCGCGGGTTTTCGCCAGCCATTGCTGCTGTTCGGCAGAGCCGAACAGGCTGAGCGCGCCAGTGCCCAGCCCTTGCATGGCGAAGGCGAAATCGGCCAGCCCGTCATGCCGGGCCAGCGTCTCGCGGGTGATGCACAGCGCACGTACGTCGAGCGGCCCAGGATTGTCCGTGTCTACGGCCGTCGGCCTCAGCCAGCCGTCTCGGCCCAGCTTCGCCACCAGCTCGCGACAGGCGGCGTCGACATCATGGTGATCGACGGGGAGGTTTTTCGCGCACCAGGCGTCCAGCCGCTCGGCCAGATCGCGATGGCGGTCCTCGAAGAACGGCCAGCTGAGGAAACTCTTGTCGGCCATCAATTCCCCTCGAACACCGGTTTTCCCTTGGCCACAAAAGCCTTGTAGGCGCGCTCGAAATCGCGCGTCTGCATGCAGATCGCTTGTGCCTGCGCTTCCGCTTCGATTGCCTGGTCGAGCCCCATCGACCATTCCTGGTTCAACTGCGTCTTGGTGATGCCGTGCGCGAAGGTCGGGCCGGAAACGATGCGCGCCGCCATGTCGAGCGCGTCGGCTTCGAGTGCCGCGGCGTCGACCAGCCGGTTGTAGAACCCCCAGCGCTCGCCCTCCGCCGCGCTCATCGTGCGGCCGGTGTAGAGCAGTTCGGCGGCGCGGCCCTGGCCGATGATGCGCGGCAGGATCGCGCAAGCGCCCATATCGCAGCCGGCAAGGCCGACGCGGGTGAACAGGAACGCGGTCTTGGCTTCCGGCGTGGCGATGCGGATGTCGGACGCCATGGCGATGATGGCGCCGGCGCCGACCGCCACACCGTC
Source organism: Mesorhizobium sp. P3_A10 (assembly GCF_056403175.1). Taxonomy (NCBI): domain Bacteria; kingdom Pseudomonadati; phylum Pseudomonadota; class Alphaproteobacteria; order Hyphomicrobiales; family Phyllobacteriaceae; genus Mesorhizobium; species Mesorhizobium sp. P3_A10. The sequence goes on along the minus strand of NZ_JBFUFZ010000005.1, from coordinate 424,679 downwards.
GACCGCCGCAATGATCGGCTTGCCGCAGTTCAGCATCGCCTTGACGAAATCGCCGGTCATGCGGGTGAAGGCGAGCAGTTGCTTCATGTCCATCTTGATCAGCGGGCCGATAATGTCGTGCACATCGCCGCCGGAGCAGAAATTTCCGCCATTGGACAGGAACACCACGGCGTCAACATCGTCGGCATAGACAAGGTCGCGAAAAGTGTCGCGCAGTTCGGCATAACTCTCGAAGGTCAGCGGGTTCTTGCGTTCCGGCCGGTCGAGCCGGACCTTTGCGATCTTGCCTTCGACCTGCCAGAGGAAATGTTTTGGCTTGCGGCCGGCCATCTCGGTCATTCCCTGCCCTCCCAATTGCTGCGGAACGAGGTCAGCATGCCGGTCAGCCGGCGTGCTTCATCCTCGCTGACAGTGCCCAGCAGCTCGGCGATCCATGTCTCATGCGCGGCGGCGATGATGGCGAAAGCTGAGGAGCCTTCCTCGGTCAGGCGCACCATCGAGGTGCGGCGGTCGCCGTTGCGGCGCGCGCGGGCCACCAGCCCTTCCGACACCAGACGGTCGACGATGCCGGTGACATTGCCGTTGGACACCAGAAGGAAGCGCGACAGATCGCTCATCAGCATGCCTTCCGGCACCCGGTAGAGCGCCGCCATCACGTCGAAGCGCGGCAGCGTCGTGTTGAACTCCTGGCGCAGCCGCTCGCGCAGCTCGGCCTCGATGGTGCGCGACGCTCGCAGCAGACGTATCCACAGGCGCAGCCGGTCCTTGCCGGGTCCGGACGGTGCGGGCAGGGGTCCGGCTACCATGTCTCGCCTCCTGAAATCGAGATTGTCTGTCCGGTGATCGAGCGGGCGGCATCGCCGCACAGCCAAAGCACCGCGGCGGCGACTTCCTCCGGCTGGATGAAGCGTCCCTGCGGATTTGTCGAAGACAGGCTCGTGCGCGCGTCCTCGGCCGAGCGGCCAGTTTTGTCGACGATGCGCTGGATGGATGCTTCCAGCATGTCGGTCTCGACGAAACCCGGGCATACCGCATTGACGGTGACGCCTGATTTGGCGGTTTCGGCGGCGAGTGCCCGCATCAGGCCGACGACGCCATGCTTGGCGGCAACGTAAGCCGCGACATACGGGTAGCCTTTGAGGCCGGCCGTCGATGCGACGAAGACGATGCGGCCTGTCTTGCGCGCGGCCATGCCGGCCAGCGCCGGCTTCATCGTCAGGAACGCCCCGGTGAGGTTGACGTCGAGCGTCCGCTGCCAGTCGCTGAGCGCGGTTCTGTGCGCCGGTGCGCTGCCGGACATGCCGGCATTGGCGACGACGATATCGAACGGTCCGCGCGCCGCTTCCGCCTGGCTGTAGAGCGACGCCATCGAGGCCTCGTCGGTGACATCGGCGGCGATGCCGAAAATACGGCTGCTTTCCTTGGCCACCTTGGCGAGTTCCGCCTCGCGCCGGCCGCAAATGGTCACGTCGATGCCGGCGCCGGCGAGCGTCAGCGCGATCGCCCGGCCAACGCCGGAGCCACCGCCGGTGACCAGCGCGTGCTTTCCAGCGATGGTTGCGCCGCCACTCATACTTTCAGCCCCGCAGCCGCGTCGCGTTCCGCCAACCGGTAGATCTGGTCGCGGCCCGGCAGATAGGGATCCGGCCATTTGACGTCGCGATCGCCAAGCGTCACCGCCGCATGCAGCGTCCAGTAGGGATCGGCGAGATGCGGCCGTGCCAGTGCCACCAGGTCGGCGCGACCGGCCATCAGGATCGAGTTGACATGGTCCGGCTCATAGATGTTGCCGACCGCCATCGTCGCCATGCCGACCTCGTTGCGGATGCGGTCGGAAAACGGCGTCTGGAACATGCGGCCATAGACAGGCTTTGCCAGCGCCGATGTCTGGCCGGCCGAGACGTCGCAAATGTCGACGCCTGCCTCATGCAGCAGCCGTGCGATCTCGACCGCGTCGGCCGGGGTCACGCCTTCGATGCCGACCCAATCATTGGCGGAAATGCGCATCGAGATCGGCTTTGCCGCCGGCCATGCGGCGCGCACCGCGCGAAACACTTCGAGTGGATAGCGCATGCGGTTTTCCAGCGAGCCGCCATATTCGTCGGTGCGCCGGTTGGTGATCGGCGTGATGAAGGAGGACAAGAGATAGCCATGCGCGGCATGGATCTCCAGCATGTCGAAGCCGCAGCGCTCAGCCATCTCGGCGGAAGCCACGAACTGCTCGCGCACGCGGTCCATGTCGGCGCGGTCCATCGCCTTCGGCACCTGGTTCTCAGGCGACCAGGCGACAGCCGAAGCCGCCATCACCGGCCAGTTGCCCGACGGCAGCGGCACGTCGGTGCCTTGCCAGCCGAGCCGGGTCGAGCCCTTGGCGCCGGAATGGCCGATCTGGGCGCAGATCTTTGCTTCCGTCTCGCTATGGACGAAATCGACCAGCCGCTTCCACGCCACTTCGTGCTCAGGCGTGTAGAATCCGGGGCAGCCGGGCGTGATGCGGCCTTCGGGGCTGACGCAGGTCATCTCGATATAGAGCAGGCCGGCGCCGCCCTTGGCGCGTTCGGCATAATGGACGAAATGCCAGTCGGTCGGACAGCCGTCGACGGCCTTGTACTGCGCCATCGGCGAGACGACGATGCGGTTGTTGAGCGTCATGTCGCGCAGCTTGAACGGCGCGAACATCGGCGCACGGCGCAAGCTGTTGCCGCCGGCGCCGGCCTGGCGCTGGAACCATTCTTCGGCGCCAGCCAGCCATTCGGCATCGCGCAGCCGCAAATTCTCGTGGCTGATGCGCTGCGAGCGCGTCAGCAGCGAATAGTTGAACTGCACCGGATCGAGGCCGAGATAGCGCTCGACCTCCTCGAACCATTCGAGCGAATTGCGCGCCGCCGACTGCAGCTTCAGCACCTCGGTGCGGCGCGCATCCTCATATTTGCGAAACGCCGCCTCGAGGTCGGGCTCCGACTCGACATAGTCGGCCAGCGCCACAGCACTTTCCAGCGCCAGCTTGGTGCCTGAGCCGATCGAGAAATGCGCCGATGCCGCCGCATCGCCCATCAATGCCAGATTCTGATAAGACCAGCGCTCGCACAGCACGCGCGGGAAATTGATCCAGGCCGAACCTCTGATGTGGTTGGCGTTGGTCATCAGTGCGTGGCCGCCAAGGTGTTTGGCGAAGATCCGCTCGCAGACGGCGATCGATTCCTGCTGCGACATCGAACCGAAGCCAAAACCTTGCCACGTCTGCTCACTGCATTCGACGATGAAGGTCGCGGTGTCGCTGTCGAACTGGTAGGCGTGCGCCCACACCCAGCCATGCTCGGTCTTCTCGAAGATGAAGGTGAAGGCGTCGTCGAATTTCTGCTCTGTGCCGAGCCAGACGAACTTGCATTTGCGGGTGTCGATGTCGGGCTTGAACACGTCGACGAAGGTGTTGCGCGCCCTTGAGTTCAGCCCGTCGGCTGCGACGACCAGATCGTATGTCGCCATATAAGGTTTGGGATCGGCGATATCGGTCTCGAAGGCGAGCTTGACGCCGAGTTCGCGCGCCCGCCTTTGCAGCAGGACCAACAGCCGCTTGCGGCCGATGCCGCAGAAACCATGGCCGGTCGAAACCGTGCGCACGCCGTCATGGATGACGGCGATGTCATCCCAATAGGCAAAGTGCTTCTTGATCCAGACGGCGCTGACCGGATCGTTGCGGGTCAGATTGTCGAGCGTCTCGGCCGACAGCACGACACCCCAGCCGAATGTGTCGTCGGCGCGGTTGCGCTCGAACACCGTCACCTCGTGCGCGGCGTCCCTGAGTTTCATCGAGATGGCAAAGTAGAGGCCGGCTGGTCCACCGCCGAGAACCGCAACCTTCATGCCTGCGATCTCCTCTTCGCTTCCGGGTCGCCGGCAAGGGCGATCGACTGCCAGTATTGCGCTCGAGGCAAATTATTTCAAGCTTAAAGTTTCATATTGAGACGATTTGCGTCAGGGGCTTATGGCGCGCTTGCAGATGATTTCATGCCGGCGGCTTTGCGGCGGGATGGATGTCCAGCCAGCCGGCATCGATTTCGGGAAGCGGAATGGCTGATATCAGGTCGCGCGTGTAGGCCTGCTGCGGCTTGTCGAACAAAGCGTCCGTCGCGCTGGCCTCGACGATCACGCCTTCGCGCATGACGATCACTTGCTTGCACAGCCGCCGGATCACCGAGAGGTCATGGCTGATGAAGGCGACGGTCAGGCCCATCTCGGCTGCGAGCTTTTCCAAGAGCGTCAGGATCTGCGCCTGGGTCGAGACGTCGAGGCCGGAGACGATCTCGTCGGCCAGCACGAATTTCGGCGACAGCGCCAGCGCACGGGCAATGCCGACACGCTGGCGCTGGCCGCCCGACAGTTCGTGGCGGTAGCGGCCGGCAAAACTCTGCGGCAGGCCGACGCGCTGCAGCGCCTCGGCGACGCGGGTCTTCAGATTGTCGCCAAGGCCATTCTGCTTGAGCGGTGCCGCGATGATGCTGGCAATGGTGCGGCGCGGATTGAGCGACGACATCGGATCCTGAAAAATCATCTGCAGATTGCGGCGCAGCGGCCTGAGCTCCGCCTCCGGCAGATGGGTGATATCGCGGCCATCGAAGCTGATTGAGCCGGCGCTCGGTTCCAGCAGGCGCACGAGAGCGCGGCCGAGCGTCGATTTGCCCGATCCGGATTCGCCGACGATGCCGGTCACCGATCCCTTTGCCAGGTCGAAATCCAGGCCCTTCAGGATCTCGGCCAGCGGCGCGCGGCCGATCAGCGGCTTGCGCGTCATGTCGGGCAGGGCGACCTTCAGCCCGCGCACGGAAAACAGCGGCTCAGCCATGCGGTCGCCTCCACGCCTGGTCGGCAGCGGTAATTTCCGTGGCGAGCCCCGCCAGCACGGCATCGTCCACCGGCTTCAGCGACGCGAACGGGTCGGTGTAGCGCGGTGTCGCCGCCATCAGCGCCCGCGTGTAGGGATGCGCAGGGGCGGCGAAGAGGGCGGCCGTCTCGGCCTCCTCCACCACCTTGCCGGCATAGAGCACCGAGACTTTCTGGCTGATCTTGGCGACGACGCCGAGATCATGGGTAACGAACAGGATTGCGGTGCCATGCTCGCGCTGCAATTGCGCGATCAGCCGCAGGATCTGCTTCTGTACGGTGACGTCAAGCGCCGTCGTCGGCTCGTCGGCGACGATCAGCCGGGGCTCGGCGGCAAAGGCAGCGGCAATAAGCACGCGCTGGCGCATGCCGCCGGACAGTTCGTGCGGATAGCATTTCAGCACGCGGTCGGGGTCGCGGATTTGCACCTCGTCCAGCAATTGGCGGATGCGTTGATCGGCCTTCTCGCCGCTCCAGCCGAGGATGCGAACCAGCCGGTCGGTCATCTGCGGGCCGATGCGGCGCGACGGGTTGAGCGCGGTCAGCGGGTCCTGCGGAATCAGGGCCGTGCGGGCGCCGATCAGCGTGCGCCGCGCCTTGGCTTGAAGCCGGCTAAGGTCTTCGCCTTCGAGCAGCATATCGCCTTCGACGATGCGCACGCTTGGCGGCAGCACGCCGAGCACCGCCTTGCCGATCATAGTCTTGCCGGCGCCGCTTTCGCCGACCAGCGCGCGCACTTCGCCGGGTTGAACGGCAAGCGACACCGAGCGCAGCACACGCTGGCCGTTCGGCAGCACGGCGCTCAGGTCCCGGATGTCGAGGCAAGCCGCGCTCATCGCAGCACCGGATCGAAACGCGCCTTCAGCCCCTCGCCGAACTGGCTGAACGACAGCACGGTCAGGATCAGCGTGATCAGCGGACACACCAGCACCCACCAGGCCTGATGGATCGACAGCCGGCCCTCGGCGATGATGCCGCCCCAGGTCGGATCGTCGGTCGAGATCGACAGATTGACGAAGGACAGGATCGCCTCGACGATGACGGCGATGCCCATTTCCAGCGACAAGAGGGCCACGATCGACGGCACCACATTGGGCAGCACTTCGCGCAGCATGATGCCGATGCGGCCATAGCCGGCGATGCGGGCGTTCTCGACATAGTCCATGCGCGACTGGCCCATCGTTTCGGCGCGGATTACCCGGCAAAAACGCGTCCAGTCGATGACGGCGATGGCGATTATGACGGAGCTGAGGCCCGTGCCGAGCACCGCAACCAGCAGGATGGCGAACAGCACCGGCGGAAACGCCATCCAGACATCGACGATGCGCGAGATGATGCGGTCGGCCCAGCCGCCGAAATAGCCGGCGACCAGACCCAGCGTCGAGCCGACCAGGCACGCGGCGATGGCCGCCGCGAAGGCGACGATGAAGGCGATGCGGCCGCCGAAGATCAGCCGGGACAGCAGGTCGCGGCCGAGGCTGTCGGTGCCGAGCCAATAGCCGGGTTCGGCGCCGCTCATCCAGAATGGCGGCAGGCGCTCGAGCATCAGATCCTGTGCCAGCGGGTCCTGCGGCGCGATCAAGGGCGCGAAGATCGCGGCCAGCAGCGCCAGCAGCAGCCAGCCGCCGGCCAGCCACAGCTTTGCGCCCGAGCCATGTCTTGAGATGCGGCCGTCATCCATGGCGCAGCCTCGGATTGAGCAGCGCATACATCATGTCGACGGCCAGGTTGATCAGCACGAACAGCAGCGCAAAGACCAGCACGATGCCCTGGATCAGCGGCAGGTCGCGGTTGATCACGGCATCGATCGCCATGTTGCCGAGGCCTTCATAGGAAAACAGCCGCTCGACGATGACCGTGCCGCCAATGAGGAAGGTGAATTGCACGCCGACCAGAGTGAGCGTCGGCAGGGCGGCATTCTTCAGCGCCTCGCGCAGGATGACCTGCGTTTCCGAAAACCCCTTGACCCGCGCCAGCACGACATAGTCGAGATCGAGCACTTCCTTCAGCGACTGTTTCAGCAGCTGCGCGATGATCGCCGCCAGCGGCAGCGCCAGCGCAATCGCCGGCATCAGCATATGCGCCAGAAGATCTTTGGTCAGGTCGAAGCGCAGCCGCACGACGCTCTCGAACAGATAGAACTGGGTGACGAAGGGCAGGTCGAGCTGCGGCGACACCCGGCCGGAAATGTCGAACACCGGCACCAGCACGCCGAACAACAGGATCAGCACCAGGCCCCACAGGAAATCAGGAATGGAAAGTGCCGCGCCGCTGGCGATGTCGATGCCGGCTTCGACGGCGGTGCCGCGTTCGCGGGCGCCAAGGATCGCCGTCGTGCCGCCGATCGCTACCGCCATGATGAGCGCGACGATGGCGAGTTCCAGGGTCGCCGGCAGCCGGTTGAAGACCAGCCCCAGAACGTCTTGTCGCAGCGAAATCGAGGTGCCGAAATCGCCCCTGACGACGCCGGAGAGCCAGATGAAGAACTGTTGCACGATGGTCTTGTCGAGCCCGTACAGCGCGCGCAATCGGTCGATGTCCTCCTGGGTTGCGCCTGGTGGCAGCATCATGGCGATCGGGTCGCCGGGCGCGACGCGAATGACGACGAAGACCACGACGGCCACGCCGAACAGCGTGATCGCCATCGTCAGAAGACGGATCAGAAATCTTTGCAGAAGCATGGTCGCCTGTAAGCCTGGCGGAAAGGGGCGCGCCACCGGTTGCGGTGGCGCGCACTCAGTCTATGCCGATGTCAGGCCGGGGTCATCAGGGCCGGCAACAGCGCGCCGGACACATGCTGCACGACATTGACGCCCTTGGCATGCACGATCGGCTGCGCATACTGGATCAGCGGCAGCACATAGGCCTGCTCGGCAATGTACTTGTCGACGGCCTTCCAGCCGGCGATGCGCTTGGCCTCGTCCTTCTCGCCCCACAGCGGGTTGATCATGTCGATCAGGTCCTGGCTGTCCCACACCGAATGCGGGCTTGGGCCGTACATGGCAAAGCCGGTCGACGTCGTCGGGTCGCCGATGGCATTGCCCCAATTGTAGAAGGCGGCCGGCGCCAGCTTGTCGGCAGCGCGCAACTCGTAGTGCTTGGCGATCTCGTAGACCTCGATCGTCGCCTCGATGCCGACCTTGCGCCACATGCCGACGATGGCCTGGATCATCTCATAGTCCTTAGGCTTGAAGCCCTTGGTCGTCTGTATGGTGAACTTGACCGGCTTCTCCGGCGAAAAACCGGAGGCGGCCAACAATTCCTTGGCCTTTTCCGGATTGTGCTCGACCTTGATCGATGGATCGAACGCCGTGTATTCCGGCGTTTCCAGCGTGTCGATGGGCTGTCCGTAGCCGTGCAGCAGGCGCTCGACCAGCAGCTTCTTATCGACAGCCATCACCGCCGCCTGGCGGACGTTCTTGTCCAGCATCGCCTCGATGTCGTTGAAGAAGATCATGCCGATGTCGGACACGTTCTTGCACGAGCCGGCAAGTCCGTCCTTGGCGATCAGGCGGTCATACTCCTCATAGGGAATTTCAAGCGTCACTTGCGAGGAGCCGGACTCCACTTCGGCGACACGGCTCGCCGCATCGGTGACGAATTTGATCGTCACATTCTCGAAGGCCGGCTTGCCGCCCCAATAGTTCGGATTGGCCTTCAGCCGCAGGAAGGCGTTGCGCTCGAATTTCTCGACCATATAGGGGCCGGTGCCGATCGGAGCCTTTTCGAAACCCTCGGCGCCGACCTTTTCGTAATAGGCCTTCGGCATGATGTAGCCGGTCAGGAACGACATCCATTTGAAATAGGTCGGGTCGAACTGCGCCACGTCGCCAGTGATCTTGTTGCCGTCGATCTTGAAGTTGGTGACGTTCTTCCACACGAACTGGATCGGGTTGCCGGTCTTTTCGTCGCCCGCCCGCTGCAGCGACCAGACCACGTCCTCGGCGGTGAATGGCGAGCCGTCATGCCAGGTGACGCCTTCGCGCACCGTCATCGTGATCTTGGTGCGGTCGTCGTTCCAGTCCCATTCGGTGAGCAGGCCGGGCGCGAAGGAAAGGTCCGGCTTCTGCGGGATGAACTGATCGAACACCGACTGGTAGAGACCCTGGATGGTCGGGTTGACCGCCGAAGGTCCGGTGGTCGGATCCCAGGACGGCAGGTTGACGTTGTAGGCGATGGTCAGTTCGCCCGCTGCCTTGGCGATCTGAGGCAGGCCGATGGCGGCCGCACCAAGCGCTGCGGCACTGTATCCGAGCAATTCACGTCTGTTGATTGTCATGGTCGTTCCCCTGTTTGGTTTTCTTTGCGCGGCGTCTCTGTCTAATCAGTGGGTTCAGGCTCCTTGGGCAACCGCGCCTTGCCTCTCCTTCACCCCGGAAGAAATCGTGATGCTACCTCCCACCAAGCTGTTGCGCGAGCATGAAGCCCGAGGCTGCACCGGTGCCGGCGCCCGGCCACGTGGCAGCACCCGTGAGATGCAGATTGCCGACGGGCGTGTTCCAGCCGGCAAAGCCGCGTGCCGGGCGAAACAGAAAATTCTGCGCCAGGTGATGGCTGCCGCAGATTTGGTCGCCGCCGACGAGATTGGGGTTTTCGTGCTCGAGGTCGAGGGGCGAGAACACCGCACGGCCAAGGATCTTCTGGCGAAGACCGGGCGCGTAGCGTTCGATGATGTCGAGGACGCGCTCGGCGTAGGCGTCCTTGACCTTGTCCCAATGATCCGGCGCGATTGTGCCGGTTGCGTCGCCCCAGATTTCGGCGGGCAGCATGCGCACCTGCACCCACAGAACATGCTTGCCCTCAGGCGCACGCGACGGATCGATCGCTGTGGGTTGGCCGACGACCAGCACTGGCTCGTCGGGCAGCAGGCCTGCCATCGCCTGCTGGTAGGTGCGCGACATGGCGTCGAGCGACGGCGACAGATGCACATAGGCGAATTGCCGGAGCTCGGCGCCGGCGCGCCAGTCCGGCAAATCGTCCAGCGCCAGGTGGATCATCATCGTGCCCGGCGCGTGGCGGAACTTTTTCATCGCCGTGTCGAAGCCGGCATTACCGGAACCGTTGGGCAGCAGTTTGCCGGCGAGCGCACCAGGAGCGACGCCGGCGATGACCGCTTTGGTCGCAGTATGCGTCTCGCCGGAAGCGAGCCGCACGCCGGTCGCCTTGCCGGCGGCAACCGTGATTTCGGTCACTTCAGCCCCGGTGACGATCTTGCCGCCCGCTGATGTGATCATGCCAGAAAGGGCGCGGATGATGGTATCGGCGCCGCCCTTGCCGATCACCATGCCGAACGACTGGTTTGCCATCGATTCCAGATAGGGGAACACCGCACCCCCGGCGATGTCGGGGGCGAAATCGAGATGCATGCCCCAGGTGGCAAGCGTCGCCCTGACATGGGCGGACTCGAAGTTTTCCTGAAGCCACGCGCGGGGTGACGACAGCAGCAGCCGGCCAGTATCGAGCGCGCCGGAAAATCCTTTTTTGCGCCACAGGTTCCACGCGGTGCCGGCGAGCGCCCGGCCGCTCATCGGCGAACCCAGCAGTCGGAACAGATGCTCGGCCTCGCCAGGGAAAGCCGCGACCAGTCGGCGCCAGTTTGCAGCGTCGGCGGCCGAGAAGGCGGCCATGCGCGCAGCGGTCTTTTCCAGGTCGTTGCTGACCCCGAACCAGCGCCCGTCGGCGAAGGCACTGGCGAAGCAATCCGCAACCGGTGCGAATTCCAGTCCGTGGGTTTTCAATTCATTTGCATATTTCCGGTGAAAGGCGGAGCCGGCGAACAGGCTTAGATTCATCGCCCCGAAATCGTGGCGGAAGCCGGGAAGCGTATATTCCCGGGTCTGGACGGCGCCGCCAATTGCTGCACTGCGCTCAAAAATCCCGGTTTTCCAACCCTTGAGCGCCAGATGCGCGGCGCATGCCAGACTGTTGTGGCCTGCCCCGACGAATATGGCGTCAAACTCGCTCACGCCCACCCAACCCATTTCCTTTATGCTTAAAGATAATTGCAGATGCATATGTTTTCGTCTAGTAGGATATTAAGGGCCGAGACGAGCCTTGATCATCATCACGAAAGAGGGAACAGAGACCATGGACACCCAAAAACTCCTCGGCGAAGTTGCCGGCCAGCTTCTTTCAGGCGCCATCAAAGTGGTCGACCTGTCGGCGCAGCTTGGACCCGACACCCCGCTGATCAAGCTGCCACCGGAACTCGCCGTCGACACGCCGAAGGTCGAGATCCACTCGATCTCCCGCTATGACAAGAACGGCCCGTGGTGGGCGTGGAACTGGCTGAAGCTCGGCGAGCATTCGGGCACGCATTTCGACGCGCCGCAGCATTGGATCACCGGCAAGGATTATCCGGACGGCGCCACCGACACCATTCCGGCGCAGAACTTCGTCGGCCCGGTCAATGTCATCGACTGCTCGAAGGAAGCCGCCGCCGACCATGACTTTCTGCTCACCGTCGACCACATCAAGGCCTGGGAAGCCAAGCATGGCGCGATCAATGCCGGCGAATGGGTGGTGATGCGCACCGACTGGTACAAGCGCAACGGTTCGGAAGCCGACTTCCTCAACGCCAACGAGACCGGCCCGCATACGCCCGGTCCGACCGCCGAAGCCATCCAGTTCCTGATCAGCAAGGACATCAAGGGCTGGGGCTCGGAGACGATCGGCACCGACGCCGGCAAGGCCGGCGGCATGGAGCCGCCATTCCCGGCGCACACGCTGATGCACAAGGCCAACCGCTACGGTCTCGCCAGCCTGTGCAATCTCGACCAGCTGCCGCCGAAGGGCGCAATCCTGATCGCGGCACCCCTGAAGATCGAGCACGGCACCGGCAGCCCGATCCGCGCGCTGGCGCTTGTGTCGAAAGGCTAAGCGAAAGCACGCTGCAGTGAGCCAGCCGGATCACATCATCGTCGGCAGCGGCATCAACGCGCTGGTCTGCGCGGCGATGCTTGGCGGCAAGGGCGCGAAGGTGCTCGTCCTCGAGCGCAACGACCGCATCGGCGGTTGTGTGCGCACCGAGGAGATCACCGCGCCCGGCTTCATCCATGATGTAATGGCGACGACCTTTGTCCTGTTCATCACCTCGCCGGCCTTTGCCGCACTCGGCAAGGACCTGGCGCGGCACGGGCTGGAATTCTGCCACACCGGCACGCCGACCGGCGTGCTGCGGCCGGACGGCAGCCATGCCGTGCTCAGCACCGACCGCGCCGCCAATGTCGCGTCGATCAACGCGCTTGCCGCGGGTGACGGCGACAAGCATGGAAACGATGTCGGCGAGATCGAGCGCAATGCCGGCCTGCTGTTCGGCCTGCTCGGCGGCAGCCTGTGGTCCTATCCCACCACCAAGCTGCTGGCGGGCGAGGCATGGCGGCGAAGCCCGCGCAAACTCGCTGCCTTTCTCGGCGAAGCCCTGGTGCCGGCGCGCGGCTGGCTGGAAAGCACCTATCAATCCGACACCATCCGCGCACTGTGGGCTCCATGGGTGCTGCATGCCGGGCTCGGACCGGAAGATGCGTTCTCCGGCCAGATCGCCAAGGTCATCGCCTTCGCGCTGGAAGCCGCCGGGGCGCCGATCGTCAAGGGCGGGGCGAAGAACCTGCTCTCGGCGTTCGAGGCTTTGATCAGGGAACGCGGCGGCGAAATCCGCACCGGCGCTGATGTCGCTGCCGTAGTCCAGACCAATGGCCGCGCCACCGGCGTGCGACTGGCCTCGGGCGAAACCATCACGGCAAACAAGAGCGTCATCTGCTCGGTTACGCCGACCCAGCTTTACGGCCGCTTGCTCGGCAAGGACGCTCCGAAAGACGGTGTCGAAGCGACGCAAAAATTCCGCTACGGCAAAGGCAACTTCCAGATCCACTATGCCCTGAACAAGCCGCCGGCATGGCGCGGCGAAGGTCTGGACAAGGTGGCGCTGCTGCATCTCACACCGGGGCTCGACGGTGTGTCGAAGGCCTGCAACGAAGCGGTGCGCGGCATGTTGCCCGAGGTGCCGACCATCTGTGTTGGCCAGCCGCATGCGCTCGACCCGTCGCGTTGTCCGGACGGCAAGGCGATCCTGTGGCTGCAACTGCCCGAGGCGCCACGGCATATCAAGGGCGATGCCGCCGGCACGTTGCAGGCACCGGAGAACGGCCGCTGGACCGACGCGCTGCGCGAGGCCTATGCCGATCGTGCTGAAGCGATCCTTGCCAGCCACATCGACGGCTTCAAGGCCAGCGTCATCGCACGCCGCGCCTATTCGCCAGCCGACCTTGAAGCGATGAACATCAATCTGGTTGGCGGCGATCCCTATGGCGGCTCGTCGACCATCGACCAGTCGTTCCTGTGGCGGCCGTTCAAGGCCAGCCGCAATCACGATACCGGGGTCAAGGGCCTCTATCATATCGGTGCCTCGACCCACCCGGGCGCCGGCTTGGGCGGCGGCTCCGGCTTTCTCCTGGCGGGGAGGCTGTGATGGATCAGAAGCCTCCGGAAAAACGCCAGCGCATTTCGACCCTCGGCCAGATCGGCCTGCAGCAATTTGCTCCCTATCTGATGAACCGCATCATGGGCCGCTACAACGCCACTTTGCGCGATGATTTCCGCAAGCAGGGCCTCACCATTCCGCAGGTGCGCACGCTGGCCGTGCTATCCGTCGCCGACGGCGTCACCGTCAACGACCTTTCGGTCTATACGGTGATCGAGCAGTCCACCCTAAGCCGCACGCTCGACACGCTGGAGGGGCAAGGGTTTGTGCGTCGCGAGCAGGGCGTCACTGACAGCCGCATCCGCCATGTATTTCTGACCGACGAAGGCCGCGCCGAGTTCACCCGCGCCTGGCCGGCCATGCACGACGCGTTCGAGGCGATGTTCGACGATGTCGACGATGCCGAATATGCCGCGCTGATCGCCACGCTTTTGAAGATGCTGAAGAACATTCGCAAGCACGACATCTAATGCATGTCGCCCAAAAGTGGATCCGGTTTTAGGGAAACGACATGCATAAACAAAGACTCTAGACCTACGCGCCGCCAATCCAGCCGATAACGGGCCGGCGGTAACGGAAGGAGACAAAAATGGCCGAACGGTCTTTTGCCAAGGAAGTCGAAAAACTCCGCCTCGGTGCCGGCGAGGAGTTTGCCGGCGAAGGCATTCTCGCCATCACCAAGGCGCTGTTGCAATGCGGCGTCGGCTATGTCGGCGGCTATCAGGGCGCGCCGATCAGCCATCTAATGGATGTGCTGGCCGACGCGCAGGACATTCTGGGCGAACTCGGCGTGCATTTCGAAGCCAGCGCTTCGGAAGCCACCGCCACTGCCATGCTGGCGGCATCAGTGCATTATCCGATCCGCGGCGCCGCCACCTTCAAGTCGACCGTCGGCACCAATGTCGCCTCCGATGCGCTGGCCAATCTTGCCTCCGGCGGCGTCACCGGCGGCGCGCTGATCATCGTCGGCGAGGACTATGGCGAGGGCTCCTCGATCATGCAGGAGCGCAGCCACGCCTTTGCCATGAAGAGCCAGGTCTGGCTGCTCGATCCGCGCCCGAACCTGCCGTCGATCGTCAAGGCGGTGGAGGACGGTTTTGAGCTGTCCGAAGCCTCCAACACGCCGGTCATGCTGCAGGTGCGGATACGGTGCTGCCATGTCCATGGCCATTTCATCGCCAAGGACAACAAGCGGCCGCCTATGACGGTGGCCGATGCGCTCGACGCACCACGCCGCGACACCGGCCGCATCGTGCTGCCGCCCGCCTCCTTCCTGCACGAGAAGGAGAAGGTGCAGAAGCGCTGGCCGGCGGCGGTGGATTTCATCCGCAAGAACAAGATCAACGAAATCTTCGGGCCGGACCATGGCTCGGTTGGCATCGTCCTGCAGGGCGGCATGTACAATTCGGTCATCCGCGCGCTGCAGCGTCTTGGCCTTGCCGACACCTTTGGCGGCACCGACGTGCCGCTCTATGTCCTGAATGCCGTCTATCCCCTTGTTGATGACGAGTTCCTGTCCTTCTGCGAGGGCAAAGGCTCGGTGCTCGTCGTCGAGGAAGGCCAACCCAACTACATCGAGCAGGCGTTCGCCTCGATGCTGCACAAGGCCGGGCGCGGCACCAGCATTGTCGGCAAGGAGCATCTGCCGATGGCCGGCGAATACACCGGCCAGGTCATGCTCGACGGCATCGGCTCCTTCCTGCGCGCCACCGCTCCGCATCTCTTGCCGGGCGAGGTGCGCGCCCCCAACAAGGTCGGCGACGGGCTCGACATTGCCGACCTGATCAATGTCGTTCCGGGCCGTCCGCCCGGCTTCTGCGTTGGCTGTCCGGAGCGACCGATCTTTGCCGCGACAAAACTGGTCGAGCAGGAGCTTGGCAAGCATCACATCGCCTCCGACATAGGCTGCCATCTGTTTTCGATCATGCCGCCCTTCGAACTCGGCGCCACCACCATGGGCTATGGGCTGGGTCCGGCCTCGGCCTCGGCATTCAATTCGCCGGACGCCAAGCGCCGTTCGATCTCCTTCGTCGGCGACGGCGGCTTCTGGCACAACGGCCTGACCTCCTCGATCGGCAACGCCGTGTTCAACAAGAACGACGGCGTCATCGTCATCGTCGACAATTTCTACTCGGCCGCCACCGGAGGGCAGGACATTCTCTCCTCCCGCGCCGGCAACAAGACCAAGTCGACCAAGCACCCGATCACCGAGGCGGTGAAAGGCATGGGCGTCAAATGGCTGCGCCACATCGACCGCACCTATGATGTCACCAAGATGCAGGACACGCTGCGTGAGGCGCTGACGACGGAGGAGAAGGGACCAAAAGTCATCGTCGCCTCGTCCGAATGCATGCTCAACCGCCAGCGCCGCGAAAAGCCGCTGGTCGACAAGGCGATCAAAGGTGGGACACGCGTCGTCAAACCGAAATTCGGCGTCGACGAGGACATCTGCACCGGCGACCATGCCTGCATGCGGCTGTCCGGCTGCCCCTCGCTGTCGGTCAAGTCGCTCGACGATCCGCTGCGTGACGATCCGGTGGCGCATATCGATCAGAGCTGCGTCGGCTGCGGCAATTGCGGCGAGGTCGCCGATGCGGCGGTGCTTTGCCCGTCCTTCTACCGTGCTGACGTCGTGCACAACCCCGGCCGCTGGGATCGTTTCCTGGAAACGGCGCGACGCGCCACGATCGGCCTCTTGCAGCGCCGCCGTGAAAGCCGGCGCCTGATGTTCGCCGATGCTTGAGCCTTCACCCCACTCGAGGGCGGACGTGCGGCATGACGAGCGCGTCATCAAGCTTGCTGTGCTGGCGGTCGGCGGTCAGGGCGGCGGCGTTCTGGCCGACTGGATCACCGACGTCGCCGAGCGCAATGGCTACGTCGCGCAATCGACCTCGGTCGCCGGCGTCGCCCAGCGCACCGGCGCCACCATCTACTATGTCGAGATGTGCCGCGACACCGGCCGCCCGCCGGTTCTCGCGCTGTCGCCGTCGCAGGGCGATGTCGACATATTGATCGCCGCCGAATTGATGGAAGCCGGCCGCGCCATCATCCGCGGTTTTGTTACGCCCGAGCGCACCACGCTGATCGCCTCGTCGCACCGCATCGCCGCGGTGTCGGAGAAGATCGAGCCCGGCGACGGTCGCGCATCGTCCTCAAAGGTGCATGCAACCGCGGAAGCCGCGGCCAAGCGGTTCATCGCCTTCGACATGGAGAAGATCGCCGCCGACAATGGCTCGATGATCTCGGCCAGCCTGCTCGGCGCACTGGCGGGGTCCGACGCGCTGCCCTTCACCCGTGAAAGCTACGAGCAGGCGATCGGCGCCGGTGGTCGAGGCGTCAAGGCCAGCCTCGCCGCTTTCGGTGTTGCCTTTGATCGCGCGCGGGGCACAGCCTCGCCAGCGCCGCAGGCGGTCGAGCCGGCGGTTAGCGAGGTCGGTCTGGATGCGGCGGGGAAAGTCAGCGGTCCGGAGGGCCTTCTAAAAGGTTGGCAGGCGTTAGCAACTCGTGTCAGCGCGCTGCCGGAGCCGCTGCGCGAAATGGCGCTTCGTGGTTTGCGAAAGGTCGTCGACTATCAGGACATCGCCTATGGCGGCGAGTATCTCGACCGGCTAGATCGGGCCGTCGCGCTGGACGATGCCGAACATGCCTATGCGTTGTCGATCGCTGCCGCCAAGCATCTGGCCAACGCCATGTGCTACGACGACATGATCCGCGTTGCCGATTTGAAAACGCGCTCGACCCGTGATCAGCGCGTGCGCCGCGAGGTCGGTGTCAAGGATGGCTCGATCCTGCAGGTGACCGAATATTTCCACCCGCGCATCGAGGAGTTCTGCGGCACGCTGCCGGCGGGGCTGGGTAGCTACATCGAGGACCGGCCGAAGCTCGCCGCCTTTCTCGACCGCCGCATCAACCATGGCCGCCGCATCCGCACTGACAGCTTCGCCGGCTTTGCCGCTCTGTGGTTCATCGGCGGCCTGCGCCGCTGGCGTCGCAGCCTGCTGCGCCACAAGGTCGAGGTCGAGCATCTCGAGCGCTGGTACGCGCTGGCGCTTGGCTATGTGCCGGCTGATTACGCGCTTGCCGTCGAGATCGTCAACTGCCGCCGGCTGATCAAGGGCTATAGCGACACCCATCTCCGTGCCCAGTCGAAATTCGACCGCGTGCTGTCGGCGCTCGATCTGGTCAAGGGTCGCCCGGATGCCGCCGACTGGATCCGCCGCCTGCGCGAGATGGCGCTGAAGGACGAGAAGGGCGACATGCTCGACGGCGCGCTGAAGACCGTGGCGACGCTCTAGCGAACGGATTCCGTGCTTCCCCCAGCTGACCGGTGAAATAGCGGGTGCCGCAGCCGCGCAGGCCTTCTGTGGTTGGCGCGCCCGGCTCGTGCTATCGTATTCTGGGAGACGGCGGACGCGCCGTGAGCGCCCGTACGCTCCCCATTTGTGGGAGGAACCAATGGCTTACTACGTATTGCTGTCGAATTTCACAGATCAAGGTATCAAGAGCATCAAGGACACGCAGAAGCGTGCCGAGGCTTTCAAGGCGATGGCCAGCAAGAGCGGCATCAAGGTTCACTCGCTGTTGTGGACGCTTGGTCAATATGATGTCGTGGCGATTGCAGAAGCCGACGACGACATTGCTGCGACCGCCCTGGGCTTATCGATCGCATCGCTAGGCAACATCAGAACCCAGACACTGAGGGCGTTCGACACCGCGGACATGGCCAAGATCCTGGCAAAGATGGCCTGACCGCCACTGTGCTGCCTGCGCAGACGATTGAAGCCGGCCGCTGGGCCGAACGGCGGCAAGCTCGTTTGTTTTCCATGAAGCGAAAACCCCGGCATGAGGCCGGGGTTTTTGGTGACCGCGCGAAGGTGCAGGCCTTGCTGGCACGGGTCGTTAATCCTGTCGTCGCATCGACGTTACTGCTGAGAAGGGGCAGCGCTCAATCGTCGGTAGGAGATGCCGTCGAAAACTGCGATGGCAAAGTCCGTAGCCGACATCTTGCGCTTACGGCCGTCGCTGCAACTGAAAACCGGCCAACCGGCATCGCTGCATTCGCTGGCGGCGCAGATGCGGGCAAGGCAGTTTCCGAGCGTCAGCCGGAAGCCGCCAGTCCCTGCGAAGCCCTGCAACAGACTGCCGTCCGCCGCGCGCCATGTCCGTGCCCGGAATTCCGCTCGCAAGAGCGTTGGTTCGAGAGGGACCGCAAGGTCGGTTTCGCCAGAACGTCCCGCGAGCTTCAGCCGGATGCGTGCCATCCCTGTCGTGTAAGCGGTTACAAGGTCGGATTCTGCCGCATAGGCTGAGGCCATGGCCGAACGGTCAAGCAGATGAGAAATCCACCCGCCTGCCTCCACCGGCTTGATGAAGACAGCAATCAGAGCAAGAAAGGCAAAGCAAGCTCGCGACATCGGATAATTCCAGCAGCCGTTTTGGCGCCAGCGTGCCGGTTCGCCTCCCGTTTCCCTTGTACAACATCCTGCCAATCGGCGCCCGGCGCAAGCCGCCACCCGCTATTTTGCTGTCGTCGATGAATGGGGGCGTCCGGAGCAGCCTGCTGGGAATGAGCACGCCTGGCGAAGAATGAGAAAATGGTAGGACTGGCGCGGGCGTGCTGCTGCACTGTTGTCGGCCGGCAATGCGCCTGTCGCCTGAGCGCTTAACGTTCGAGCAAATGCCTGAGAAATATGGTGCCGCTTAGGTGACTCGAACACCTGACCCCATCATTACGAATGATGTGCTCTACCAACTGAGCTAAAGCGGCCCGGGAAGCCTAGGACCTCCAAGATGGGCTGGGTGATAGACGCAACCGGGTTTAAATTCAAGACAGGACTTGGCATTTCGTGCCGACCTTGGCTGCCGGTCCAAAAGGAGCCGGCGCACCGGTCCGCCGGGCGCTCGCGCCACCTGCGTTGTGCATCGCGCCGGCGATCACGCCGGAAAAATCGGCGACATGTGTTGATTTCTTTGCCGAAAACCTCCGAAATCGGCCTTGGACGCCCTGCCGAGGCAGAATGCGGCCGCTCGCCCGTTGATTGATTGGTCGCCTGCGGCTAACGATCATGGCGATGTGAGCGAACATGCAGAGGGAATTCGCTTGGACGCGATCGAAAAAGCGATCCGCAACGCCTTCGAAAAGGGCAATGCCGAGGACCGGGCGTTTCGCGAGAAGGTCTATCGATCGGCCTTCGCCGCGCTTGACCGCGTCCTCCAGGCCAATCCCGGCGTGACGGTGGAAGCCGCCATCAAGCGCCGCAAGGCGGTGCAGGCCAAGATCACCGAGATCGAATCCGAGTATCTGCCGGCGGTTGCCGGTGTCGCTCCGCAGGCAGAAACTGCCGCGCAGGCGGAACCTGCCACGGCTGCGCCCGCAGTGGAACTTCCGACGAGCACCGAACCTGTGGGCGAAGCTGTCGTTTCAGCGCCGTCGCCTGAGGTCGTTGTCGACGGGCCGGTGCAGACCCCTGCGGCCGATGCGCCCCGCTCGCGCGTCCTGCCTGTCGTTCCCGATATCATGCCAGCCGAGGATCTTCCCGGCGTGCCGGAAATCGACATGTTCACCTCAGCTCCCACCGAAGCCGCAACAGAGGTGGCGCCCGACCGTGACGAGAGGCGGGTGAGGGGGCGCCGCTTGCCGCTGACAGCGATCTTCCTCGCTGTGACGCTGCTCGCCGCCGCCGGCATCGGCCTCTATTTCGGCATACAGACCGGCGTCTTCAAAACGCCGGCCCAGCTCGACACCGCTCCGCCAGAGGCACCGCCGACGGTCGACGGTGACGATTTCACGCCGCCGGCCGACACGGGCTCGCCGCAAAAGCCCGGCGCCGCCGATCAGGCGCGCGACTGGATCAATGTGTTTTCGCCTGCCGATCCGACGCATGTCAGCGCGCCGTCCGATGCCAAGGCCGAGGTGATGCAGGACGACACCGGTTCCTTCCTGCGCATCCGCTCAGGCGCCTCCGGCTCGGCCATCGCCTTCGATGTCGGGCAAGGCGTGCTGGAGAAACTCGCCGGCAAGCACGCCGTGTTCGACATCCTCGCCCGCTCCGAAGAAGGCAAGGAGACGCAGATTTCCGTCGACTGCAATTTCGGTGATCTCGGCGATTGCGGTCGCAAGCGCTACGCGGTCGGCCAGCAGCGCAACGAATATCTGTTCGACGTGCAGTTCCCGCAGAAGCATCCGGGTGCAGCCGGCACCATCGCCATCAATTCCGACTTCGACAAGCAGGGCAAGGCGGTCGACATCTACGAGATCCGCGTCTCGATCGCGCCCTAGTCCAAGAGCGCCTGCAGCGTCTCGATGCGGTCGGCTTCAGCCGTCGGCTTGTCCCAGCGCAGCCGCGAAATTCTGGGGAAACGCATGGCGACGCCGGATTTGTGCCGGGTCGAGCGGTTGAGCCCCTCGAACGCCACCTCCAGCACCAGGCCGTTCTTGCGGTCGGCTCGCACCGAGCGGACCGGACCAAAACGCTCGACCGTGTTGTCGCGGACATATTTGTCGATCTGCTTCAGTTCCTCGTCGGTGAAGCCGAAATAGGCTTTGCCGACCGTCACCAGCTCTTCCGAACCCTCGGTGCCGGACCAGACGCCGAACGTGTAATCCGAATAGAAGCTCGAGCGCTTGCCATGGCCGCGCTGGGCGTACATCAGCACCGCATCGACCGTGTGCGGATCGCGCTTCCATTTGAACCACGGGCCTTTTGGCCGCCCAGCGAGATAGGGCGAATCCCAGCGCTTCAGCATCACGCCCTCGATAATCGGGTGCGGCGGTGCCCGGCGCAGCTTTTCCAGCGTTTGCCAATCCGGGAATTCGACGAACGGCGAAAGATCGAAACGGACCGGGTCGAGCGTTTTGACGAAGGTTTCAAGCCGCTTGCGACGCTCCGCGAAAGGCAGCGCGCGCAGATCTTCGCCGTTGATCTGCAGCGCATCGTAGCAGCGCATGAAGGCCGGGTATTGCTGCTGTATCTTCGCCGTCACGCTCTTGCGGTTGAGCCGCTGCTGCAGGTCTGAAAACGTGCCGGTCGCCGCGGGCTCGCCGACCAGCAATTCGCCGTCGAGCGCGGCGGAGAAATTCATCGCCTGGGCGAGATCGGGAAAGGCGCCGGAGACATCGTCGCCGGTGCGCGAATAGAGCCGGCGAACGCCGCCTTCGCAGGTTGCCTGGACGCGGATGCCGTCCCATTTCCATTCCGCCGCATAGTCGGCCGGATCGAGTTTTTCGAGATCGCCATCGCCGACCGGGTTGGAGAGCATCACCGGCCGGAACAGAGCCAGCGCTGTTCTCGCCGGCTTGTCGGCCTTGCCTTCCAGCCAGGCGAACAGCTCGATATAGGGTGGCGTCAGCCCGTGCCACAGCTCCTCGATTTCGGCGACGTCAACCTTGCCGAATTCGGCCAGCGCCTGTTTCGCCAGCCGCGCCGAGACGCCGATGCGCAAGCCGCCGGTGACCAGTTTGATGATGGCAAAACGGGCCGAAATGCTGGCGCTGTCGAGCAGCCTGGCCAGCACCTTCGGCCCGTCAGAGCGGCTCGCCGCCTGCAGCTTTTCGACGACCTCGCCAAGCGTAGGCTCACGGTTCTGCATATTGGCGGATGACTGCGGCCAGACCAGCGACACGGTTTCGGCGAGGTCGCCGACATAGTCGTAGGAGTAGCCGAACAGCACCGGGTCCATGCGCTCGCTGACCAGCGTGCGCAGCATCGCCGGCTTGACCGCCGCGATCGAAAGATCGCCGGTGATCGCAGCCAGCGCCAGGCCGCGGTCGGGATCCTCGACGCTGCGAAAATAGTCGGTCAGCAGCGTCAGCTTGCCGTTGCGCGACGGCGTCAGCACCAGGCGGTCGAGAAGTTCGGCGAAGCGGTTCATCGGCGTGTGGACCACGCCAACGACGGAGGTTTGCGTTCTGTCGCGCCCCCCTCTGTCCTGCCGGACATCTCCCCCTCAAGGGGGGAGATTGGCAGCTTCGCCAACTGCGCTTCCTTTGCAACGCTGAAGATTTGCGAAAGCGAAAGTGACATCTGATCTCCCCCCTTGAGGGGGAGATGTCCGGCAGGACAGAGGGGGGCGCCGTAGAGCACCACACCGGCGATTGCTGGATCCACGAGTGCCATCAATCGCCCTCGTCCTCATAGCCGACGAGATGCAGCGGCTTGGCAGTGATGCCTTCGAGTTCACACCAGCGCACCAGCGCTTCCTCGCGGCCATGGGTGACCCAGATTTCTCCCGCGCCCGTCTCCTTGATGGTGGCGGTCAGTTCGTCCCAGTCGGCATGGTCGGAAATGATCAGCGGCAGTTCGACGCCGCCTTGCTTGGCGCGCTGGCGGATGCGCATCCAGCCGGAGGCAAAGCACGAGATTGGATCGGGAAAGCGCCGCGCCCAGCGGTCAGCGAAGGCCGATGGCGGACCGACGACAATAGCGCCTGCGAAATCACCCTTGCCACCCTCCACCGTTGCCGGCTCCAGCGCCCCGAGGTCGATCCCCTGGCTCTGGTAGTAGTCGCTGAGCTTGGCCAGCGCACCGTGGATGTAGATCGGTCTGTCGTAGCCGGCGTCGCGCAGCAGCCGCATGACGCGCTGCGCTTTGCCCAGTGCATAGGCGCCCACCAGATGCGAGCGTTCGGGAAACTGCGCCGCTGATTTCAGCAGCCGGGCGATCTCTTCTGAATCGGGCGGGTGGCGGAACACCGGTAGGCCGAAGGTCGCCTCGGTGATGAAGACATCGCACGTCACCGGCTCGAAAGGTTCGCAAGTGGCGTCCTTCTGCCGTTTGTAGTCGCCGGAAGCGACGATGCGCGTGCCCTGATGCTCGACCGCGATCTGTGCCGAGCCAAGCACATGGCCGGCGGGATGGAAGGTGACGGTCACACCGTTCAGCGCGATCGTCTCGCCGAGCGCAGCCGCTTGGCGGGCCTCGGCAAAGTCCTCGCCATAGCGCAGCCCCATAATGTCGAGCGTCTGCCTTGTGGCCAGCACCGAGCGGTGGCCGGAGTGCGCATGGTCGGAATGGCCGTGCGTGATCAGCGCCCGGTTGACCGGCCGCACCGGGTCGATGAAGAAATCGCCGGGCGGGCAATAAAGGCCTTCCGGCCGGGGATGAAGCAGGTCGCTGGCGCGCATGGTTGCAAGATAGGCACTAATTCCGGCGCGGGAAGCCTGTTGTAACTCACTGCTGACTCCCGCATACACGGCACCGCCGGCTTCGCTTGCCGGCAGGACCCATCGCCATGAAACCGCTCCAGGCCTCGTCCGGCGACTTGAACGCCGATCGCCGCGCCGACTATGCCGAGATGCTGCACGCCGATGGCGATCATGCGGCGGCGGCGGAATTGCTGCTTGGCGCGCTGGAACTGACTCCGCAATGGGCGATGGGATGGTTCCGCCTCGGCGAGATGCAGCAAGCGGCAGGTGCGTCGGGTCCGGCGGCG
Source organism: Mesorhizobium sp. P3_A10 (assembly GCF_056403175.1). Taxonomy (NCBI): domain Bacteria; kingdom Pseudomonadati; phylum Pseudomonadota; class Alphaproteobacteria; order Hyphomicrobiales; family Phyllobacteriaceae; genus Mesorhizobium; species Mesorhizobium sp. P3_A10. Next base: position 400,888 of record NZ_JBFUFZ010000005.1, on the reverse strand, counting down.
CAGGCCTGGGCCATGTCGTTGCAGCTGGACCCGGTGGATCGCCAGGGCGCCGCGCTCAATTTGCAATTGATCGGCAAGGCGCCGGCGACAGACGCGCTGCCCAGCGCCTTCGTCGAAACGCTGTTCGATCACTATGCCGAGACGTTCGATCAATCGCTGGTCGACAAGCTCGGCTACCGCTTGCCCGAATTTCTCGACCACGCCATTCGGGCGGTAAGGCCGGGCCGTTTCGGGCTGGTGCTCGATCTCGGCTGCGGCACCGGGCTGATGGGGCAACGGCTGCGGCCGATCGCCGACCGGCTGGAAGGCTATGACATCTCGGCCAGCATGCTGAGAAAGGCGCGCGCCAAAGCCATCTATGATTTTCTGGGCAAGGCTGACCTCAGGGATTTTTCCTATGCCGGCCCGAAAGCCGATCTGGTGACGGTGGCCGATGTATTCATCTATGTCGGCGGGCTCGCAGCCATGGTGAGGACGATTGCCGGGTTGCTGGCCGGCGACGGCCTGTTTGCGTTCTCGGTCGAGAGTTTGGCTGACCCGGCCGGCGATTTCGCGCTGCAGCCGTCACGACGCTTTGCGCATTCGGAACCCTATGTCAGGGGGGTTCTCACCGCCAACGGGTTTTCGATCCTGTCATCGGAGGCAACAACCATCCGGCAGGATCGCCGTCAGGCGGTCGAGGGGCTGGCGGTGGTGGCAGGGAAAATCAGCACAGGCTGAATGCTCACAATGGTGACCACAGCGGTGGTGCCGTCCCGCCTGCCTTTGCTGTGAAAAAGCCCGAATCGCATGCGCGGATGACAGGGGGCTGATATCGGCTGGAGCAAAACCAATGCGCTGGAACATGATGGTCTTGGCGTCTTGCCTGGCGATGGCCGGCTGCATGGGCTCGTCGATGTCCGAACGGCAGGACGCCAATGTCGAGTCCTCGCTGCAGTTCGACACCGTGCCTTGCGATCAATTGCTGGCACAGCGAAACGGCCTGGCCCAGCAATATCATTTGGCGGTGGATGCCAAGCCGACCTTCTCCAATCCGGCGTTGGGTTTTGGTCCGTTCACGCCGGATATGCGCTCGAAAAACCGGCGCGATATCGACCAGGCAACGGGCAGGATCGACGCCATGAACCGCTCGATCGACCGCCGCGATTGCGGCCAGCCGGGCAAGAAAACCAAGTTCGCTTTGCCGGGCTAAGCCTCGCCTGCGTCAATAGCCCGCGTCGCGATCGACCAGATTGTCGAGCTTCTCGCCGCGCTCATAGGCGGCCATCTGCCGAAGCATGATCGGCACCAGATGGACGGGGTCGGAGGTTGCCGCCGCGTGCGGCGTCACGAACACCTTGGGATGGCCCCAGAGCGGGCTGGTCTTCGGCAGCGGTTCGACCTCGAACACGTCGAGGCTCGCCTCCTTCAGCGTGCCGTCGTCCAGCGCCCGCAAGATATCGGCATCTTTTTGCAGCCGGCCGCGCCCGGCATTGATCAGCACCGCGCCGCCAAGGCCATTGCGCCTGCGCAACTCCTTCAGCACGCCATGATTGATGATGCCTTTCGTGTCGGGCGTCAGCGGCAAGAGCACCACCAGGATGTCGGTGGCATTGAGGAAGGGAACCAGCCCGGCCTCGCCCGCGTAGGTCGAAACACCTTTCATCGGTCGCTCGGTGCGCGACCAGCCATTGACCGGAAAGCCTAGCGACAACAGCACCGACGCCGCCGCGCGGCCGAGATTGCCGAGGCCCATAATGCCGACCGAGATGTCGCCGGCCGGTCGCTGCGGCGGTTCGTGCCAGATCTTCTTCGGCTGCTGCGATCGGTAGAGCATGCCTTGGCGGTGATGATCGAGCACCCGCCAGACGACATATTCGGTCATGTACTGGGTGAGGTTGTCTGCGACGACCTTGACGATCGGCACTTTGGGCAGACCGGGGTCGGCGAAGATATGGTCGACGCCGGCGCCGATCGAGAAGATGGCGCGCAGATTGGGCAACGACGCCAGAAGGTTCGGCTTCTGCTTCCACACCACCGCATAGGTAATCGACGGATCGCTGGCGCCGTCCGGCTCGAGCACCACCTCACGCTCGGCCGACAAAAGTTCGCGCCAGCGCTGCGGATGAAAGCCGGTAACGGCAAGCAGGATGCGGCCTTTTTCCATTTGCGGATCTTATTCCCTCTTGCGCAGTCTACTCGCTCACGATGCCAACCGGCGCCGTCTCGATCCTGAAGGCGGCCGAGATCAGCGCCTTGGTATAGTCGGTCTGCGGCCGCTCGAAAATCTGTTCGGACGGGCCGGCTTCGACGATCCTGCCATTGCGCATGACGATGACGTCGTTGGCAAGGGCGCGGATGACTTTCAGGTCGTGGCTGATGAAGAGGTAGGCAAGGTCGTGCTTTGCCTGCAGGCTGCGCAAAAGGTCGACCACCTGCGCCTGCACGCTCATGTCGAGCGCCGAGGTCGGCTCGTCCAGCATGACGAAACGCGGATTGAGCACCATGGCGCGCGCAATGGCGACGCGCTGGCGCTGGCCGCCGGAGAATTCATGCGGATAACGGTTGCGCGTAGCGGCATCGAGGCCGACTTCGCCGAGCACGTCGACCACCCTTTTGTCGCGCTGGTCGGGCGATAGCTTCGGCTCGTGGATCTTCAGGCCTTCCTCGATGATCTCGGAGATGGACATGCGCGGGCTGAGCGACCCGAACGGGTCCTGGAAGACGATCTGCAACTCGCGCCGCAGCGGTCGCATGGCGTTGAAGGAGAGCTGGTTGATGTCGCGTCCGTTGAACCGGATGGCTCCCGTCGACGAGATCATCCTGGCCAGCGCCAGGCCGAGCGTTGTCTTGCCCGAACCGGATTCGCCGACGACGCCAAGCGTCTGGCCGGCGCGTACGGTGACATCGATGCCGTCGACGGCTTTCACATTGTCGACGGTGGTGCGGAAGAAGCCTTTCTTGATCGGAAACCAGACCTTGATGTCGTGACCCGTCATCACCGGCTTGGCGGCGTCGTTGGCGGCCGGCGGTTTGCCCTTCGGTTCGGCGGCCAGCAGATGGCGCGTATAGGCATGCTGCGGATTGGCGAAGATATCCTTGGTCGGCCCGGCCTCGACGATCTTGCCCTTGGTCATCACGCAGACCCGGTCGGCGATTTTCCGGACGATGCCGAGATCGTGGGTGATGAACAGCATCGACATGCCCTTGCGGCTCTTCAGGCCCGCCAGCAGTTCGAGGATCTGCGCCTGCACGGTGACGTCGAGCGCCGTCGTCGGTTCATCGGCGATCAGCAGTTCGGGTTCGTTGGCTAGCGCCATGGCGATCATGACGCGCTGGCGCTGGCCGCCGGAAAGCTGGTGCGGATAGGCATCGAGCCGCTTCTGCGGCTCGCGGATGCCGACCTCGTTGAGCAGTTCCAGGGTGCGCGCCTTGGCTTGGCGATCGCCCAGGCCCTGGTGCAGTTTCAGGATCTCGACGATCTGCTGCTCGATCGTGTGCAGCGGATTGAGCGAGGTCATCGGCTCCTGGAAGATCATCGTGATCTTGTTGCCGCGCACGCTGCGCAATTTCTTCTCGTTCATCGCCAGCAGGTCGGCGCCCTGGAACAGGATCCGTCCCGACGGATGGCTAGCGGTCGGATAGGGCAGCAGCTTCAGCACCGACAGTGCCGAGACCGATTTGCCGGAGCCGGATTCGCCGACCAGCGCCACCGTCTCGCCCTTGGCGAGGTCGAATGAGATGTGGTCGACCGCTATCGACTGGTTGCCGCCCTGGGTGAAGGCAACGCTGAGATCGCGGACGGAGAGCAGGGGCTCGCTCATCTGAACGCCTTGCGCGGATCGAAGGCGTCGCGCGTCGCCTCGCCGACGAAGACGAGCAGCGACAGCATCAGCGAAATGACGACGAAGCCGGAAATGCCCAGCCACGGCGCGTTGAGATTGCGCTGCGCCTGTTTCAAGAGTTCGCCGAGCGAGGCGGAGCCGGGCGGCAGGCCGAAGCCGAGATAGTCGAGCGAGGTCAGCGTCGAGATCGAACCGCTGAGCAGAAAAGGCATGAAGGTCAGCGTCGCCACCATGGCGTTGGGCAAAAGGTGCCGGAACATGATGGTGCGGTTGGGTACGCCGAGCGCGCGGGCTGCGTTGACATATTCGAAGTTGCGGGCGCGCAGAAACTCGGCCCGCACCACCCCGACCAGTGCCACCCAGGAGAACAACAGCATCAGCCCGAGCAGGATGAAGAAGCCGGGCGGCAAGATGGCGGCGACGATCAGCAAGAGATAGAGCACCGGGATCGCCGACCAGATCTCGATGAAGCGCTGGAACAGAAGGTCGGTCCAGCCGCCGAAATAACCTTGCAATGCGCCGGCCATCACACCGATTACCGACGAGCCGGCGGTCAGGATCAAGCCGAACAGCACCGACACTCTAAATCCGTAGATGACGCGCGCCAGCACGTCGCGCGCCTGATCGTCGGTGCCTAGCCAGTTCCAGTTGCCGATGACGCAATTGGGGTCGGCGGCGCCTTGCGGATACTGGTTGCAACGGGTCTTGGCATCATAGAGCCAGGACGGCTTGGTCGGTGCCGCCTCGGGAATGGCGTTGTTGACGGTCTGGTAGGAGTAGCGCACCGGCGGCCAGATCATCCAGCCATTGGCGTTGATCTCGTCCTGGATGATCGGATCGCGATAGTCGGTAACCGCGTAAAAGCCGCCGAACTTCTCTTCCGGGTAGGCGACCAGCACCGGAAACAGGATCTCGCCCTTGTAGGAGGCGATGATTGGTTTGTCGTTGGCGATCAGTTCTGAAAACAGCGACAGCACGAACAGGACGAGAAAAATCCACAACGACCAGTAGCCGCGCCGGTTGGCTCTGAAATTCTGCAGGCGCCGCTGGTTGAGCGGCGATAGCCGCGGCCGCGGGATCCGCGCCGGCACCGTATCAGTGGCAGTTTGCGCCATCAGACGTCTCTCCGCTCGAAGTCGATGCGCGGGTCGACCCAGGTGTAGATCAGGTCGGACAAGAGCCCGACAAACAGGCCGAGCAGCGAAAAGATGTAGAGATTGGCGAACACCACCGGATAGTCGCGATCGATCACCGACTTGAAGCCAAGCAGGCCGAGGCCGTCGAGGGAGAAGATGTTTTCGATCAGCAGCGAGCCGGTGAAAAAGGCCGAGATGAAGGCGCCGGGAAAGCCCGCGATGACGATCAGCATGGCGTTGCGGAAGACATGGCCATAGAGCACCTGCCGCTCCGACAGGCCCTTGGCGCGTGCGGTCACCACATACTGTTTGCGGATTTCCTCAAGAAACGAATTCTTGGTCAAAAGCGTGGTGGTGGCGAAGGCCGACAGCACCAGCGCAGTCAGCGGCAAGGTCATGTGCCAGAAATAGTCCAGAATCTTGCCTGACCAGGACAGCTGGTCCCAATTGTCGGAGGTGATTCCGCGCAGCGGGAACCAGTCCCAGAACGATCCGCCGGCAAACAGCACCATCAGCATGATGCCAAACAGGAAGCCTGGGATGGCGTAGCCGACAATGACGACGCCGCTGGTCCAGATATCGAAGGGCGTGCCGTCCTTGACTGCCTTGCGGATGCCGAGTGGGATCGAGATCAGGTAGGACAAAAGCGTGATCCACAGCCCGATCGAAATCGAAACCGGCATCTTTTCCAGGATCAGGTCGAGCACCGAAATGTCGCGGAAATAGCTGTCGCCGAAATCGAAGCGGGCATAGTTCCACAGCATCAGGCCGAAGCGCTCAAGCGGCGGCTTGTCGAAGCCGAACTGCTTCTCCAGCTTTTTGATGAATTCCGGATCGAGTCCTTGCGCGCCGCGGTATTTCGAACTGACGTCGCCGGCCGGATCGAAATTGGCGCCGCCCGAATCGCCGCCGCCGCTGCCGAGACGATCGCTGCCACCCTGGTTGGTCAGCTTGGCGATGACCTGCTCGACAGGGCCACCGGGTGCGAACTGGACGACCGCGAAGGACACCGCCATGATGCCGAACAGCGTCGGGATCATCAACAGGATGCGGCGCAGTACATAAGCGCCCATCAGGCTCTCTGCCCTCGATGGGCGAACATCTCAGCCTTTGCCAATCTTTGCCGCCTTGCCCTTGTCCAACCACCACAGCGCTTCGACCGGAAAGCCGAAATCAGGTTTTTGTTCGGGGAAACCGAACATATCCCAATAGGCGCTTCGGTGATTCGCCAGGAACCAACTAGGAATCCAATCGCGTCGCGCACGCAAGGCCCGGTCGAGCGCCCGGACCGCAACCGTCAAGCTTTCACGATCTTTGGCGGCGCCGACAGCGTCGATGAGCGCGTCGATGGCGGGGCTCGAAATGCCCGGCAGGTTGCGAGAGCCGGAAACGGTCGCAGTGCTCGAATGGAAGAAGATTTCGAGATCATCTCGGGTCGGTGTCGCCGAAAACGAGAAGGCGACCGAGATCAGGTCGAAATCGAAGGTCGACTGCCTGAGCTGGTATTGCGCCGGATCGACCAGTCGTATCGTGGCGTCTATGCCGACCGCCCTCATATTGGCGATCCACGGCGAATAGACCTTCACGAAAGTGTCGTCGTCGACGAGGAATTCGGCTGACAGCCGCCCGCCCTTGTCGTTGACGGCAAAATCGCCGGAACGTTTCCAGCCTGCCTCGGCCAGAAGTCTCGCAGCCTTCCCCAACATCTTGCGGTCTCGCCCTGAACCGTCCGAGGCAGGCTGCGTCACCGCCTCGCCGAAGGTCTCCGGCGGCAGCTTGTCACGCAGCGGCTCCAGCAGAGCGAGTTCTTCCGGCGACGGCAGTCCTTCGGCGCGATAGTCCGACTTCTCGAAGCAGGATTGCGAGCGTTCGTAGGAGCCGTAGAAGAAGTTGCGCCGCGTCCATTCGAAGTCGAAGCAGAGCGCGATCGCCTGCCGCACACGCGGGTCCCGAAACTGCTCGCGCCGCTGGTTGACGGCGGTGGCCTGCATGGAAGGGACTGTTTCAGCGGGAAATTCGTGCTTGACCACCTTGCCGGCGGTGAAGGCCGGAAAGTCATAGGCCGTCGCCCACAACCGCGAGGTGAACTCCTCCCGGTAGGTGATTTCGCCCTTCTTGAAGGCTTCGAAACCGGCGGTGCGGTCCTGGTAGAACTCGATGCGGATGCGCTCGAAATTGTTCTGGCCGCGATTGACCGGGAGATCCTTGCCCCAATAGTCGGCGACGCGCTCATATTCGATCCACGACCCCGCCGACCACCGCCCGACCTTGTAGGCGCCGCAGCCGAGCGGAGGGTTCAGTTGCGAGGAATCGAAGGGATTAGCGCTGTAGAAGGTCTTCGACAGGATCGGGAATTCGGCGACGTTGAGGATGGTGCGAACGGAGTGCTTGCCGGAAAAGCTCAGCCTGAGCGTGCGCGGATCGACAGCGACCGCATCCTCGAGATGCGTAAGCGACAATGCCAGGTCGGGATGACCCTTGTCCTTGAACAGCTTGAAGGTAAAGGCCGCGTCCTCGGCGGTCAGCGGCGTGCCGTCGTGGAAGCGCGCTTCGGGCCGAAGCGAGAATTCGAAGCTCTTGCGGTCGTCCGAGATGGTCACACCGTCGGCAATCAGGCCGTAGACGGCATCCGGTTCGTCCAGCGCCCTTGCCATCAGCGAATCGAAGCACATTGCCATGCGCGGTGGCGCGTCACCCTTCGGCGTGAAGGAATTCAGCGTGTTGAAGGTCTCCGTGTTCTGATTGTAGTTCCAGTTGGGCGGCGAGAAATTGAAGGTGCCACCCTGCGGCGCATCGACGTTCACATAGTCGAAATGCGTGAAATCAGATTTGTACTTCAGGTCGCCGAAGGCCGACAGGCCATGCAGTTTCACGCCGGTCGGGATGGCGGCAAAGGCCCGGCCAGGCAGCAATGCGGCGGCGAAGGCCGCGCCGCCCAAGGCCAGGAAGTCGCGGCGGGGCAGCACCGCCATCAATTGCTGCCCTTGTATTTGGCGGCCAGCGCCTTTTCCTTGTCCGGATCGATCCACCACGAATCAATGTCCACGCCCGCGTAGCTTGGCTGCTTTGCCGGGACGCCGAACTTGTTCCAGTAGGCGATGCGAATTTTCCCCAGATGCCATTGCGGGATCACGTAGTAATTCCACAGCAGCACCCGGTCGAGCGCATGGGTCGCCGCCACCAGATCGTCCCGGTCGGTGGCAAAGATGACGCGGTCGATCAGCGCATCGACGACCGGGTTCTTGATGCCGGCGAGATTGCGCGACCCGGACCTGTCGGCTGCGGTGGAGCTGAAGAAATCCCGCTGTTCGTTGCCCGGCGAGTTGGATTGCTGCATGCTCGAAAGCGCCAGCATGTCGAAATCGAAAGCGCGGGTTCGGTTCGTGTATTGGCTGTCATCGACGATGCGCAGCGTGGCATCGATGCCGAGGCGCCGCAGATTGTCGATCAAAGGCGAGGCGACGCGCTCATCCACGGGGTCGTTGCCGAGAAACTCGATCTTGAACGGTTCTCCGGTCTTTTCATTGACCAGCTTGCCGCCTTGATTGATCCAACCCGCTTGCTTGAAAAGATCATAGGCCTTGCGCAGATTTTCACGCCCCGATTGCGGCGTGTTGTAGAGGGGCAGCTTGAACTCCTGGGTGAACAGGTCAGGCGGCAGTCTGTCTCGATATTGCTGCAGGATCTCCAACTCCTTGCCTTGCGGCAGGCCGGTTGAGGCCAGATCGCCACCTTCAAAGTAGCTGTCCGTGCGCGTATAGGCGCCGTAGAAGATGGTGCGGTTCATGCTCTCGAAATCATAGGCGTAGGTCAGAGCCTCGCGCACGCGCACGTCCTGGAACTGGGGGCGGCGCGCGTTCATGACATAGGCCTGCATCGGTTGCGGCGAGGTCGTAGGGTATTCCGTCTTTATGACGTCGCCTGCCTTGATGGCCGGAAACGTGTACTCGACCGCCCATCGCTGGGCGCGTGACTCGACGCGGTAATCCTGAAAGCCGCCCTTGGTGAAGGCTTGCCAGGACGCGTTGTCGTCAAGGAAGTAGCTGAGGCGTTGCGTATCGAAGTTCTCGCGGCCGATCTTTACCGGCAGCTTGGCCCCCCAATAATCGGGCACGCGCTGCCACACGATTTCCGCACCCGGTTTGAAGCTGGCGATCTCGTAGGCGGCCGAGCCCAACGGCGGCTCCAGCGTCGGCCTTGTGACGTCGCGCTTTTTGCCGTTGGCGTCGGTCCCTTCCCACCAGTGCTTCGGCAGCACGACGAGATCGCCGAGGATTTTCGGCAGTTCCCGATTGCCCTTCTGGCTGAAGTGGAACTCCACCTCGCGGTCGGACACGGCGACCGCATCGGTGACGTTCTCGAAATAGCGGCTGTACATCGGGCTGTTGGCCTTCAGCACCTGGAACGACCAGATGACGTCGTCGGTGGTGATCGGCTGGCCGTCATGCCACTTCGCCCGCGGATCAAGCCGGTAGGTGGCCGATGAAAAATCGTCAGGGTATTTGTAGGCGTCGGCGACCAGCGGATGGCTGGTGCTGCCCTCGTCGGTAGCCTGCTCCATCAGCGTGTCGTAGAGCAGGCCGCCGCCGAAAGCGGCAAAACCGGCAGCGGCGGATCCTTGCACGATGTAAGGGTTAAAGCTGTCGAACGTACCGATCACGACCGAATTCACCGTGCCGCCCTTTGGCGCGTCCGGATTGACATAGTCGTAGTGCTGGAAATCGTCGCCGTATTTGGACTCGCCGATCAGCGAGGAGGAAGTCCGCCATTCGTCAGAGGAGGCTGCCTGCAGGCCGCCGGCCAAAGCCGCCACGATCAGCATCGATCTGAAAAGCGCTCGGCCAACCGTCATGCGTTTCCTCTCTGCGGTGCGTTCGCGGACAGTCTAGATGATTTGACGTCCGTGAAAACCGCGACAGACCGGCTTTGTCGCCGCATATGCATCATTCCTAACAAAAAAGCCGGGTTGAACCCGGCTTTTTCAAGGAAGTGTCTATTACAATTTCGTTAGTTGGCCGGCGCTGCCGGTGCCGCAGCCTCGGCCGGCTTGGCTGGCGCTGCACCTTCGGCGGGCTTGGCCGGCGCCGTTGCGTCGGCAGCGGCACCCGGCGCCGGCAGCGGCTTCGGGCTGTCCGAAAGCGTGCGCAGATAGGCGATGACGTTGGCGCGGTCCTCGTCCTTGGGCAAGCCGGCGAAGCCCATTGCCGTGCCCTTTACGAACTTCTTCGGCGAGGTGATGAAGTGATTGATGTTGTCATAGGTCCACTTCTCGGTGCCGCCCTTGGAAAAATCCTTCATGCCGGCCGAATAGGCAAAGCCCTCATGCGCGGCGACCGGACGGTCGATCAGGTCCCACAGATCGGGACCGACCTTGTTGGGGCCGCCCTTTTCGCCGGAATGGCAGGCCTGGCATTTCTTGAAGACGGCAGCGCCTTGCTCGACATTGGCAGTGGCCAAAAGGTCGGCGATCGGCTTGGCCGCTTCGGCAGGCGCCGCCGGGCCGCCTTCGGCAGGCTCGGCCGCCTCGATGGCGAAGCCGGGTTTTTCCGGCGCCGGCGAGGCGAACAGTGCGTCAGACACCAAACCGACCGAGAAGACCACGAAACAGGTTCCGAGCAATCCGGCGAGCAGTTTGTTGACTTCGTTGGAATCCATACGCCCCAGGCTCCCTTTTCCGGCGGACCTCTCCGTCCACGCGTCCGTCGGTATCGCGACCCACCCCGCGGAGCCGGTCAAATCGGGCGGAAACTAGGTCTTTTGCTCAGGCGTTGCAACACCTATAAGGGCGCTTCCAGTGAGACCTTTTGCCACTTTCCCCATCCTCTTTTCGAACGCCTGCTGACTTCATGTCCACGCTCATCCTCATACCGGCCCGCATGGCCTCGACTCGCCTGCCGGGCAAGCCCCTGGCCGACATTGCCGGCGCGCCGATGATCGTCCATGTCGCCCGCCGCGCCGCCGAGGCCGGGCTTGGCCGGGTGGTGGTGGCAACCGACACGCAAAGCGTGGCGGAAGCGGTGCGCGCGCATGGCTTCGAGGCGGTGATGACGCGGAGCGACCACGAGTCGGGCTCGGACCGCATCTTCGAGGCGCTGACCACGCTCGACCCCGGCCGCAAGGTCGAAACCATCGTCAATGTCCAGGGCGACCTGCCGACCATCGACCCCGAAATCATCGGCGCGTCGCTGAAGCCGTTCGAGGATGCGGCGGTGGATATCGCCACGCTCGGCGTCGAGATCGTCCGCGACGAGGAAAAGACCAACCCCAACGTCGTCAAGATCGTCGGCTCGCCGCTGTCGGCGACACGGCTCAAGGCGCTCTATTTCACCCGTGCCACCGCCCCCTGGGGCGACGGGCCGCTCTATCACCACATCGGCCTCTATGCCTATCGCCGCACAGCCCTCGAGCGCTTCGTCGCGCTAAAACCGTCGCCGCTGGAGCGGCGCGAGCGGCTGGAGCAGTTGCGGGCGCTGGAGGCCGGCATGCGCATCGACGCCGAGATCGTCCAGTCGCTGCCGCTCGGCGTCGACACGCCGGAAGACCTCGAACGCGCCAGATCGATCCTTTCAACCTGAGATATTTGCGTCATGCCTGAAAAGACCAACAGAATATCCTTCCAGGGCGAGCCGGGCGCCAATTCCGACACCGCCTCCCGCAACGTCTATCCGTCGATGGAACCGTTGCCGTGCCCGACCTTCGAGGATGCCTTCAATGCGGTCGAGACCGGCAAGGCCGATCTGGCCATGATCCCGATCGAGAACACCATCGCGGGCCGTGTCGCCGACATCCACCATTTGCTGCCGGAATCGAAGCTGCACATCGTCGGCGAATATTTCCTGCCGATCCATTTCCAGCTGATGGTGCTGCCGGGCGTGAAGCGCGAAGAGATCAAGACCGTGCACAGCCACATCCACGCGCTTGGCCAGTGCCGCAAATACATCCGCAAGAACGGCTGGAAGGCGATCGTCGCCGGCGACACGGCGGGTGCGGCCAAGCTGGTCGCCGAGGTCAAGGACCGCACAATGGCGGCGCTGGCGCCGGCGCTGGCCGCGACGCTCTATGGGCTCGACATCATCGAGGAAAATGTCGAGGACACCGACTCTAACGTCACCCGCTTCGTCGTGCTGACCAAGAACAAGCAATGGGCCGAGCGTCCGTCGCCCGACACCAAGATGATGACGACCTTCATCTTCCGCGTCCGCAACGTACCGGCCGCGCTCTACAAGGCGATGGGCGGCTTTGCCACCAACGGTATCAACATGACCAAGCTGGAGAGCTATCAGCTCGGCGCATTCACGGCGACGCTGTTCTATGCCGATATCGAGGGTCATCCCGACGATCCGCTGGTCAAACTGGCGCTTGAGGAGCTGCGCTTCTTCTCCCGCGAAATGCGGATCCTGGGCGTCTACCCCGCCGCCAATTCGCGCGAGGAATGGAAAGTCGCGGATTAGACAAGCAGGCCCAGCGGCACATAGTCGATCTCGAGAAACTTCTCGACCTCCGGCACCCAGCGGTCGCGCACGAAGGCGACGTGGTCGGGATGGTCATTGTACCTGGTATAGGCGGCCTGATCGACGAACTCCATCGAGAAGCCGAAGTGGTAGTCGTTCTTGGGGCTGACCTGCCGCAGCGGCTCGAAATGCGTGACGCCCTTGATCGCGCTGAGGATTCTCTTGGCGTCGGTGAGGAATCTTTTTTCCTCCAGCGAGTGGGGCGGATGCTTCAGCGTGAAGATGACGGTGTGACGGATCATGTTCGTACTCCTGCGACATCTCTTGTTTCGCTGTCGACCCAGGCGCGGATCAGGTGATGCGCGATCGCGCCTTTCGGCGGCGTGACCAGATTGTCCTTGTGCGTCCTGTCCAGCATCAGGCGTACCTCGTCGCGGAAAAACCAGCGGCAGTCTTCGAGTTCGTTGAGGTCGGCCTGGATGTCGTCGTTGAGCGGTTCGCCGAAGCAGCCGATCATCAGCGAGTAGGGAAACGGCCAGGGCTGGCTGGCGTGGTAGACGACGCGGCCAAGCCGGATGCCGGCTTCCTCCAGCGTTTCGCGGCGTACCGCCGCCTCGATCGTCTCGCCCGGCTCGATGAAGCCGGCAAGGGCGGAATACATGCCCGGCCCAAAATGCCGGCCACGGCCAAGCAGGCATTTTTCCGGGGTTACCGTCAGCATGATCGCCACCGGGTCGGTGCGCGGAAAATGCTCGGTGCCGCAATTGGGGCAATGGCGCTTGTAGCCGCCGGCCCGCATGTCCGACTGGGTGCCGCATTTGCTGCAGAAGCGGTGGCTGGCATGCCAGGCGAGCAAGGCCGCCCCTTGCGCCAGCGCACCAGCAGCCGTCTCGTCGATCAGCCCTTGCATATAGACCGAGCGATAGTCGATGGCCTTGATGGTTTCAGGAAGCTGCTCAGGCTCGATCGCGACCGGCACCGCCAACACCGGGCCGCTCTCGGAAAAGCCGAGCAGCACGCCCTGTTCGGGCGAGGCTGTAAGCGGCTGGCTCTCGGCCAGATGGAACCACGGGTCGAAGCTGCCATCCCTCAGCTTCAAGTGAAGCCGGCCGCCATGCATCAGCAAAAGCCTTGCCGAAGGGTCGGCCAGCGCCTTCTCGACGGAATCGTCGGCACGGTTTTCGGATTGCCGGTCGATGGTGTTGCCGGCAAAGCCGACGAACTGGCTCGGCTCGCGCAAGGGCGCGTCAAACAGGCGGAAGGTCATGCAGGGGACTCGAAGGCTGGGATTGGCACGGACAGGCTTATAACGCCGCCTTGATCTGTTGCGCAAACTTGCGGATGTCGGAGCGCTGATAGGGTTCACGCATGCCGTGCCCCCACACCGGCCCCGGCCAGCCGGGATCGCCTTCCGAGCGGGCGATGACATGAACATGCAGCTGGCGCACGATATTGCCGAGCGCGCCGGTGTTGATCTTGGTGCAGCCGGTCACCTTTTTCAGCGCCTGCGCCACCATGTTGGTCTCGAAGGTCAGCATCGCCTGGTCGAGCGGCGTCAGTTCGTGGATTTCCTCCGAGCCCGGCCGCTGTGGCACCAAAAGCAGCCACGGCCAGCGGCGGTCGTTCATCACGCGCAATTCGCACAGCCCGAGCCACATCAGTTGCTCGCTGTCCGCCTCCAGCCTGGAGTCGAGCGTGAATCCGGCCTTGAGGCCCGGCAGCATTGGTGTTTCCCTCACTTTTGCGGCTTTTTTCAAACTTATGAACGCTAGAGCGGCTGCAAGGGGGCTGCAAGCGAATCCTTGACCGGCTCCGGCCTGCGTTGCGGATTCTCATGCGCACTTGCATTTCATCGCGCAATTGCCGATATGGAAAGCGGGAGGTTGGTGGTGGACGATCCACTCGCCAACCGGGTCAGGTCCGGAAGGAAGCAGCCCTAACGAGCCCGGAACGGGTCATTGTTCCAGCCTCCCACCTCATCGGCCCCTCTCGCGACATTGACGACGCATTGCAGCGCGGGCGAGACTATTAGCAGGAATCGGCCACCCTCGGACGCGGCCTTTTGGAGCTTTACGGGCGAATGAGCGAAGCCGGAAATTCGGGGACGGAAAAGGCCGGCGCCTATCGCGTTCTGGCGCGCAAATACCGTCCCTCGAATTTCTCCGAACTGATCGGCCAGGAGCCGATGGTCCGCACGCTGACCAATGCCTTTGCCACCGGCCGCATCGCCCAGGCCTGGATGCTGACCGGCGTGCGCGGGGTCGGCAAGACGACGACGGCGCGCATTCTGGCGCGGGCGCTCAACTACAAGACATCAACTGTCGATCAGCCTTCGATCGACCTTGCCGTGCTGGGTGAGCATTGCCAGGCGATTATGGAAGGCCGCCATGTCGACGTCATCGAGATGGACGCGGCGTCGCACACCGGCATCGACGACATCCGCGACATTATCGAGCGCGTGCGCTACGCCCCGGTGTCGGCGCGCTACAAGGTCTACATCATCGACGAAGTGCACATGCTTTCCACCCAGGCCTTCAACGGCCTGTTGAAAACGCTGGAAGAGCCGCCGCCACACGTCAAATTCATCTTTGCCACCACCGAAATCCGCAAGGTGCCGATCACCGTCCTGTCGCGCTGCCAGCGCTTCGATCTCCGGCGCATCGATGCCGGCGCGCTGGTCGCGCATCTCGCCTCGATTTCGGCCAAGGAAGGCATTGCCGTCGACGACGATGCGCTGGCGATGATTGCGCGGGCCGCCGAAGGCTCGGCCCGCGATTCGCTGTCCATCCTTGACCAGGCGATCGCCCATGGCGGCGGCGCGGTCACCGCCGAAGCGGTGCGTGCCATGCTGGGCCTGGCCGACCGCGCCCGCATCGTCGACCTGTTCGAACATGTGATGAAGGGCGACGTGGCCGCCGCCTTGGCCGAATTCCGCAATCAATACGACACCGGCGCCGATCCGGCCGCGGTGCTGACAGACCTTGCCGAATTCAACCATCTCGTCACCCGGCTGCGTTTCGTGCCGACGGCGCTCGATGACGCCTCGCTGTCCGAGGACGAGCGTGCGCGTGGCGCCGATTTTGCCAAGGCGCTCTCGGTCCGGGTACTGTCCAGGACGTGGCAGATGCTGTTGAAAGGCATTCCCGAGGTGCAGTCGTCCAACCGGCCGGTCAGCGCTGGCGAGATGGTGCTGATCCGGTTGGCGCATGCCGCCGACCTGCCGACGCTGGACGAGGCCTTGAGATCGCTGGAGGGCACGGCGCCGGCTCAAAATAGCGCGCCGCGCTCGAACGGCGCACCGGCAAGCCCCGGCAATGGCGGCGGCGCCAGCGCTGTGGCGCAGACCCGGATGCCGACGCCCAGCGGTGGCGCGCAGACCATGCGATTGGTCGAGACCGAGCCGATGCCTGCCGCCTTTGTTGCACCGCCCGAGCCTGTCGCGGAAGTGCCGCCGGTGTCGCTGAAATCGCTGGCCGACATCGCCGCCCTTGCCGACGCCCAGCGCGACATCGCCTTCAAGGTGCTGGTCAAGCGCTGCATGCGCCTGGTGCGCATCGAGCCCGGCCGCATCGACCTCAGCCTGACCGACGATGCGCCGAAAATGCTGCTCAACGATCTGACCACCAAGCTGCGCGCCTGGACCGGGCGCAGCTGGCTGGTGTCGCTGTCGAAGGAAGCCGGCGGCCAGACGCTGGCCGAGATGGAATCGACCAAGCGCGAGAACGCTTTCCTCGATGCCAAGAGCGACCCGACCGTCGCTGCCATCCTGGCCCGCTTTCCCGGCGCCAAGATCATCGACGTGCGCATTCCCGACGCGCCGGAAGTCGACACGGACAAGACCGAAGTGCCGGTCGAGCCGCCGACCGACGACGACGAAACCTGATAGCAGGCGCTAATCCGCAAAGGACCTGACCATGAAAGATCTTCTCGGCCTGATGGGCAAGGCGAAGGAAATGCAGGCCAAGTTCCAGGCCATGCAGGACGAGATCGCTACGCTGGAGGCCACCGGTGTGGCCGGTGGTGGCCTGGTCGTCGTGACACTGACCGGCAAGTTCGAGATGAAGTCACTGAAGATCGATCCGTCGCTGTTTAGGGAAGACGAGGTCGAGATTCTCGAAGACCTGCTTCTGGCGGCCCACAATGACGCCAAAAATAAGGTCGAGCAGGTCATGCAGGAGAAGACCAAGGCGCTGACGGCAGGCTTGCCGATACCGCCGGGGATGAAACTGCCGTTTTAAGCCGGTGGCTACCAGTTAATTGATTATGAACGGAAATCTGCCGTCGGCCCCAGTGTTAACGGTTTTCCCGGCAGTGTTCACGGCGTTGTTTCCAAGCATTCATAAAGTTTTACCCAAGCTGCACGAATGCTAATCCTTTAGCCATCTTTTTGCCTTTAAGAGTCTCATTCTTGCCACATCTCGGGGCGGGCTGGCATCTGGAAATGAGGCATTTTTGTTGATCGCGACGCGATGGAAGACGCCGCTTTTACTCGGCATTATCTTCTCCCCTCTGTTCCTGGCGGGTTGCAGCCAGACCACGTCTTCGCACGGCATATCGGTCGCCAGCCTGACGGATGCTATCACGCCCAGTTTCCTGAGCTCACGCCCCTTCAGTCACACGCCGAAGGACAAGGAGTGCCTGGAACGGGCGATGTTCTTCGAGTCCAATCGTTCGAGCCGTGACGGCATGATCGCCGTCGGCACCGTCGTCATGAACCGGTTGCGCTCGGGCCAGCATGGCAGCACCATCTGCGACGTCGTCGGTGAGCCAGGCCAGTTCGCCCCCGGCGTGATGACGCGGCCGATGAACTCCAAGGCGATGCCGGATGTCGAGGAAGCCGCCGAGGCGGTGCTCAAGGGCGAGCGCAAGGCCAAGCTCAAGAACACGATGTATTTCCACACCGCAGGCCTGCGCTTCCCTTACAAGAACATGCACTACACCATGGTTGCCGGCGGCAATGCCTTCTACGAAAAGCGCGGCCGCAACTGGCAGCCGCTGCCGGACGAGCCGACAATCATGGTTGCCTCTGCCGAGCCAAAGGCGCCGGTGCCTGCCGCGCCGGTTACGCTTGTCGCCTCAGCTGAGCCGGTAGAGCCTGTCAAGGCGACAGCCGCCAAGGCAACCTATATGACCGCCGGCGTGGCGCAGCCGGTAAAGTCCGCAAGGGTGAGCCCCGCCAAGCCGGTCCTCGTCAAGCCCACCGCCAAGCCGACAATGGTGGCGATGCAGGAGCCCATGCAGGAGCCGGATGCCGCCCGTTTCGGCGGACCGGCGCAGCCCCAGGTCATCACCTCGTTCCCGGCCGCGCCGCAGCAAGCAGCGATGGCATTTGAATCGACGCCGGAGAACACCGACGCCGTCGGCGCCATGATCGCCGGCGAAAGCCTTTCGCTGCAGGCAAACTAGGCGGCGGCGTTCGATCGCCGCGTCCTTTGCGCGTTGATACGTTCCAAAGCGCGTCAAAAAATCCTAAACCGGTGCGATGTCCAAGCGAATCGCCGGTCCCGAGATTGAACGCCTGATCCAGCTCCTGGCCAAGGTGCCGGGGCTCGGTCCGCGTTCTGCCAGGCGCGCAGCCCTCCACCTCATCAAGAAGAAAGAGCAGCTGCTGTCGCCGCTCGCCGCTGCGATGAGCGAGGCGGTCGATAAGGTGCGCATCTGTTCGACCTGCGGCAATGTCGATACGTCGGATCCTTGCATGATCTGCACCGATCCGCGCCGCGATGCTGCCACGCTCATCGTCGTCGAGGACGTCTCCGACCTGTGGGCGCTGGAGCGGGCGGCCGCCATGAATGTGCGCTATCACGTGCTCGGCGGCACGCTGTCGCCGCTCGACGGCATCGGTCCCGAACAGCTCAACATCCGCTCGCTAGTCGACCGCGTCGCCGGCGGCGAGGTGAAGGAAGTGATCCTCGCCGTCAACGCCACCGTCGAAGGCCAGACCACCGCGCATTACCTGACAGACCAACTGTCCGGTTTCGAGATCAAGGTGACCCGGCTGGCGCATGGCGTGCCGGTCGGTGGCGAACTCGACTATCTCGACGAGGGCACGCTGGCCGCCGCATTGCGCTCGCGGACGGCGTTTTGACGCAATTGGCGGGCAGGGAATGCGAATGAAGCCTGCTTCCATGAAATCGGCCCTTGTCTTTTTCTGCCTCGCTTTGATGGTGGCCGTCTCGGCCGCCCCCGCCTCCGCCGCAAAAATCGACGACCAGTTCCACGCCTGGTTGCAAAGCGACCTCTGGCCAGAAGCCAAAACGAAAGGCATCTCCAAAAAAACCTTCGATGCCGCTTTCGATGGCGTGACGCCCAACCTGAAATTGCCGGACCTGGTAAAGCCGGGCGAGAAAGCAACAACGCCGCAAAAGCAGCATCAGGCCGAGTTCGGTTCGCCCGGCGCCTATTTCGCCGAAAAGACCGTGCGCGCCGTCACCGCTGGTGGCCGCACGCGCGAGGCTGCCAATGCCAAGACGCTGGCCGCTATCGAGAACCGTTATGGCGTGCCGGGTGAGGTGCTGCTGGCGATCTGGGGCCGCGAGACCGGATTTGGCGCCGCAAAAATGCCCTATGATGCCTTCGAGGTGCTCGGCACCAAGGCCTTCATGTCGACCAAGAAGGACTTTTTTCGCACCGAACTGCTGGCCGCACTCGAGATCGTCGAGCGCGGGCTGGCCCCGGTCGGTGCGATGAAATCGTCCTGGGCCGGCGCGCTCGGCCAGCCGCAATTCATGCCGACCTCGTTCCTGAAACATGCCGTCGATTTCGATGGCGACGGCCGCGTCGATATCTGGAATTCGACGCCGGACGTGCTCGCCTCGATCGCCAACTACCTCGTCCACTATGGCTGGGTGAAGGGCCGCGGCTGGGGTTTTGAAGTGACCGTGCCGGAAACGGTCTCTTGTTCGCTTGAAGGCCCTGATCAAGGCAAGAAGATTTCCGAGTGGGCGGCGATGGGCATCAAGCGCGTCGGCGCAAAACCGTTTCCGGCCAGCGAATTGAAGGCCGAAGGCTTTCTGTTGATGCCGGCCGGGCGCAGCGGTCCGGCCTTCATCGCCACGCCCAATTTCTACGTGCTGAAGCAATACAACACCAGCGACCTCTACGCCCTGTTCATCGGCCATGGCGCCGACCGCATCGCCCATGGCGACAGCGATTTTTCCGGCAGCTGGGGCGCCGTCGGCGGCCTCTACCGCTCCGACATTGCTGGCTTGCAGCGGGCGCTGGAGGCCAAGGGTTATGATGTCGGCAGTGCCGATGGCTTGCCCGGTTTCAAGACGCGCCGCTCGATCGGTGAGTGGCAGGCCAAGAACGGCCGCGCCGCCACCTGTTTCCCCGACGCCGATCTGGTCGCGGCGCTGAAGTAGCCATAAAACTTAGCAGATTTTTCCCGATTGGCGGCTTCAATTAGCCGGCATATGCGTCGACGCGGCCCTGCCCATTCTGGTCCAATAGGCTGTCGTGCAAATGCTCGTTGCCGGCTTGAAAGCTGCCGGATATGGTGTTGACCAATTGGACAAAAACCACGACGGTAAGGGGTCAGAGAGCCGTCGTGCGGCCCGGAACTAATTCTGCAGCCTGAGCCGGGAACTCAGGTCAACAAACCAACAAAACAGGGAACAGTCAAAATGATGATGATGGAAAAGTTTGCTCTGCGCTCGCGCGTCCTGCTCGCGGGCGCAGCCATGTCCGCGCTGCTGCTGGCCGGTGCGCCGGCTGGCGCGGTTACTCCCGCCGACACGCTGGTCGAAGGTTTCGCGATCGACGACATCATCTCCATGGATCCGGGCGAGGCGTTCGAGCTCTCGACCGCCGAAGTCACCGGCAACACCTATGATCTTCTTGTCCGCCTCGACCTTAGCGACACGTCCAAGGTCAAGGGCGATCTCGCCGAAAGCTGGGCCGTCTCCGATGATGGCCTGACCTACACCTTCAAGCTCAAGCCGGGCCTGAAATTCGCCTCGGGCAATCAGATCACCGCGGCCGACGTCGCCTACTCGTTCGAACGCGCCGTCAAGCTCGACAAGAGCCCCGCCTTCATCATCGGCCAGTTCGGCATCAGCGGCGACAACGTCACCGAAAAGGCCAAGGCAGTCGATGACGCGACCCCCAGTTCACGGTCGACAAGGCCTATGCGCCGAGCTTCGTCTTGAACTGCCTGTCGGCAACTGTCGCTTCGGTCGTCGATGCCAAGCTGGTCAAGGAACATGTCGCGGCGGTGACGCCGAGCGCCGACTACAAATGGGACAATGATTTCGGCAATGCCTGGCTGAAAACCGGCTATGCGGGCTCCGGCACCTTCATACTGCGCGAATGGCGTGCCAATGAAGCGGTCGTCCTCGAGCGCAACGACAACTACTACGGTGAAAAGGCCAAGCTCGCCCGCATCATCTATCGCAACATGAAGGAAAGCTCGGGCCAGCGCCTGGCGCTCGAAGCCGGCGACATCGACGTCGCCCGCAATCTCGAGCCGAACGACCTCGACGCCATCGCCAAGAACGCCGATCTCACCACCACCAGCGCGCCGAAGGGCACGGTGTACTACGTCAGTCTCAACCAGAAGAACCCGAACCTCGCCAAGCCCGAGGTTCGCCAGGCCTTCAAATATCTGGTCGACTACGATGCGCTGAGCTCGACCATCCTCAAGGGCATCGGTGAGATCCACCAGACCTTCCTGCCGAAAGGCGTGCTGGGCGAACTGGACGAAAACCCGTTCAAGCTCGACGTCGCCAAGGCCAAGGACCTGCTCGCCAAGGCCGGTCTGCCAGACGGCTTCAGCGTAACCATGGACGTACGCACCGGCCAGCCGACCACCGGCATGGCGGAATCGATCCAGCAGACGCTGGGACAGGCCGGCATCAAGCTGGAGATCATCCCCGGCGACGGCAAGCAGACGCTGACCAAATACCGCGCCCGCAACCACGACATCTACATTGGCCAGTGGGGTCAGGATTACTTCGACCCGAACTCGAATGCCCAGACCTTCGCCTCGAATCCGGACAATTCGGATGCCGGCAAGTCGCATACGCTGGCCTGGCGCAATGCCTGGGACATTCCGGATCTGACCAAGGAGACGGAAGCCGCCTTGCTCGAAAAGGATGCCGGCAAGCGCGCCGATATGTACAAGGATCTCGAGAAGAAGATCCTCGACACCAGCCCCTTCATCATCATCCACCAGCAGCTGGAAGTGGCCGGCCTGCGCAAGAGCCTCAAGGGCTTCGCGCTCGGGCCGAGCTTCGACTCGAACTTCGTCGGGCCGGTTTCCAAGGAATAGCGTTTTCGGACGCGCCGCATGAGCGCGGTTGACAGTGAGGTCCCAGCCGGGCGCGCAAGCGCCCGTGCTGTTGCCATTGCATCATCGATCGGGCGCTTCCTGCTCATCGCGATAACGACCTATCTCGGTCTTCTCGCGGTGACTTTCTTCATTGGCCGCGTCATCCCGATCGACCCGGTGCTGGCGGTGCTCGGCGACCGGGCGCCGGCTAACGTCGTCGAGCGCACGCGCCGCGAGATGGGTCTCGACCTGCCGCTGGTCGAGCAATTCTACATCTACGTGAAAAGCGCCCTGAACGGCGATTTCGGCACCTCGGTGCTGACCACCAATCCGGTCATGACCGATATCCGCCGCACCTTTCCGGCGACGATCGAACTGGCGACGCTGGGCACTTTGATCGGCTCGCTGCTCGGCGTGCCGCTTGGTGTGCTGGCCGCGGTGCGACGCGGCAGCATCATCGACCAGATCGTGCGCATCGTCGGCCTGATCGGCTATTCCGTGCCGATCTTCTGGATCGGGCTGCTGGGTCTGGTGCTGTTCTACGCCAAGCTGAAATGGGTCGCCTTTCCTGGTCGGCTTGACGTCGTCTATGAATATACCTTCACGCCGATCACCGGCTTCTATCTTCTGGATGCCCTGTGGCAGCGGCAATGGGATGTCTTTTACGATGCCTTCCGCCACATCATCCTGCCGGCAGGGCTGCTCGGCTACTTCTCGCTCGCCTATATCAGCCGCATGACGCGCTCGTTCATGCTCAACGAACTTGCCCAGGAATACATCGTCGCGGCGCGCGCCAAGGGCCTGTCGGAAACCCGCATCATCTGGCGCCATGCGTTGCGCAATGCCGCGGTGCCGATGGTCACCGTGATCGCGCTTTCCTATGCCGGGCTGCTCGAAGGCTCGGTACTGACCGAGACGGTGTTTTCGTGGCCGGGCATCGGCCTCTACATCACCAATTCGCTGCAGAACGCCGACATGAACGCGGTGCTCGGCGGCACCATCATCATCGGCTCGGTGTTCATCGCCATCAATCTTTTCTCCGATCTGCTCTACCGCGTGCTCGATCCGAGGACCAAGGCAGGATGAGCGCGGAGGTGATCCAGAGCCGTCGCGACTGGCTGCTCAGCGAGCGGCCGGCCTCGCGCATGCAGGCCAGGCTCGGCCGCGCCTACGTGGCGTGGCGGCGCTTCTCCGCCAACCGGCTGGCGTTTCTCGGCCTGCTCATCATCATCGCCTTGCTGGTGGTTGCCGGCCTTGCCGATGTGCTGGCGCCCTACTCCCCGACATTCGGCGACCTGAAGAACGCGCGGCTGCTGGCGCCGAGCGCCGCGCACTGGTTCGGCACCGACGACCTTGGCCGCGACATCCTCTCGCGCATCATCTTCGGCTCGCGATGGACGCTCTATGTGGTCATCCTTGTCGCTGTCATCGCCGCCCCGATCGGCCTGCTGGTCGGCACTGTAGCCGGCTATGCAGGCGGCTGGACCGATGCGATCCTAATGCGCATCACCGACATCTTCCTTGCTTTCCCAAAGCTGATCCTGGCGTTGGCCTTCGTCGCTGCCCTTGGCCCCGGCATCGAGAACGCCGTGCTCGCTATCGCCATCACCTCATGGCCGCCTTATGCCCGCATTGCGCGCGCCGAAACACTGACCGTGCGCAACTCCGATTACATCAAGGCGGTGCAGTTGATGGGCGCGTCACCGTTCCGCATCGTGCTGCGCCACATCATGCCGCTCTGCATCTCCTCGCTGATCATCAGGGTGACGCTCGACATGGCCGGCATCATCCTGACCGCAGCCGGTCTCGGCTTCCTTGGCCTCGGCGCGCAGCCGCCGCTGCCCGAATGGGGCGCGATGATCGCCTCAGGCCGCCGGTTCGTGCTCGACCAATGGTGGGTGGCCGGCGCGCCCGGCTTCGCCATCCTTATCGTCAGCCTCGGTTTCAACCTGCTCGGCGACGGCCTGCGCGACGCGCTCGATCCCCGGAGTGGCGAGCAATGAACGGCGACCGTGCGCTTCTTGAGGTCGACGACCTGCGCGTCACCTTCCCGACCCGCACCGGCCTGATCGAAGCGGTGCGTGGCGTCTCCTTCTCGCTTGGCCGCGAACGGCTGGGCATCGTCGGTGAGAGCGGCTCGGGCAAGTCGCAAACCGGCCGCGCCATCATGGGCCTGACCCCGCCGCAGGCCCGCATATCGGCCAACAAGCTTGCTTTTGACGGCATCGACCTGCTCAGCGTCTCGCCGCGCGAACGAAGGGCGATGCGGGGAAAACGCATCGCCATGATCCTGCAGGATCCGAAATATTCGCTCGACCCGGTGATGAGCATCGGCCGCCAGATCGTCGAGACGCTGCGCACACATGAGAAGGTCGGCAAGGCGGAGGCCCGCGACCGCGCGCTCGCCATGCTGGAAGCGGTGCAGATCCGCGACCCGGCCCGTGTCTTCGACCTGCATCCACATGAAGTGTCCGGCGGCATGGGACAGCGCGCCATGATCGCCATGATGCTGATCGCCGGACCGGAAATGATGATTGCCGACGAGCCGACCTCGGCGCTCGACGTCACCGTGCAGCTCGACGTGCTGGGCATTCTCGACCGCCTGGTCAGCGACCGTGGCATGGGGTTGATCTTCATCTCGCACGATCTGCGCCTGGTCTCGTCCTTCTGCGACCGGGTCATCGTCATGTATGCCGGCAAAGTGGTCGAGCAGCTGAAGGCGTCGGAGCTCCGCGACGCCCAGCATCCCTATACGCGCGGTCTGCTCAACTGCATGCCCAGGATAGGCTTCGAACGCCACCCCCTGCCGGTGCTCGACCGCAAGCCGGAGTGGGCGGCATGAGCGCGGCCCTTTCCGTCGACAGGCTGGAAGTGATCTTCGACCGTTTTCGCGCGCTGAAGGGCGTCAGTCTCGAAGTGCAGCCGGGCGAGTCCTTCGGCCTGGTTGGCGAATCGGGCTCCGGCAAGTCGACGTTGCTGCGAGCCATCGCCGGCCTCGCTCCGGTCGCTTCAGGCGGCATCACCGTCAACGGTAAGAAGCTTGGCGTGCGCCGCGACAAGGCCTTTTACCGCGAAGTGCAGATGGTCTTCCAGGACCCCTACGGCTCGCTGCATCCGCGCCAGACCGTCGACCGGCTGCTGCAGGAGCCGCTCGCCATTCACGGCTTTGCCGACGGCGAAAAGCGCATCCAGCAGGCGCTGGACGAGGTCGGTCTCGGCAATGGCTTCCGCTTCCGCTATTCGCATCAATTGTCGGGCGGGCAGCGCCAGCGGGTGGCGATCGCCCGCGCCTTGATCCTCGAGCCGTCGATCCTTTTGCTCGACGAACCGACTTCGGCGCTCGACGCTTCCGTGCAGGCAGAAGTGCTCAACCTGCTGGAGGAAATCCGCAGGCGGCGCAAGCTGACCTTCCTGATGGTCAGCCACGACCTCGCCATCGTCACCCATATGTGCGAGCGGCTCATGGTGATGCAGAACGGCGAGGCGGTGGAAAATCTCACCGCAAGCCAGTTGATCGGCCACCGCGTGACCAAGGATTACACGCGCAATTTGCTCAGGGCGAGCGAGGGGTTTGTGAGGGTTTAGGGTAGCCTGAGCAGCGTTCTGTCGCGCCCCCCTCTGTCCTGCCGGACATCTCCCCCACGGGTGGGGAGATTGCTGTCGTCACGGCTTTCGCCAATCTCCGGCGTTGTAGAATTGGCGCGGTGCAGAAACCGCCAATCTCCCCCCTTGTGGGGGAGATGTCCGGCAGGACAGAGGGGGCGCGAAGGAACTCGACCTTACCTCAAGTCTCTGCAACAGCAGCTCTGTCTACCAGAGCGTTGTCCTGCTCCTACTTCGGCTCCTTGATCCGGAACCACGTCACGTAAAGCGCCGGCAGGAACAGCAGCGTGATCGCGGTGCCGGCGATGATACCGCCCATCATGGCGTAGGCCATCGGCCCCCAGAACACTTCGCGCGCGATCGGGATCAGCGCCAGGCTGGCGGCGGCTGCCGTCAGCGCGATCGGCCGCATGCGGTGTTCGGTCGCTTCGATGACGGCCGCCCAGCGGTCCTTGCCCTCGCGCACCAGATCCTCGATCTGGACGATCAGGATGACCGAGTTGCGGATCAGGATGCCGATCAGCGCCAGCACCCCGAGAATGGCGACGAAGCCAAGCGGTGCGCCGCTCGGCACCAGGGCCGCGACCACGCCGATCAGCCCAAGGGGCGCGACAGCGACGACCAGGAACAGGCGCTGGAAGCTTTGCAGCTGGATCATCAGGATGGTCGCCATGACGAACAGCATTAGCGGCACCACGGCGGCGATCGGTCCCTGGCTTTTGGCGCTTTCCTCGACCGAGCCGGCGGTTGCGACCGAATAGCCGGGCGGCAGCTTGGCGATGAAGGCGTCTACCGATGGCTTCAATTCGTTGACGACGGTGGCCGGCAGCACATCGCCAACCAGCCCGGCGCGCACGGTGATCGTCGGGATGCGATTGCGCCGCCACACAGTCGGCTGTTCCAGGTCGTAGCGGAAGTTGGCGACCGCGGCCAGCGGGATCGCCTCGCCGTTGCCGGTCGGCAGCTGCATGTTCTGCAGCGTGTCGATCGAGCCGCGTTCGGCCTCGCGCGAGCGGGCGACGACGTTGATCAGGTAGGTGGCGTCGCGCACCTGGGTGATGGTGGCGCCGCCAACCGTGCTGTTCAGCGCGCTGGCAATGTCGGAGGAGGTGATGCCGAGTTGCCGCGCCTTGTCCTGCAGCACGTCGACCCGCAGCACACGCTGCGGCTCGTTCCAGTCGAAAGTCGGCGCCGCCAGCTTTGGATTGGCAGAGATCAGGCCGGCGACTTGCTGCGCCAGCTCCCGCACCGTCTGAATGTCGGGGCCGCCGACACGGTACTGCACGGGACGGCCGACCGGCGGCCCGAGTTCGAGCGGCTTGACGAAGGCATCGGTGCCGACGAACTCCTCGCGCAACAATTTTTCCAGCGCCGGCTTGATCCGGTTACGGGCCTCGATGCTCTTGGTGACGATCACGGTCTGGCCGAAATAGGGATTGGCCGGTTGCACATCGAAGGCAAGCAGGAAGCGCACCGCGCCCTGGCCGATATAGGAGCTGAAATGGTCGATATCAGGGTTGCCGGCCAGCGCCCGGCCTTCGAAACGCTCGATCTGGTCGCGCGTCTCGGTGATCGACGAGTTCTGCGGCAGGTTCCAGTCGACGATCAGTTCCGGCCGATCGGAAGGTGGAAAGAACTGCTGCTGGACGAGGCCGAAGCCGGCTATCGAGCCGGCAAACAACAGCACCGTGGCGATGATGGTCAGCCAGTGATGGCGCACCGAGCCCAGAAGCACACTCCGGAAGAGGCTGGTGAAGCGGCCGGGTTTGTCGTGATGCTGTTGCTTCATCGTCGCCGGCAGGATGGTGACGCCAAGCAGCGGCGCAAACAGCACCGCGACGATCCATGACACCAAAAGCGACACGGCGATGACGACGAACAGCGTGAACGTGTACTCACCCGCGGCGCTGTTGTTGAGGCCGATCGGAATGAAGCCGGCGACCGTCACCAGCGTGCCGGTCAGCATCGGGAAGGCGGTCGAGGTGTAGACGTAGGTCGCCGCCTTGCGCAGAGTGTCGCCGACCTCCAGCCGCGCCACCATCATCTCGACCGCGATCATCGCGTCGTCGACCAGCAGCCCGAGCGCGATGATCAGCGCGCCGAGCGAAATGCGCTGCAGCGAGATGCCGAGATAGGCCATGACCGTGAAGGTGATGGCCAGCACCAGCGGGATCGACAGCGCCACGACGAAGCCGGCGCGCATGCCGAGGCTGATGAAGGACACTGCGAGCACGATGGCGACCGCTTCAGCCAGCGCCCGGGTGAAGCCCGAAACCGCCTCCTCGACGATGACAGGCTGGTCGGCGACCAGATGCACGCCGACGCCGACCGGCAGGTCGGCCAGCACCTCGTCCATTTCCTTCTCGAGTGCGGCGCCGAATTCGAGCAGATTGGCGTTGGGCTTCATACCGATGGCCAGCCCGATCGCATCCTGGCCGTTGAAGCGGAACAGCGCCGTCGGCGGATCGGCATAGCCGCGCCGGATCGTCGCCACGTCGCTCAGCCGGAAGAAGCGGTCGTTGACGCGCAGATTGATGGCGCGCAGGCTCTCCTCCGAGGTGAATTGGCCTCCGACGCGCACGCTGACGCGCTCGGGCCCGGATTCGATAACGCCCGACGGCGTGATGGCGTTCTGCGCCTGCAGGCTCGCCACGATCGCCTGCTGGTTGAGGCCAAGCGCGGCGATCTGGCGGGTCGAGAATTCGAGATAGATGGCTTCGTCCTGGTCGCCGACCAGATCGACCTTGCCGGCGTTCGGCACGGCCAGGATCCTGGTCCTGACATCCTCGACATAGTCGCGCAGCTGGCGCGGCGTCAGCCCGTCCGAGGTGAAGGCGTAGATATTGCCGAAGACGTCGCCGAAGCGGTCGTTGAAGAACGGCCCCTGCACGCCTTGCGGAAACTGCGCCTGGATGTCGTTGACCATGTTGCGCACCTGGGTCCAGTTCGGCACGACATCGCGCGCCTTGGTGGTGTCCTTCAGGTTGACGAAGATGACGGTCTTGCCCGCGGTGGTGACCGAGCGGGTGAAGTCGAGGCTGTCGAGTTCCTCGAGCTTCTTTTCGATGCGGTCGGTGACCTGCCGCACCGTCTCGTTGACCGAGGCGCCCGGCCAGTTGGCCTGGATAACCATGGTCTTGATGGTGAAGGCCGGATCTTCCTCGCGGCCGAGATTGAGATAGGCAAAGACGCCGGCGACGACGAAGACCAGCATGAAGTACCAGACCAGCGAGCGGTGGTTGAGCGCCCAGTCGGAAAGGTTGAACCCCTTCATGTCGCCCCTCCTTGCGGGATCTTGACCTTCTGGCCCTCCACGAGGCTGTGGACGCCGGCGGTGACGACGCGCATGCCGGCCTCGAGGCCTTCGGCGACAATGAAGGTGGCGGCACCCTTGGCGGCGACCTTGATGTCGCGCGAACGCACGCTCGACGTTTGCTCATCGACGATCCAGACCTTGTCAGCGCCATTCTTCTCAAGCAGTGCCGACAGCGGCAGCTCGATCGTTGGCGCAACCGTAGCGACGCGTGTCGCCGTCACCGTCGAACCCAGCCGAAATGCCTGCGGCGGATCGGTCAGCGTCAGCCGGACGCGGCGGGTCCGCGTCGAGCCTTCGGCCTGCGGCGCGATCTCGCGCAATTTGGCCTCGGTATGGATCGTCGGCAGCGATTGCAGGATGATGTCGAACGGCGTGCCGGCCGCAAGGTCGCCGGTCAGCTGGTCGGGAATATCGACGACCGCGTCACGCAGGTCCGAGCGGGCCACGGTGACGACGGTCTGGCCGGGCGAAACCGTCTGGCCGACCTCGGCGCCGACGGCTGTGACGACCCCGTCGAAGTCCGAAAACAGGCGGGCATAGCCCAGTTGCTCCTGCGATTTGGCAAGTGCTGCCTTGGCCTTTTCGACGCCGGCTTCGGCCGCCTTCCTGGCTTGCTGCGCGGCATCGAAGACCGCCTGCGAGGTGTTGGCGGCGGCGAGCAACTGGCGCTGCCGCTCCTCGCTGGCGGCGGCATTGGCGAATTGCGCCTCGGCGTTGGAGAGTTCGGCCTTGGCCGCCTGCACGGCAAGCTCCAGCGCTGTCGGATCGAGTGCGGCGATCGTCGTTCCCTTGGTGACGATGTCGCCGACCTTGACGTCACGGGAGACGATCCGGCCGAGCAGGCGGAAGGCGAGATCGGCGCTGAATTGTGGCTCGACCGAGCCAGCAAAACCGAATGTCTGGCTGGTTTGCGGTTCGATCACCACCGACAGCACCGGCCGGACGATCTCTGGCGGCTTCTCGTCCGACTGCGAGCAGGCGGCAAGAGGCGCGAGCGCAAGCAAGCCAAGCAGGCTGAGCGAGAGGGGGATGCGCGGCAGCCGACTCATTGACCCGCTCCCGATATCTCGACCGTCTGGCCGGGGCTGAGCAACTGGCCACCGGCGGTGACAACGCTTTGTCCGGCCTCCAGGCCCTTGTCGATCACGACGATGCCGGAATCGAAGGCCAGCACATTCACCAGTGCCGTTGCCACTGCCTTGCTCGACGCATCGACGACCCAGACCGCCGGCTTGCCCTCGCTCGAGGTTAGCGCCTGCCAGGGCAGGATGACGGCCTTCGACGGCTGGGCGCTGACCGAGCCGATGACCGCCGCGCCCAGCGGCATGCCGGCGGGCGTGTCGGGAATGGCGATCTTGACCCGGATCGAGCCCGAAACCGGGTCGACCGCAGGCGCAATTTCCCGCACCTTGCCCATCGCCTTGACCTGCGGGTCGGACAACAGCGTGATGGTCACCGCCGGCGATGGCGGCGTCTTGGCGACCAGGGTTTCCTGCACATTGAAGACCGCATCGCGGTCGCCGTCCTCGGCGACGGTGAAGACGGTTTGCGCCGCTTGCACCACCTGTCCGGCTTCGACCTGGCGTGCGGTGATGACGCCGCCGGCGCCGGCCCTCAGCTCGGTGAAGGACAGGTTCTCCTTGGCGTTGGAGAGCGCGCTTTGCGCCGCATCGACACTGCCTTGCGCCACCTTCAGCGCCTGGTCGGCCGCATCATAGTCGCGCCGTGTGGTGAAACCCTGGGCAAGCAGCGTCTTCTGCCGCTCGAAGGCCGCGGTGGCCTGGGTCAGCTGCGCTTGCGCCGCATCGAGGTCGGCCTGCGCCGAGCGCAAATCGGATTCCTGTTCCTGCGGATCGATGCGGGCAAGCACGGCATCCTTGTCGACATGCTGGCCGACATCGACAAGGCGTTCGGCGACCCGGCCGCCGACCCGAAACGACAGATTGTTCAGCGTGCGCGCCGCGATCACGCCGGTCAGCGAGGTCCTCGGCGCATAGTCGGCGACCGTCACTGTTTCGGTGCGCACCATGACCGGCAGTTTTTTCGCGGCCGCCTCCTGCTTCTGGCAGCCGGCCAGAAACAAACTCAGCATCGCACAGGCCAGAAGGGCGGGGGCATATTGAAACGGCGAAAGTCTGTGAACCGATGACTGCGTGGCGGACGATGTCGCGTTCCTGCTCATGGGGTCCCTCACCAGCCTGGGATGCTCATGACGAGCGAGCTGTCACAGACGATCGGAAGGATAATCGATCCCAAGGAAAAGGGAACCTGTCTCCTACGCGTATCGGTCGACTGGTTAAGGGCAGAACGGCAGGCCCAATGGCCGGGCGATGGTGCCGACTTGAGCAAAACGTGAAATAAGGTCAGAAGAGGCCTTGGCAGTCATCAAACGAGAACGGGCGCCGCCCGGCGAGGGACAAACATGAAGAATTCAGCCATTTCCGAACGCAAGAACCAGTCGATTTCGCGCGGCGTCGGCATGACCACGCAGATTTATGCCGATCGCGCCGAGAATTCGGAGATCTGGGACGTCGAGGGGCGCCGTTACATCGACTTCTCCTCCGGCATCGCCGTCGTCAACACCGGGCACCGTCATCCCAAGGTGATCGAGGCCGTCAAGGCGCAGCTCGACCGCTTCACCCACACCTGCCACCAGGTGGTGCCTTACGAGAGCTACGTTCGGCTGGCCGAGCGGCTGAACGGCATGCTGCCCGGCAAGTTCGAGAAGAAGACGATTTTCGTCACCACCGGCGCCGAGGCGGTCGAGAACGCCATCAAGATCGCCCGCAACGCCACCGGCCGCCAGGCCGTCATCGCCTTTGCCGGCGGCTTTCATGGCCGCACCTTCATGGGCATGGCGCTGACCGGCAAGGTCGTGCCCTACAAGGTCGGCTTCGGCGCCATGCCGGCCGATGTTTTTCATGCGCCGTTCCCGGTGCCGCTGCATGGCGTCTCGGTTGCCGATTCGCTGGCCGCCCTCGATCGCCTGTTCAAGGCCGATGTCGATCCGGCCCGCGTCGCTGCCATCATCATTGAGCCGGTCCAGGGCGAGGGCGGTTTCTACGACGCGCCGCGTGAGTTCCTGACGGCGCTGCGCAAGCTCTGCGACCAGCACGGCATGCTTTTGATCGCCGACGAGGTGCAGACCGGTTTTGCCCGTACCGGCAAGATGTTCGCCATGGATCATCATGAGGTCGCTGCCGACATCACCACCATGGCCAAGAGCCTGGCCGGCGGCTTCCCGCTGGCGGCGGTCACCGGCCGCGCCGAAATCATGGATGCGCCCGGTCCCGGCGGGCTCGGCGGCACCTATGGCGGCAGCCCGATCGGTGTCGCTGCGGCGCATGCCGTGCTCGACGTGATCGAAGAGGAAAAGCTCTGCGACCGCGCCAACACACTGGGCGCCCGGCTGAAGCAGCGGCTGCAGTCGATCCGTGACGACGTGCCCGAGATCGTCGACATCCGAGGCCTCGGCTTCATGAACGCGGTCGAGTTCAACGACGTCAAGAAGGGCCTGCCGTCGGCCGAGATCGCCAATGCGATCAGGCTGAAGGCGCTCGACAAGGGGCTGATCCTCTTGACCTGCGGCGTCTATGGCAACGTCATTCGTTTCCTTGCCCCGATCACCATCCAGGACAACGTCATGAACGAGGCGCTCGACATTCTGGAAAGCTCGATCCGCGAAGTCTGCGCTGCCTGAGCAGCGCTTACCTCCCCCTCGTGGGGAGGTCGGACCGCAGGTCCGGGTGGGGGCGGTGCCGCTCCCCCACCCCGCTGCTCGCAGCGACCCTCCCCACAAGGGGGAGGGTAATCGCATCAGCCCGCAGCCCTGGCCGGCTCATCCTGTTGGAACGCCGCCAGCGCCGCCTTGAGCCCATCGGGTCCCTCAGCCACACTCTGCGGCGTCGGCGAGAAGCCGGCGCCGAGCATCTTGCGGCCAAGCATATGGTCGCCCGGCCGGTTGACCGATTCGATGCCGAGCAGCCGGTCTCCGGCATAGTGGTAGATCGAGAATTTGTTCTCGGCGAGATCGCCGAGCACGACATGGCTGTCGCCGCCCGAGGTCAGCCCGACCATCTGCAGCTTCATGTCACCGATATCCGACCAGAACCATGGCACTGCCGCAAAGGCGTCGGCATGACCAACGATGGTGCGCGCCGCAAGCCGCGCCTGGTCGGTGGCGTTCTGCACCGATTCCAGCCGCACATCTGCGCCGGTGAACCAGTGCCGGTAGGAGGCGGCGTCGCCGATGGCGAGGATTTCCGGCAACGAACTGCGCATTTGTTGGTCGACGCGGATGCCGTTGGCGATCGCGATGCCGGCGGCCGCAGCCAATTCGACATTGGGAACGACGCCGATGCCGATGATGACCATTTGCGCCGGCAGCTTTTCGCCCGCCGAAGTCACCGCAGCCGAAACACGGCCGTTCTCGCCTTCGAGCCGGGCAATCGTGGTGCCGGTGAGGATGCGCACGCCCGTCGCCTCAAGCCGCTGCCGGACATGGCTGGCGATGACCGGCGCCACCGCCCGGCCGAGCAGCCGGTCGACCGCTTCGACCACTGTGACCTTGCGGCCGGCGGCTTTCAGCGTCGCGGCGATCTCCAGCCCGATGAAGCCGCCGCCGAGGATGACGACATCTTCGCTGTGTGCGCTCAGATCGCGTATCAGCCGCGCATCTGCGAGCGAGCGCAGCGACACGACGCCGGAAAGATCCGAACCCGGCAACGGCAGCATGCGCGGCCGCGAGCCGGTCGCCAGGATCAGGCGGTCGAATGGCAAAACACCACCGCCTGCAATCTCCAGCTTGCGGCCTCCGGCATCGATGCGGTCGATGCGGATGCCCGGCCGGAAGTCGATGGTGCTGCCGGTGTAAAAGGCCTCGCCGCGCAATGGCTGCGGTTTTGCCTCCGGGTCCTTGATGAAGGTCTTTGACAGCGGCGGCTTGTGATAGGGCAGTTCGTTCTCGTCGCCGGTCAGGATCACCGGCCCGTCATAGCCCTCTTCGCGCAGGCTGGCGGCCGCTTGCACGCCCGCATGCCCCGCACCGATTATGACCACACCGTTCTTCATCGCAGCGCCCCAAATTCCTCAACCGATTCTAGGACGTCTGGCCAAGTGGCGATTGTCCGCCGCCGCCGCAAGAGCCCCGGTCCGGGTCGCACCCGGAATGGCCACCTGTCAATCGCCGCATTCCGGAGCCGTGCAACGGGCGAGGCAATTAAAGTTGACAATTATAGTTTAGAATAATTCTAAACTGTTGTTTCGATTGAATTTTCTCGCTGGTGCCAGTTGACTTCCGGCCCCTTCGCCGCTTTATGGGAGGCTCGCGCAGCAAGCGCATCCCTTTGATGTCTGGGCCTTGAACCCTTTCGATTGGAGGCATTTCGGTGTCTTTCTTCCCAAATCGCGCCCGTGTCGCGGCCTCTTTTTCGCCCGATGGCAGATGCATGCCGCGGCGCCGATCATCCATTGCTGCGCTGACGGCGCCGGCATTTCACTGAATTCCCGAGGAGACGACAATCATGAGAGCGATGATCACGGCACGGTATGGCTCAAGGCTTGCAGCGATCGGCGCCACTGCGGTGCTGACGGCGGCGGTGTTCGTGCTGCCGGCCAAGGCGGAAACCGATGCCAAGGCGGTCATCAAGACATATGCCGATATCGGGCTCGCCAAATATGAGGATTCGCTGACCACGGCGCAGGCGCTGGACACGGCCGTCGATGCGCTGCTCGCCAACCCTTCGGTGGAAACGCTGACCGCCGCTCGCGAAGCCTGGAAGGCGGCGCGCGTCCCTTACCAGCAGACCGAAGTCTACCGTTTCGGCAACAAGATCGTCGACGAATGGGAAGGCAATATGAATTCCTGGCCGCTGGACGAAGGCCTGATCGACTATGTCGCCAAGAGCTACGGCACCGAGTCGGATGCCAATGCGCTCTACACCGCCAATGTGATCGCCAACAAGTCGATCGAGATCAACGGCAAGAAGGTCGACGCCACCAACCTCACGCCGGAATTCCTGTCGGGCACGCTGCAGGAGGCCGGCGGCATCGAGGCCAATGTCGCCACCGGCTATCACGCCATCGAATTCCTGCTCTGGGGCCAGGACCTGCATGGCACCGGCCCCGGCGCCGGCGAGCGGCCCTACACCGATTACGACCTCAAGAACTGCACCGGCGGCAATTGCGACCGCCGCGCGCAATATCTGAAGTCGGCGAGCGACCTGCTGGTTTCCGACCTGCAGGAGATGGTCGGCAACTGGAAGGAAGACGGCGCCGCCCGCAAGAACCTCGTCGATGGTGAGCCGAACACCGCCATCTCGGTGATCTTTACCGGCATGGGCTCGCTGTCCTATGGCGAACTGGCCGGCGAACGCATGAAGCTCGGCCTGTTGCTGCACGATCCCGAAGAAGAGCATGACTGCTTTTCCGACAACACCTATAACTCGCATCTCTATGACGCCATCGGCATCCGCGCCGCCTATCTCGCCAGCTATACGCGCCTCGACGGCACCGTCGTTTCGGGCCCGTCGGTGCACGACATGGTCAAGGCCGCCGATCCGGCGATCGACAAGGAACTGTCGGACAAGCTGGATGTCTCGGTCGCCAAGATGGAAGCCATCAAGGCCCGCGCCCTGGCCGGCGAGGCCTATGACCAGCAGATCGCCGAGGGCAATACGCAAGGCAATGCCACCGTGCAGGCGGCAATCGACGCGCTGATCGACCAGACCAAGTCGATCGAACGCGCCGTTGGCGCCCTCAAGCTCAACAACATCGCTTTCGAGGGCTCCGACAGCCTTGATGCGCCGGACAAGGTGTTCAAGTAAGGTCTAAGAAAACAAGCCACACGGCGCGGGAGGCGCCGTCAGCCAGAGCAAATCGATGCTGATCTGCCATTGCAACATCATCACTGAGAAGGAGATCGAGCAGACGATTGTAGCGCTGCTCGATCAGGATCCGTGGCAGCTCATCGTGCCGGCGAAGGTCTATCACGCCATGCAGAAGCGCGGCCGCTGTTGCGGCTGCTTCCCAAATGTGGTCGAAACGATCATTCGGGTCACCGAGAATTACCACGCCCGCTCGGAGGCGAGCGGCGTCGACATCGTTTCACACCTGGATCGCGTCAGAGGCCTGCGCGTCCAATACGGGAGCAGAACCCATGAAAGGCGAAAAGCAGGTCATAGAGCGGCTTAACGAGGCTCTGTTTCTGGAGCTCGGGGCGGTCAACCAATACTGGGTGCATTTCCGTCTTCTGGAAGACTGGGGATACGCTAAGCTGGCGAAGAAGGAACGCGCTGAATCGATCGAGGAGATGCACCATGCCGACCGGCTGGTGGCCCGGATCATCTTCCTCGAGGGACATCCGAACCTGCAGTCCGTGGCGCCCCTGCGCATCGGGCAGAACGTCAAGGAAGTACTCGAATCCGATCTTGCCGGCGAGTATGACGCGCGCACCGCCTACAGGCGCTCGCGCGAGATCTGTGAAGAAGCAGGCGACTACGTGACGATGAAACTGTTCGAGGAATTGCTGGCCGACGAGGAAGGTCACATCGACTTCCTCGAGACGCAACTCGATTTGCTAGCCTCGATCGGCGAGGAAAAATACGGCCAGCTCAACGCCACATCGGCCGACGAAGCGGAATAAGGACATGCGGGAATGCGGCGCCCCTTAGACGTTCTGCGCCGCCTACGGCGGGCCGACGACGGCCTGCCGCCCCGGAAGAACCCACGACACCAAATGTTTCGGGGCCTTTCGCTTGCCGTCGTGGTGACATTGGTGGCTTCGGCCCAGGCCGGCGAGCCGGACCCGGCAGGCCTGGCCACCAGCCGCACGGACCTCACTCCGAAAGACCTGGCGCGCGTCATCGCCGTCACCCGGCCGACGTCAGATTTCTCCAAGCCCGAGCCATCCGAGCTGATGCAGGGCGGCGCCGGCACCTCGAGGAAGGGCGTCGACAGGGACGCGTTCTCGCAATCCGCCGCCAACATTACCTTCGAGGAACAAGGCACTTTCAAACTCGGCAATGCCCTCTTCCGCAAGAACTGGGTGTCGTCGCCCTCGTCGACGCAAGCCTCCGACGGGCTCGGACCGCTGTTCAACGAACGGGCCTGCCAGAATTGTCATCTGAAGGACGGCCGCGGTCATCCGCCGGAGGGCGACACCGGCACCACCTCGATGTTCCTGCGGCTGGCGCGGCAAGCCGGCACCGAGGAAGAGAAAGCCGAGTTCGCCGACCGCAAGGTGCTCAACTTCCCCGACCCGGTCTACGGCACGCAATTGCAGGAATTGGCGGTGCCGGGTCTGCCCGGCGAAGGCAGGATGCGGGTCGACTACAGGGAAGAAAAGGTGACGATCGGCGATGGCAGCGTCGTTTCGCTGCGCAAGCCCAGCTATTCGGTCGATGGTCTCGCCTATGGACCGCTCGATCCGCACACCACCTTGTCGCCGCGCCTGACGCCGCCGATGATTGGGCTCGGCCTGATCGAGCAGATCGCTGCGGCCGATATCCTCGCCAATGCCGATCCGGATGACCGTGACGGCGACGGCATTTCCGGCAAGCCCAACCTCGTGCGCGACATCGGCAGCGGCGAACTGACGCTCGGACGCTTTGGCTGGAAGGCGCAGACCCCGTCGATCCGCCAGCAGGCCGCGGACGCTTTCGCCGGCGATATCGGCATTTCGACACCCGAAGTGCCGAAGCACTGGGGCGATTGCACCGCAGCCGAGCAGAAATGCCTGGCCATGCCGAACGGCGTGCAAGAACGCCTCGGTCCGGTCGAGGCGCCGCCGCCGATCATGGACCTCGTCACCTTCTATTCGCAGAACCTTGCCGTGCCGGCGCGGCGCGACGTCGACGCGCGCCAAGTGCTCGTCGGCAAGGAGCTGTTCTACGCCATGGGCTGCATATCCTGCCACACGCCGAAATTCGTCACCCGTCGCGACGCGCCCAACAAGGCGCAGGCCTTTCAGCTGATCTGGCCATATTCCGACTTTCTGTTGCACGACATGGGGCCGGAACTCGCCGACGGGCAGGCCGTGGGCGACGCCACTGGCAGCGAATGGCGCACGCCGCCGCTATGGGGCATCGGCCTGACCAAGACGGTCAACGGCAACACTTTCTTCCTTCACGACGGGCGCGCGCGCAGCCTTGATGAAGCCATCCTGTGGCATGGTGGCGAGGCCCAGAAGGCCCGCGACCGCTTTGCCGCCGCCAATGCCGCCGACCGCGATGCGCTGGTCAAATTCCTGGAGTCACTCTGATGCTGAAGCGTTCCGCGCTGGTTCTCGTTCTGCCGCTGGTCCTGCTTGGCGGATTCCCCGCGTCGGCCGCGGTGAAGGCCTCCGAAATCATCCAAGGGGTGATCGACGGCTTTGTCCGCCCGGCCTATGCCAATCTGCATGACCATGCGGGACGTTTGAGCAAGGCGATGCACACGCTGTGCGACGCGCCCTCGCAAGCCGACCTCGATGCGGCGCGCGCCGAATTCTCGGCCACGGTCGAAGCCTGGTCATCAGCCGAAATCATCGGCTTCGGGCCGATCAAGGAGAACAACCGGCTGGAGCGGATGCTCTATTGGCCGGATCGCAAGAGCATCGGCCTGAAGCAGGTCCAGGCGGCACTGGCCGGCAAGGACCCGACCGCCACCGATCCGTCACAACTGGCCGGCAAGAGCGTCGCCATGCAAGGGCTGGGCGCGCTGGAATTCGTGCTCTACGGCGATGGCGCCGAGGTGCTCGCCGGCAAGGACGATCCCTATCGCTGCGCCTATGGTGCGGCGGTGGCCGGCAACATCGAAACCATGGCCGCCGATGTCAGCGAGGCCTGGAACAGACCGGATGGGTTTGCAGCACTCTGGGCCAATCCGGGACCGCAAAACGCGCTCTATCGCGATGGCACCGAAGCGGTGACCGAACTGGTGGGTGTCTTCATCAATGAGCTGGATATGATCCGCGATGTGCGCCTGAAAGGATTTCTGGGCGGCAAGCCGGAGGGTGACAAGCCCAGGCAGGCGATCTACTGGCGCTCGCAAAACACCGGCCTGTCGCTAGCTGGCAATCTCTCCGGCATCGATGCGCTGTTCCAGGCCTCGCAACTGGGCGACGCGCTGCCGCAAGATGCGCGATGGATGGCGGACTCGATCCATATCCAGCTGGAGAATGGGGTTGCGACCGCCAAGTCCATCCAGGGTCCGATCGACAAGGCGCTCGCCGATCCGGTGCTGCGCGACAAACTCGACCATTTCGCGCTGATCACTTCGAGCCTGTCGACACTGATCGGCACGCGGCTGACCGCCGAATTCGGCCTGACCGCCGGCTTCTCCTCACTCGACGGAGACTGATCATGAGGACGCCGCTCATTGACCGCCGCGATTTCCTGAGAGCCGCAGGCATTGGCTTCGCCGCCGCAATGGCACCGTCGGCATGGGCAAAGACGCTCGATGTCGACGCCGTCTTCGCCACCGCTTTCGTCAAGCGCGACGGCAGCTATGGTGCGGCGATCCTCTCCGATTCCGGCAAGGTGCTGCATGCGATCGACCTGCCCGATCGCGGCCACGACGTCACCTTCGATCCGGTGTCGAAGCGCTCGGTGGTCTTCGCCCGGCAGCCCGGCACCTTCGCCGTGGTCTTCGACCACACCGGCCGCGACAAGCCGCAGACCATCGCCAGCGTCACCGGCCGGCACTTCTTCGGCCATGGCGTGTTCTCGACCGATGGTGCGCTGCTCTACGCCACCGAGAATGATTTCGACAACGCCGCCGGCGTCGTCGGCATCTATGACGCCCGGGCGAAATTCAACCGCATCGGCGAGTTTCCAACCTACGGCATGGGCTCGCACGAGCTCTTGCTGCTGGGCGACGGCAGGACGCTGGCCATCGCCAATGGCGGCATCGAGACCCATCCCGATTTCGGCCGCGCCGAACTCAACATCGCAACGATGAAGCCGTCCTATGTGCTGGTCGACCGCGCCACCGGCGATCTCATCGAAAAGCACGAATTGCCGGCCGCACTGCACCAGCTGTCGATCCGTCACATGGATGTCGATCAATCCGGCACCGTCTGGTTCGGCTGCCAGTACCGGGGACCGGGCACCGATCGTCCGTTGCTGGTCGGCCGCGCCGCGCGCGGCAAGGAGTTGCAACTGCTCGACATGCCGCAGGACGTGCTCTCCGGCTTCAGGAACTACATCGGCTCGGTCGCGGCCAACCCTGCGAGCGGGATCGTCGCCGTATCCTCGCCGGAGGGCAATTCGCTGGCGACGATCGACGTCACCAGCGGCCGCATCGTCGCCACCCGGTCGCTGGCCGAGGTCTGCGGCGTCGCGCCCGACAAAGCGAGCTTCATTGCGACCACAGGCGCCGGCGCGATCGTCGAAGCAGGCGGCACCATACGCTCCGAACCGGACTACGTCTGGGACAATCATATGCTGCGCATCGAGCAACTCGCCTAGGCTGGCCTGTCGTCCTGGCAAAGCAAGCCGCTTAACGATTTATGCACTATCCCCTTGCGGTCACGGGCCATGGCGGGCACAGGGAAACTGTTTCTCGAACCGGCTGCCTCATGAAGTTGCTTACCATCGACTGTGCCGCCTCTCTCTGTGCTGCCTGCGTCTATGACGCGGCGGCAGGGGAGGAACTTGGCCGCTCGGTGGTCGACCTCGGCAAGGGCCATGCCGAGCATCTGATGGCCGTCATCGATGCGGCGTTGAAGGCAGGTGGAACCGACTTTGCCGGCCTCGGCGCCATCGCCGTCTCCATCGGCCCCGGCTCCTTCACCGGCCTGCGCGTCGGTGTTTCGGCGGCGCGCGGCCTAGCTCTGGCGCTCAAAATCCCGGCGATCGGGGTGACCACGCTGGAAGCGCTCGCCGCGCAAGCAGCAGCTGGATTTCCCGGTCGTGCCGTGCTCGCCGCGCTCGATGCCGGGCGCGAGGAGATCCATGCCGCCCTTTACGATGAATTGTCGGTTTTGCGCTATGGTCCGGCGGTGACCAGGCTCTCGCAGGCCGCCACCATGGCGGCGGACAAGTCTCCGGTTCTTACCGGTACCGCGGCCATGCAGATCGCCGCGACCGTCGGGCACGCCCTAGACATCGGCCCGACGACAGCCACCGCCGACATCCAAATCTATGCCCGTTTGGCGGCAGCCAAGGGTGAGGGCGAAAAGCCGAAACCGCTCTATTTGCGCGGAGCAGACGCGAAGCCGCAGGCCGGTTTTATCCTGGCGAGGCAGGACAAATAATGCGCATTCCCTTCCTCCAGCCACGCCGCAGGGACTATGCGCTCGAGCCGCTGACCATCGCCGACAGCCCGGCGATGTCGGTTCTGCATCGCGAGGATTTTGTGCGGCCGTGGACCGACGGCGAATTCGCGGCATTGCTCGAACAGGATACGGTGTTCGGCTATGCCGCGCGCGAGACCGGGCACGGCGCCAAGCCGCCGGTCGGCTTCGTGCTGGCCCGGCTGGCGGCCGGCGAAGGCGAGATCCTGACCGTGGCGGTGGCGCGCTCGCACCGCCGCCAGGGGCTTGGCTGGCAATTGATGGACGCCGTGCTGCGCGAACTGCACGCGCAGCGCGCCGAAGCGCTTTTCCTCGAAGTCGACGAAACCAATGTCGCTGCCATCGCGCTCTACCGGCGGCTGGGCTTCCGCGAGGTCGGCAAGCGCGCCAACTATTACAAATCGCCGGAACACGGCCCGACCGGCGCGCTTGTCATGCGCCGCGATCTTCGCTAGCCAGAACGCGAGCAGGGCCAGGGCGAATGATCAAGAAAATCCGGATTTTCCTGGCGCTGGGCCTCGTTGTCGTGGCCACGCTTGTCCTTGCGCCGCTGCAGATCCTGTCGATGAAGACCGGCTGGTGGCCCGAGACGTTCATCCTCAAGATCTGGCACGGGATCATCGTCAGGGCGCTCGGCATTCGCATCCATGTCACGGGCAAATTGTCCGACCAGCGTCCGCTGCTGGTGGCGTCCAACCACATCTCCTGGACCGACATCATGGTGCTGGGCTCGATGGTCGATGTGAAATTCATCGCCAGGGCCGATATGGAAGGCTGGCCGCTGATCGGCATGCTGTCGAAGCTGCAGCGCACCGTCTTCATCGAGCGCGAGCGCAAGCGTTCGTCGGGCGATCAGGCGAGCGAGATCGCCAACCGCATGGCCAAGGGCGACGCCATGGTGCTGTTTGCCGAAGGCTCGACCGGCGATGGCAATTTGCTTCTGCCGTTCAAGAGCACGCTGTTCGGCGCCGCCTCGATGGCGCTCGCGGAAGGCGCGGTCGAACAGGTGTTCATCCAGCCGGTGGCGATCGTCTACACGCGCCTGCATGGCGTGCCTCTCGGCCGCCGGCACCGGCCGATTGCCGCCTGGATCGGCGATGAGGACCTGATGCCGCATCTCAAAGTATTGCTGGCCGAGGGCGCTCTCGATGTCGAGGTGCATTTCGGCGAGCCGGTTTCCTTCTCCAAGGGCTCGAACCGCAAGGAAACTTCGAGGCTGATGGAAAGCCAGGTGCGCGCGATGATGCAGGCGGCACTCGCCGCGCCGAAGCCAAGCCGGTAAGCCTTAAGGGCTCCGGGGCAAAAGCGTCTGTTTTTTGTCACCAAAAGGCGTTAGAAGCCGCCGGATGGATTTGAAGACGATAGAACGGGACGACATCGCCACTGCGGCCGAAAGCGCGGTCGCGCCGGCTGCCGCGACCAGAAAGGTCTTCGTCAAGACCTATGGCTGCCAGATGAACGTCTATGATTCACAGCGCATGACCGATGCGCTGGCCGCCGACGGCTATGCCGCGACCGATGCCATCGGCGAGGCCGATCTGGTGCTGCTCAACACCTGCCACATCAGGGAGAAAGCGGCCGAAAAGGTCTATTCCGAGCTCGGCCGTATCCGCGAGATGAAGACCGAACGCGCCCAGGCCGGGCGCGAGATGCTGATCGGCGTCGCCGGCTGCGTGGCGCAGGCGGAAGGCGCGGAGATCCTGCGGCGCTCGCCGGCTGTCGATCTTGTCATCGGCCCGCAGACCTATCACCGGCTGCCCGACGTGCTGGCAAGGGTGCGCGGCGGCGAGAAGGTCATCGAGACCGATTACGCCGTCGAGGACAAGTTCGAGCATTTGCCGCAGCCACGGCGCGCCGAAGTCATCAAGCGCGGCGTTACCGCGTTCCTCACCGTGCAGGAAGGCTGCGACAAATTCTGCACCTTCTGCGTCGTGCCGTATACAAGAGGCTCGGAAGTGTCGCGGCCGGTGGCGCAGATTGTTGCGGAGGCTGAGCGCCTGGCGGAAGCCGGCGTGCGCGAGGTGACGCTGCTTGGCCAGAACGTCAACGCCTGGCATGGCCAGGGCGAAAACGGCGCGGAATGGGGCCTTGGCCGCCTGCTGTTCCGGCTCGCCGAGATTCCCGGCCTTGCCCGGCTGCGCTACACCACCAGCCACCCGCGCGATATGGACGACGAATTGATCGCTGCCCACCGCGATCTGCCGGCGCTGATGCCTTATCTGCATCTGCCGGTGCAGTCCGGTTCCGACCGCATCCTCAAGGCGATGAACCGCCGGCATACGGCAAAAGACTACCTGACGCTGCTCGACCGTGTCCGCGCCGCGCGCAGCGATATCGCGCTTTCGGGCGACTTCATTGTCGGTTTCCCCGGCGAGACGGAAGCCGATTTCGAGGCGACGATGCAGCTGGTACGCGAGGTAAACTATGCCTCGGCCTTTTCGTTCAAATACTCGCCGCGTCCCGGCACGCCGGGCGCGGAGATGACCGATCATGTGCCGGAAGCGGTCAAGGACGAGCGCCTGCAGCGGCTGCAAGCCTTGCTCGTGAAACAGCAGCAGGATTTCGGCTTGAGCCTGGTCGGTAGCACCATCGACACGTTGATCGAGAAGCCCGGCCGCCAGGCCGGACAGAAGGTTGGCCGCTCGCCATGGCTGCAGCCGGTTATTGTTGATGAAAAGGCCGGCGAAATCGGTGACATTATCCAGGTGCGAATCACGA
Source organism: Mesorhizobium sp. P3_A10 (assembly GCF_056403175.1). Taxonomy (NCBI): domain Bacteria; kingdom Pseudomonadati; phylum Pseudomonadota; class Alphaproteobacteria; order Hyphomicrobiales; family Phyllobacteriaceae; genus Mesorhizobium; species Mesorhizobium sp. P3_A10. The sequence continues at coordinate 357,295 of NZ_JBFUFZ010000005.1, read as the reverse complement.
AGACGGGCTACAATAGCCTGTTCGCCGAATTGGCCTGACGGCCTCGGCAGATGAGGAGAGACGGTTGAGCGCTGCTGAAGTGAAGAATCTGCCTCAGAGTTTGACGTCTGGGGCCTCGGATATGGCGCACATCGTTCTGACTTTCGACAACAACAAGCTTGCCAGCGCCCTTTACGGCCAGTTCGACGAGAATCTGGCCCGACTCGAACAAAAGCTCGGTATCGATATCCGCTCGCGCGGCAATCAGCTGACCATCAAGGGGTCCGCTTCGGCAGCCGAGCAGGCGCGCCGCGCGCTCGACAATCTCTATGGCATTCTCCAGAAGGGCGTCGATATCGGCCAGTCGGACGTCGATGGCGCCGTGCGCATGGCGATCGCCGCCGACGACCAGCTGACGCTGCCGACGCTGGAGCGCAAGGGCAAGGTGTCCGCCGCCCAGATCGCCACCCGTAAGAAGACGATCTATGCTCGCTCGCTCAACCAGGACGCCTATATGCGCGCGCTGGAGCGGTCCGAGCTTGTCTTCGGCATCGGCCCTGCGGGCACCGGCAAGACCTATCTGGCGGTGGCGCATGCGGCGATGCTGCTCGAACGCGGCATGGTCGAGCGCATCATCCTGTCGCGGCCTGCGGTCGAGGCCGGCGAACGGCTGGGCTTCCTGCCCGGCGACATGAAGGAAAAGGTCGATCCGTATCTGCGGCCGCTCTATGACGCACTCTACGACATGATGCCGGCCGACAAGGTCGAGCGCGCCATTGCCGCCGAGGTGATCGAGATCGCCCCGCTGGCCTTCATGCGCGGCCGCACGCTGGCGCACGCCGCCGTCATCCTCGACGAGGCGCAGAACACCACGCCGATGCAGATGAAGATGTTCCTCACCCGTCTCGGCGAGAACTCGCGCATGATCGTCACCGGCGATCCGACGCAGATCGACCTGCCCTCCAACACCAAATCGGGCCTGGTCGAAGCGCTGCGGGTTCTCGATGGCGTGGCCGGCGCGGTGACCGTGCGCTTCAACGACGGCGACGTGGTCCGCCACCCGCTGGTGGCCGAAATCGTCAGGGCCTATGATCGCGACGCCAAGCTGGCGCGTGGTCTGGGCGCCGAGAATTGATGTGACGATGCGGGCTCATGCCTGAAGACAAAGAACCTGGCGACGGGAACCTTCCGGTTCCCGTCGAGATCGATATTTCGGTCGAAGCCGGCGACTGGCCCGACGAGGCAGCTCTGACGCGGCTGGTCGATCGCGCCGTCGCGGCTGCTTTCGCCGAAACCGGCGTGGCGGGAAGCTCCGAACTCAGCATCGTCTTTTCCGACGATGCCCATATCCGCACCCTCAATGCCGATTGGCGCGGCAAGGACAAACCCACCAACGTCCTGTCTTTCCCGGCTTTTCCAGTCGCCATAGGCGATCCGCTGCCGCCGATGCTGGGCGATATCGTGCTCGCCGCCGAGACCGTCGCGCGCGAAGCGGCACTGGAAGACAAGCCGGTCGACAACCATATCACCCATCTCGTCATCCACGGCCTGCTGCATTTGCTGGGCCACGATCACGAGACCGACGCCGAGGCCGAGGCAATGGAAGCCATCGAGCGCGCAGCGCTGGCAAGGCTTGCCATTCCCGATCCCTACGCGTAACTACAAAAGACCAAATGACCGGACGACGATGAACGACAAACCAGAAACTGCCGCCCGCCCCGACGCCGGCAGTGCGACCAAGCCTTCCGATACGACGGAAGAGGGCTCGAGTCCCAGTACCATCACCGGCAGCCCCGCTTCTGGTAGCATTGCCAGCGAGCCATCGCCTGCCGGTCCTTCCCTGTTCGACCGCGTGCTCGGCCTGTTCCGGCAGCGCAACGGCACCAGCCTGCGCGAGGAAATCGCCGACGCCTTGGCCGAAACCACAAGCGACGCCGGCGCCTTTTCGCCCGGCGAACGCGCCATGCTCAACAACATCCTGCGTCTGCGCGAAGTGCGCGTCGAGGACGTCATGGTGCCGCGCGCCGACATCGAGGCGGTCGAGATCACCACGACATTGGGCGATCTTCTCGGCCTGTTCGAACAGTCCGGCCATTCGCGCATGCCGGTCTATTCCGAGACGCTCGACGATCCGCGCGGCATGGTCCACATCCGCGACGTGCTGGCGCACATCACCAAGGTCGCCCGCGTCAAGAAGGGCAGGACATCAAGGAAAACCCCTGCTGCCACGCTGCTCGACCTCGCCCAGGTCGATCTTGCGCGCACCATCGGCGATTTGAGCCTGATCCGTCCGGTGCTGTTCGTGCCGCCGTCGATGCTCGCCTCCGATCTGATGGGGCGGATGCAGACGACGCGCACCCAGATGGCTCTGGTCATCGACGAATATGGCGGCACCGATGGTCTCGCCTCGCTCGAAGACATCGTCGAAATGGTGGTCGGCGACATCGAAGACGAGCATGACGACGACGAGCCGCTGATCACCCAGACCGGCGAAGGCGTGTTCGTCGTCGACGGCAAGGCCGAGATCGACGAGGTCGCCAAGATGATCGGTGAGGATTTCACCGCCGGCGAACATGGCGAATATGTCGATACGATCGGCGGCATGATCTTCAACACGCTGGGCCGCGTGCCGGCGCGTGGCGAAGTGGTGCAAGCCATACCCGGCTTCGAGTTCCACGTGCTCGACGCAGACCCGCGCCGCGTCAAGCGGGTGCGCATCGTGCAGAGCCAGAAAGGCGAGCGTCGCCGGCGCGCCGCCCGCACCGAGCAGGCGTAAGGAAGCGCCGACCGATGGCGGTCGACGATCCGTTCAGGCACGCGACGCTCGGCTCCGGCATATTCTACAAGGACCCGCGCGCCGCATTACGATGGCTCGAAGCCGCTTTCGGCTTCGAACCAAGCATGGTCGTCAGTGATGCCGACGGAAAACTTGTCCATGCCGAAATGCGCTTCGGTGATGGCTATATCATTGTCGATTCCGAATGGGCTGACCATATCGCCAGTCCGGCTTCGCTCGGCGGCAGGAACACGCAATCGGTCTATATCAGGCTAAAGGACGGCCTGAACGCCCATTGCGAGCGGGCGCGGGCGGCCGGCGCCGACATCGTTCAGGAGCCCGCCGATCAGTTCTACGGTGAGCGGCTGTATCGGGCGCGCGACGCCGAAGGCCATGTCTGGACTTTCACACAGACTCTGCACGCCGTCCCACGCGAGGAGGCGGAACGGCTGAGCGGCCTCAGCATCGAAGGCTGGCACCGCTAGATCACGTTTAAGCGGTTTGGAGCGGGGACTGCGGCCTGCTAAATCTTCTGCCGTGATTCGCACGAGTCGGAAGCTTTGATGCAGCGCCTTGCCGGCCGGATAATTCTGCTTTGGGGCTGGCGGCGCGCGCTGGTGGCGTTTCTCGCTGGGGCGTCGGCGGTTCTGGCCCAGGCGCCCTACGATTTTTTCGCTGTCTGTTTCGTTTCGTTCCCGCTGCTGGTCTGGCTTCTCGATGGCGCCACCGGTGAAGCCTCGGACGGCTGGCTGCGGCGCCTGCGGCCGGCCTTTGCCATCGGCTGGTGGTTCGGTTTCGGTTATTTTCTCGCCGGCCTGTGGTGGATCGGCTCGGCACTTCTGGTCGAGGCAGACAGTTTCGCCTGGGCCTTGCCGTTCGCCGTTATCGGCATCCCCTTCGCGCTCGCCTTTTTCTATGGTTTCGCCACGGTCGTCGCCCGGCTGCTGTGGAGCAATGACATCGGCCGCATCGCCGCGCTCGCCTTCGGTTTTGCCCTGGCGGAATGGCTGCGCGGCTTCCTGTTCACCGGCTTTCCCTGGAATGCCGTCGGCTATGCGGCGATGCCGGTGCCCTTGCTGATGCAGAGCGTCTCGCTCACCGGCATGATCGGCATGAACGCGCTGGCGGTGTTTGTTTTCGCGCTGCCGGCGCTGCTTGCGGCGCAAAGGCATCTGCGCCTGGGTGCCGCACTGCTGGTCGTTCTTGTCGGCGCCCATGTAGGCTTCGGCTATGTCAGGCTTACCGCTGCGGTCGAACCTGCAACCCGCACCATCGATGTCCGCATCGTGCAGCCCGACGTCGACCTCAGCGAGAAGTGGGACGCCTCGGTGCGCGACCGTATCTTCGCCACTCTGATGGGGTTGTCGGCCAAGGCGCCGGAGCCTGGCCATGGCAGGCCGCAGCTGATCCTGTGGCCGGAGACGTCGGTGCCGTTTCTGTTTACCGAGCGCCCGGATGCGCTGACGGCACTGGGCGAGATGCTTGGGGCCGGGCAGGTGCTGATCGCCGGCGTCGTGCGCGAGGAAGGCGGCTCGGCGGCGAATGCCGACAGCCGCTATTACAATGCCGTGGTGGCGATCGACGACAAGGGTGAGATCACCGATGCCGTCGACAAGGTTCATCTGGTGCCGTTTGGCGAATATCTGCCTTTCGCCGACCTGCTTGGCCGTTTCGGCGTCGATCAGCTCGTTGCCGGGCCGATGAATTTCGCCGCCGGCAATGAACGACACCCGATCGCGCTGCCAGGCGGCATCCGCGCGCTGCCCTTTATCTGTTACGAGGTGATCTTTCCTGATCTGGTTTCAGTTGACGCTGCGTCAGCTGAGCTTATTGTGAACGTCACGAATGACGCATGGTTCGGCGACACGCCGGGTCCGTACCAGCACTTCAGGCAGGCTCAGATTCGTGCGGTCGAGAATGGATTGCCCCTGTTGCGCGCCGCCAACAACGGCATTTCCGCTGTTGTCGACGCTCACGGACGCATCGTCGACGCTTTGGCCGTCGATGCGCGAGGCGCCATCGACGTACGGGTGCCGGTCTCCGGAGAGGCTCTCGTTTCCGCCGGCCAGAGGCGCATTAACGGAATGCTGATCATGTTGCTGTTTGCCATGATCGCCCTCGCATTGAACGTAAGGCAACGGCTACGGGTGAATTGACAGTCGACACATTAGAAACTCATACTGTACGCGCCTAAAATTTCTCGAAGTCGGTTGGAGGTTCTGTTGGGGCAGTTGGCTCCGGCTTCGTTTGGGCAAGAAAAATAGAAAAAGCCGGAAAAATTCGGCGAGGAAAAAATGACAGAAGAAAACAAGAAAAAACCGAATCCGATCGACATCCACGTCGGAAGTCGCATTCGGCTTCGGCGCAATATGCTTGGGATGAGCCAGGAAAAGCTGGGTGAGAATCTCGGCATCACGTTTCAACAGATCCAGAAGTATGAAAAAGGCACGAATCGCGTCGGCGCCAGCCGCCTGCAGGCAATAGCGTCCATACTCAGCGTGCCCGTTGCCTTCTTCTTCGAGGATGCCCCCGGTCAGGAGCCCGTGGGCAATCGCGGATTCGCCGAAGATGCCTCCATGGCTTTCGCCGTCGAATTCTGCGGCAGTCCTGAAGGGCTTCAGCTCAACCGCGCCTTCGTCAAGATCGTTGATGTGAAGGTGCGCCGGCGGATCATAGATCTGGTGAAGTCTCTTTCCACCGAAGGTGCCGACTGATCCAGGAGGCTTGACTGCCGGCGGCGCCATGCCGCCGGTGGTACAAGATATCTGCTGCGACATTCATGCCAGAACTGCGGCACCGCTTGACGAGCGACGCCCAGCACCGCTAACACGTGGCGCGCCAAAGTCGGCAGCCCTGCCGATCCGTTTTTCAAGAGGGGACACCCGTGACGCGGCAGAATTACTTCTTCACCTCGGAATCCGTTGCCGAGGGCCATCCCGACAAGGTTTGTGACCGTATCTCCGACGAGATCGTCGATCTGGTCTATCGCGAAGCCAAGAAGACCGGCATGGACCCATGGAAGGTTCGTGTCGCTTGCGAGACGCTGGCAACCACCAACCGCGTTGTCATCGCCGGCGAAGTGCGTGTTCCCGAGACTCTCCTGAAGAAGGACAAGGCCGGCAATACCCTCAAGGACGCGGCCGGACATTCGATCATCAATCCGGCCAAGTTCAAGTCGGTTGCCCGCAAGGCGATCCGCGAAATTGGCTACGAGCAGGCAGGCTTCCACTGGAAGACGGCAAAGATCGAGGTTCTGCTGCACGGCCAGTCGCCGGACATCGGCCAGGGCGTCGACAACGCCGCCGACCGCCAGGGCGAAGAAGGTGCCGGCGACCAGGGCATCATGTTCGGCTATGCCTGCCGCGAGACCCCGGACCTGATGCCGGCGCCGATCTACTACAGCCACAAGATTCTCGAATTGCTGGCCGCCGCCCGTCACGAGAACAACGGTGAGGCCGGCAAGCTCGGACCGGACGCCAAGAGCCAGGTCACCGTCCGCTACATCGACGGCAAGGCCGCCGAGGCGACGCAGATCGTGCTGTCGACCCAGCATCTCGATGCAAGCTGGGATTCGAAGAAGGTCCGCAAAGTCGTCGAGCCCTATATCCGCGAGGCGCTTGGCGACCTGAAGATCGCCGACAACTGTATGTGGTACATCAATCCGACCGGCAAGTTCGTCATCGGCGGGCCCGATGGCGACGCCGGCCTGACCGGCCGCAAGATCATCGTCGACACCTATGGTGGTGCCGCACCGCATGGCGGCGGCGCCTTCTCCGGCAAGGACACCACCAAGGTCGATCGCTCTGCCGCCTACGCGGCACGCTACCTCGCCAAGAATGTAGTGGCGGCCAAGCTCGCCGACCGCTGCACCATCCAGCTTTCCTATGCCATCGGCGTCGCCCAACCGCTGTCGGTCTATGTCGACCTGCACGGCACCGGCAAGGTTGACGAGGCCAAGCTCGAGGAAGCGCTGCGCACGGTGATGGATCTGTCGCCGTCCGGCATCCGCCGTCACCTCGACCTCAACAAGCCGATCTACGCCAAGACCTCGTCCTATGGCCATTTCGGCCGCAAGGCTGGTCGCGACGGTTCTTTCTCCTGGGAAAAGACCGATCTCGCCAAGGCGCTCAAGGACGCGGTTGCCGCCTGATCGGCGGCCGCCACGCGTCAGCCCATGGATCCCAAGGACAGGCCAAGCCGTGCGAGCGAAGCATTTTTCGGTCGCCGGCGCGGCAAGACCATCCGCCCGCAGCAGGCGGCCGCGCTCGAAAGCGGTTTCAGCACCTACAGGCTCGACCTGACGGCAAAGCCGCCTGCCGATCTGCGTGACCTGTTTGCGGCGGATGTTTCCTCGATTCAGCTGGAAATCGGCTTTGGCGGCGGCGAACACCTTTTGCACCGCGCGACGGCGGCGCCAGCCACCGGTTTTGTCGGCGTCGAGCCGTTCGTCAACGGCATGGCCAAGATGATGATGGCGGTGCGGGAAAAGCCGCTTGCCAATCTTCAGGTCTATGACGACGACGCCACGCGCCTGCTTGACTGGTTGCCGCAGGCTTCGCTCGATGGCATCGACCTGCTTTACCCCGACCCGTGGCCGAAGAAAAAGCACTGGAAGCGGCGCTTCGTCAGCCCGCTCAATCTCGGTCGCTTTGCCCGTGTGCTGAAGCCTGGCGCAAAATTCCGCTTCGCTTCCGACATCGACACCTATGTGAACTGGACGCTGCTGCACTGCCGGGCGCATGGCGCGTTCGCGTGGCAAGCGCAGGAAGCGGCGGACTGGCACCGGCCCTATGATGGTTGGCCGGGCACGCGCTACGAGGCGAAAGCCGTTCGCGAGGGCCGGCGGCCGGCCTATCTCACCTTCGTGCGCGCCTGATCCTGGTTCGCATTTGAAAAGGCGACGCGGACGCGCAGGCCGCGATCGTCCTTGCCCGCCGACAGATCGAGCCGTCCGCCAAACAGTGCCGCGATCTCCTCGACGATCGGCAGGCCGAGCCCGGCTCCCGGCTTGCCGCCGGCACGACCGCGCACGAAGCGCTGGCGCACGCCTGCCAGTTCGTCCGCCGCGATCCCTGGTCCGCTGTCTTCGACTTCGAGCACGACATCGTCGCTGTCGGCGAAAACCTTGACGGTCGCCTCCGTCCCGCTGCCGGCATAGGCGAGCACGTTTTCGATCAGATTGCGGATCATTTCGCTCAACAGCATCGGCTCGCCACGGACAAACTGCGCCTGTTCGCCCTCGAAGCCGAGGTCGATGCCGGCGCTGTGGGCCTGGGCGACAAAGTCGGCGGTCAGCACCTGCGCAAGTTCCGTCAGATTGATCGCGCCAAGGCTCTTCAGCCGGTCGGACATCGCTTCGTCGACCTTGGCAAGCAGCAGCAGCTGGGCGATGACGCGTTCGGCGTGGGCGACAGCCTCGTCGCCGATCGTGGCGGCATGGCGGGCCTCTTCAAGCGAAGGGGCGCGCGCCGAAAGCGCCAGCTGCGTGCGGATGATGGCCAGCGGCGTGCGCAGCTGGTGGCTGGCATTGCCGGTGAAATGCCGCATCGCGCCAAGCGCCGAACCAAGTCTTCCCATGAACGAATTGACGGTGTCGACCAGGCCTCGCACCTCCTTCGGCACCGATTGTTCGATCGGGTGCAAATCCTCCGGGTTGCGCTCGGCAATGGCATCGCGCAGCCGATAGAGCGGCCGCAGCGAAAAGGTGACGGCGAGCCACATGATCGCCGCCGCGCTGCCGATCAGGATGGCCAGGCGCAATGCCGAGCGCAGCAGGATTGTCCGCGCCAGTTGCGTGCGGGCAATCGTCGTTTCGGCGATGGTGACGACGAAGGGGATCGAACTCACCCCGGTCGAAGCAGCGCGCGACAGCGATGTCAGCCGGATGGGCTCGCCGCGAAAGCTGGCATCGGCATAGCCGCTTTCCTCGCGCGCAAGCCCTTTGATCACCGGCAAATTCTGATAGCCGGTTATGAAGCCGCCAGGGCCGTCGACGCGGTAAAACACGCGGTCCTGGGCTGCCGACGTCAGCATTTCGAGCGCCACATAGGGCACGTCGACCTCCAGCGCGCCGTTCTCGGCAACGACGATGCGTTCGGCAATGGCCAGCGCCGAGCCGGCAAGCACGCGGTCCGAGACGGCGTTTGCCGTGTTCACCGCCTCGCGATAGGTGTCGGCGAGCGCAATCAGGCCGATTATGACGAGCGGCACCAGCAGCCAGACCAGCAACCGCCTGCGCAGCGAATATGGTTTTGCCGGCACCATCAGCCGCTTTGGATCTTTTCGAGGTAGTAGCCTATGCCGCGTGCGGTCCTGATCGTCAGGCCATAGGGCGCCAGCCGCTTGCGCAGCCGGCTGGCATATTGCTCGATGGCGTTGGCGCTCAGATCCTCGTCGAAACCGGCGAGCGATTCGATGATCGCCTGCTTGGCCACCACCTTGCCGGCGCGCATGAACAGCGTTTCGAGAAACGCCAGTTCGCGCGCGGGAATGTCGATTGCTACGCCCTGCGAAGAGAAGCTGCGCGTGGTGAGGTCGAGAACCACCTCGCCAAAGGCAACGGTTGCAGTCTTGAGGCCCGCGCGGCGGCGCAGCAGTGTGCGAACCCGCGCCTCCAGTTCACCGACATCGAAGGGTTTGACCATATAGTCGTCGGCGCCAAGGTCGAGCCCCTTGACCCTTTCGTCCAGCGAGTGGCGCGCCGACAGGATCAGCACTGCCGCGTCGTGCTGGCGGCCGCGCATGGTGCGCAGCACCTCCAGACCATCCATCTGCGGCAGGTTGAGGTCGAGAATGACGAGGTCGAACCGCTCGGTGGCAAGGACGGCCACGGCCGACGCGCCGTCGCCGACCACGTCGACGGCATAGCCGCTGCCTTTCAGCACCGCTGCGAGACCGGCGGCCAACGTCTGACTGTCCTCTACCACCAGAATGCGCACTGGGTTCTCCCTCTTCCGACGATGCCCATTCGACAGGCAAAGGTCCAGAGCCGTGTCACTTGGCGTCGGTGGCGTGTCGCCGTTGTGCGGCACCCATTGTTGAGGCATGGTCTCGCGACCATGCGCCTGGCCATCCTCTCCGTTCTGGTTTGTCTTTCGGCGCCCGCATGGGCGGACGTCACCCTCTTTCCCGCACTTGATGGGGCTTCAAATGCCCGCACGCTGGTCGTCTATTCATCGCTGGACGCGCCTTTGGCAAAGCCGATGATCGACGGCTTCCAGAAAGCCAATCCCGACGTCGCCGTGCGCTACGAGGATCTGTTGACGACCGACATTTATGATCGCGTCGTTGCCGAAACCGACGCCGGCAAGGGTACCGCCGACATCGCTTTTTCCTCGGCCATGGACCTGCAGGTCAAGCTCGCCAATGACGGCTACGCGCAGGAAAGCCGCCTGCCGCTTTCCGATCTCTGGCCGCGCTGGGCAAACTGGCGCAACACGGCCTACGCATTGACCTTCGAGCCTGCGGTGTTCGTCTACCACAAGCCGAGCTTCAAGGACGTTGCGCCGCCCGCCACGCGCGGCCAGTTCGTCGATTTTCTCAAGACTCAGGGCGACAAGGTCTATGGCCGCATCGCCACCTACGACATCGAGCGATCCGGCGTTGGTTTCATGTTCATGGCACGCGACCAGGAGCAGTACCCGGACATCTGGTCGGTTATCCGTGCCATGGGAGCGTCTGGCGTAAAGCTTTACTCGACCAGCTCCGCCATCCTCGAGCGCATTGCCGATGGCCGCTTCGTACTTGGCTACAACATCCTGGGCTCCTATGCCGCCGATTGGGCCGCCAGGGATCCCGACGTCGGCATCGTGCTGCCCAAGGATTACACGGTGGTGATGTCACGCATCGGACTGGTGCCCACCGCCTCCCGCTCGCCGGACCTGGGTCGCCGCTATCTCGAATATTTCATGTCCGCCGAGGGACAGACGGTGATGGCGCGCAAACTGCAGATCGCCGCCGTCAATCCGGAAGTTTCGGGCGAGAACACGGCAAACAGGATGCAGGAGGTTCTCGGAGGACAGTTGCGCCCGGTCCCGGTCAGCCCGGGCCTGATGGTCTATCTCGACCAGGTCAAGCGCATGCGCCTCATCGAACGCTGGAATGCGGCGCTGCGCAGTCCCTGATCGTACGATATTCCTATCCTGTTGCATCGGCGTCAGTCTGATGTCAGGTTGCTGCGCTAGGTAGGTTTTGGCCCATCCGTGGAGGCGGCGAGGCTCGGAAAGTTCGGGAGGACTTCGAACACGTTTCCGCAAAGACCACCCGACGGCGGCACCGCCGCCGCGCGAGCGGTTTGGAAACGCTTAGCTACATTGGCCGAACCCTGAGTCGGCCGGTTCCTTCCCCGTTTATTTCGAGACGCAGCCTGACGCGGGCTTCGAAACTGAACAAGCATTTGCCCCGCGCAAGCGGGTCGCAAGGGAGGAACGGCAATGAAGCAATTCGTGTTGGCATCCATCATCGCGGGCGCTCTCGCCCTGCCGGCCGCAGCGGCCGACTACAAGATCATGGCTCCCGCAGCCCCTGGCGGCGGCTGGGACCAGACGGCGCGTTCGATGCAGACCGCGCTCCAGGACGAGAAGATCTCGAGCAGCGTCCAGGTCAACAATGTTCCAGGCGCCGGCGGCACTATCGGCCTCGCGCAATTCGTCAATCAGGCCAATGGCGATCCGAGCCAGCTCATCGTCGGCGGCTACGTCATGGTCGGCGCGATCCTCACCAACGCTTCGCCGGTGACGCTCGATCAGATCACCCCGATCGCCCGCCTGACCGGCGAGTATGAAGCGATCGTCGTTCCAACCGCTTCCGACATCAAGGATATGGCTGGGTTGGTTGCCAAGCTCAAGGCCGATCCGGGCGCTGTTTCCTGGGGTGGCGGCTCAGCCGGTGGCACCGACCATATTGCTGCCGGGCTTATTGCCAAAGCCGTTGGCGTCGATCCCACCAAGATCAATTACATCGCCTTCTCCGGTGGCGGTGAAGCACTTGCCGCCATTCTTGGCGGTCAGGTGACCGTCGGCATTTCCGGCTACGGCGAATTCGACTCGCAGATCAAGGCCGGCCAGTTGCGCATCATCGGCATCTCCAGCGATGCCAAGGTCGAAACCATCGATGCGCCGACCCTGAAGGAGAGCGGCGTGGATGTTTCCATCCAGAACTGGCGCATGGTTGCTGCCGCTCCCGGCCTCTCCGCCGACCAGAAAGCCGCCGTGCTGGCTGACGTCGACAAGATGGTGCAGTCGGCGTCGTGGAAGAAGATTCTCGCCGACAAGGGCTGGGCCAACACCTATCTCGCCGGCGACGATTTCGCCGCACAGCTCAAGAAGGACACCGAAGCCACTGCGGTGATCCTGAAAGATATCGGTCTGGTGAAATGAGCCAGACCGGCCAAAACGAAGCGAAGCGCCGCCCGGACCGGGCGGCGCTTGTCATTGCCGCCATCCTGGCCGTGGTGGCTGTGGTGATTGCGTGGAGCACCGCCAGCCATGGCGCCGGCGCCAATTATGCCCGTGTTGGCCCGACGACCTTTCCCTATTTCATTGCCGCGGTGTTTTTCGGCCTGTCCATCTGGACGGCTTTCGAGGCCGTTCGCGGCGATTTTCCCGAACGCGAGCATCAGGAAATCAGCCCGATCCTGTGGATCGTCGGCGGCCTCGTGGCTCAGATGCTGCTGCTGAAGGTGGCGGGCTTCGCGATCGCCACGGGGCTGCTCTTTGCCGCGACCGCGCGCGCATTCGGCCGCGGCCCGTTGTGGCAGACGGTCCCCATCGGCATCGTCCTGTCGTTCATCATCTGGATCATCTTCGCCAAGGGGCTGCAGCTTTCGCTGCCGGCCGGTCCGCTCGAACGACTGTTCTGAGCGATTTTCATGGGAGTTCGGCCCTAGATGGATACGTTCGGTCTGCTGGCTAACGGGTTGTTGACGGCGCTCCAGCCGATGAACATGCTCTATGCGCTCATCGGCGTCACGCTTGGCACGGCTGTCGGCGTGCTTCCCGGCATCGGCCCGGCGCTCACCGTGGCGCTGCTGTTGCCGGTGACCTACAAGCTGGACCCGGCGGGTTCGCTGATCATGTTTGCCGGTATCTATTATGGCGGCATGTATGGCGGCTCGACGACGTCGATCCTGCTCAACACGCCAGGCGAAAGTGCCTCGATCGTCACCGCGCTGGAAGGCAACAAGATGGCGCGCGCCGGGCGCGGCGGGCCGGCTCTGGCAACGGCGGCCATCGGCTCTTTCGTCGCCGGCCTGATCGCCACCATCGGCCTCGCCTTCATCGCGCCGACCATCGTCAAGATGGCGCTGTCCTTCGGTCCGGCCGAATATTTCGCGCTGATGATCCTCGCCTTCATGACCGTTTCGGCTGCCTTCGGCGACTCGACGCTGCGCGGTCTGACCGCGCTGTTTGTCGGGCTGGCGCTCGGCTTGATCGGCATTGACCTTCAGACCGGGCAGGCGCGTCTTGCCTTCGGCATTCCCGACCTGCTCGACGGTATCGAGGTGACGACGCTTGCGGTGGCGCTGTTTGCTATCGGCGAGGCGCTGAGCGTTGCTGCCAGCAAGAGCAGCAGTTCAACCATCCAGGCGGTCAAGGGTTCGGTCTGGATGACCCGCGAGGACTGGCGCCGCTCCTGGAAGCCGTGGCTGCGCGGCACGGCAATAGGCTTTCCGATCGGCGCGATGCCGGCCGGCGGCGCCGAGATCGGCACGTTCCTGTCCTATTCGGTGGAAAGGCAGCTGGCGGAAAAGCCGGAAGAGTTCGGCCACGGCGCGATCGAGGGCGTTGCCGGCCCGGAAGCAGCCAACAACGCTTCGGCCGCCGGCACGCTGGTGCCGTTGCTGACGCTCGGCCTGCCGACCACGGCCACGGCCGCGATCATGCTCGCCGGTTTCCAGCAGTTCGGGTTGCAGCCCGGTCCGCTGCTTTTTGCCACGAATCCGCAGCTTGTCTGGGGTTTGATCGCCAGCCTGCTCGTCGCCAATCTGATGCTGCTGGTGCTCAACCTGCCGCTGATCGGTGTCTGGATCAAGCTTTTGACCATACCGACGCCTTGGCTCTACGCCGGCATCCTGCTGTTTGCGACGCTTGGAACCATCGGCGCCAATGCGGCGGTGTCGCAGGTCAATGTGCTGGGGCTGTTCACTTTGCCCGTTTCCTTTGAACTGGGCATGCTTTTGGCGTTCGGCCTGCTGGGCTACGGTTTGCGTCGCTTCGGCTATCCGATCGCGCCTGTTGTGGTGGGACTGATCCTGGGGCCGATGGCCGAGCAACAATTGCGCCGCGCCCTGGCCATCAGTCAGGGCGATGTGTCGATCCTTGTCGGATCGCCGATTGCGGTGGTCCTGTTGCTACTTGCGGCGACTGCCGTGCTGCTGCCGCTCTATTTGCGCGCCCGTGGCCGCGGCAAGGTGCTGGCCCAGCTTGGCGCCAGCGAGGACTGATAGGCATGATCCCGAAAAGTGGAATCCGCTTTTCGGAAAAGATCATGCCTAAACAAAGAGAGAACCCCATCCCGATTTTCTCGGGATGGAACAGGCTTTAGAAGCGCCGAATGCGGCGGAATTCGCTGGGGTCGATGCCCAGCGCCACCAGGTCCTGATTCTCGGGGCGGCGACCGCGCTCAACAGCGGCGGATGCGGTGATGGCGCTGCCAAACAGGCGAACCAGTTCGCCAATGGCGCCAAGCGGCTTATAGGTGCTCATGTCTTTCGTCCTTGCTACCGCATTGAGGAAGTCGTGCGGCGCAACGCACATAGGTGCTGGAAAGACAGCCGGTTAGGGGTGCGGACGCATGCTTGCCATGCGCCTGCTGCAACCGTCCTGGGAAATCCGCCCGGGCGCTGCCGGCCGCGGCACTTGAAAGGCGGGCCACCTTCGTTTATATCAACCTCAAATTCTTGGTCGGTATGACGAAGAGTGGGTCCACCCGGTCCCGCTCTTTTTTATTACCTGCCGGTCAGCCACCAATCGAACGACAGGGATCTAATGACTGCAACGGCTAGCGAAGGCGACGACCGCATCATCCGCGAAAGCGGTATCGATGCGCGCATCGCGCTGATCGTACAGCCGGTGCTGCGCGGCATCGGCTTCCGCCTCGTCAAGGTGCATCTGTCGGGCCAGAACGGGCTCACTTTGCAGATCATGGCCGAACGCGAGGACGGCACCATGACCGTCGAGGATTGCGAAGAGGTCAGCCGGGCGGTGTCGCCGGCGCTCGATGTCGATGATCCGATCGAGAAGGCCTATCATCTCGAAGTGTCGTCGCCGGGCATTGACCGGCCGCTGGTGCGCAAGTCGGATTTCGTCACCTGGACCGGTCATCTGGTGAAGCTGGAGACGTCGATCCTCGTCGCCGACCGCAAACGCTTCAAGGGCAAGATCACTGAGGCCGGCGAAGACGATGTGGTGATCGCGCGCGACAAGGCCGCCTATGGCGAGGAGCCGACGGTGCGCATTCCTTATGACGCGATCGCCGAGACCCGGCTGATCCTCACCGACGACCTC
Organism: Mesorhizobium sp. P3_A10; assembly: GCF_056403175.1. Taxonomy (NCBI): domain Bacteria; kingdom Pseudomonadati; phylum Pseudomonadota; class Alphaproteobacteria; order Hyphomicrobiales; family Phyllobacteriaceae; genus Mesorhizobium; species Mesorhizobium sp. P3_A10. Next base: position 342,034 of record NZ_JBFUFZ010000005.1, on the reverse strand, counting down.
ATCCGTGACGCGCTGTCGAAGGACAACCGGGCGCGCAAGGAAGCCAAGAAACGCCGCGGCGAACCGGACGACGCGCCTGACGGGGCGGAAGCCGGCGCGGAAGACGAAATCGAACAGGAACTATGATTGAGCAGCCGGGCCCAACAGGCTCGGCAACCAGCTCGGGAGAAAAAAGATGGTTGTAAGCGCCAACAGACTTGAACTGCTGCAGATCGCCGACGCGGTCGCGCGTGAAAAGTCGATCGACAAGTCGATCGTCATCGCCGCCATGGCCGATGCGATCCAGAAAGCGGCGCGCTCGCGCTATGGCCAGGAAACCAACATCCGCGCCGACATCAACCCGAACACCGGCGAGATGAAGCTGCAGCGGCTGATGGAAGTGGTCGAGAAGGTCGACGATTACGCGACCCAGATCGCCATTTCTTCGGCCCGCGAGCGCAATCCCGACGCGCAGCTCGGCGATTTCATTGCCGAACAGCTGCCGCCGATGGATTTCGGCCGTATCGCCGCCCAGTCGGCCAAGCAGGTCATCGTGCAGAAGGTGCGCGAGGCCGAGCGTGACCGCCAGTATGACGAATACAAGGATCGCATCGGCGAGATCGTCAACGGCACCGTCAAGCGCGTCGAATACGGCAACGTCATCGTCGATCTCGGCCGTGGCGAGGCGATCATCCGTCGCGACGAGCTGATTCCGCGCGAAAACTACAAATATGGCGATCGCGTCCGCGCCTATGTCTACGACGTGCGCCGCGAACAGCGCGGCCCGCAGATCTTCCTGTCGCGCACCCATCCGCAGTTCATGGCCAAGCTGTTCACCATGGAAGTGCCGGAAATCTACGACGGCATCATCGAGATCAAGTCGGTTGCCCGCGATCCGGGCTCGCGCGCCAAGATCGCCGTCATCTCGCGGGATAGCTCCATCGACCCGGTCGGCGCCTGCGTCGGCATGCGCGGCAGCCGCGTCCAGGCGGTCGTCGGCGAGCTGCAGGGCGAGAAGATCGACATCATTCCGTGGTCGCCCTCGGCCGCTTCCTTCATCGTCAATGCGCTGCAGCCGGCCGAAGTCGCCAAGGTGGTGCTCGACGAGGATGCCGAGCGTATTGAAGTCGTGGTTCCGGACGACCAGCTGTCGCTGGCCATCGGCCGTCGCGGCCAGAACGTCCGCCTCGCCTCGCAGCTCACCGGCTGGGACATCGACATCCTGACCGAGGCCGAGGAATCCGAGCGCCGCCAGAAGGAATTCGTCGAACGCTCGTCGCTGTTCATGGAAGCCCTCGATGTCGACGAGATGGTCGGCCAGGTGCTGGCTTCCGAAGGCTTCACCAGCGTCGAGGAAGTCGCCTATGTCGACGCCGGCGAAATCGCATCCATCGACGGCTTTGACGAAGACACCGCTTCGGAAATCCAGACCCGCGCCCGCGAATATCTGGAGAAGATCGAAGCCGAGCACGACGACAAGCGCAAGGCGCTGGGCGTGACCGACGAATTGCGCGAAATCCCCGGCGTCACCACCGCCATGATGGTGACGCTCGGCGAGGACGGCGTGAAGACGATCGAGGATTTCGCCGGCTATGCCGCCGACGACCTGACCGGCTGGAAGGAACGCAAGGACGGCGAGACCAAGGTATTCCCAGGCGTGCTCGCCAATCACGGCGTGTCGCGCACTGACGCCGAGCAGATGGTTCTGGCTGCCCGCCTCAAGGCCGGCTGGATCACCGAAGACGAGCTTGCAGCCGAAGAAGTCCCGGCTGACGAAGCCGTTGGTGCGTGAGGTGAAACCGCATCGCACCGAACCCGCCCCAGGACGAGATGAACGATCGCACCTGCATCGTCACCCGCAAGCAGGCCGAACCGGATGATCTGATCCGTTTCGTCGTCGGCCCGGATTCGGCCGTCGTTCCGGATATCAAGAGAAACCTGCCCGGCCGTGGTTGCTGGGTGACCGCCGACCGCCTACATATGGACAAGGCGGCGGCGAAGAACCTGTTTGCCCGCGCCTTCAAGGCGCAAGTGACCGTACCGCCCGATCTCGGCGGCATGGTCGATGGACTGCTTTCCAGAGCCGCTCTGGGCATGCTCGGCCTCGCCCGCAAGGCAGGCGCAATTTCCCTTGGCGCCACCAAGGTCGAGAGCGCGGTGCGTGGTGGGCTGGCGCTTTTCGTGCTCCATGCCGCTGAAGCGTCGGACGATGGCGTGCGCAAGATCAGCCAGGCGAGACGGGCGACCGTCCATCTCGGCGGGCCTGCCATCCTTGCTTACAAACTTTTCTCCGAGGCCGAGTTGAGCTTGGCATTGGGGGGTACAAATGTGATACATGCTGCCGTTCTCGCGGGAGACGCGGGCAAGGCGGTCCAGAAGCGCATGGTTGCGCTCGACCGATATCGGGGCGGTACCCCGGACGATCTGGCAATGCTTGCGGCCGTTGCTGACGAAGATGATGCCGCAGAGGATATGGAATGAGCGATACGAAATCGGGCGACGACAAGACGTTGAGTGTTACACCCAAGAAGACCTTGACGCTGAAGCGCCCCGGTACGGAGCAGGGCATTGTGCGCCAGAATTTCTCGCATGGCCGCACCAAGTCGGTCCTGGTCGAGACCAAGAAGCGCAAGTTCTCGATGCCTGGCGACAAGCCGGAGCCGGTCGCAGCCCCTGCGTCAGTGTTCACGCCGAAGCCGCCAGTAGCGGCAGCGCCCGTTGTGCAGGAAGCGCCAAAGGCGCCACCGCCTCCGCCGCCGGCCGGACGCGGCGGCATGGTGCTCAACGAACTGTCGCGCAATGAAATGGAAGCCCGCCGCAAGGCGCTCGAAGGCTCCAAGGTTCGCGATGTCGAGGATCGCCAGCGCGCCATCGACGAGGCCAAGCGCCGCAACGAAGATGAAGAGCGCCGCAAGCGCGAGCGCGAGGAATCCGCGCGTCGCCAGGCTGAGGAAGAAGCCCGGTTGCAGACCGAGGCCGAGTCCCGCCGCCGCGCCGAAGAAGAGGCACGCCGCCGCGCGCCGCTGGCCGCCGAACTGGCGACCGTCGACGATGAAGAAGAGGTCAAGCCGAAGCGCACCAGCGCCGGTGCCCCGGTGCGCCGTCCGGTCACGCCCGAAGTGGCGCGCCCGGCCAAGCCCACCAAGGGCGAGGAAGACCGCCGTCGCGGCAAGCTGACGCTCAACACAGCGCTTTCCGACGAGGACGCGCGCGCCCGCTCGCTGTCGTCGATGCGCCGCCGTCAAGAGAAGTTCAAGCGCGCGCTGCACAATGAGCCGCGCGAGAAAGTCATGCGCGAAGTGATCCTGCCCGAAACCATTACCATCCAGGAACTGGCGCAGCGCATGTCCGAGCGCGCGGTCGATGTGGTCAAGTTCTTCATGAAGCAGGGCCAGATTCTGAAGCCGGGCGACGTCATCGACGCCGATACGGCCGAACTGGTTGCCACCGAATTCGGCCACACGGTCCGCCGCGTTGCCGAGTCCGACATCGAGGAAGGCCTGTTCAACATCGCCGACAACGCGGAGGATCTCGAGTCGCGTCCGCCGGTGGTGACGATCATGGGCCATGTCGATCACGGCAAGACCTCGCTGCTCGATGCCATCCGCAATGCCAATGTCGTCTCCGGCGAGGCCGGCGGCATCACCCAGCATATCGGCGCCTACCAAGTCGAGAAGAATGGTCACAAGATCACCTTCATCGACACGCCCGGCCACGCCGCCTTCACGGCGATGCGTGCCCGCGGCGCCCAGGCCACCGACATCGCCATCCTGGTGGTGGCGGCCGACGACAGCGTCATGCCGCAGACGATCGAATCGATCAGCCATGCCAAGGCGGCCGGCGTTCCGATCATCGTCGCCATCAACAAGATCGACAAGCACGACGCCGACCCGCAGAAGGTTCGCTCGGAGCTGCTGCGCCATGAGGTCTTCGTCGAATCGATGGGCGGTGAAGTGCTGGACGTCGAAGTGTCGGCGACCAAGGGCACCAACATCGACAAGCTGCTCGAAGCGATCCTGCTACAGGCCGAAATCCTCGACCTGAAGGCCAATCCGGACCGCACCGCCGAAGGTGTCGTCATCGAAGCCCAGCTCGACAAGGGCCGTGGCCCCGTCGCCACCGTGCTGGTGCAGACCGGCACGCTGATGCCCGGTGACATCCTCGTCGCCGGCAACGAGTGGGGCCGGGTGCGCGCGCTGGTCAACGACCGTGGCGGGCAGATCAAGGAAGCTCCGCCGGCAATGCCGGTCGAGGTGCTTGGCCTGCAAGGCACGCCGCAGGCCGGTGACCGCTTCGCCGTGGTCAACAACGAGGCTCGTGCCCGCGAGATCACCGAATATCGCCAGCGTCTGGCGCGTGAGAAGGCGGTGGCCAAGCATGCCGGCCAGCGCGGCTCGCTCGAACAGATGATGTCGCAGTTGCAGACGAGCGGGCTGAAGGAATTCCCGCTGGTCATCAAGGGTGACGTGCAGGGCTCGATCGAGGCGATCAATGCCGCGCTCGACAAGCTCGGCACCGACGAGGTGCGCGCCCGCATCGTTCATGCCGGTGCCGGCGGCATCACCGAAAGCGACGTGTCGCTGGCGGAAACCTCGGGTGCCGCGATCATCGGCTTCAACGTTCGTGCCAACGTGCAGGCGCGTGCGGCTGCTGCCGCTGCCGGCATCGAGATCCGCTACTACTCGATCATCTACAATCTCGTCGATGACGTGAAGGCGGCTCTCTCCGGCCTGCTGTCGCCGGAGCGTCGCGAGACCTTCATCGGCAATGCCGAGATCCTCGAAATCTTCGACATCACCAAGGTCGGCAAGATCGCCGGCTGCCGTGTCACTGAAGGCAAGGTCGAGCGCGGTGCGGGCGTCCGCCTGATCCGCGACAACGTCGTCATCCACGAAGGCACGCTGAAGACCCTGAAGCGCTTCAAGGACGAAGTTTCGGAAGTCCCGGGCGGCCAGGAATGCGGCATGGCCTTCCAGAACTACGAAGACATGCGCGTCGGCGACGTCATCGAGTGCTTCCGCGTCGAGATGGTGACCCGGACGCTCTGAGTTCGAGTATCCTGTTGGGACCGGGCGGTGGTCGAAAGACCGCCGCCCCAGTCCTATTGAGAATGACCCATATGAGACATGCGGCGCGGTCCCATCCCGCGCTTCACGATTTCAGGATTGAGAAAAATGCCCCGTCCAACCACTTCAAGCCCATCCCAGCGCATGCTGCGCGTCGCCGAACAGGTGCGCCATGCGCTGTCCGAAACCTTGCAGCGCGGCGAGATCATCGATCCGCTGATCGAGAACACCGTGGTTTCAGTCTCGGAAGTGCGCATGTCGCCCGATTTGAAGGTCGCCACCGCTTTCGTTTCGCCACTTGGCGCCAAGGATACCGGCGCGGTGATCGACGCGCTCAACAAGCATGCGAAATTCGTGCGCGGCCGTGTCTCCGGCGCGCTGCGGCAGATGAAGTTCATGCCTGAGTTCCGCTTCAAGCTGGACACCTCGTTCGACAACTTCGCCAGGATCAACGATCTGTTGAAATCGCCCGAAGTCGCGCGCGATCTAGGCACCGGCGACCAAGACGACAAGAAGGACACCGAATAGTGGGGCGTCGCGGCAAGAAGAAGGGTCGGCCGATCTCCGGCTGGCTGGTGCTCGACAAGCCCATCGGTATGGGCTCGACCGAAGCCGTCTCCAAGATCAAGTGGCTGTTCCAGGCGGAAAAGGCCGGCCATGCCGGCACGCTCGACCCGCTGGCCTCGGGCATGCTGCCGATCGCGCTTGGCGAGGCCACCAAGACCGTGCCCTACGTCCAGGACGGCGCCAAGATCTATCGCTTCACGGTTGCCTGGGGTGACGAACGCTCGACCGACGATCTCGAGGGCCCGGTGACCCAGAGCTCCGACCGGCGTCCGGCCGAAGCCGATGTGCGGGCGCTGATGCCGAAATACACCGGCGTCATCATGCAGACGCCGCCGCAATTCTCGGCCATCAAGATATCGGGCGAGCGCGCCTATGATCTTGCCCGCGACGGCCAGACAGTCGACATTCCCGAGCGCGAGGTCGAAATCGGCCGCCTTGACCTTGTCGAGCACAGTGCCGACCAGAGTATTTTCGAGGTCGAATGCGGCAAGGGCACCTATGTGCGCTCGCTGGCGCGCGACATGGGCCGCGACCTCGGCTGCTTCGGCCACATTTCGGAACTGCGCCGGATCGAAGTCGAGCCGTTCACGCAGGAAGACTTCGTCACCATCGCCGAACTGGAAGCCGCCCGTTTCGGCGAGCAGGGCGACGAGAAGCCGGAAGAAGCGGACGCTAGCGATGCGGTGGATGTGCCGGTCGACTTCAGCGCCATCGACGCGCTGCTGGTCGATACATCGGCCGCATTGGACTGCCTGCCGCAGATCGCCATCAGCGACGACGCCGCGACCAAGATCCGCCTCGGCAATCCGGTCATCATCCGTGGCCGCGACGCGCCGGTGGAAGCCGAGGAAGCCTGCGCCACCGCGCGCGGCAAGCTGGTCGCCATCGGCGCCATCGAACAAGGCATGTTCAAGCCGAAGCGGGTCTTTGCCGGCTGAGTCCTGTCGTCTAATGTCGCGCAGGGCTTGCACGAGGGGGCATATGGCAAAGACTGGGACGATGAAGAAGCGGGCGCCGGTGACAACGCGGCGGCCGCCAGTCGGTGCCTCGCCGGGCACGCTGATTGCCGATCCCGCGGCGCGACGCTCCGAACTGCGGCTGACGCTGATCTCGCCTGATAAATTCAAGACGATCGAAGATGCCAGCATCGACGACGTCACCGCCAATTGTGACCAATGGCCGGTCATCTGGCTCGACTGCACCGGTCTCGCCAACATTGAGCTGATCGAGGAGATCGGCCGCATTTTCAGCCTGCATCCGCTGGCGCTGGAAGATGTCGTCAACACCGGCCAGCGGCCGAAGGTCGATTTCTTCGAAGACCATGCCTTCGTCGTCGTCAGGATGATCGACGACGTCACCGCGCACCGCTACGAACAGATCGCCGTCTTCTTCGGCAAGAATTTCGTCGTCACCTTCCAGGAGCGCGAAGGCGACCCGTTCGACCCGGTGCGCAAGCGCATCGAAAGCTCGATGCCCAACCGGCTGCGGGCGCGCGGCGCCGACTATCTCGCCTATGCGCTGATCGATGCCATCGTCGACAGCTATTTCCCGCCGATCGAGACGGCCGGCGAACTGGTCGACAGCATTGAGGACCAGATGCTGCACACGCCGCACAAGCACCAGATGCGGCAGCTGCACGAGTTGCGGCGCGATGCCAACGTGCTGAAAGGCGTGCTTTGGCCGATGCGCGATGCGCTGGCGACGATGATCCGCAACGATGTGCCCTTTGTGAAGGCCGAGACCAAGATCTTCCTCAACGACACGCTTGACCATTCGCTCCGGCTGATCGAGCTGGTCGAAACCCAGCGCGACATGCTGACCGGGCTGATCGAGATGCATCTGTCGCTGAGCCAGGCCCGCACCAACGACGTCATCTCCTATCTGACCATCGTCTCGGTGATCTTCATGCCGCTGACCTTCCTCGTCGGCGTCTGGGGCATGAACTTCGACCCTGATACTTCGCCATGGAACATGCCGGAGCTGAAGGCCTATTATGGTTATCCCGTCGCCCTCATCTTCATGCTGGTCGTGGCGATAGGCCTCATCGCCTTCTTCAGATGGAAGAAGTGGCTTTAGCCAAAGCGAAAATCTCGGATTTTGCTGCAAAAGGCTGCGACAAAGCCGGCTTGTGAATGGGGCTGGTGTTTTCCGGGGAATTGCCCTATATGCGCCGCAGCTTAGCGCACTGACGCCTTGCTTGCACCGGCCCCTGCTGGACGACATCCCGGCTGAGGGCGACCCGTTTCCTCAAACAGATAAGGAAAAACACGATGTCGATTACTGCCGAGCGCAAACAGGAATTGATGGGTGAATTCGCAACCGCCAAGGGCGATACCGGGTCTCCGGAAGTCCAGGTGGCCATCCTTTCCGAGCGCATCAAGAACCTGACCGACCACTTCAAGGACCACAAGAAGGATAACCATTCCCGCCGTGGTCTGCTCGCTCTCGTCTCCCAGCGCCGCAGCCTGCTTGATTATCTCAAGCGCAAGGACGACGCGCGCTATCAGACGCTGATCGAGAAGCTCGGTCTGCGCCGTTGACGAATTGACCGGCGGGCTTTCCCAGGGAAGGCCCGCCGGTCGCGCATTCGGCCAGTCGCATCGATTGGCCAGACCCGGTTTCGAGCGTGCAGAGGGCCACTCGAAACCGCCCATGGACGGTCATGGGGCAGGATTGCAGGACGCTCGCGCGCTCGACCAGCGCTGAAATTCCCGAGCTTCCCGTTGTCTTGCCCGTGGCTGCCCGAGAAAGGAAGCCAGGGAAAGGGCATCCGCGCACCGTGAAACGGCGCGGCCCTTTCCGCACATTAAGGACAAGACATGTTCAATCACCACAAAGTGGAAATCGAATGGGGCGGCCGTCCGCTCATTCTCGAAACCGGCAAGATCGCCCGCCAGGCTGACGGCGCCGTGCTCGCCACCTACGGCGAAACCAAGGTTCTCGCCACTGTCGTCTCGATGAAGGAGCCGAAGCCAGGCCTCGACTTCTTCCCGCTGACCGTCAACTACCAGGAAAAGACCTACGCCGCCGGCAAGATCCCGGGTGGCTATTTCAAGCGCGAAGGACGTCCGAGCGAGAAGGAAACGCTGGTTTCCCGCCTGATCGACCGCCCGATCCGCCCGCTCTTCGCCGCCGGCTACAAGAACGACACGCAGATCGTCGTCACCGTCGTCCAGCACGATCTCGAGAACGATCCCGACATCCTGTCGATCGTCGCCACCTCGGCCGCTCTGACGCTTTCCGGCGTTCCCTTCATGGGCCCGGTCGGTGGCGCCCGCGTCGGCTACATCAACGGCGAATATGTGCTCAACCCGCATGTCGATGAGATGCAGGAATCCAAGCTCGACCTCGTCGTCGCCGGCACCGCCGACGCCGTGCTGATGGTCGAGTCCGAAGCCAAGGAATTGGGCGAAGAGTTGATGCTCGGCGCCGTCATGTTCGGCCACAAGGGCTTCCAGCCGGTCATCGACGCCATCATCAAGCTGGCCGAAGTTGCCGCCAAGGAGCCGCGCGATTTCACTGCGCCGGACTATTCCGCGCTTGAAGCCGAGATGCTGAAGATCGTTGGCGACGAACTCAGCAATGCCTACAAGAACGTCGACAAGCAGAAGCGCTACGCCGCCGTCGACGCCGTCAAGGCGAAGGTCAAGGCAGCGTTCGCCCCGGCTGAAGGCGAAGACGCCAAGTACACGTCCGAGCAGATCGGTTCGGTGTTCAAGGAACTGCAGGCCAAGGTCGTGCGCTGGAACATCCTCGACACCGGTTCGCGCATCGACGGCCGTGACCTCAAGACGGTCCGCAAGATCGTCTCCGAAGTCGGCGTCCTGCCGCGCACCCACGGTTCGGCGCTGTTCACCCGCGGCGAAACCCAGGCGCTGGTCGTTGCCACGCTGGGCACCGGCGAGGACGAGCAGTATGTCGATTCGCTGACCGGCATGTACAAGGAGAAGTTCCTCCTTCACTACAACTTCCCTCCCTACTCCGTCGGTGAGACCGGCCGCATGGGTTCGCCGGGCCGCCGCGAAATCGGCCATGGCAAGCTCGCCTGGCGCGCCATCCGTCCGATGCTGCCGTCTTCCGACCAGTTCCCCTACACGCTGCGCGTCGTCTCGGAGATCACCGAGTCCAACGGTTCGTCGTCGATGGCCACTGTCTGCGGCACCTCGCTGGCGCTGATGGATGCCGGCGTTCCGCTGGCCAAGCCCGTCGCCGGTATCGCCATGGGCCTGATCAAGGAAGGCGAGCGCTTTGCGGTTCTCTCCGACATCCTGGGTGACGAAGATCACCTCGGCGACATGGACTTCAAGGTCGCCGGCACCGCCAACGGCATCACCTCGCTGCAGATGGATATCAAGATCGAGGGCATCACCGAGGAGATCATGAAGATCGCGCTGGACCAGGCCAAGGATGGCCGCCAGCATATCCTCGGCGAGATGGCGCATGCCCTGACCGGCGCCCGCCCCGAACTCGGTGAGTTCGCACCGCGCATCGAGGTCATGCACATCCCGACCGACAAGATCCGCGACGTGATCGGTTCGGGCGGCAAGGTCATCCGCGAAATCGTGGAAAAGACCGGCGCCAAGATCAACATCGAGGACGACGGCACGGTCAAGATCGCTTCGTCCAACGCCAAGGAGATCGAGGCGGCGAAGAAGTGGATCCACACCATCGTCGCCGAGCCGGAAGTCGGCGAAATCTACGAAGGCACGGTTGTCAAGACCGCCGACTTCGGCGCTTTCGTCAACTTCTTCGGTCCGCGTGACGGCCTCGTCCACATCTCGCAGCTTGCCAACGACCGGGTCGCCAAGACCTCGGACGTGGTCAAGGAAGGCGACAAGGTCTGGGTCAAGCTGATGGGCTTCGACGAGCGCGGCAAGGTTCGCCTGTCGATGAAGGTCGTCGACCAGGCCACCGGCAAGGAACTCGCCCGCGACAAGAAGGCCGAAGGCGAAGAACACGCCGCCTGAACGGCCTGACAATGTTATCGAAGCGGGCGCGCCGGAAGGTCGCGCCCGTTTTCATTTTCGAGGCATGATCGGGATCGAATGTCTGCCGAGCCGCTGAAGACGCTGTTCCACCCCTTCGAAGCCGAGGCCCTGCCTCTGCCGCGCAAGGGCGAGCGTGTGCTGTTTCTGGGCGCGGAACCGGGTTTTCGCCTGCCCGAGGGCTTCGAGGCAGCGCTCGATCTGGTGCAGGGCTTCCGGCCGCATCTGCGTGCGCTGCAGGCGTCGGGGTTTACCGTCACGCCGCAAGCGCAAGACAGCGGCTTTGATGCAGCGCTCGTGCTTGCCGGCCGCCATCGCGGACGAAACGAGCTGCGCATCGCCGAAGCGCTGGAGCGTGTGGCACCAGGCGGATTGATCGTCGTCGCCGGCGGCAAGGACGATGGCGTCGCCAGCCTGCGCAAGCGCATTGACGAGCTTGTGCCGCTTGAGGGCCATCTGCCGAAATATCACGGCATAGCCTTCTGGTTTCGCCGTCCCGCGGATATCGACGCTGCGGAGAAACTACGCGCCGTCAATCCCGCCTTGCTGGTAGACGACCGCTTCCACACCGCGCCCGGCATGTTCTCCTTTGATAGGGTCGATCTCGGCTCGAAGCTGCTGGTGGACAATCTGCCCAAGGACCTGCGCGGCAATATTGCCGATTTCTGCGCTGGCTGGGGCTATGTCGCGGCCGAGGTTTCAGCACGCTCGCCCGGCATAACCGGGCTCGATCTCTACGAGGCGGACTTCGACTCGCTCGAAGCGGCGAAAGGCAATGTTGGCAAAGGCGCCGTTGAACCGCGTTTCTTCTGGATCGACCTGCTCGGCGAAGCCGTCGAGCAGCGCTACGATGCGATCGTCATGAACCCGCCCTTTCACCGCAGCCGGGCGACGGAGCCGGAGATCGGCGCCGGCATGATCCGCGCTGCAGGCAAGGCGCTGAAGCCGGGTGGGCGGCTGTTCATGGTGGCGAACCGCCAGCTTCCCTACGAGCCGGTGCTGGCCGCGGCCTTTTCCAGCCATGCCGAGATTGCCCGCGATGGCATGTTCAAGGTTTTCGCCGCCCGTCGCTGACGCAAATACGGTGCTGCCCGGTCAGTGCAGGCTGGCGACGCGCGGTGCGCGCACGCTAACGATGGTGCGGACTTCGCCAGGCCTCATCTTGAGCGGTGCGGGTCGGCCGAACAGATAGCCTTGCACCACTTCGCAGCCGGCCGCCCTGAGCAGCGTCGCCTGGTTTTCGGTCTCGACGCCTTCGGCAATGATGCTGACACCGAGCGCGCGCGAAAGCCCGACGATGGTTGAGACGACTGCGCCGGAGCTGGAATCGGTATCGATGCGGCTGACGAATGAGCGGTCGATCTTCAGTTTGCCGAACGCGAAATCGATGAGGTAGCTCAGGTTGGAATAGCCGGTGCCGAAATCGTCGACGGCCACCGAGATGCCCATGTCGGCAAGCTGCTTCAGGATGATGGCGGCGCGGTCGCGGTCCTGCATCATCGCCGTCTCGGTAACCTCCAGCTCCAGCCGTGACGGCTTGATGCCGGTGCTCGCCATCGTCTCGCGCACGATGCCGACGAAATCCTTGGTCATGAACTGGACCGGCGATATGTTGACGGCGACGAAGCATTCCTCGGGCAAATGGCGGGCATCGCTGCAGGCCTTGCGCAGCACCCATTCACCAATAGGATTGATCATGCCGGTTTCCTCGGCGATCGGAATGAACTCCATCGGCGGGATCATGCCGCGTTCCGGATGCTTCCAGCGAATGAGTGCCTCGTAGCCGATGATGCGGCCGCTCGGCAGGTCGAGCTGCGGCTGGTAGTGAAGGTCGAAGTCACCGCGATCGAAGGCAATGTGCAGCTCGGATTCGATCCACTGGCGATAATCGGCGACGCGACCCATGTCGGAATGGAAAGCCGACCAGTTGCCCACCCCGCCGGCGCGTGCATTCTGCAGCGCCAGATTGGAACGGCGCAGAATGAGGACAGGGTCGACGCCATCCTTGGGCATCGCCACGATGCCCACCGACAGGGCCACCGATTGCAGGTGGGAATTGAGATCGTAGGGCTCCATCATCTCGTCGATAAGCTTCTCGACCAGGCTTTCCATCGACCCCTGGATCTCCCGGTCCGTCAGGAGAATGGCGAATTCGCCGGCGCCGATGCGCCCCATTATCGTGCCCTCGGGCATGCAGGCCTTCAGCCGCCTGGTGAAGGCGCGGATCAGTTCGTCGCCATGGCTGTAGCCGATAGCGTCGTTGATCTGCTTGAAGCGGTCGATGTCGATGTCGATCAGAAACACCGGCTCGCCGGTCCGGATCGTCGCCGATGCCGCTTCGGCAATCTTGCCGACCATGGCCGGACGAGCCAGCAGTCCGGTCAGCTTGTCGAAATGGGTTTCCGTGAAGACGTACTCCGCCGATTCATCGACGCCGGCGAAGAAGGACAGGGCAGCTCCCGCAGCGGCGAGTGCGCAAAGCGCGGCGGTGATGCCGGCCATCGTTTCGGCCTGCATGCCGATAAGGTGGTCGCCGAAACCGAGTTTCAAGCCCCAGAGGCCGAGAACGAAACTGCCCAAGCCCGAGCTGGCCACGGTGAGCAGCCGGAATACCGGTGTTCGCTTCGGATTGCTGACGGCAAGCATTACAGAGTCCCCAGGTTGCGGAACTCTAGCGGACATCTCCTTAAAATGAGTTTCCGCCGATGCATTTAATTTTACTGGATCTATTGCAGGGTTAGTCCTTGCCGCCATCCGTCTGCTTCAACTCGTCCAGCGTCGGCATGGAAACGATGTGATAGCCGGAATCGACATAGTGGATTTCGCCGGTAACACCCGACGACAGGTCGGACAGCAGATAGAGCGCGGAACCACCAACCTCGTCGATGGTCACCGTACGGCGCAGCGGCGAGTTGCGCTGCTGGTAGGAAAACATGTGGCGGGCGTCGGAAATCCCGGCGCCGGCAAGCGTGCGCACCGGTCCCGCCGATATGCCATTCACCCTGATGCCGCGGGGACCGTAGTCGTTGGCGAGATAGCGCACGCTGGCCTCAAGCCCTGCCTTGGCGACGCCCATGACGTTGTAGTTCGGCATGACGCGGACGGAGCCGGCATAGGTCAATGTGATCATCGAGCCGCCATCCTTCATCAGCGCGGCGGCATGGCGGGCGACTTCGGTGAAGGAGTAGCAGGAGATGACCATGGTGCGGACGAAATTGTCACGGCTGGTATCGGCGTAGAGGCCCTTCAGCTCATTCTTGTCGGAAAAGCCGATGGCATGGACGATGAAGTCGAGCCCGCCCCATTCCTTGCCCAGGGTCTCAAAGGTGGCAGCGACCGAGGCGCTGTCCTCGACATCGCAAGGCACGACCAGCGCCGCGCCAATCTTCTCGGCGAGCGGCTTGACCCGGCGCCCGAAGGCATCGCCCTGATAGGTAAAGGCGAGTTCTGCCCCATGCTCGGACAGTTTTTTGGCGATGCCCCAGGCGATCGAATGATCGTTGGCGACACCCATGACAAGCCCGCGCTTGCCCTTCATCAGTCCGTCCATGGCAGGCAATCCTTTTAGAGAAACGCTGGTCTTATGCGGAATATCGCTGGAAAACGAGCGTTGCGTTGGTGCCACCGAAACCGAACGAATTGGACAAAACGGTGTCGATCTTGGCGTTATCGATGCGCTTGCGCACGATCGGCATGCCCTCGAATTCCGGATCTAGGTTTTCGATATGAGCGCTTTCGCCGATGAAGCCGCCTTGCATCATCAGGATCGAATAGATTGATTCCTGCACGCCGGCCGCACCCAGCGAATGGCCGGTCAGCGATTTCGTCGAGGTGATATGGGGCATCTTGTCGCCGAACACTTCGCGGATGGCGCCCATTTCCTTGGAATCGCCGACCGGTGTCGAGGTGCCGTGGGTGTTTATGTAGTCGACCGGCGACGAGACGGTCGCCAGTGCCTGCCGCATGCAGCGGATCGCACCTTCGCCCGACGGCGCCACCATGTCGTAGCCGTCCGAGGTCGCGCCGTAGCCGACGATCTCGGCATAGATCTTGGCGCCGCGCGCCTTGGCATGCTCGAGCTCTTCCAGAACCAGCACGCCGGCGCCACCCGCGATGACGAAGCCGTCGCGATTGACGTCATAGGCGCGGGAAGCAGTTGATGCCTTGTCGTTGAACTTGGACGACATCGCGCCCATCGCGTCGAACAGGTCCGACATCGTCCAGTCGAGGTCTTCGTGGCCGCCGGCAAACATCACGTCCTGCTTGCCCCATTGGATCAGCTCGTAGGCATTGCCGATGCAATGCGCCGAGGTCGAGCAGGCCGAGGAGATCGAATAGTTGACGCCGTGGATCTTGAACCAGGTGGCGAGCGTCGCCGAAGCCGTCGACGACATCGCTTTCGGCACCGCGAACGGACCGATGCGCTTCGGGCTGCCGTTCTTGAGCGTCGTCTCGGCCGCCTCGACGATGGTGCGCGTGGACGGTCCGCCCGAGCCCATGACGATGCCGGTGCGGTCGTTGGTGATGTCGGCCTCGTCGAGGCCGGCGTCGGCGATCGCCTGGTCCATGGCGACATGGTTCCAGGCCGCACCTTGGCTCAGGAAGCGCATGGCGCGCCGGTCGATCATGGCCGAAGGGTCGAGCGTCGGCGCTCCCCAGACCTGGCAGCGGAAGCCGTGTTCGGCGAAGGAATCGGAGAAGCTGATGCCGGATCTGGCATCATGCAGCGAGGTCTGCACCTCGTTGGCGTTGTTGCCGATCGACGACACGATGCCGAGGCCTGTGACTACGACCCGTCTCATGGGCTGCTCCTTCCAGAGTGTCCGGTGACGATCAGGCGACCGCCGATTGCTTTGACAGACCCACTTTGAGATCCGTTGCCGCGTATATGGGCTCGCCGTCGGCTTTCAGCCAGCCATCGGCTATGCCAAGCACCAGCCGCCCGCGCATCACGCGCTTGAAGTCGATGCCGTATTCCACCTTCTTGACCGAAGGCGTGACCATGCCCCTGAATTTGACCTCGCCGGTCGACAGCGCCATTCCCTTGCCCTGCTCGCCGAGCCAGCCGAGATAGAATCCCGTCAACTGCCACATCGCATCGAGGCCCAGGCACCCCGGCATGATCGGATTGCCGATAAAATGGCAGGCGAAAAACCAAAGGTCAGGCTTGATGTCGAATTCAGCGCGGATGAAGCCCTTGTCGAAGGCGCCGCCGGTCTCGCTGATCTCGGTGATGCGGTCGAACATCAGCATCGGCGGGTAGGGCAGCTGGGCATTGGCAGGCCCGAACAGCTCGCCGCGGGCGCAGGCCAGCAATTCTTCATAACCGTAGCTGGATTTCGTACCCGCCATCAATCTCGTCCCCGTAATCGTCCCGGGCGGTAGGGCGCCCTTGTCGTTGGTTTCCTAACACAATCTGTTTCAGGCCGGAAACCGGCGTTTGCGCTTAACCCGCCCGTTTGTCCGGGTCAATGCGCGCTATTGATCGTATTCAGCCGACAGAATATATGTCGGGAGGCATCCAGTTTCGGCCGATGACGTTTTTTTGCCACTCTGGGCGTGTCTTGGGGCAGAACTGTGAGCTTGGGCGGATAGATGGATCTGGGCCACCGGAAGGAAAATGTCGCTGTGGACAAGCGGGTTCGCGAAGCCGGGTTGAGGCCGACACGCCAGCGCATCGCGCTGGCCGATCTGCTTTTTGCCAAGGGCGACCGCCATCTTTCGGCCGAGGAATTGCACGAGGAGGCAATCGCCGCCGGTGTGCCGGTGTCGCTGGCCACCGTCTACAATGCCCTGCACCAGTTCACCCAGGCCGGTCTTCTGCGCATCCTGGCCGTCGAAGGCTCTAAGACTTATTTCGACACCAACACCTCCGATCACCATCATTTCTATATCGAAGGTGAAAACAGGATCTTCGACATCGCCAGCGGTCCTGTCACGGTTTCCAACCTGCCGGAGCCACCGGAGGGCATGGAGATCGCCAATGTCGATATCGTGGTGAGGCTGCGCCCGAAGCGCTGCGATTGAGCCGCATCTCCTCCAGAACATCCGTTGGCCGTTCGCCGCAATCCCGAACCTTCGGTTCGGAATGGTTTCGGTCAATCCGGAAGCGCTCAGTTCTTGACGTGCTCGCCCGGATAGGCGCCCCAGACGACCGATTGCGGCAGCCAGCCGGTGTGGCCGTCGAAGGTCATCTCGCACCATTGGCCATCGCAGGTCTTGATCGTGCCCATGACCCCCGGCTCGATGATGGCGATGACGCTGGCATCCTTTTGCGGGTCGTCGAGAAGGTTGATTCGGCCACCGCCCTTGCTGCGCTGCCAGGGCGCGACGATGGCCGTGCGGCGGCCTGAAAGCAGCGACTGGTTGATCCAGCCTTCCGAGCCATCGGCATCGCGCACGCGCCGCCAGGTATCGAATTCCTGGATGATCTCCATAGGCAGGCCGGCCTTCATGTACATCCAGTCGACGGAATAGTTGGCGCCGGGGCCGACGCGTGAGTTCACGCGGCCCGATTTCAGGCTGACGAACCGCGGCAGCGGCAGGCCGCTAGGGCCAAGTGTGACGGTCTGCGCGGGGGCAGCCGCGCTCTGCGCCGCCACCACGGGGGAATAAAGGACAGCGCCGAGAATTGCTGCGCTGAGAGCCAGGCGAAGCGACGCGAAACCAGACACTTTCATTCCTTTCGGCGCCTGCCTATCAGTAACGGCGCGCCTTTTTCTTTGTCTTCGGCGGCACCGCTTGTTACATGAGTCACTGGCACCGCGACCGGCTTCCAGTTTCGCCTGTCTTGGTTAAAGAGGTCTCAACGAGATCGGGTTCGAGGAAACAATGGCAGGCAAAAAACGGCCTCTCGTCGTCATCACGCGCAAGCTGCCCGACCCGGTCGAGACCCGCATGCGCGAATTGTTCGACGCCAGGCTGAATGTCGAGGACAGGCCGATGACGCAGCCGGAGCTGGTTGCCGCGGTCAAGGAAGCCGACGTTCTGGTGCCGACGATTACCGACCATATCGACGCCGCGCTGATCGCCCAGGCGGGCGACAACCTCAAGCTGATCGCCAATTTCGGCAATGGCGTCGACAAGATCGACGTCGAGGCAGCGGCGAAAAAGGGCATCACCGTCACCAACACGCCGAATGTGCTGACCGAAGATACGGCCGACATGACCATGGCGCTGATGCTGGCGCTGCCGCGGCGGCTTGCGGAAGGCGCCAATGTCCTGACCGGCGACAAGAAATGGGCCGGCTGGTCACCGACCTGGATGCTCGGCCGGCGAATCTGGGGCAAACGGCTCGGCATCGTCGGCATGGGCCGCATCGGCACCGCCGTCGCCCGGCGGGCCAAGGCCTTCGGTCTTTCGATCCATTATCACAACCGGCATCGCGTGCTGCCGGCGGTCGAAGAGGGGCTGGAAGCGACCTATTGGGAAAGCCTCGACCAGATGCTTGCCCGCATGGACATCATCTCGGTCAATTGCCCGTCGACGCCAGCGACGTTTCACCTGCTTTCGGCGCGGCGGCTGGCGCTTATGCAACCCACGGCTTACATCGTCAACACGGCGCGCGGCGACATCATCGACGAGGAATCGCTGGTCAAGCTGATCCAGGACGGCAAGATCGCCGGCGCCGGCCTCGACGTCTACGAGCATGAGCCGGCGCTGAACAGCAAATTGCTGAAGCTGGCTGCCAAGAACAAGGTCGTGCTGCTGCCGCATATGGGCTCGGCGACGCTCGAAGGCCGTATCGACATGGGCGAAAAGGTCATCATCAACATCCGCGCCTTCTTCGACGGCCATCGCCCGCCCGACCGCGTGCTGCCGTTGCGGACCTGATCGGTTAGGCCGCGATGGTGAGGGCGCCGTTGTCGGCGACTTTCACATTGCTGTTGCGGTAGCTCTCGAAGACATCGCGCCCCAGCTGCAGCGCCATCGGCGTCTCCCATCCCATTTCCCTGGCGACGATCAGCCCCAGCAGCAGGATCGCGTCCGGCTCATGCAGCACCAGTGCCGCCGGCGCGTGGCCGTTGTGGACGAGTTCCAAAAGCACGGCGGATGCCGACGACGAGCCGATCGTGCCCGGCAGGAACAGCACGCGCCCGGAAATGTTCTCGCCATGCTGCGGATGGCGGACATCGGCGATGCGGCCCGTCTTCGGATCGACGCCGCCCCAGAAACTGATGGGCGCGGTCAGCACCAGCGCCTCGCCTTCGCCGGCTCTGCCCGGCACCAGGATTTCAGGCGCGGCGCTCATGCTGCAATATCCGTGAACTGTGGCTTACCGGATACGGCGCTTTCCACGCAGTCGACCAATGATCCGTAGAGCACCGAATAGCCGGTGTTGCCTGGCGCGTAGTGCGCGAATTTCCCTGAATTGGTCATCAGCACGCCGCCCGCAAGGTCGGGCAGGATCGGCGTCACCACCACGCAGGTGTCGGCGACAATGATGACCCCGCTTGCTTCGAGCGCTTTTCGCCGGCCGCTCTGTTCGAGCCCCGAAAGCACATGGCGCCCGGTGCAGGCGTAGATCGGCACGCTGAGCTGCCGCCCGGCGATCAGCCGCTCCAGCGTATCGAACTCTGTAGGCGACAGATGCGGGCTGCCGATCGCCACCGCATCGATGGTTTTTGGTTTCGCTGTCGTCGAAAGACCCGCGCGGGTCCTTGCAACCATGTCAGGTGTCACGCGGATCACCGTTTCCGGCGTGATACCGCCCAGAATGGTCTCGGCGTCGGGCGCTTCGGGCGTCACGCCGGCAATGTGAAAAAGACCGACGGCGCCCGATGAAGCCGCCGCCGCGCCGAATGCCTTCAGCGCATCTTCGCCGGGGTGGCGTGGCACGCCGATGACGACGCCGACGGCATTGCCGACCTCACGGCCATAGAGGCTGCCCAGCACCGGCCACGCCACCTCCGAACCGAGGAATGATGCAGCAAGCCCCGAGACGTCGAACACCAGCCGCGCCCGCCGGTTCTCGGCGCGGTGCAAGCCGTAATCGGGCGCGCGGCCTGATATGGCGCAGGCGATGTCGAGGAAATCGCCATAGCGGTTGGTGCGCGCGCCCAGCACCGAATTGCAGAACACCACGGCGTTGGATTCGCCCCAGGCGACGTCGCTTCCCAGCGCCGGCCGGTGCCCGGCCTGGTACGGCGCGCAGGTCCAGCTCTGTTCGCAGCCAAGTTTGCGGTAGGCGTCCATCATCCGCCGCGCCATGCCGCGCGCCGGCTCTTCGAGGCGGATGCGCGAGCAGCCCATCAGGTCGAGCGCCCCGACATTGAGGGTCGAGCGAACAGCGACACGGGCTTGGCCCTCGACCAGTCTTTCAGCGAACAGCGTGCCGGAATCGCCATGGTAGAGCGCGCCATCGATATGCGCCGAGGCGATCGGGATCAGCCGCGGCGCACCGAGCAGGCGGGCGCTTTCGGCGACGATGCGCATCGCCATCGCGGCACCGTCCTGGCCCGAGGCAATCACCTGTTCTTCAGGGCTGAGGGCGAGGCTCATGCAAGCACCTTGCGCATGGTGATCGAGGTCGGCCTGTCATAGCCCTCATGCGCCGTCCGTTCGGTTTCGTGAAAGCCGAGACGGGCAAAGGCTGCATGATTTGCGGAGAGCTCGATCCGCGTCTGCAGCTCGATGGCTGCCTTGTTGCAGCGGCGGACAAGATTTTCGACGGCCTGCATCAATTGCCTGCCGATGCCTCGTCCCTGAAGCTCAGGCGCGACGGCGAGCTTGCCGACATAGACGTCTAAGGTCCTCTCCAAGGCGAAGATACAGCCGGCGATCTGGCCATCCTGCAGCGCCAGAAACACCGTTTCCCGGCCAGCCTTGTCCCGGAGGCTTTCGACGCTCAGCAGATGCGCCGAGGATGGTGGGTCGATGACGCCATCCATAGGCGCAAAGGCGCGCATGATCAGGCTGAGCAACTCGTCCCACCGTTCGAAACCAGGGGTAAGCTGCGTGACCAAAACGCTGGCGGGTTGATCCATGCGGTCAGCTTCTCTTGTAGCGGATCGTATCGAAGCGCGCGGACAGTGCGTCGTAGAGCAGCAGCCGGCCGACCAGAGGTTCACCGACGCCAGTGATCAGCTTGATCGCTTCCATCGCTTGCAGCGTACCGATAACGCCGGTCAGCGCGCCGACCACGCCGGCGACGGCGCAGGACGGCACCAGTCCCGGCGGCGGCGCTTCGGGAAAGAGATCGCGATAGCTCGGGTTCTGCCTGCCGTCCGCCCCGGTCTCGAAGGGCTTCAGCACCGTCAGCGAGCCGTCGAAGCGGCCGACGGCGGCATGCACCAGCGGCCGTTTTTCGGCGGCGCAAACATCGGCCACCACATAGCGTGTCTCGAAATTGTCGGAGCCGTCGACGACGATGTCGTAGCCGGCGACGAGGGCAGGGGCATTGTCCGCCGTCAGCCTGAGATTGTGCAGCTCGACGACGACATTGGGATTGATGCGCGCGATTGCCGCTTTGGCGCTGTCGGTCTTGGCCAAGCCGACCGCGTCGGTGTCGTGGATCACCTGCCTTTGCAGGTTCGACAGCGAGACGCTGTCGTCATCGACGATGCCAAGCGTGCCGACGCCGGCGGCAGCGAGATATTCGAGTACCGGTGCGCCGAGCCCGCCGGCGCCGATGACCAGCACGCGCGCGCGTTTCAGCTTCTGCTGGCCGGCGCCGCCGATCTCGGGCAGCACGATGTGGCGGGCATAGCGCTCAAGCTCTTCGTCGGTGAGGGCAGCAGGGATCATTGCCGGACCATATAGCGGGTAAAAAACCTTGTCAGGTCTCTTTGGTTGGCCCAACCGTGCCGTGGTCGACCGTCAGGAACTGCGCGCGTCCAGAAAGACTGGAAAACAGCGCGGCGTCGGTTCCGGTCATGAAGGCCTGGCAGTTCAACTCCTCCAGGATCGAGAACAAGGCCGCGCGCCGGCCGCTGTCGAGATGCGCGGCGATCTCGTCGAGCAGCAGGATCGGCGTCATGCCCGACATTTCGCCGGTCAGCCTTGCATGCGACAGCACAATGCCGACCAGCAGCGCCTTCTGTTCGCCGGTCGAGCAGAGTTCGGCCGGCATTGCCTTCGGCCTATGCCGCACCCGCAGATCCGAACGGTGTGGGCCGTCGAGCGTGCGGCCGGCGGCGCGGTCGCGGTCGCGGCCTTGGGCCAGTGCTGCGCGGAATCGCTCCTCGACATCGACGGCGGGCGCGGTGCTGACTTCGCTTTCCAGTTCGCCGGACAGGCTGATGTCGGCTTGCGGAAACGGACCTGTGCTGGGCAGCCTGTCGATCATGGCGGTGAGCAGGCGCACCAGTTCGGCGCGCGCCGCGGCAATCGCGACACCGGTCTCGGCCATTTGCGTCTCGATCGCATCGAACCAGGCGCCATCGCGGGATCCTTCCGTAAGCAATCGGTTACGGCCGCGCATCGCCTTTTCATAGTCGAGTGCGCGCTGGCCGTGTTGAGGATCGATCGCCAGCACCAGCCGGTCGAGAAAGCGCCGGCGGTCGGCGGCCGGTCCTGGGAACAGGCCGTCCATCGCCGGCGTTAGCCAGACGACGCGGAGCCATTCCAGCATGTCTTCGGCCGATCGTGCCGGGGCGCCATTGATGCGCACCCGCCGGCCGCCCTCGCCGGCGGTGTCGCCACCTGCAATGCCGGTGCCGATCTCGACCTGGCCGTCCGGCCCGTCGATCCGGGCATGCAAGGCAAAGCCGCCGTCGCCGCCCTCGCGCGCCACGTCGATGTAAGGCGCGCGGCGCAGGCCACGCCCCGGTGTCAGCAGGGAAATCGCTTCCAGGAGGTTGGTCTTGCCGGCGCCGTTGTCGCCGGAAAACACCACCGCGCCGGGGCCAAGGTCGATCGCCAACGCCGCATAGTTGCGGAAATTGGTAAGTGTAAGCTTACTTATGTGATTTTGCCCGGGCAACCGCTGTCCGCCTGTCGAAGTCGCCGCAATCATTCTCGCAGTCGCACATTGTCGCGGAGCCAGACTCGGGCGCCGCAGCGCGACTACACGCGCATGGGCATCAGCACGTAAAGCGCTGTCTCGTCAGCCATGTCGTGGATCAGCGTCGGCGAGCCGGCATCCGCCAGCATGAATTTTGCCTCGGTGCCGGTCAATTGCGCGGCGACGTCGAGCAAATACTTCGCATTGAAGCCGATTTCGATCGGGTCCGACGAATAATCTGCGGCCAGTTCCTCGGTGGCGCTGCCCGAATCCGGATTGTTGACCGCAAGGGTGACCTGTCCCTCGGTGATCGAAAGCTTCACCGCGCGGCCGCGTTCGGAGGAAATGGTCGAGACACGGTCGACGGCGGCGGCAAAGCTCTGCCGGTCGATGATCAGCTTCTTGTCGTTGCCGGTCGGGATCACCCGCTGATAGTCGGGGAAGGTGCCGTCGATCAGCTTCGAGGTCAAAACCACGCTGCCGATGGTGAAGCGGATCTTGGTGTCGGACAATTCGGTAGTCACCGCGACATCCGGGTCGTCGACCAGCTTCTGCAACTCGCTGACCGTCTTGCGTGGAATGATGATGCCGGGCATGCCCTCGGACCCTGCCGGCGCGTCGATCTCGGCGCGCGCCAGCCGATGGCCGTCGGTCGCCACCGAGCGCAGCTTCAGCTTGCCGCCGGCCTCATGCGTGTGCAGGTAGATGCCGTTCAGATAGTAGCGCGTCTCTTCGGTGGAGATGGCGAACTGGGTTTTCTCGATCAGGCCTTTCAGCGCCACCGAATCGAGCCGGAAAATGTGCGAGAAGGAGCCGGCCGAGAGCTCCGGGAAATCGGACTGCGGCAGGCACTGGAGACGAAAGCTCGAACGGCCCGACGTCACCGTCATGGCGTTGCCGTCCTCGTCGGTCTTCAGCATGACCTCCGCCCCTTCGGCGAGCTTGCGCACGATGTCGTAGAGCAGATGTGCCGGAACTGTGGTCGCGCCACCGCGCTCGACCTTGGCGGGCGTGGCTTCGGTCACTTCCAGATCGAGGTCGGTTGCCTTCATCTCAAGGCTGGCGCCCTCGGCGCTGAGCAGCACGTTCGACAGGATCGGTATGGTGTTGCGCCGCTCGACCACGCGATGAACGTGGTTGAGAGACTTCAGGAGATTTGACCGTTCCAGGATAACACGCATGACGAAACAGGCTCGCTTGAATGAATGAACGGGTCACCAGTGGGCGGCGCCCCGCGAAAGGTCTGAACAGGCTCAGAATCTGTACAAACTGACAGGAAAAAGCCAGCAAACGCAAGCCCGCGCCACCGGTTCACACCGGTTACGCGGGCTTTCTGGGGATAAAGCCGGCGGAGTTCGCAGGCAGGCGTTTTCAGGCCTGGTCGTTGATCAGCCTTCTCAGCAGTTCGAGCTCCTGCGCCAGCGTGTTATCGGAACCGGAAAGATCCTCGATCTTGCGCACGGCGTGCAGCACCGTCGTGTGGTCGCGGCCGCCGAAGCGCCTTCCGATCTCCGGCAGGGAGCGCGGCGTCATCACCTTCGACAGATACATGGCGACCTGTCGCGGCTTGACGATGGTGCGCGTGCGCCGGTTGGACAGGAGCTCGGTCTTCGACACATTGTAGTGGCGCGCGACGATGCGCTGGATGTCCTCGATGCGCACCCGTTTCGGTTCGCCCGAACGGTAGATATGGCCGAGAATCTCGTCGATGCGATCGATTGTGATCTGCGGCTCGAACGACTGGCGAAACAGAAGCTGGTTGAACGCACCTTCGAGCTCTCGCCCGCTGCCGGTCACCGTGCGGGCGACATGGTTGAGGATCTCCTCCGAAATATCGAGCGACGCATCGTCGACCTTGGCGGTGGCGAGACGCAGCTTCAGCATGCCGATGCGCATGGCGAAATCCGGCGCCGACATTTCAAGCGCAACACCGCCATTGAGGCGCGAGCGTACGCGTGGCTCCAGCGATTCCAGTTCCGACGGCGGCCGGTCGGCGGCGACCACCACTTGCTTGGCGCTGTCGAGCAGCATGTTGATGAGATGGCAGAATTCATGCTGGATCGACTTGCCTTGCAGAAACTGCATGTCGTCGATGATCAACAGGTCGATGTCGCGCAACTGTTCTTTCAGCGTCAGCGCGTTGTTGTCGCGGATCGCGGTCGCGAAGCGCCACATGAAATATTCGGCCGTCAGGTAGACGACCCTCGACTTGGGGTTCTGCTTCAGGGATTCGGCCGCGATCGCCTGCAACAGGTGGGTCTTGCCGAGCCCGACCGTCGCATGAAGAAACAGCGGATTGAAGCGCACCGCGCTCGACTGCGATTCCGCCACCGCCTTGGCCGCGGCGAAAGCCACCCGGTTCGACGGACCTTCGATGAAGGAGCCGAACGTATAGCGTGGGTCGAGCGGCGAACCGAGCACATTGTGCCGGAACTCGGTCTCGATCGGCGTCCCAGGGCGCGGTGCCGGTGCCCGCTCCACCCGGCCGGGACCCGCAGTGCCTGCGGCCAGCGCCGTTTGTGTCTGCCGGGTCATCTTGCGTGCCGGGACCACTTCGGGCTCCACGCCATTGCGCGCCGGACGGGTCGCTGTGCGCACGACGATTTCGATCTTGAGCACTTCCGGATCTTCGTGCTTCCACAGCTCGGCGATGAGGTCGAGATAGTGGCCGTTGATCCACGAGCGCAGGAAGGCTGTGGGCACGGAGATGCGGACAATGCCCCTGGATGCCTCGGCAACCTTCATCCGCCCGAACCAGCTGGAATAGACCTCGGTTCCAAGGCGCGCCTTCAACTGGGTCTTGACCCGATCGAACTTCTGTTCCGCGTCGCTGGAAGCCGTCATGTCGTCCCCTCCGACTAGAGTTCCAGGAAATGGGAGGTCGCCCATAAGCTCCCTTTCGATGCCGCTCTGCATGATCGCGTTCCTTGTTCTTCTTGTACCTGTTTCAGCCGGGGATGCGCCTCCTGCATCCGTGGTTCCGGCCACCGTTCATTCGCTACAACACCATCGCCGCCGCCGGCGGATGAATGTTGCCTCGTCGCCAAGGGATCGGCACCGGCGCCTGAGCCAGTCCGTCTTGACCGCGTCCGGGCAATGCATCGCCGTCCGGCGAAAACGCCGGCGCGTCGCTGACCTGCCATGTAACAATTACGCCAGTCCCCTAACCCACATCGAAAAAGACAAACCAAGCCCGTGCGCGGAATTGCTCCACGTCATGAATTCTGCCATTTTGTGGTGGCCGATTCAGGCTGGGTTGAGGGCCCAATGGCCCGTCCCTTTCGATGGATGGACATTACCGAAATCGCTGTGGATAGGGCAAGGCCATGACTAACGGATTTTTAAGGAATCTGGTTAGTGGAGACGGGTTGAGCCCCGATGCTGCAACTGCACATTTTGACAAAGCCATTGTGATTCAAACCCTTTTCCGGCGAATGTGAAAAAGGCCACACGGCCCGAAATTTTCTGAAATATTTCGCTTGACAGCAACTTGTACCCGATCGCCCTCGGTCGATGTGAACAAGCTGTGGATGACCGCTGGCAAGTAGCTGAAAAACAAAGGTAATTTGTGACAGCCAAATTTATTGGCAACGCCTGTTTCGGCGGATCGGAGCGTTCGCGGACATGTATGTGCCGGCAAAGCATTCCGAGCTTTGAAATCCAAGTCGAGTTCGTTTTGCGGGCGTTCTTTTTTAAGTACTTGCCGGCAAACGAAAAAACCCGGCGTGATCCGCCGGGTTCGAAGAACGCAAGTTCAGGAAAGCTATATCAGGCCGACAGCACTTTGAGCCGGTGAGCCAGGCGCGACACCTTGCGGGACGCCGTGTTCTTGTGGATCACGCCCTTGGTGGCGGCGCGCATCAATTCCGGCTCGGCGGTCTTGAAGGCGGCCAGAGCGGCAACCTTGTCGCCGGCGGCCAGCGCCTCTTCGACCTGGCGGACGTAGGTCCGTACGCGCGAGCGGCGGTTTTTGTTGATCGCCGCGCGACGGACGATCTTGCGCGTTGCCTTTTTGGCCGAGGAGGTATTGGCCATGATGCCTCTCTTCTGATCTGGTGGGCGCATGCGGGATGCCGCAGGGCGCAAAAAACAAACGGGCAGCCACAGGGCCGCCTCGGTTGGAGCGGCTTATAGTTCAGCTTTTCCGGCGCGTCAACGCCGCCTGGCCTTCTTTTTGGTGATCCTAAAGCGCGTCGCGTTTGAACGGATTCAGGCGACGCGCTTTAGGTCTTTGTTCTTATGCATGTCGTTCTCCCAAAACCGGGACCACTTTTGGGCGACATGCATCAGCGGTTGGTAAAATTCGGCTTCCGCTTCTCGGCAAAGGCCGCCATGCCTTCTTTCTGGTCGTCCAGCGCAAACAGCGAGTGAAACAGGCGGCGTTCGAACCGCAGCCCCTCGGCAAGGGTCGTTTCAAAGGCGCGGTTGACGGCTTCTTTTGTCATCATCACCGACGGCAGCGAAAAATCGGCGATCTTGGCGGCCGCCTTCAGCGCTTCCTCGACAAGGTCGCCGGCCGGCACGACCCGCGACACCAGGCCACAACGCTCGGCTTCCGCGGCATCCATCATCCGTCCGGTCAGGCACATATCCATGGCCTTGGACTTGCCGACGAAGCGGGTGAGCCGTTGCGATCCGCCCATGCCGGGCATGACGCCGAGCGTTATCTCGGGCTGGCCGAACCTGGCGGTATCGGCGGCGATGATGAAATCGCACATCATCGCCAGTTCGCAGCCGCCGCCCAGCGCATAGCCGGCGACCGCCGCGATAATAGGCTTTCGCGCCCGTGTGAACTCTTCCCAGCCGACGAAGAAGTCCTGCACATAGGCATCGACATAGGAAATTGCCTGCATTTCCTTGATGTCGGCGCCCGCTGCAAAGGCTTTTTCGGAACCGGTGATGACCATGGCGCCGATAGCGGTGTCCGCGTCGAAGGCGTTCACGGCCGCAACCAATTCCGCCAGAACCTGCGAATTCAGCGCGTTGAGCGCCTTCGGCCGGTTCAGCGTGATCAGCCCGACCTTGCCGCGTGTTTCCACGATGATCGTTTCGTAGGCCATGACTGCATCTCCTCCTTGGTTCACACCTGACAGGTCCGGCAAAAGAAAGTCGAGCGCCCGCTCTGCACGATGCGCTCTATGTGGCCACCGCAGCCGGGTGTGGGGCAGGGCTCGCCTTCGCGGTCGTAGACCGCGAAGGAATGCTGGAAATAGCCCAGCGACCCGTCCGTGTGCACATAGTCGCGCAGCGACGATCCGCCGGCGGCAATCGCATCGGCGATAACCGAGCGGATCGCATCGGCCAGGCGCTCGCTCTGCGCTTTGGCTTTCTTGCCGGGCTTCGCCATTGTGCCCCCCTCGCGCAATGGCGACAGACCGGCGCGCCACAGCGCCTCCGACACATAGATATTGCCGAGCCCTGCGATCAGCCGCTGGTCGAGGAGAGCGGCCTTCAGCGGCGATCTTCGGCCCTTCAGCAGCGAGGCGAGCAGGGCGCCGTCCAGTATGTTGCCGGTCGGCTCGACGCCCAGTCCATTCAGCATCGGATGGCTATCGGGCTCGCCTTCCGCAAACAGCATGAAACCGAAGCGGCGCGGGTCGTTGAAGATCACGCGGGATTGGGCACCTTCGGGAGAGGCGACATGGAACACGACATGATCATGCGCCGTGCTCTTCGAGCGCTCGTGGTGGAACTCTCCTGGTATCTCGCTGCCATCGGACGTTTCGATGCGGAACGAGCCCGACATGCCGAGATGGCAGATCAGCACCGGGCCGCCTTCCACATGCACGACAAGATATTTGGCCCGGCGGCCGAGCGCCGTAATGGTCTTGCCGGTCAGCCGTTCGGAAAATCTTGCGGGAAACGGAAAGCGCAGGTCGGGGCGGCGTGCCTCGACGCTGATGATGCGGGCACCTTCCAGAACCGGTTGCAGGCCGCGCCGAACCGTTTCGACCTCCGGCAACTCAGGCATGGCCGCCGATCGTCGCATGGAAGGAAGCGCCGTGGCGGCCGCGCGCCAGCCCGAGATGTTCGGCCACGGTTTCACCGATATCGGCGAAGGTGGTCCTGAGGCCAATGTCGCCGCCTTTGAGCCCCGGCCCGGTGCCGATCACCGGAATGCGCTCGCGCGTGTGGTCGGTGCCGCGCCAGGTCGGATCGTTGCCATGGTCGGCGGTCAGGATGAGAAGGTCGCCGTGGCGCAGTTTTGCCAGCGCTTCAGGCAGGCGCCGGTCGAAGGCTTCGAGCGCCGCCGCATAGCCGGCAACGTCGCGCCGATGCCCGAACTCGGTGTCGAAATCGACGAAATTGGCAAACACCAGATCGCCGTCGCCAGCGGCGTCCATCGCGCCCAGCGCCTCGTCGAACATCGCCATGTTGCCCGGAGCCTTGCGCACTTCCGAGATTCCGCGATGGGCAAAGATGTCGCCGATCTTGCCGACCGCGATGACCCGGCTGCCGCGCGCGGTCAGCCGGTCGAGCAGCGTCGGCTCCGGCGGCGGCACGGCATAGTCGTGGCGGTTGTACGTCCGCTCGAAGGTGGCGACGGTTTCGCCCAGGAATGGTCGTGCGATCACCCGGCCGATTTTCAACGGATCAACCAGCCGACGCACCACCTGACAGAATTCGTAGAGCCGCTCGAGGCCGAAATGCACCTCATGCGCGGCGATCTGCAGGACGGAGTCGACCGAGGTGTAGCAGATCGGCTTGCCGGTGCGGATATGCTCCTCGCCGAACCGCTCGATGACCTCGGTGCCCGCCGCATGGCAATTGCCGAGAATGCCCGGCACGTTGCCTTCCCGGATGATCGCCGCTGTCAGTTCGGCTGGAAAGGCCGGCACGGTGTTCGGGAAGTAGCCCCAGGCGAAGCGCACCGGCAAGGCGGCGATTTCCCAATGACCCGATGGTGTGTCCTTGCCGCTCGAGATCTCTTGCGCCGCGCCATGGAAGGCGGAGGCAAGGCGGGCCTTGCCTTTGCTGTCGAACTTGAAGCCCGTCGCGGTTTCGGCCGCATGGCCAAGACCGAGTGAGAGCATGTTGGGCACGAAGAGCGGGCCGCTGCGCAGGCCCTCGCGGTCGCCACGGCCTTGCGCGCAGGCTTCGGCGATATGTCCGAATGTGTTGGAGCCGGCGTCGCCATAGGCTTCGGCATCGGCCGCGCCGCCGATGCCGAAAGAATCGAGAACGAAGAGGAAAGCGCGCGCCATTGGAGGATTCATCGTTGCCTGTCTGTCGGCCCAGACATAGGGTTCCGCACCGCCATTGGCAATTCGGAAACCAAACGGCAACGGCTTGGCGCGATAGTCGGGACGTGGCCAAACGGCGGCATGGGCATGGATCGATGAGACGGGTGGCGGATTTCAGCAGGAAGCCTGCCGGGAAGGCGTTTGCGGCCGTCCTGACGCTGCTCGGCGCCGCCTGGCCGAATGCCGCACGTGCCGACTGGCGCGATGACATCGGCACGTTCCGCATCGGCATCGTCGCCGAACCCGGTGCCGGCAACACCGTTCCGGGTCTGGCGCTGTTGACGGACGCCTATACCAGGGCGCTTGGCATGAAGGTCGAATTCGTCGTTGCCCGTGATTATGCTGCGCTGATCGAGGCACAGGCCAATGCCCGTATCGAATACGCCGTCTATTCGGCGACCGCCTACGCCACCGCCTCGCAGCGCTGCGGCTGCGTCGAACCGCTCGTCGCGCCGGTCGATGCCGACGGCGCCATCGGTATCCGCTCCGTCCTGCTGACGCGGGACGGCAAGGTTGCCGATCTGGCGGCGATGAAGGATCACAGGATCGCCATGGCGCCCGCGGACAGCATTGGCGGTTCCCTTTTGCCGCTTGCCGGGCTGACGGCCGAAGGTGTCGGGATCACCGAAGATGCGCCGTTTCTGACCCATGCCGATTCGGCAGCTGCTGCCGAAGCGATGCTGGTCGACGGCCAGGCCGATGCCTTGTTTGGCTGGGAGACCGCCACGGCGGACAGCCAGCCGACCATACCCGGCAGCCAGCCAGTTGATCCGGATGGCACCATGGCAAGACTGGAGGCGGCGGGGATTTCACAGGCAGCGCTTCAGGTCATATGGACGTCCGGCTTGTTGCGATATGGCCCCCATGCCGTTCGCAGCGACCTTGACCCCGAGGCCAAGCGTCGGCTCACCGTCTTCCTCATCAATCTCAAATCGCTGTCGCCTGATATCTACGATCTCCTGGAAACGAAACATTCCGGAGGGTTCATCGTCGCCGGTCCGCAGGACTATGCGCTGGCCGCAGCCATCGTGCACCTGGTGTCAAACGACGGTCAGTAGGCCATTGACCCCGAGCCGAAGGTCCGCTTCAGGGTGCCTCATTTCGAAAGAGCGCGTCGCGCGTTTGAAGCAAGCCGTGCGATCGAAATTGTTTCAGCAGTCGCTGCAAGGGATCGTCAGGGCTCGGCGGGGGCTGAAATAAAAGGTTTCACTCATCTTTATGTTGTCGAAGGCCGAGGTCAATCCAACCCGTTTTTCGCTGTCTTGCGACCAGGTGACCATCGGCTTGTATGCGAGAGTGGTTTGAACGCGAATAAGGAAGGTTCCAGCGATCTTGACCGTCGACGGAACGGTCGTGGTGCTGTTCTTGGCGGCGTCTACGCTATAGGTGCCATTGACCACTTTCCACGACCACGCCACCTGCACCTTCGGCGTCGGATCGGTGGAGATCTGTATTGCAGTGATAAAGATATCGGGGACTGAGCGATTGTAGGGCCGAAGCGTGGAATTGCCGATCTTCATGATGGCGGTGAGATCTGCCTTGACGACCGACGTCTGCTGCGCAACGAGGTCACCCACCATGGAACTGATGCGGCTGACCTTCTTGCTGGTTTCGAAACCCTGCGAGGCCTCCATGGTCACGAAATACATGACAAACAGAAGTGGCACGATCAGGGCAAACTCGACGGCCGCGACACCGCGGCGATCGGGAAAAAACCGCATCGCTCTCTTCCATATGAGTGAAATCCGCGAATGCGCCCCCGCACGATACATGCTTCTACCCTCTTTTGCTGACGCAGCAGCGCAGTTTTCAGTTGTTGAACGGCTCGTTCTGCCAGGTCACCGATGCGAAATGCAGCGTTTTTCCGCCTTGTATGTTGGCCATCGAACTGGCCATGAAATCTGTCATGACCGGCCATTTGTAAAAAACCCGCAGCATGTTCTTCGATTCCGCCAAGCCTGTCTGGACCTGAAAAGTCGTGTCCGTCGTGCCGGTCAGTACAATGTCCGCGCCTGAAATCTTGAAGCCAGCCTTGGCCGCGTCGTCAAAAGTCGGGAACGCCCGCAGATCCACCAGCAAACCGGGGCAATTCTTGGCAACAATAATCTCCAGTCTGGCGCAGATCATGTCCTTCAGCTTGTTTCCCGCCACGTCGACCTGTCTTAGCTGGCCAGTACGCAGCTGACGGGCGATATCGTCGGTGATGTTGGTCATCACTTCTTGCCCGCCAAATGAGATGCAGCTCTCAAGGATGGCGAAGACGAGAAGCGCAAACGGCAAAGCAAGCATCGCAAATTCGACTGCCGTGCTGCCGCGTCGATCGCCAAGGAAGCGCCGGGGGAAGCGCGTCCGCCCTGCCTTGCCCTTGCCGATTTCGGGTTTTGGGTCCCAGCTCATTCCCGTCCCTGCCAATCCTGATGCGGTATCGGCCGGAACACTAGCGAAAACCCATTGAGGTCCGGTTTGGATGACCGCTAAATTCTGCGAGATGGCGTTAACCGCCCGCTAACCGCAGCGGCATGTTCAGCAAGAGGCGGCGTTGCCGGGAAGAGCAGATGGCCCTGATCGCCTACTGGCCGGCGCTCATCTCGGCTTCGGAGTTTTTCTCGGCGTCACTCTTGAAAGAGCTCTCGCAGTAGGGCGTGCAGGACATTGTTTGTATCTGGGCACGTCTGTAGATACGCACCGATGACGCGGCCTGCCGCACCACGGTGACCTGCTCGTCGATGATCGGGCTGCCGTCCTGGTCGAGAACAACCAGGTTGGTGACGCCGAATCCCTTGCCGGTCAACACGATCGTCGATGCATCCTGTACGGCGGCGTCGGCGATTGCCGGATTGCCGACAACGATCGTGTCGGCGGCGCGCGTCAATTTGACGATCTTCGCCTGGTTCATGGTGACTTCAATGCCGGCTCCAGCCTTGGCGGGCACGATGAAAGCCGGCGCAACGAGAAGCGCGGCAATCAGAAACAACGATCTCGACCCGGTCATTGAGGCGCTCCCACGGCAGCAAACTGTTCAACGGAACATGAACGAGATTGGTGAACCAACGGTTAAGTCGACGACCGGCGCGGCGGCGTCTGCATCGACCTGCTCGCATTTAATAATGCAGACAGCTTTCCGGCAGCCGCGCAGTTGCGCCTTTCGCAACCTTTTTCCTGCGCTCAGACCATCATTCGATATTTAGCTCACGGTTAACCACGCAAGCTGTTGGATACCGGAAAGGAATCGGTAATCCTGTTTCTTAAGCCGATCGAAAGAGCTTCTCCCTAGATTGGCAGCATCCGATCAACCACCACAGAAGTTGACGGAAGTGCTGTAACCACGTGGAGTAGGAGCTCTCTAATGTCTAATCTCATCGCACGTTTTGTGAAGGACGAATCCGGCGCGACCGCCATCGAATACGGTCTGATCGCCGCTCTCATCGCGCTCGCCATCATGGTCGGCGCTGGCTCGCTCGGCAACGCCCTGAACAACAAGTTCACGGCCATCGCTTCGGCGGTGAATAACTCTAACTAACCATATCTGGTCGTTATTTCATAATAAGGGCCGCCTCATTGGCGGCCCTTATTCCGTGTTAAGAACCACTTTGAATTCTTGGCATCATCAATCGTTAATCGAGCCTGCCTAGACTGAGGCCAGGTACAATTTCACCATAGGCGCCGCGCCCATGCTTGAAGCTCTGATTTTCGTTGTCTTTCCGTTTTGCATGCTTTTTGCCGCGATCTCCGACACGCTGTCGATGACGATCGCCAATCGCGTGCCGGTCCTGCTTTTGGCTGTCTTTGCCCTGGTCGCGCCACTGACGGGTATGGACTGGGCAAGCTATGGCTGGCATTTCGCCGCCGGTGGTCTGGTGCTGGCGGTGACATTCGGTCTGTTTGCGCTCGGCGGCATGGGCGGCGGCGACGCCAAGCTGCTGGCGGCCACTGCCGTTTGGATGGGACTCAACATCCACCTTGTCGAATACCTCGTCTTTTCGACCTTCATAGGCGGCCTGCTGACGCTCGCCATCCTCGTCTATCGGAAATCGCCGCTGGCGACCTATACCAGCCACAATGCGTTCCTGCGCCACTTCGCCGACGACGCTGGCGGCGTCCCTTATGGCATCGCGCTCGGCATAGGCGGGCTGATTGCCTATCCCGATTCGCCATTGATGGTGTGGGCGCTGGCAAGGTTGGCCGCGTAGTTTTCCCGACCGGGTCCGGCTTGAAATATTGGCTTGGAGAGGGGCGGCTTGGCCGCCCTTCGCGTCTGCGGGAACCGGTTCCGTCTAATTTATGTAAACCTTAAATTAATCACGATCGTAAGCACTGCATTAACCTTGTTTTGACGATTGCGGCTGCAAAGTCCGGCCTGGCCAGGTGGTTTGCCAAAAAAGGCGAGGGTTCGGACAGATGCCAGCATCCCGACTGATCATTCTGAGCGTGGCGGTGGCCGCGGCAGGTGGCGCAGGATATGTTGCGAAGAAAATGGTGGTGGCTCCGCCGCCTCAGGTCGTTGTCGGTGCCCCGCAGGCACCGGCGATCGCGTTGCAGGATGTGCTCGTCCTTTCCGGCGACGTTGCCATGGGCAGCCAGCTTGAGAACAACATCGACTGGGAGTCCTGGCCGGCCAACGGCATCAATGCAAACTTCATCACCCGCGCTGCCGAGCCCGAGGCGCTGGAGAAGCTGAAAAGCTCCGTCGCCCGCGTGGCGATGTACACTGGCGAACCGCTGCGGCGCTCCAAGCTGATCGGCGAGGGGCAAAGCTTCATGTCGTCGATCCTGCCCAGCGGCATGCGTGCCGTCGCTACGGCGATCTCGGCCGACACTTCGGCAGGCGGCTTCATTCTCCCCAACGATTTTGTCGACGTCATTATGACCCGCAGGTCCGATGTCAGCGGCGGCAGTGGGTTTACGACCGAGACCATCCTCAAGAACATCCGCGTCCTGGCGATCGATCAGACCATCCAGGAGGACGAGGAAGGCAAGAAGACCAGGGTCGGCCAGACCGCCACGCTGGAGCTGACGCCGCAGCAGGCGGAGATCATCACCGTCGCCCAGCAGATGGCGGATCGCCTGACCTTGGCGCTGCGGTCGATCACGGACAACCAGGAAAAGATCTCGGATGAGGCCGACTACCTCGTTTCCGGCAATGGACGGCGCGGAACGGTGCGGTTGATCAAGTCGGGCGAAGTTTCCGAAGTGGGGGCAAGGAAATGAGGCTAAACAGTAAACTGCCGGTCATGATGGCAGCGGCAATCGGCCTGTTTCTCATCGGAACCAATGCGCATGGCCTCGTCGAGGCGAAGGCCGCCGGCAAGAATGCCCAGGTATCGGCGTCGACCGCCACCCAGCGCGTCAAGCTTGGCCTCAACAAGTCGGTGGTCATCGACCTGCCGAGTGATGCCTATGACATCCTGGTTGCCAACCCGGCGGTCGCCGATGCGGTGACCCGCACAGCAAGGCGCATCTATCTGTTCGGCAAGTCCGTTGGCGAGACCAACATCTTCGTCTTTGGCCCCAATGGCGAACAGATCGTCAGCCTGGATCTGGCCGTCGAACGCGACGTCGCCGGCCTGGAAGACTACCTCAGGCGTTTCCTTCCGACGGCGCAGATCAAGGTCGAGTTGCTGAACGACAACGTCGTTCTGACCGGAACCGTCGACACGCCGCTGGACGCCAAGCGCGCCGTCGATCTCGCGACCATCTTCGTATCCGGCGGCGAGGCGACCACCGGACAGTATTCACAGACGGCAGCCGGCGGCTCGGCCAATGGCGGCGTCGACATCAACAATCCGGATTCCGAGCGGCGTGTCAGCAAGATCGTCAACCTGCTGCAGATCATCGGCGATGATCAGGTGACGCTGAAAGTCACGGTCGCCGAAGTCAGCCGCTCGGTCATGAAGCAGCTCGGCGTCAATCTGATCGGCAACGGCAGCATCAACGGCATCAGCGCCGGCGCGATAAGTTCGCCGCCTTTCGGGCTGGGCAAACCGATTTCGCAGCTTTCCAACATGGCGTTGGGCAGTGCCGGCGGCAACGGGCTTCAAGCCTACATCAATGCAATGGAACAAAGCGGCGTCATGAAGACGCTGGCGGAACCGACACTTACGGCGGTCTCGGGCGAGAAGGCAACCTTCAAGGCAGGCGGCCAGTACAACCTCATCACCCAACGTACAGGCACGGGACCTGTCACATATACGAACACGAAAATCGAATATGGCATTGGCCTCGAGTTTCAGCCCGTGGTGTTGTCGGCTGGCCGCATCAGTCTCAAGGTCAGGACGTCGGTCTCGGAGCCGACCACCGAAGGCGCCTCCACGCTTGAAGCCAGCGGGGGCTTGCCCGGAACCAGCCTGCTTTCGATCCGCAAGAGACTTGCCGACACGACGGTCGAGTTACCCTCCGGCGGTTCGATGATGATTGCCGGATTGGTCCGTGACGACGTTCGTCAGGCTGTATCGGGACTACCGGGCCTCGGCAAGATACCGGTGCTTGGCACACTCTTCCGCAGCAAGGATTTCATACGCAACGAAAGCGAACTCGTCGTCATCATCACGCCCTATCTGGCGCGACCGGTGGCCCGCAACGATCTGGCCAAGCCGGACGATAATTTCAATGCGCCGAGTGATGGCGCCGGCATGTTCCTCGGCCGCGTCAATCGCGTCTACGGCACCATGCAGACCGACAAGCCCAACGGCCGTTATCACGGCGTTGTCGGCTTCATCTACAAGTAAGCGGGGAAGCGGACATGTCTCAGTCAGCATCAAAGGCAATGACGATCGCCGCCACGGTACGATCCAGCCGCGAGCGCATCTGCCGGTCGGCCATTCCGATCCTGGCGATCGCGGTCGCGGCGTCGCTGGCCGGTTGCGCCAATCTCAGACGCGACAGCATCACGGTTGGTGCAATTCCGGACGACTATCGCACCACGCACCCGATCGTCATCGCGGAGAGGAACGAGAAGATCGACCTTCCGGTCGGCGCCGGCGATCGCGGCATGACCGGCTTCCAGCGCGACACGCTTCTGGGTTTCCTGGACGGCTACGACAAGAGCGCCGCCCCATCGCTGACGATCGCAGTTCCGGTTGGCTCTGCCAATGAGATCGCGGCGACGGCGGCTGGACGCGACTTCGCTAGGCTGGCGGTCGCCAGCGGCATCAACCGCAACCGGATCGTCATGACCACTTATCAGTCCGCTTCCGTCGAAGCCTCGGCCCCGGTCCGTGTCGCCTATATCTCGACGAAAGCCCAGACCGACAAATGCGGGCGCTGGCCCGAGGACATGCTGAAGTCGTCGGAAAACAAGCACTATGCCGATTACGGCTGCTCGTATCAGAACAACCTTGCCGCCCAGATGGCCAATCCGGCCGATCTGCTTGGGCCGCGCAAGCAGGCGCCCATCGACGCTGAGAGGCGTGGGATCGTCATCGACGGATATCGAAAGGCCCCATTCTTCTCGCCGGTCCCCACAACAGAAGTCGACTATTGATCGATCGCAGTCTGGAGCACGCGGACATGAGCAACCTGGCCTACGAGACCCCATCCGACAGCGGCGACACGTCGCAACAGGACATCGCCGCGATGCAGGCGCTGCGGCCGATCCCGCGCATCTCGATCCAGGCATTTTGTGAGACCGAGGGTGTCGCCAATCCCATCGAACGCGCCGGCGAGGATCGCCGCATGGCGAAGGCGCATCTAAAGGTCCATATGGGCGGCGTCGCCACTGCGGTCGAGTTCTACCACTCCGCGCCGACGCCGAACCTGATCCTTCTGGAATCGCGCAGCGAGCCCAAACAATTGCTGGAGCAGCTCGCCCAGCTCTCCGAATATTGCGATCCGACATCGAAGGTTGTGGTGATCGGCCACTATAATGATATCGGCCTTTATCGCGAACTTATCCGCTCCGGCATTTCCGAATATGTCATCGCACCGGTGTCGATGGCCGACATCGTCAGCGTGGTCTCATCGATCTTCGTCGATCCGGAAGCCGAGCCGATCGGCCGCTCGATCGCCTTCGTCGGCGCCAAGGGCGGCGTCGGCTCGTCGACCATTGCCCATAATGTGGCCTGGGCGATGTCGTCGCTGTTCAAGTCCGAAGTGGTCGTCGCCGATCTCGACCTGGCTTTCGGCACGGCCAACATCAATTTCGATCAGGATCCGGCACAAGGCATCGCCGAGGCGGTGTTCTCGCCCGAACG
The DNA here is from genome assembly GCF_056403175.1 of Mesorhizobium sp. P3_A10. Classification (NCBI taxonomy): domain Bacteria; kingdom Pseudomonadati; phylum Pseudomonadota; class Alphaproteobacteria; order Hyphomicrobiales; family Phyllobacteriaceae; genus Mesorhizobium; species Mesorhizobium sp. P3_A10. Next base: position 304,060 of record NZ_JBFUFZ010000005.1, on the reverse strand, counting down.
CGTCGATGAAGTCTATCTTGACCGGCTGCTCGCGCAGTGCTCCGAACATCTGTCGCTGCTTGCAGCACCCTCCACGCTGGAACGGGTCTACGATTTTGATCCCGACGCCTTCGCCCAGCTCATCGACGTAGCCCAGCGCAGTGTGCCGCTGCTGGTGCTCGATGTCCCTCACGTCTGGACCGGCTGGACCAAGAACACCCTGATCAAGGCCGACGAGATCGTCATCACGGCAACCCCGGAGCTGGCCAATCTGCGTAACACCAAGAACATGGTCGACATGCTGAAACGGCTTCGCCCGAACGACGCGCCGCCCAAGCTGATCATCAACCAGGCAGGCGTGCCGAAGCGGCCCGAGATTGCATCGGCCGATTTCGCCGAACCGCTTGGCATCTCGCCGATGTCGGTCATCGCTTTTGATCCACTGCTGTTCGGCAACGCGGCCAACAACGGGCGCATGCTGGGCGAGATGGACGCCAAGAGTCCGGTCGTCGGCATGATCAACGAAATCGCGCATGTGCTGACCGGGCGCAGCGAAATCAAGGCGAAGAAGAAAGCCGGCCTCGGTAGTCTCCTCGGCAAACTCTCGCGCAACAAGAAGTGACGCTCCTTAAGCGGAATTGGTAGTCGATCATGTTTGGTAAAAGAGGCTCTGACGACGGCAACCGGTTCGCCCCGGAGTTCCGCCAGCCAGCACCGGCACCTGCCCCTGCAGCACCGGCGGCTGCAACTGCGGAAACGGCGGTTCTGGCCCGGCCTGCGGCAACGCCCCAGGCTGCCGCGCCGCCGGCGCGCCGCGCGGTCGAGGCGCCGCCGCTGGCGCCGGAGCCGAAAAGGGTCCAGCGCGAAAAAAGCGAAACCTACTACGACACCAAGAGCCAGGTTTTTTCCGCGCTCATCGACACCATCGATCTGTCGCAGCTTGCCAAGCTCGACCCTGAGAGCGCGCGCGAGGAAATCCGCGACATCGTCAACGACATCATTGCGATCAAGAATTTCGCGATGTCGATCGCCGAGCAGGAAGAACTGCTCGAGGACATCTGCAACGACGTGCTTGGCTATGGGCCGTTGGAGCCATTGCTTGCCCGCGACGACATCGCCGACATCATGGTCAACGGCTCCAAGAACGTCTACATCGAAGTCAACGGCAAGGTCGAACAGACCGGCATCCGCTTCCGCGACAATCAGCAACTTCTCAACATCTGTCAGCGCATCGTCAGCCAGGTTGGCCGCCGCGTCGATGAATCGAGTCCGATCTGCGATGCGCGCCTTCCCGATGGTTCCCGCGTCAACGTCATCGCGCCGCCGCTCTCCATCGACGGCACCGCGCTCACCATCCGCAAGTTCAAGAAGGACAAGCTGACGCTCGACCAGCTGGTCAAGTTCGGCGCCATCTCGCCGGCAGGCGCCGAGATTCTCAAGATCATCGGCCGTGTCCGCTGCAACATCGTCATCTCGGGCGGTACCGGCTCGGGCAAAACGACGCTGCTCAACTGCCTGACCAACTATATCGACCGCGAGGAACGCGTCATCACCTGCGAAGACTCGGCCGAGTTGCAATTGCAGCAGCCGCATGTCGTTCGTCTCGAAACCCGCCCGCCCAACCTCGAGGGCGAGGGCGAGGTGACCATGCGCGACCTGGTCAAGAACTGTCTGCGCATGCGGCCCGAGCGCATCATCGTCGGCGAAGTGCGCGGACCGGAAGTCTTCGACCTTCTGCAGGCGATGAACACCGGTCACGACGGCTCGATGGGAACGATCCACTCGAACAGCCCGCGCGAATGCCTGAACCGTATCGAATCGATGATCGCCATGGGCGGCTTCTCGCTGCCGCAAAAGACCGTGCGCGAGATCGTCGTCGGTTCCATCGACGTCATCATCCAGGCAGCACGCCTTCGCGACGGGTCGCGCCGCATCACCCACATCACCGAGGTGATCGGCATGGAAGGCGACGTCATCATCACGCAGGATATCGTGCTCTATAACATCAAGGGCGAAGACGCGAATGGCAGGCTGCTGGGCGAGCATGTATCGACCGGCATCGGCCGCCCACATTTCTGGGATCGCGCGCGCTACTATGGCGAGGAACAGCGCCTCGCCGCTGCGCTCGAGTCCATGGAGAAGCGCGCTGACTGATGCAACTGGAGGCGTGGGGGCTCTGATCAATGTTCGGAATTGACGGCACCGTACTGGCATTCATCGTGCTCGCCGGCTTCAGCGCCGGCGCGGTCGCCTATGCTTTCCTGTTCACCCGCATCAGCAATGAGAAGCAGGTCGGCAAGCGGCTTGAGACGATCAAGACCGCCGAGACCGATCGTTCCGTCGTCAAGGCTTCGCGCGATCGTGCCGCCGAAGCGGTCAAGCGGAAGAAAACCGTTCAGGATTCGCTGAAGAATCTCGACCAAAAGCAGAAATCCAAGGACCGTATCGTCAAGAAACCGCCGCTGAAGGCCCAGATCCGTCAGGCCGGCATGCAGGTTTCCATGGAGCGCTTTTACATCTACTCCGCTGTCTGCGGCATCGTGCTCACGGCTCTTGCCTATTACGCCGGTGCGCCGATGCTGACCTTGCCAGGTGCGTTGCTGGCCGGAGCGCTCGGCCTGCCGCGCTGGTTCGTTTCGTTTCGCCGCGCGCGCCGGGTCAAGGCTTTTCTCAACGAATTTCCGAACGCCCTCGACATCATCGTGCGTGCGGTCAAATCCGGCCTGCCGCTGAACGACGCCGTTCGCCTGATCGCCAACGAATCTCCCGAGCCGGTCAGGACCGAGTTCCGTCGTATCGTCGATTCCCAGCAAATGGGCCTGTCGATCCCCGATGCCACCTTGCGCATGGCCGAAACGATGCCGTGCACCGAGGCAAGTTTCTTCGGCATCGTCATCCAGATCCAGTCTCAGGCCGGCGGCAATCTCTCCGAGGCGCTGGGCAATCTTTCGCGCGTGCTGCGCGACCGCAAGAAGATGAAGGCCAAGGTTCAGGCGTTGTCGATGGAAGCAAAGGCCTCCGCCGTCATCATCGGCGCGCTGCCCTTCGTCGTCGCGCTTCTCGTCTACCTGTCGAGCCCGAACTACATCATGCCACTGTTTACCACCAGCACCGGCAATCTGATCCTCGGCTGCGCCGGAGTCTGGATGTCGATTGGCATCCTGGTGATGCGCAAGATGATGAACTTCGAAGTCTAGGATTTCGCGCCAATGACCGACCAAGTCGTCAAATCCCTTACCGACCCCGCCTTCCTGATCGCCCTGCTGGTCGGCATCGCGGTGTTTGCGACCGTCTTCACGCTGCTGCCCGCCCTTAGCGGCAATCAGCTCAAGGCGCGCATGAAATCGGTGGCGCTCGAGCGCGATGAATTGCGTGCAAAACAACGCGCGCGGCTTGCCAACGAAGCCGATCGCCGCCGCAAGGGTTTGCGCGAGGAGCAATCGATCGGCATGCGCAACATCGTCGACCGGCTGGATCTGAGGCGCGCCCTGGCTGACGAGGGGACGCTGCAGAAGCTCAAGGTGGCGGGCTTTCGCGGACAGAACCCGCTGACGCGCTTCCTTTTCTTCCGCCTGATCCTGCCCTTTGTCGGCTTCGGTCTGGCTGCCGTCTACCTGTTCGTGCTTGGCGGGCTGCCGGATCGGCCGGCTTTCGTGAAAGTGTTCGTCTGCATTCTCGTCGCCTATGGCGGCTTCTATGCGCCGATCCTTTACGTCAACAATCGCGCTGCCAAGCGCAAGCAGTCGATCCAGATGGCGTGGCCGGACGCGCTCGACCTGATGCTGATCTGCGTTGAATCAGGCATGTCGGTGGAGGCGGCGCTTCACAAGGTTGCCGACGAGATCGGCGCCCAGTCGGTGGCGCTGGCGGAAGAATTCATCCTCACCAACGCCGAGCTCTCCTATCTGCAGGAACGCAAGCAGGCCTACGAAAACCTGGCAAACCGCGCCGGTCTGGAATCGGTGAAGTCGGTGACCCAGGCGCTGGTCCAGGCCGAGCGCTACGGCACGCCGGTGGCGCACGCGCTGCGCGTGCTTGCCGCCGAAAGCCGCGACATGCGCATGAACGCGGCCGAGAAGAAGGCCGCGGCCCTGCCGCCGAAGCTGACCGTGCCGATGATCCTGTTCTTCCTGCCGGTGCTTTTCGCCATCATTCTGGGACCCGCCGGCATGCAGGTAAGCCAGCGTGGCATCTTCGGCGACCAGCACAAGTCCAGCGAGTAGGTGTCATCGAAATCTACGAAGCAATGAAATCAACATAAAGCCGCGCTGCTGGATGCCGCGCGGCTTTTTGCATTTCAGCGTTGATTGTCGGCGCGGTTGGCCGGCTGCTGCGAACGTCGTCCGCTCAGTTGGTCGCCGGTTTTGTCTTGTCCTGGTCTTTCAGCTGGCTCCAGGCATTCTGCTGGGCGAGCATCTGGCGAAGGTAGGCGACGTTGGCTTGCGCCTGATCGGGCGACAGCTCCTGCGAAGCGATCTTCTCGGCCTCGTCGAAGCGGCCCTGCAGGCCAACGACCAGCGCCAGGTTCTGGCGCACGCGGCTGTCGGCGTTCGGCTGCTGGGCGGCCGAGCGCATATAGGTCTCGGCCGTGCGAAGGTCGCCCTCCAGCACGTAGGACATGCCGAGATTGGAAAGGATCGAGGGTTCGTTCGGCTTGAGGTCGAGCGCCTTGCGGTAATCCTGGCGCGCTTCGTCTTTCTGGCCGAGCTGGTCGAGAATGGCGGCTTCCGCCGACACCAGCCGCCAGTCCGGATATTCCGGCGTCTGCGCGCGGCGCACGGCGTCGAGCGCCTGCTCGAACTGGCCGTTGGCGGCGAGCGCCTTGCCATAGGCGGCAAGCACGCTGCGATCTTTCGGCAGCGCGATCGCCAGCTTGCGCATCACGGCGAGTGACTGGTCGGCGTCGCCGTCCATCTGCAATGCCGCCGCATAATTTGTCGCTATGCGCTTGTCGTCGGGGTTTCGGGCATATGATTCGCCGAGCGCGGTCGTGGCGGTGTGCAGTTCGCCCGCCGACATGGTTTCCAGCGGCTTGCCGCTGGTGCGCCCGATGGAGCCGGTCGTGAACTTGCTGGTGCCGCACCCGGCGATGCCGGCCGCAAGTGCCATCATGAATGCCGTGGTGATCAGCCGTTTTCCCGTGGCGTTCGTTGTGCGGTTGATCGGCATGGGCACCTGGGTCTCCATTCATATGCGTGGCCATTGCCTGACCATCTTCCCTCCCGCAGAAATATTCTGTTAACCCTAACGGACGGTTAAGAAACGCCGACTCGAAAAGCCGCGCGCGGAGAACATCGAATGCCTGTCGAACTCGTCGAAACGAAACCGAAGGCCGCATTGCCGATCCATCTGGTCGCCCAGGGCGGCCTGGATGCGGCGGGCCTAGCGCCGTCCGCGATCGCCTGGGCCGGCGCCAACGGCTTTTCCGGCGAGGCCGGCAGGACGCTTGTCATGCCTGGTGAAAACGGCGCTGTTGCTGGTGCACTGTTCGGTGTCGGCGATGACGAGGGCGCGCTTGCCGTCGGCGCGCTGGCACGAGCCCTGCCGGAAGGCGACTGGTATTTTGCCGCCGCCCCGGCTGAGCCGGAACTTACCGCCATCGCGCTGGTGCTCGGCGGCTATGTCTTTACCCGCTACGGCAAGAAGCCAGGCAAGGCGCTGCGCTTCGCGCTGCCCTCCGGTGTCGATGCGGCGCGTGTTCGCCGCACCGCCGAGGGTGTTTTCCTGACCCGCGATCTGGTCAACACGCCAACCAGCGACATGGGGCCGGACGAGCTGGAGAAGGCGGTGCGAAGCCTGGCCGCGACGCACAAGGCCGAGATATCGGTAATCAAGGGCGACGAATTGCTCAAGCAGAATTTTCCGATGATTCACGCGGTTGGCCGCGCCTCGGTCGGCGCCCCGCGCCTGATCGACATGACGTGGGGGCCGAACAACGCACCAAAGCTGACATTGGTCGGCAAGGGCGTCTGCTTCGACACTGGCGGCCTCGACATCAAGCCGTCGTCGGGCATGCTGTTGATGAAGAAGGATATGGGCGGCGCCGCCAATGTCCTTGGCCTCGCTTCCATGATCATGGCTGCCGGGCTGAAGGTCCGGCTGCGCGTGCTCATCCCCGCGGTCGAGAATTCGATTGCCGGCAACGCCTTCCGGCCCGGCGACGTGCTGACCAGCCGCAAGGGCATCACCGTCGAGATCGGCAACACGGACGCTGAAGGGAGACTGGTGCTGGCGGATGCCTTGGCGCTGGCCGACGACGATGAGCCGCAGCTGCTCATCGACATGGCGACGCTGACCGGGGCAGCCCGTGTCGCGCTCGGACCCGACCTGCCGCCCTTCTACACCGATGACGAGAAGCTGGCGTCGGACCTGGCGGCGGCTTCAATTGCGGTCGAGGATCCCCTGTGGCGCATGCCGCTGTGGCGGCCCTATGACGCAAAACTGTCGTCGAAGATCGCCGACATCAACAATGTCACCACGGACGGTTTTGCCGGCTCGATCACGGCGGCACTTTTCCTTAAGCGTTTCGTCGAACGGACCACGGCTTGGGCGCATTTCGATATCTTCGCCTGGAACCTGTCCGATCGCCCGTATGGTCCGGCAGGCGGCGAGGCGCAAGCCATACGCGCGCTGGAGCGGATTGTCTCGAAACGCTTTGGCTAACCTTGCGCGCAGAGGAGCAAAGTTACCTATGACTGAAACGGAACCGAAACAATTTGCCGTCATGCTGGGCGGATGTCGATTTCCATGCGTCCGAGCCAGGCTTTGCGACTGTGGCAGCAGGTGATGCTGTCGCAGGTGCGCGACGACGCGCCCGACCTCACCATGCGCCAGACGGCCATCCTGTTCACCATCTATCTCGACCCGCCGCCGCACACGGTACGCGGGCTCGCCGCCCGGCTCAACGTCACCAAGCCGGTCATCACCCGAGCGCTCGATACGATGGGCGCGCTGAAGCTGGTGTCGCGCCACCGCGACGAACTCGACAAGCGCAACGTGCTGGTCAAGCGCACGGTCGAAGGCGCGCTCTTTGTCGAGCGCTTCGGCGATGGTATCATAGCCCGAGCCCACGAACTGCCCATCTAAAGCATGATCCCGAAAAGTGGGAACCGGTTTTCGGAAAAGATCATGCTCAAACAATCTGACAGAGTTGCCGATTTGACCGCCAGGGATGCCCGCCTTCACGCCTTCCGTTGCGATCTCGCCGATGCCAGGCTGAAAGGCGAGGTCGTCGCCGACCGTTTTGTCGCCGGCCGGCCGGTGCGCATTGCCGCCTCAGTGGCCGATGTCCGCAAGGCGCCGCGCCCCGATGCCGGCGTCAACACGCAACTTCTGTTAGGCGACGACGTCCTCGTTTTCGATGTCGCCGAGGGCTGGGCCTGGATCCAGGCCGAGCGCGACGGCTATGTCGGCTATGTCGCCGACACCATACTCGGCGGGCGCGACCATGCCCCGACCCACATCGTCTCGGTACCGCGTACCTTCCTCTATCCCGGTCCTGACCTCAGGTTTCCGCTGAGCGACCAACTATCGATGGGATCGACAGTGACGGTGACGGGTACCGCCGAAACGCGCGGCACGCACTATGCCGTCCTGCCCTCCGGCGAGGCGTTGATCGCAGGTCATCTGCGGCCAGTCGGCGAAGCTGCCGCCGACTACGTCGCCATTGCCGAGATGTTTCTCGGTACGCCCTATCTATGGGGCGGCACCTCCGGCTTCGGCATCGACTGTTCCGGTCTCGTCCAGTTGGCGATGCGCATGGCCGGCAAGAACGTGCTGCGCGATTCCGACATGCAGGCAGCAAACCTCGGCGAGCCGCTTGATCCCGGCGCGGATTTTGCCGGGCTGCGGCGCGGCGACCTGGTCTTCTGGAAGGGCCATGTCGCAGTCATGACCGATCCTGAAACAATGATCCACGCCAATGGCCACACCATGCTGGTGTCGCGCGAGGGGCTGAAAGAGGCGATCGCCCGCATCGGCTATCTCTATGGTGCCCCGACCGGGTTTCGCAGGCCGTAGCGCCTCTTCCTTCGCCCTGTTTACGGGGAGGTGAGGAGTGGTTCGCGCAGCGGGCTAGAAGCCAATTGCTTGGCTTTTCGAACGACGAACGCCCGAAGGGCGGATGAGGGGCGGCGCTAACGATTCAAAAGTTCGCGCTGCCCCTCACCTGCCTGCCGGCATCCTCTCCCCCGTAAACGGGGCGAGGGGTGCTCTCCGATCACCTTTTGTTCCGATTCTGCTTGGCGATTGCACGCCGTCGCGCTACCTCTTGCGGGTGACAGAGCAGCCGCGCCTTGCCGAACAGAATGCCGCCGTGGCCCTGCCCGAGCCGTTCATCAGATGGTTCGGGGAAAAGGGCTGGTCGCCGCGCGCCCATCAGGTCGAATTGCTGGCAAGGGCGCAAGCTGGCCAATCGGTGCTGCTGATCGCGCCGACCGGCGCCGGCAAGACGCTGGCCGGGTTCATGCCCTCGCTGACCGAGCTCGCCAATCGTCCCAGGCGAAAGCCGGGGCAGGCGCATCGCGGCATCCACACGCTCTACATCTCGCCGCTGAAGGCACTGGCCGTCGACATTGAGCGCAATCTCGGCAAGCCGGTCGAGGAAATCGGCCTGCCGGTCACCATCGAGACGCGCACCGGCGACACGCCTTCGCACAAGCGCCAGCGGCAGAAACTGGTGCCGCCCGACATCCTGCTGACCACGCCCGAGCAACTGGCGCTGCTGATTGCGGCACCCGATGCCAGGCGCTTCTTCGAAGACCTGCGCTACGTCGTGCTGGATGAGTTGCATTCGCTGGTGATCTCGAAGCGCGGGCATCTGCTGGCGCTCGGGCTGGCGCGGCTGCGCAGCATTGTTCCCGGCCTGCAGACCATCGGATTGTCGGCGACGGTGGCCGAACCGGATCAATTGCGGCGCTGGCTCGTCGGCCAGAACCCTGCGGGCGCCATGGCCGGGCTGATCACCGTCACCGGCGGCGCCAAGCCCGACATCTCAATCCTCGATTCGCAGGAGCGCGTGCCGTGGTCCGGCCATTCGGCCCGCTACGCCATTCCCGAAATCTATGAGGCGATCAAGCGCCATCGCACGACGCTTTTGTTCGTCAACACCCGCAGCCAGGCCGAGCTGCTGTTCCAGGAGCTGTGGCGGTCCAACGAGGATTCGCTGCCGATCGCCTTGCATCATGGTTCGCTTGATGTCGGCCAGCGCCGGCGCGTCGAAAAGGCGATGGGCGACAACGCGCTGCGTGCCATCGTCGCCACTTCGACGCTCGATCTCGGCATCGACTGGGGTGATGTCGATCTCGTCGTGCATGTCGGCGCGCCCAAGGGCGCCAGCCGGCTGGCGCAGCGCATCGGCCGCGCCAACCACCGCATGGATGAGCCGTCCAAGGCGATCCTGATCCCGGCCAACCGCTTCGAGGTGCTGGAGTGCCGGGCAGCACTCGATGCCAATTATCTCGGCGCGCAGGACACGCCGCCGCTGATCAATGGCGCGCTCGACGTGCTGTCGCAGCACGTGCTGGGCGTCGCCTGCGGCGCGCCCGTCAATGCCGATCTTTTGTTCGAAGAGGTGCGCAGTGCTGCGCCCTATGCCGGGTTGGAGCGCGAGACGTTCGACCGTGTCGTCGATTTTGTCGCCACCGGCGGCTACGCGCTGAAGAACTACGAGCGCTACGCCCGCATTCGCCAGACCAAGGATGGCTTGTGGCGCGTCTCCAATCCGCGCATCGCCCAGCAATACCGGCTGAACGTCGGCACCATCGTCGAGATGCCGGAGCTCAACGTGCGCTATGTCAGGCAGGGGCGGGGTATGGCCGGGCGCGGTGGGCCGGTGCTCGGCAAGATCGAGGAGTATTTTGCCGAGACGCTTCGGCCCGGCGACAATTTCCTGTTCGCCGGCAAGGTGCTGCACTTCGAAGGCATCCGCGAGAACGAATGCGTCGTCTCCAACGGCTCCGGCGCCAACATCATCGTGCCGTCCTATGCCGGCGGCAAGTTTCCGCTGTCGACTTATCTGGCCGACCAGGTGCGCGGCATGCTGGCCGACAGCGACCGTTGGCAGGCTTTGCCCGAACAGGTTGCAGACTGGCTGCGCCTGCAGAAGGAAAAGTCGGTGCTGCCCAAACGCGGCGACCTGCTGGTCGAGACCTTCCCGCGCGGCAACCGGCACTACATGGTCGCCTATCCCTTCGAAGGCCGGCTGGCGCACCAGACGCTCGGCATGCTTCTGACACGGCGGCTGGAGCGGGCCAACGCAAGGCCGCTCGGCTTCGTCGCCACCGACTATTCGCTGGCCGTCTGGGCGCTGGACGACATGGCTGCACTGTTCAAGGCGAAGAAGCCCTCGCTGGCGGCTCTGTTTGACGAGGACATGCTGGGCGACGATCTCGAAGCCTGGCTGAACGACAGCTGGATGCTGAAACGCACCTTCCGCAATTGCGCGGTCATTGCCGGTTTGATCGAGAAACGCTTTCCCGGCCAGGAGAAGAGTGGTCGGCAGGTGACGGTGTCGGCCGACCTGATCTACGATGTGCTGCGCAGCCACGAGCCGGACCACATATTGCTGCAGGCGACGCGCACCGACGCCTCGTCCGGATTGCTCGATGTCAGCAGACTTGCCGAGATGCTCTCGCGTGTGCGTGGTCGAATCATGCATAAGCATCTCGACCAGATTTCGCCGCTGGCGGTGCCGATCATGCTGGAGATCGGCAAGGAATCGGTGAATGGCGGCGCCAATGAATCGCTGTTGATGGAAGCCGCCGATCTGGTCGAGGAGGCCATGGGCCAAAGATGAGTTTGGTTTCGAGATGAATTTTTCGCTGGCACGCGCATCGCTGATCGCCGAGGCCGAGATGGTCGGCATCGCCGGCGAGCGCGCGGTCTGCGATCCGCGTGGCGTGCTCTATTTCCCGGACCTCAGGCTGCTGGCGGTGTCCGACCTGCATCTGGAAAAGGGTTCTTCGCTGGCCCGCCGCGGCACGCTGATCCCGCCTTACGACACCGGCGCGACCTTGCTGCGGCTGCAGGCGGTGATATCAGACTATCAGCCCACCATCGTCATCAGCCTGGGCGACTCCTTCCACGATGGCGGTGGCGCCGAGCGCATGCATTCGAGCTTTCGCGAGCGGCTGGAAGCGCTGATGGCAGGCCGCGACTGGTTCTGGGTCGCTGGCAATCATGATCCGGATGCGCCCGCCGACCTGCCCGGCGAAACCGTGCGCGAACTGGCCATCGGGTCGCTGCTGTTTCGACACGAGCCTTCAGCGGTGAGGGTGGAGGGCGAAGTCGCCGGACACCTGCATCCATGCGCCCGCATCGTCCAGCGCGGCCGCTCGGTGCGGCGGCGCTGCTTTGCCGGCGATGGCGGCCGCATGATCATGCCGGCCTTCGGTGCCTATACGGGCTCGCTCAACGTGCTCGACCGCGCCTATGCCGGGCTGTTCCGGCTGGAGACGCTGATGGCCTACATGCTCGGCGCCGAGCGCATTTTTGCCATCTCCCGCTCGATGCTCAGGCCGGGCTGAACCCTACCGACCGTAGTAGAGGGTCACGGTGTGCTTCGCCTCGGCGAAGAAAAGCCAGCGCTCGACCAGCATGCCGGCGAATTGCACCATTGTGGCGAGCACCGAAACCACCGCCGCGAACGGCCACGGCATGGCGAAAGCGGCAACCAGCAGCAAGACGGGCAAGGCGAAGGCCAGAACCTGCGTGACCTGGCGCAGCCGCGCACTGTGCTTGCGTGCGACGCGAAAGCCCATTTCCTTGAGCAGATAATTTTCCTCGGTATGCGGCCATTCCAGCGACCGCACCGTACCGCCGGCCAAGCCAGTCGCGGTGTTGGCGTTGGTCGGGATTTCAAGCACGTCGTTGTGGCGCCAGGTCGCCAGCTTCCAGCCCCAACCGAGCAGGATCAGCAGTAGCGCAAACGCCAGAAGCGTGTTCGAGCCCAAGCCAAACCCTTGCAACAGCGCGTTCAAGAGCACGCAGCCGGTCATCGCCGAAAAAATGAGATAGCCGGGCAAGGTATAGCGGCTGTGCCACTGCGCGATCGGCTTCAGCGAGGCATAGATCATGCCGGTGGTGCAGACGGTGACAGCCGCGCCGGCAGCCGACAGCAACCCGGCGACAGCCACCCAGCCGTCGGTGCGGCCGAAAAACACCCATCCGAAGGCAAACAGCCCCGCCGGGACGAAGGTGGCGACCGAGGCAACGCCTTCGCGCGACAGCCATGAGCTGCGCCATTGCGAGAAGGCGCGCCAGGCACGCTCCGGTCTGCCGAGATGACCGGCCGAGGACAACAGGCCGGCGACGATCAAGCCAAGCGCCAGCCCCATGCCGACCAGCCCGAGCCAGAAATCCGCGGGGATAAACCCTTGTCCGCCCAGCACGCCAAGCAGCGCGAGCAAGCCGTAGCCGGCGCCCGTGGCGGTGGTGAAAAAGACGACTGAAAAGGCTGGATGCATGGATGTCAGTTCGAAAGCATGCGGTCGACCCAGCCAAGAAAACCGCCTTCTGCCCGCACCGTTTCAAGCGCCGGGGCAGGAACCGATGCGGCACGCGTGCTGTGGGCACGCGGCGGCAGGTACTTATTGGTCGGCTTGTACCCCATCTCGGGCATCAGGTCGACGCCGCCACGCTCCGTCACCAGCAGCGAGACCGCCGACAGGGGATCGCCGAGATCGCCGAAATGCCGCGCGCTGGTCGGGCAGGCGGCGACGCAAGCCGGCACGCGGTCTTCCTCGGCCAGATTGTCATTATAGATGCGGTCGACGCACAGCGTGCATTTCTTCATCACGCCGACATCGGTGTCGAATTCGCGCGCGCCATAGGGGCAGGCCCAACTGCACAATTTGCAGCCGATGCATTTGTCCTCGTCGATCAGCACGATGCCGTCAGAGGCTCGCTTGTAGGAGGCGCCGGTCGGGCAGACGGTGACGCAGGCCGGCGTCTCGCAATGCAGGCAGGAGCGTGGAAAATTGACCGTGCGCCCGCCCATCTCTGTTGTGTGCTCGTAGCTATGCACGCGGTTGAACCAGACGCCGTCGACATTGCCGCCATAGGGGTCGATGTCGGTCAGCGGCGCCATATGGCCGCCGGTGTTCCATTCCTTGCAGGCGGTGACGCAGGCCTGGCAACCGACGCAGGTGTCGAGATCGATGACGAGACCGAGCTTCTTGTCGGTATGAGCGGGAAGGCAGGTCATTCGGCGGCCTCTCTTGCCCGGCGGAATTCGGCCCCGAAGCTGAGCTTGTCGGGCGAAGCCTCGAAATACGGCGGCTGCTGAAAACGCTCGAATTGCGGCTCGGTGAAGCCGGCTTCCTCAGAGGCGCATTTGACGATGCGTACGCGCAGATCGAACCATGCCGCCTGGCCGGTCACCGGATCGGAATTCGAATAGCGCTTGCCGCTGGCGTCGGCAGAAGTCTGGTCGCCGATGATGTGATTGAGCAGGAAGCCGCGATTGCTCTCGGCGGCATCATCCTTCAGCCCCCAACTGCCGCGGCGCTTGCCGATGGCGTTCCAGGTCCAGACGGTGTCGGCGTTGACGCCGTCGACCAGCTTGATCTGTCCCTTGACCTTGCCGTTGATGCTCTCGACCCACACCCAGTCGTCGTCGGCCAGCCCGAGGCCGGCGGCTGTCTGCAGGTGCACGAACAGCCGGTTCTGGCTGGTGATCTGCCGCAGCCAGGCGTTCTGCGAGCCCCAGGAGTGATATATGTGCATCGGCCGCTGGGTGAGGGCGTGCAGGGGATACTTCTTGAGGTCGACGGCTGCCTCTTCGAACGGCGCGTACCAGAACGGCAGCGGGTCCATATAGGTCTCGATACGCCCACGCTCCGCCTCCGGCGGCTGCACCCTTCCATGGCCACGCGCGGCAAGGCGAAAGCGCTGCAGCGGCTCGGAATAAAGTTGAAAAACGATCGGCTCGGCCTTCGGGATGAAGCCCATGCTCTCGGCGAAGTCGAGATAGGAGCGATTGGCCATCTTGTAGTAGCGCTGGTCGTCGGCAAAGTCGTGGTGCCAGAAGCCGCCATTGTCGATGTAGCGCTGCAGCTGGTCGGGATTGACCTCCCCTCTGCCGATCGCGGTCCCGTCCTTGCCGCGCCAGCCGGCAAGCGGGCCGATGCCGGGCGTGCGCTCATGATTGACGATGTAATCGGCATAGTCGCGGTACCTGGCCGTGCCGCCATTATCGACGAAACCGGGCAGGCCGAGCCGCGCGCCGAGTTCGATCAGCACCGTCTGGAACGGCCTGACGTCGCGGTCCGGTTCGACGACAGGATGGCGGATGGCGTCGCCCGGCCCGTCGGCATGGCTGATTGGCCGGTCGAGCAGGCTGATGCAGTCATGCCGTTCGAGATAGGTGGTGTCGGGAAGCACCAGATCGGCGAACGGCACGGTCTCGGAATAATAGGCGTCGGAATAGATGATGAAGGGGATCTTGTAGTTGCCGTCTTCATCGCTGTCGGTCAGCATCGCCATGGTCTCGACGGTGTTCATCGACGAGTTCCAGGCCATGTTCGACATGTACATGAACAGCGTGTCGATCCTGTAGGGGTCGCCGGCCCAGGCGTTGCGGATCACCGTATGCATCAGCCCATGCGCGGCGAGCGGCGCATCCCAGGAATAGGCCTTGTCGATGCGCACGGGCACGCCGGCCTCATCGACCAGCAGGTCGTCCGGCCCGCAGACGAAGCCGAGCGGCATGCCTTCGAGCGGCGTCATTGGCCTGACGTCCTTGCCCGCTGGCTTCGGCCCCGGTGGCGCCGCCCGCGGATAGGGCGGCTTGAAGCGGAAGCCGCCGGGAACATCCACCGTGCCGAGCAGCACCTGCAGCAGATGGATGGCGCGGCATGTGTGAAAACCATTCGAATGGGCCGAGATGCCGCGCATCGCGTGCATCGACACCGGCCGCCCCTTGATCGTTTCGTGCCGGCGCCCGGCCCAGTCGGTCCACGCTATCGGCAGCTCGATCGTCTGTTCAAAGGCGACATGCGCCAATTCGGCAGCGATGCGGCGGATCGTGTCGGCCGGGATGCCGCAGCGTGCGGCGACCGCATCCGGCGCGTAGCTTTCCTCGAGATAGCGGTCGGCGATAAGCTGGAAGACCGGCACGCAGCGGCGGCCGTCGATGGTGAAGCTGCCGGTCAGCGCCGGTTTCGCCTCGGCATCGGTGGCGTTGACAGGCGTCTTCGCCACCCTGTCCCAGGCAAGCGGATTGCCATTGCCGTCGCGCACGAACAGCCCGTCATCGGCAGCCCCAGGCTCCTGCATGACGAGCACATGGGCGTTGGTGTAGCGCAGCAAATAATCGAGATCGACGCGGCCGGCCTTCAGCAATTCATGGATGAGGGCGAACACGAACAGGCCGTCGGTGCCAGGGCGGATGCCGATCCAGTCATCGGCAATCGCATTGTAGCCGGTGCGGCACGGGTTGATCGACACCACCTTGGCGCCGCGCGCCTTGAGCTTGCCCAGGCCGATCTTGATCGGATTGGAATCATGGTCCTCGGCGACGCCGAACAGCATGAAGTATTTTGTGTTGTCCCAATCGGGCTCGCCGAACTCCCAAAACGAGCCGCCGATCGTGTAGAGGCCGCCGGCGGCCATGTTGACCGAGCAGAAGCCGCCATGGGCGGCGAAGTTGGGCGTGCCGAACTGGCTCGCCCACCAGCCGGTCAGCGATTGCGACTGGTCGCGCCCGGTGAAGAAGGCGAGTTTTTTCGGATCGGTCCGGCGGATATTCGAAAGCCGCTCTGTCGCGATGGAAAGCGCCTCTTCCCATTCGATTTCGCGAAACTCGCCCGAGCCGCGTGGACCCGTGCGCAACAGCGGCTTCTTCAGCCGCGCCGGGCTGTAGTGCTGCATGATGCCGGCGCTGCCCTTGCCGCACAGCACGCCGCGATTGACCGGATGGTCCTTGTTGCCGTTGATGTAGCGAACCTTGCCGTCCTTGAGGTGGACGTCGATGCCGCAGCGGCAGGCGCACATATAGCAGGTGGTCTTGGCGATGCTGTCGGAGATGCTGGGCGAGGTCTCGACGCCGTCGCCCTCGTCGGGCGCGCGCGTGTCGGCAAGCGGCCGTTGCGACGGTGCGGAATTGGCGCCGCGCGGCGCTCCATGGTTCATGATCTAGGCGCGCTTTTGCGGTCCGCGTTCTTGGCTCTCGTCTTGGGTCCGGGGCCGCGCATATAGTGCTGCTCGGGGTGATAGCGTTCGCCGGCGACGCGCCGCCGCAGGCTGCGCGTCCAATGCGCGAACAAAGACTTGAACCGCCCCATCAATTTCTAACCCTCGCGACTCGGCCGCGATTTTTTTCCAATTTCACGCAAAAACGTAGAACAAAGCAATCGATCTGTCTAACAAGTTGCTCTTGTAATCCCGATCGAATTTGCTTCTTAATTGAGGATGACCCTCGACCAGTTGCGCATCTTCGTCGCCGTCGCCGAGCGCGGCCATATGACCAAGGCAGCCGAGCTGCTGGGCATCTCCCAGTCGGCGGCGTCGGCCGCCATCCGCTCACTTGAACAGCAGCACGGCGTCCAGCTGTTCAACAGGGTCGGCCGCAACATCGAGCTGGCGCAGACCGGGCTCAGGTTCCTGCCCGAGGCCAAGGCTGTTCTTGAGCGGGCGGCTGCCGCCAACAACGTGCTGGAGCATGTCTCGCAGACGATATCGGGCAGTCTGTCGATCGCCGCCAGCCAGACCATCGCCAGCTATTGGCTGCCGCGCCGCCTGGCCTCCTTCCACGAGGCCTATCCGGCCGTCAGGCTGAGCGTCACCATCGGCAACACCAGGCAGGTCGAGACCAATGTTCTCGACGGCACGGCGGATTTCGGCCTGGTCGAAGGGCGCACCGAATCCGACATTCTTCGACGCGCCAAGGTCGATGTCGATCGCATGGTTCTGGTCGTGGGGCGTTCGCATGCCGAGATCGCCGAATTGTCGCCCGGCCATCCCGACATCAGGGGACTGCGTTGGATCATCCGCGAAGCCGGCTCGGGAACGCGCGAGGTGCTGGAGGATATTGCCGGCCGCGAGGGGATTTCCTTCGCCGAACTGCAGATATTCCTGGTGTTGCCGAGCAATGAGGCGATACGCCAGGCGGTCGAAGCCGGCGCTGGCGCCACCATCATTTCGGAACTCGTCGTCGCGCGTGAGGTCGCCGAGGGCAGTTTGCGCGCGGTGCCGATCGACCTGCCGAAGCGCGATTTCGCCATGATCACCCACCGCGATCGACAGGCGAGCCTCGCCCAGATGGCGCTCAAGGCGCATCTGGGCACGAAGGTGCCGGAATAGGCTGCGTTAGCCGAACTTTCTTTGAGCGTCCAAAGCAAGGCCAAGCCCGACCGAGCCGAACATGTCGCCTTCGATGACCGATGCGTGCGGCACCAGCGCCAGGATCTGCTGCCTGGCAAGCGGGATCGCCGTCGATCCGCCGGTCAGGAATACGGCGGTGATGTCGGATGGTTTCACCTGCGCATCCTGAATGGTCTGCGCCACCGTGGCGGTCACCCGCTCGATGTCCCGGTCAATCGTTGATTCCAGCCCGGCGCGCGTGATTTCGGCGGCGAACTTCACTCCCGGCAGCGCGACCGCCACATCGGCGGACACTTGGTCGGTCAGTTCGATCTTGGCCCGCTCGACCAGCGCGGCCAGCGCGTGTCCGTAACGATGCTCGACAATGTGGATAAAGCGGTCGACCAGATCGGCGCGTTCGGCCTCATAGCGAATCTGGCGCAGATGCGTCATCGCCCTGGCGGTGTAGACCAGGTTGATGCGCTGCCATGTCGCCAGGTCGATGAAGTAGCTGGCCGGCAGATTGCGCTTGCCGTCCTTGGTCGGCGTGAGATAGCCGAGCTGCGGCATCACATGGGCGATGCTCAACAGCCGGTCGAAGTCGGTGCCGCCGATATGGATGCCGCGGCTGGCCAGGATGTCGTCCTTGCGGTCGAGCGAGCGGGCGCGCTGCGGCGAGACCCGCACGATCGAAAAATCCGACGTGCCGCCGCCCATGTCGACGATCAGCGCCAACTCTTCCTTCGCCACCTTCTGCTCGTAATCGAGTGCGGCGGCGATCGGCTCGAACTGGAAGGCAATGTGCTTGAACCCTTGCGCGCGGGCCGCGTGTTCGAGTTCACCCTCGGCCTTGGCGTCCGCCTCCGCATCATCGTCGACGAACTGCACCGGACGGCCGAGCACCACGCTCTCAACCGTGTCCTTTGCATCTTCTTCCAGCCGCTTCTTCAGATGTCCCAGAAACAGCCCGACAATCTCCATAAAGCCGATCGAGCGCGACTTGATGCGCGTCTTTTCATGGGCAAGCGAGCTGCCGAGCACGCTCTTCAGCGAGCGCATCAGGCGGCCTTCGATGCTGTCGGTGTAGTTGGCGATGGCGTGGCGGCCGTAACAGGTGCGGTTGTCCTCAAAATTGAAGAACACCGCACTGGGCAGCGTCACCTGGCCGTCCTCCAGCGCCACCAGCCGCGGCTGGCCGTTCCTGACCACGCCCACGGTGGAATTTGACGTGCCGAAGTCGATACCGCCGAATGCTGGTCGCATGGCCTGTTCCTGAATTGTCTTTGGCGAGCGGATCGACGCCATGGGAGGGCGCGCATCCGGGGACCGGACTGCTCTGCTGAACTGAATTGTTTGTGTCTGCCGGGTGGCTGGGAGAGCGCGGTCTAACGCATGACCCCCAAAAGGGAAACCGTTTTTCGGAAAAAGCCGATCCTAGTGCATGTCGCCCAAAAGTGCGCAGCGGTTTTGGGACAACGACATGCATAAAAACAAAGACTTAAAGCACGTCGATTGAAATCCTTTTCAACGCGACGTGCTTTAGTCGCGCCGGAAGATCAATCTTCCGAGCCAGCCCGTCAGCATGGCCAGCGACACCGCAAAGACGCCATAGAGGAAGGAGTAGTCGTGGGCGACGCGAAACACCGATTGCTCGAAACCCGACTTGCGGATCTCGAGTTGGGCCGAGCTTTCCTTGATGAACAGGCCGCTCTTGAACAGGAAGGCCCGTGCCTTGTGGGTGCCGACCGGGACATTCGGCGCCAGCCGCACCGTGGCGCGGAACAGGTTCTGCGACAGGAACTGCACGCCGCCGACATTTTCACTGTAGAGACCGGTCGCCGACTTGCGCTCGCGCAGCGCCGTGGTGAATTCCGCGATCGTTGCCGGGCTGTCGCCTTCGTCGGTCGGCTGCATGTAGAGATTAGAGGCGCCGAGCGACAATTGCTTGTAGCTGTTCGGTTCGGTGATGTCCTGCAGCGGCCGC
The DNA here is from genome assembly GCF_056403175.1 of Mesorhizobium sp. P3_A10. Taxonomy (NCBI): domain Bacteria; kingdom Pseudomonadati; phylum Pseudomonadota; class Alphaproteobacteria; order Hyphomicrobiales; family Phyllobacteriaceae; genus Mesorhizobium; species Mesorhizobium sp. P3_A10. Next base: position 284,796 of record NZ_JBFUFZ010000005.1, on the reverse strand, counting down.
GTCGTTGCCACCGAATAGGACATCGGCACGTTCTCGAAAGTCTCCGACTGCAGGTTGATCCAGACGCCGAGCACCCGGTCCTTGCGACGCACCACCACCGGCCGTGGCGGGCCTTCGAGCACGACGATGACGTCATAGCGGCCCTGGCGCGCCACCAGCGGGTCGGCGTTTTCCAGCGAGCCGAAGATGGTGAGGTCGGCGCCGGAAAAGCCGGCGGTGATCGACACCGCATCGGTCGACAGGCCGATCTGGATGCTCTCGGTAGGCAGCGTCTGCGCTTTTCCTGACGACGCGCCAGTGAGCAGCGACAGAAATGCAGCGGCCGCAAACATCTTCAAGCCCGCCATCAGCTGACGCCCGCGGCGGTCAGCGAGTAGAGGTTGGGCGGCGTGACGAAGAGGTCGATGGCAAGCCGGATGGCGACCGCCAGCACCAGCAGCGCCAGCAGCGCCCGAAGCTGTTCGCCTCGCAGTTTCTGCCCGGCCTTGGCGCCATATTGCGCGCCGGCGACGCCGCCGGCCATCAGCAGGAAGGCGAGCATGACATCGACCGTCTGGTTGGTCGTGGCGTGGACCAGCGTGGTGTAGGCCGAGGTGAAGATGATCTGGAACAGCGAGGTGCCGATGACGACATTGGTCGGCACTTTCAAGAGGTAGATCAGCGCCGGCACCATGATGAAGCCGCCGCCGACGCCCATGATCGACGATAGGAAGCCGATGCCGGCACCCAGACCCAGCACCGGGATGACGCTGACGAACAGTTTCGAGGCCCGGAAGCGCATTTTCAGCGGCAGCCGGTGAATCCAGTTGTGCTGGCCGGATTTCTTCAGCACCGGCGCAGCACCACTGCGGGTGGCGCGCAGCGCATTGACGCTCTCTACCAGCATCAGCCCGCCGACGGTGCCGAGCAGCACGACGTAGAGCAGCGAGATGAACAGGTCGAGTTGGCCGAGCCGGCGCAAGAAGGCAAAGACAAAGATGCCGCCGGTGGAGCCGACAATGCCGCCGGCCAGAAGCACGCCGCCAAGCTTGAAGTCGAGCGTACCTCGCTTCATGTGCGACAGCGCCCCGGAGAAGGAAGAGGCGATGACCTGGTTGGCGCCGGTGGCGACCGCAATCGCCGGTGGAATGTTGTAGAAGATCAGCAGCGGGGTGATGAGGAAGCCGCCGCCCACCCCGAACATGCCCGACAGGAAACCCACCGCCGCGCCCATGGCCAGCAGTACGAAGACGTTGACGGAAATTTCCGCGATCGGGAGATAGATGCCCACCCGTCAGTCTCGATCAGTGTGCCCTCGGCGAATGCAACCGTTGCGGGCATTTTGCGCCGAAAAGCTAAATTGTTCTTGCGCCGGCAAGGCGGCGAAGTCAAACCTCGCCGCGACGCCGAAACAAAAAACATCTCAATCAGTTAACAGGCAAATGTGTGGCAAGGGCGTCGCATAAGCGACGCATCTGCCGTTATTTGTGTGCAAGCAGCGCCTTGACCAGTTTTTCGTCGATCTCGCCGGTCGCTTTCATCTTGTTGTCGGTCTGGAACGCCATGATGGCGTCCTTGGTCTTCTGGCCAATCATGCCGTCGGCGCCGCCGGCGTCGTAGCCGTTCTTGTTGAGAATGAGCTGGATGTTCTTGACCGCCTTCTTCATGTCGATGCTGGCGGTCGTCTGCGGCGCGCCTTCCTGCCATGATTCAGGGATGTCGGCCGAATTGGACGCCGGATCGAGCGGCTTTGGCTTCCACAGCTCAGTAGCGGCGCGTGCGCGCTCCAGCTGCTCGGGCCGCAGCGCAGCGGCGATCTCGTCGCGTTTGGCCGCCGCGTCCTTGTCACCGGTCTTGGCGACGAGCGCGAACCATTTGTAGGATTCCTCCAGGTTCTGCTTCATGCCGACGCCCTTGGCCGCCAGGATGCCGAGATTGAACTGGCTGTCCTTGACGCCGACGTCGGCGGCGGCCTGGAACCAGTGCGCCGCCGACTCATTGTCGGTGACGCCGTCCGCGGCCATGGCGAAGAGCACCGCAAGATTGTGCATGGCGCTGGCATTGCCCTGCTCGGCGGCGAGCTGGTACCAGGTTTTCGACTTCTTGATGTCGCGGGCGACGCCGATGCCCTTCTCGTAGAAATTGCCGATGCGGTATTCGGCCGGAGCAAAGCCGAGCTCGGCCGATTTCTCGTACCATTTGGCTGCCGCCGCCATGTCTTCCTTGACCCCGCGCGATTCGGCATAGCGCGAACCGATCTCGAACAGCGCCTTGGCGTCGCCGCCGGCAGCCGCGTCGCGCAGTGCGGCCGGACCGGCATCGGCCGGGATGTCGATCTTGGCCGTGGCCGTGGTTGCCGAAGCGTTGGTGGGGGGAACCGCACCGGTCGTGTCCTGGGAGGGGGCTGGCGCGCTGACGTTCTGCGGGAAGTCGGTATCCGACGCCACCGGTTCCGCTGCAGCCGGAACAGCCGGCGCCTTCACGTCCGCTGTTGGCGCTGCCGCATCGGCAGACGGTGTCGAAGCCATCGGCGCCGGAGCCGGCGCGGCCACATCGTCCATCGGTGCTTCGATGTTTGATGGCATGGCCGAGGCAATTTGCGCAGGCATCTCGTCCTTGGCTGCCGGCTCGGCGGGCTCCGCTTGCCTCACGATGCGGGCCGGCGCCTCCTGCGCGGCTGCCTGCGGTTCTGCCTTGGGCTCGTTGGTGGTGGTGACCGCAGCCGTTTTCACCGGCTGTGCGGCAACAATCGGCGCCGCATCATTGCTGGCCATTTCGACGGGATCGGCGAAAAAGGCCTTGCCCAGTTGCAGGCCGGCAAGCGCCAGCATGATCGCGATGGCTCCCATCAGGATCGGCTTGCGCCGCGCCTTGAGCAGGTCGCCGATCCTCAGCGCCTTTACCGGACCTTTCATCGTCGACTGGCGTTTCAGAGCCTCGGCCTCGGCGGCGGCGGCCTGCGCGGCGCGCCTGGCTGCGGCGATGAAGTCGGATTTCGACGCATCGGTATCGCTATGCCGGACCGGCTGGCCGCGCTCGTCACGCACACGCTTCATGATGGCGTTGAGGTCAGGCGCGCCCGAGCCGGGTTCCAGCGGCCGGTTGGCGAGCTTCGGGTCGAGCGGCTCGTCGAGATCGACGCTCGGTATGTCGACATTCGGCGCCGAGCCGGCAAGCGGCGGGATGTCGGCTTGCTTCTTGCCCTTGAAGGCGCGCGCCAGTCCGCCAAACATCGACGTCTTGCGACCGGGCTGGCCGCTTCTATCCGGGACGGTGTCCGAACCGAGCGCCGCCATCGCGGCAGCGGCAGCGGCTTCGGCTGGCGAGCGCGGGGCTGGTTCGCTACGCACACCCGGGTCGCCATGCGTACCCGGGTCGCCATCCGTATCCGGCTCGTTGCGCATGATGGCAGCGGCGCGGCTGTCGAGGTCGGCCATGTCGCCTGTCAGCGGCTGCGGCTGGTCGATATCCATCGATGGTGGATCCTGCACCGCGATCTTGGAGGTGCGTGTCGCCCGGATCGTGCGCGCACGCGCTGGCGCGGCCGCATCGACGAGTTCGCTCACCGCCTCGATCGGCTCGTTGGTTTCCAGTGATCCCAGGCGGTCGACGATCTTGAGCAGCGTGTCGTGGATGGCCTCGAACGTCCGCGAGTTGCGTTCGTCGGAACGGCGGGTCAGCGATTCGAGCGTCTTCAGATCCTGGGCGAGGCCGGCAACGGCCGCCGTGTTGGCGCTTGACCCGGCCATCGTGCGCACGGCACTCTCGGCCGCCTCGCGCGCCGCACCGAGGATCGAATCGCGGGTTCCGGCCAGTGACCTTTCGATTTCGTTGAGACGCGGGCTGATGTCCTCGAATTCCGGCAATGGTGTGCCTGGCTTGGACAGATGAGCCGACAGGCCCGAGACCTGTGCCTCGAGGCTGCGGATCAATGCCGGGTCGATGCCGGCGACCTGCGCGGCCGACGATTCCAGCCGGCTTGAAATGTCTTCCAGCCGGGTCTCCAGGCCACGTATCGCCGCCTCGTTGGCCGGATCCGGAACGCGCGTCTCCATGCGCTTGGCCAGTGCAGTGAAGCGGGCGTCGATGGCGTCCATGATGCCGGCGCCGTCGACCTGCGGCGTGCGCTGGTCCAGCCGGTCGGCGACCTCGTCCAGCCGTCGTTCGAGATCGCGAAACAGCATATTGCCCTGTTCGATCGCATCGCCCTGGCGGCGTTCCATCATGCCGGACAAAACGTCGAAGCGCTGCTCCAGCCCCTGGAAAATATAGTCGGCGTCCGGCATGGCCGGGGCGCGGTCGATCTTGTCGGCGATCAGGGCGATCTGCTTGCCGAGACGCTCCATCGCCTGTTCCGGCAAATTGGCCCGGCCGGCGAGATCGTCGACCCGGTCCGACAGCATGTTGAGGCGGTCGATGACCTCGCCGCTCGGACGGTCCTGCGTCACTTCCTCGATCTGCTGGGCAAGCGAAGCGATCCGCTTTTCGATGCGCTCGAAGAGTTCGGGGTCGACGGAATTGGCCTGGGCGGCGACGGTCGAGGCGACGATGGCGCGGGAAATCTCGTCAAGCCGCTCGTCGATCATGCCGAACGTATCGCTGCCGCGATTGTCCTGCTGGTTGATGAAATGATCGACGGCGCCGGCAAGCGTGCGAACCTTGTCCTCAAGCGAACGCAGCGACAGCGATTCCGGCAGATTGTTGACCGCATTGCTGATCTGCTCCAGCCGGTCGGTCAGCATCGAGAAGCCGGGCGCGTCCGACCGCTGGCGCTGGTCGGCGTCGACGCGATCCTCGAAAGCACTCCAGCGCCGGTCGAAATCGTCCCAGCGGCGGTCGACGGCCTGCACGCTCTCCTCGCGCGCCAGCGTGTCGAGCGCGGCCTTGACCTGTTCCAGCTCCAGCCTAAGCATATTGACGCTTCTGTCGTCGCTCTTTTCGGCCAGGGTCTGGATGGCGCCCGAAAGCCGCTCGAACTCGATGCCGAGTTCGGCGCTGCCCTTGCCCGACTGGCCCCCTGATTGGCTACTTGCCTGGGAAGCCCGTTCGATGTCCTTGCGCAGCGCGTCGAATTCGCGCTGCAGCCCGACCGTCATCTGGTGGCGCAGTTCCTCGCGCAGGCCGCGCAGTTCGCCGGCGATCTTGCCGACCACAGCGACGCTGTCTTCCTGGCCGCGCACGCGGTCGATGTCGCGGGCGATCGTCTGGTATTTCTGATCGAAGGCGGGTGCCGCCGGTGCCGGGCTTTTCAGCCGCTGCGCCGGATGCGGATCCTCATACCAGCGCGGCTGGCCGTAGGGCTGGGCGCTGGCGTAGCGCGGCTCGGCGCCGGGTCGGCGCGGATCGGCCCGCTGCTCTGCCCGGTCCTCGCGCGACCGCTCCAGCCGCTGCTCCAGCGTTTCAAGTGAACGGTTCAGCTCTTCAAGCGCGGTGTGCGGCCTGCGCTGCCTGCCGGCGTTGAGTGTATCGAGATAGGACCGCTTGCTGTTCATCGATGCGCCCGTTTTCAGAATTGCTGGCTTGCAACCAGTTTTCCCCAAAGTTCCTGCCGGAACCGAAGGCGCCCGCAGCCTTGCTGCGGTGGAAGAAAGGCTTCCCGGGGTTCTCACCCGCGCTCCGAAAAACCGTGAAAAATTCGATACAGGATAAACACGGGTAACCGACATGCGCACATTTCGCCCAACGTGGTAAACAACGCGTTAACCAAGCTTAAGAAGTTGCAACGTTGTTGGCGGACCGTCTGTCAGGTGCGGCATAAGGTGCCGCGCACAGAACACACTTGCGTCGTAAGGCGGCTATCGGTATAGAATTGACGTAAACGTAAAAGGGGCGCAGATCGCGCCTTTTGCGATATTTTGTTGAAACCACGTTGGAAGCACGCCCCCGCTTCCACTCAGGCGACGCAAGGTCCGGGACCGCGGCGCCACAGACGGGGAAAGCCAGTGACCATGAAACTCGTTTCGCCCGGCGAAGCCGCGGCCAATACCAATGATATGTCGAACGAAGCCGGCGAGGAACTTGTCCGCATCGGCGAGATGGCCAAGAAATACGGCGTGACGCTGCGCACGCTGCGTTTCTACGAGGACAAGGGCCTTCTCAACCCGAAGCGCGACGGTGCGACCCGTCTCTACACGCGCCGCGACAAGGCCAGGCTGAAGCTGATACTGCTCGGCCGCAAGGTCGGTTTCTCGCTGCGCGACGTCAAGCAGATGATGGATCTCTACGATCCCACCGGCTCCAACACCAAGCAGTTGCGGCTGGCGCTCGACAAGTCGGAGAAGCAGCTTGCCCGCCTGCAGAAGCAGCGCTCGCTGATCGACGACGCCATCAACGAGCTGAGCGGCTCGATGTCGGCCGTACGGCAGATGCTCGCAGAACGCTCGACGCCGGCCAGCGCCGCCGGTTAATTCGGCGACGTCCATCCCCGAACAGCCTTTTGATGAATGAGAGCCGCGTGGCCTGCCGCGCGGCTCTTTCCTTGTGCGCTTGGCTGTTGGCAGAACGGCATTTCAGGCACGCTCCGTGCTGGCGCCCATGATCTTGCCCCACTACGCTCCGGTGTGCCGCGCTGAAGAAATTTTGTCGCAGCAAAAAATTGACGTTTACGCAAACGTCAATTTTTGCTATGCGAATTTCAACTTTGGTCCGCTTGCCGTGAACGGCTTGATATCGGGCCAGGACCGCATGGTGGAGGAAACGCATGCCGATCTACAGGGCGCCTGTCCAGGACACGCTGTTCGTGCTCAACGAAGTGCTGGGCTACCAACGCTATTCCAATCTTCCCGGATTTGCCGACGCGACGCCTGATGTGGTCGAGGCCATCCTCGCCGAGGGTGCCAAGCTCGCCGAAAACGTCATGCAGCCGCTCAACCGTGTCGGCGACATGGAAGGCTGCGTGCGCCATGCAGACGGCTCGGTGACGACACCGAAAGGCTTCAAGGAAGCCTTCGAACAGTATCGCGAAGGCGGCTGGATGGGGCTGGCCGCGCCGGTAGAGTTTGGCGGTCAGGGCCTGCCCTACGCGGTACACACGGCGGTCGCCGAATATATGGTGTCGGCCAACATGTCGCTGATGATGTATCCCGGCCTGACCCAGGGCGCGATCGCGGCCATCATCACCCACGGCACCGACGAGCAGAAGACGACATGGCTGCCGAAGCTGGTCGAGGGGTCCTGGACCGGCACCATGAACCTGACCGAGCCGCATTGCGGCACCGACCTCGGCCTGCTGCGCAGCAAGGCTGTCCCGAACGGCGACGGCACCTACAAGATTTCTGGCCAGAAGATCTTCATCTCGGCCGGCGAGCACGACATGGCGGACAACATCGTCCATTTGGTGCTGGCCCGCATCGAGGGCGCGCCGGAAGGCGTCAAAGGCATTTCGCTGTTCGTCGTGCCAAAACTCAAGCTCGATGCCGAGGGCAATCCGGGCGCGAGGAACACGGTCTCCTGCGGCTCGATCGAAGAGAAAATGGGCATCCACGGCAACTCGACCTGCGTCATGAATTATGACGAGGCGGAAGGCACGCTGCTGGGCGAGGCCAATGGCGGACTGAAGGCCATGTTCACGATGATGAACGAGGCGCGGCTCGGCGTCGGTCTGCAAGGGCTGTCGCTCTCGGAGGTCGCCTACCAGAATGCGGTATCCTACGCCAAGGATCGCCTGCAGGGCCGTTCGCTGTCGGGCGCCAAGGCGCCGGACAAGAAGGCCGACCCGATCATCGTCCATCCCGACATCCGCCGTAGCCTGATGACCATGAAGGCCTTCAACGAGGCCGGTCGCGCGCTGGCGCTGTGGACGGCGATCAAGTCGGACATCGCCCATCGCTCGGGCGACGACAAGGACCGCCAGGCGGCCGACGACTACACCGGCCTGCTGACGCCGGTGGTCAAGGGCGTGCTCACCGACAAGGGTTTCGACCACGCCGTCATGGCGCAGCAGGTGTTCGGCGGCCATGGCTACATCGAAGAACACGGCATGAGCCAGTTCGTCCGCGATGCCCGCATCGCCATGATCTATGAAGGCGCCAATGGCATCCAGGCGCTCGACCTCGTCGGCCGCAAGCTCGGCCTCAATGGCGGCCGCGCCGTGCAGGCCTTCTTCAAGGAGGTCGGCGAATTCTGTGAGGAAAACCGCACTGAAGAAAAAATGGCGCCCTTCACCAAGGCATTGAAGAAGGGCCTCAACGATCTGCAGGCGGCGACGATGTGGCTGGTGCAGAACGGCATGGCCAAGCCCGATAATGCCGGTGCGGCCTCGACCGACTACATGCATCTCTTCGGCCTGGTGGCGCTGGGCTACATGTGGGCGCAGATGGCCAAGGCCGCGCTCGGCAAGACCGGTGCCAATGGCACCCAGTCCTTCTACGACAACAAGATTGTCACGGCGCGCTTCTTCATGGAGCGGATCATGCCGGAGACATCGGCACATCTTGCCCGCATTTCCAGTGGTGCGGACACGCTAATGGCGCTGCCTGCCGAAGCGTTCTAAGTTTGGCGGGCCGGCACCGCCGGCCCACAAWTGTCGGAACGCGGAGGAAATCGTGGCGACAAATCCAGCCGAAATTCTTGGCCTTCCCAAGCCCGCCTGGGCGGCGGACGAGGTTGGCATGCTCTACGACATGGCGCACCGCTTCATGTCGGAAGAGATTGCGCCGCGCTACGACGAGTTCGAGAAGAACGAGATGGTCGACCGTGAGAGCTGGCTGAAGGCCGGTGCGGCCGGCCTGCTCTGCGCCTCTATGCCGGAGGAGTATGGCGGCTCCGGCGGCACCTTCGCGCATGAGAGCGCCATCATCGAGGCGATCGGCCATGTTGGCGTCGACGGTTTCGGCATCGGCCTGCACAATTCGATCGTCGCCCCCTACATCCTCCACTACGGCTCGGAAGAGCAGAAGAAGAAGTGGCTGCCGAAACTGGCGACCGGCGAGTTGATTGGCGCCATCGCCATGACCGAGCCCGGCGCCGGCTCCGACCTGCAGGGCGTCAAGACGCGGGCGGAGAAGGATGGCAACCAGTACAAGATCAACGGTTCCAAGACCTTCATCACCAACGGCCAGCTTGCCAATTTCATCATCGTCGTCACCAAGACCGATCCGGCCAAGGGCGCCAAGGGCACCTCGCTGATCGTCGTCGAGACCGACGAGGTCGAAGGCTTCGAGCGTGGCCGTAACCTCGACAAGATCGGGCTCAAAGCCAACGACACGTCGGAACTGTTCTTCAACGACATGCGCGTGCCGACCTCCAATCTGCTCGGCCACGAAGAAGGCCAGGGTTTCGTCCAGCTGATGCAGCAATTGCCGCAGGAACGGCTGCAGATCGGCACCGGCGCCATCGCCATGATCGAGCGGGCGCTCACGCTGACCATAGATTACGTCAAGCAGCGCAAGGCCTTCGGCAAGGCGATCATCGATTTCCAGAACACCCAGTTCAAGCTCGCCGAGTTGAAGACCGAGGCTACCGTCGGCCGCGTCTTCTACAATGACTGCGTCGCCCGCCACATCGCTGGCGGCCTCGACCCGGTGACGGCTTCGATGGCCAAATACTGGCTCAGCGACCTGCAGGGAAAAGTCGTCGACGAATGCCTTCAATTGCATGGTGGCTATGGCTACATGAATGAATATCCGATCGCCCGCATGTTCCGCGACGCCCGCGTCCAGCGCATCTACGGCGGCACCAACGAGATCATGAAATTGCTGATCGGACGCTCTCTCTAAGCGACTGTCAGCAAACCCGAGGAGCAAGAAGATGACTGAGGCCTATGTCTATGACGCCGTGCGCACGCCGCGCGGCAAGGGCAAGAAGGATGGCTCGCTGCACGAAGTGCCGGCCGTAAGGCTCGGCGCCAAGGTGCTTGAGGCATTGCGCGACCGCAACGGGCTCGACACCGGCACTGTCGACGACATCATCTTCGGCTGCGTCGATCCGGTCGGCGAAGCCGGTTCGGTCATTCCGCGCGCCGCAGCCTTTGAGGCCGGCTACGACACCAAGGCGCCCGGCATGCAGATCTCGCGCTTCTGCGCTTCCGGTCTCGACGCCATCAATTTCGGCGCCGCCAAGATCGCGCAGGGCGCCGACGATATCGTCATTGCCGGTGGCGTCGAATCGATGTCGCGCGTCGGCATGGGCGCGTCCGGTGGTGCCTGGTTCATGGACCCCTCGGTCGGCCTGCCCGGCTGGTTCGTGCCGCAAGGCATCTCGGCCGACCTGATCGCCACCAAATACGGCTTTTCGCGCGACGACGTCGACGCCTACGCCGTCGAGAGCCAGAAGCGCGCCGCCAAGTCCTGGGCCGACGGCCGTTTCAAGAATTCGGTTATCCCGATCAAGGATCAGAACGGCCTGACCATCCTCGACCATGACGAGCACATGCGTCCGTCGACCGACATGCAGTCGCTGGCAGCGCTCAACCCGTCCTTCGTCATGCCCGGCGAAATGGGCGGCTTCGACGCCGTCGCGGTGCAGAAGCATCCCGAGGTCGAGGAGGTCAACCACGTCCACCATGCCGGCAATTCGTCCGGCATCGTCGATGGCGCCGCCGCCATTCTGCTCGGCTCGAAGAAAGCCGGCAAGACCATGGGCCTGAAGCCGCGCGCCCGCATCCGGACTTTCGCCAACATCGGTTCCGAGCCGGTGCTGATGCTGACCGGCCCGGTCGACGTCACCGAGAAGCTGTTGAAGCGCGCCAAGATGAAGATTTCGGACATCGATCTGTTCGAACTCAACGAGGCCTTCGCCTCGGTGGTGCTGCGCTACATGCAGGCCTTCGATATCGAGCACGACAAGATCAACGTCAATGGCGGCGCCATCGCCATGGGTCATCCGCTCGGCGCCACCGGCGCGATGATCTTCGGCACCGTGCTGGACGAGCTGGAGCGGCGCAACCTGAACACCGCGCTGGTGACGCTGTGCATCGGTGCCGGCATGGGCACCGCAACGATCATCGAACGCGTCTGACGGGGAGAGAGACCAATGAGCTACACCAATTTCACCCTCGACATCGACGCTGACGGCATTGCCCTGGTCACCTGGAATAGCCCGGACCGCTCGATGAACGTCTTCACCGAGGAGGTGATGCGCGAGTTGAACGCAATTGTCGATCATGTGGCCGGCGACGCCGCCATCAAGGGCGCGGTGATCACGTCGGGCAAGGACACCTTCTCCGGCGGCGCCGACATCACCATGCTGCAGAAGATGCTGGCCACCTACGCCACTGATAAAGGCAAGGACGCCGACAAGGCGATCAAGGCGCTGTTCGACAATGCCGGCTATATGACCGGCCTGTTCCGCAAGCTGGAAACGTGCGGCAAGCCCTGGGTGTCGGCGATCAACGGCACCTGCATGGGCGGCGCCTTCGAAATGTCGCTCGCCTGCCACGGCCGTGTCGCGGCCGACAGCGACAAGGTCAAGATGGCGCTTCCCGAAGTGAAGATCGGCATCTTCCCGGGCGCCGGCGGCACCCAGCGCGTGCCGCGGCTGACCGACCAGCAGCAGGCGCTGCAGATGCTCACCTCCGGCCAGACGCTGTCGCCGCAGAAGGCCAAGGCGATGGGCCTGATCCACGAGATCGCCGAGCCGGCCAAGCTGATCGAGACCGCCAAGGCGATGATCAAGAATGGGCTGAAGCCGGTGGCGCCGTGGGACGAGAAGGGCTTCAAGCTGCCCGGTGGCCCGGTCTATTCGGTAGCGGGCGCCAATCTGTGGCCGCCGGCCATCGCTATCCTGCGCCGCGAGACCTTTGGCAATTATCCGGCCGCGGCCGCGATCCTGAAATGCGTCTATGAAGGCCTGCTGGTGCCGTTCGATACCGGCCTGCGCATCGAGCAGCGCTATTTCACCGAGATCATGCAGACCAAGGAAGCGGCGGCGATGATCCGCTCGCTGTTCGTCTCGCTGCAGGAACTGAACAAGGGCGCGCGCCGCCCGGCCGGCGTGCCGGAAACCAAGTTCAAGAAGATCGGCATCCTCGGCGCCGGCTTCATGGGCGCCGGCATCGCCTATGTCACGGCCAAGGCCGGCATTCCGGTGGTGCTGCTCGACCGCGACATGGAGTCGGCCACCAAGGGCAAGGCGCATTCCGAAAGCCTGGTAACGGACCAGGTGAAGAAGGGCCGCGCCAAGCCCGAGGAGAAGGACAGGCTTTTGTCGCTGATCACGCCGACGGCCGACTATGCCGACCTTGCCGGCTGCGACCTGGTGGTCGAGGCGGTGTTCGAGGATTCCGCCGTCAAGAAGAGCGCGACCGAACAGGCCGAAGCGGTGCTGAAGCCGGCTGCGATCTTCGCGTCAAATACGTCGACCATTCCGATCTCGTCGCTGGCCAAGAATTCGGCGCGGCCGAAGAATTTCATCGGCATTCATTTCTTCTCGCCGGTCGACAAGATGATGCTGGTCGAGATCATTTTGGGCAAGAAGACCGGCGACAAGGCGCTGGCCACCGCGATCGACTTCGTCCGCGCCATCAAGAAGACGCCGATCGTCGTCAACGACACGCGCGGCTTCTACGTCAACCGCTGCGTGCTGCGCTACATGTCGGAAGCCTACAAGATGCTGATCGAAGGCGTTCCGGCGCCGATGATCGAGAACGCGGCCAAGGCCGCCGGCATGCCGGTCGGTCCCTTGGCTCTGACCGACGAAACGGCGATCGACCTTGCCCAGAAAATCATGAAGCAGACCATCAGGGATCTCGGCGACAAGGCCGTCGATCCGAAGCAGATGGCGCTGATCAACACGCTGGTCGACACACACGGCCGCTTCGGCCGCAAGAACGGCAAGGGCTTTTACGACTATCCGGCAAAGCCGGCCAAGAAGAAGCTGTGGCCGGGCCTGAGGGATCTCTATCCGCAGCTGGCGCCGGAGAAGGTCGACTATGAGGAGTTGCAGCAGCGCCTGCTGGTCACCATCGCGCTGGAAGCCGCAAGGGTGATGGAAGAGGGCATCGTCACCGATCCGCGCGAGGCCGATGTCGGCTCGATCCTCGCCTTCGGCTTCGCACCCTATACCGGCGGTGCGCTGTCCTACATCGACGGCATCGGAGCCAAGGAGTTCGTCAGGATCGCCAAGGGACTGCAGAAGAGATATGGCGCTGAGTTCAAGGCGCCCAAGCTGCTGCTCGATATGGCCGAGAAGGGCGAGACCTTCTACCAGCGCTTCGATCCCTATGCGAAGGGCGAGGCCCGGAAGGCGGCGTAGCGCAGCCTTCCGGGAGGACCTCCTCCCGCCACGCACAGCTTTGTTTGCGATCTGCGGGTCATGCGGTGGACAAGTCGAAGGCTGCGCGTTAGAACGGGAGAGGTATTTTTTCCTGTTTTGAAGGGCAGCGAAATTGCTCTCGCATGACCGCGTATGGGCCGCCATCGACGCTCTGGCCGAGCGTTACTCCCTCTCGGCCTCGGGTCTGGCCAGGCGCGCGGGTCTCGATTCGACCGCCTTCAACAAGTCGAAGCGATTGTCCTCGGACGGGCGGCCGCGCTGGCCGTCGACTGAATCGCTGGCCAAGATCATCGAGGCGACGGGTGCTTCGCTTGACGAATTCACCGGACTGGTCGAGGGCCGAAGCAATACCGGTTCAGGGTCCTCGCCCATGCAGAGGTCGGCGGTGCCGCTGCTCGGCTTTGCCCAGGCCGGCGCTGGTGGTTTCTTCGACGATGCCGGTTTCCCGGCAGGGCAGGGCTGGGATCTGGTCGAGCTTCCGGCGCGGTCGACCGAGACGTCCTATGCGTTGAAGGTGCAGGGCGATTCCATGCTGCCGCTCTACCGCAACGGCGACGTGCTGATCGTCGAACCGGGCGCTGCCACCCGCAAGGGCGATCGTGTCGTCGTCAAGACCAATGCCGGCGAGGTGATGGCCAAGGTGCTCGACCGCCAGACGGTAAAGTCGATCGTGCTGGTCTCGCTCAATCCCGACCATCCGGATCGCGACATCCCTTTGCACGACGTCGAATGGGTGGCGCGGATCGTCTGGGCAAGCCAGTAGTGCGGCTGCTGCAACTGGTCCTGGCCGTGCTGGCGGTGCCGGCCATGGTAGCTCTGATCGTGATAGGCGGCCGCGTCCTGCAGCCCGAACAAAGTAGCGTCGTCATCGATCAGATCGATCAGGACGATTTGGGCGCTGACCCTATCTCCGAGGAGCAGCCGGCAACCTCGGCAATCCCCGAAATTCAGCCCACCCAAGCTGAGTCTCAGTCTCCTTCGGCGCCATCGAGAACGATCGATCCCGAGGAAGTAGCACCGCCGCCGCTAGCGCCTGAGGAGCTCGAACGGGTCGAGCCGCGCCCGCCCTTGAGCGACCTGGCGCTGGCCGGACCGGCCAAGCCGCGCAGGCGAAGAGCGGTCGTCGACGACTGGGGCGGGACGAAATTGTTCCAGCCGGTTGCGTCCGCCGCTGGCCTGATCGAGGCCAATGGCTATTCCGTGGCGGTGTCCGGCATCGATATCGTCAAGGAGGACGAGACCTGCAGCGACGACGGCAAGTCCTGGGCTTGCGGTATCAGGGCGCGCACCGCGTTCCGGTCTTTCCTGCGCGGCCGGGCCGTGGCGTGCAAGGTGCCGCCGGAAGCCGACCGCGAGCTGATTGCCGCCGAATGCCGCATCGGCAAGCTGGATGTCGGCCAGTGGCTGGTCGAAAACGGCTGGGCGCGCGCGACCGCCGGCGGCCCCTATGTCGAAGCGGGCAACAAGGCACACACCGAGAAGAAGGGCATCTTCGGCGCCGCGCCCAATCTTGGCGGCCTGCCGCCGGCGCCAATGCCGGTCAACGCGCCGACGGCGTCGCAACCGATCCTCGATGCCCCGGTGCCAGAGGCGCCGCCGGCCGGGGCGGATATTACGCCGCCAGTTGACCAGCCAGCGCCCGCTCAATGAGCGCCCGCGTCTCGGCAATGCCGTAAAGCGCGGCGAACGAGCCGAAGCGCGGGCCGCGCTCCTGCCCGATCAGCACCTGGTAGATCATCTGGAAGAAGGCGCCCGACACGCCGGGCCCGCCATCCGGGCTCTTTTTGCTGTGGTCCTGATAGCGCTCGATCTTGCGCGCAACGTTGAGCGAGGCGTTCTGGATCGCCTCGCCATCGGCGGCCGGCGGCAATGCGGCGAGCGCCGTCGAAAGGTTCGTCAGCGCCTCGCGCTCGACATCGTCGGCTGCGCGGTACACTTTGGCCGGCTTCACGAAGTCGTCGAAATAGCGGATCGCGTAACCCGTCAGCCTGTCGAGTTCGGGATGCGTCTGCGGGGTCACGCCCGGCGCATGGCGCGAGATGAAACCCCACAGCACGTCCTTGTTCTGGGCGTTGGAGGCGCTGACCAGATTGAGCAGCAGCGAGAACGGCACCGGCATGTCTGTCTTCGGCGGGTTGCCGTCATGCATGTGCCAGACCGGGTTGCCCAGCCGCTCCTTCCAATCCTGCCTGGGGTAAGCCGCGAGGAAGGTGTAATATTCGTCGACGGCCCGCGGGATGACATCGAAATAGAGTTTCTTGGCCTGCCGCGGCCGCTGGTACATGTAGAGCCCGAGGCTTTCGGTCGGCGCATAGGCCAGCCACTGGTCGATGGTGATGCCGTTGCCCTTCGACTTCGAGATCTTCTGGCCGTTCTCGTCCAGGAACAGTTCGTAGACGAAATGCTCCGGCGCGCGTCCGCCGAGGATGTTGCAGATGCGGTCGTAGACCACCGCATTGGTCTGGTGGTCCTTGCCGAACATTTCGAAATCGACGCCAAGCGCTGCCCAGCGCATGCCGAAATCCGGCTTCCATTGCAGCTTCACCCTGCCGCCGGTGATCGAGAGCGTGGTCTCGGTGCCGTCATCGTCGAAGGTGATGGTGCCGGCCTTGGCGTCGACATGCTTCATGGGAACGTAAAGCACGCGGCCGCTTTTTGGCGAAATCGGCAGGAACGGGCTGTAGGTCGCCTGCCGCTCCGGCCCGAGCGTCGGCAGCATCACCGCCATGATCTGGTCGTAGCGCTCGGCAGCCCGCAGCAGCATCGCGTCGAAACGGCCGGCCTTGTAGTATTGCGTCGCGCTGGCGAATTCGTAGTCGAACCCGAACGTGTCGAGGAAGCGGCAAAGCATTACATTGTTGTGGTCCGCGAAGCTTGCATAGTCGCCGCCGAAAGGATTGGGGACCGACGACAGCGGCTTGTGCAGATGCGGCTCGAGGGCTGCGCGATCCGGCACGTTGTCGGGGATCTTGCGCATACCGTCCATATCGTCGGAGAAGCACAGGAGCTTGGTCGCAACCTTGTCCTGCGTGATCACGCGAAAGGCGTGGCGCACCATCGAGGTACGCGCCACTTCGCCGAACGTGCCGATATGCGGCAGGCCCGAGGGGCCGTAGCCGGTCTCGAACAGCACGGTCTCGGGAAAGTCCGTGCCCTTGTAGCGCTCGACGATCTTTTTGGCTTCCTCGAACGGCCACGCCTTGCTTTCAGCCGCTGCCGCAAGCACTTCGGGGTTGAGATCGATGATGTTTGATCCCGCCATGTCACTGTTTTCCAAATCGTTCGCCGGCATTAGCCGGAAGGTGGAGTTCAGCCCGGTCTCTAGGCGTGCATGGCCGGAGCGTCAACGATCCCGGCGCTTTTTCCTTGCGGCGCCGATGCCGCCTTCCTACCTTCGAGGCCCGTTCGAGGAGTTTTTGAATGTCGTTGCCGACACCGCATGAAGCCCTGATCTACCTGATGGTCATCACCTCGGCCTCCGACCGCGACATGACCGATGTCGAACTGGCGCGGATCGGAGATGTCGTCCGCTCCTGGCCGGTGTTCGAGGATTTCAAGCAGGACAGGCTGATTGCCATTGCGCAGGACTGCCAGAAGATGCTGCAAGAAAAGGATGGGTTGGAAGGCGTTCTCGAGCGCGTCGCCGAGGCACTGCCCGAACGCCTGCGCGACACCGCCTATGCCGCCGCCTTCGAAGTTGCGGCCGTCGATCTCGAAATGCGCATGGAGGAGGTGCGGGTGCTGCAGCTCATCCGCCGTCAGCTCGATCTCGACACGCTGACCGTCGCCGCAATAGGCCGTGCCGCCAAGGCCCGCCTGCGCACGCTCACCTAGCTCGAGGCCCTGGGGTCAGAAAAAGCTGACCGGGTCGGATCAGAAAAAGCTGACCGGGACCGGATCAGAAAAAGCTGACCGGGACCGGATCAGAAGAAGCTGACCGGGAAATAGCGCAGATAGAATTCGGCGAACGTGCCCTTTATGGAAATCTCCTGCAGGGCGTAGTCCATGGCCGCGGCCAGTGCTGGATCGCCCGCCCTGGTGGCGATGGCCATGCCCGAGCCCAGATATTCGGGCGCCAGATACGGGCCGCCGGCAAAGCGGCAGCAGCCGGCGGCGTCCGAGCCACCCAGCCAGAAGGCAAAGCGCATGCCGTCGCCGAAGGCTGCGTCGATCTTGCCGGCCTTGAGGTCGCCGTAGAGCGCCTCCGGCCCGTCGAAGGTGACGACCTGAACGTTGCCGAAATAATCGCGCAGCATGCGCTCATGCGCGGAGCCGGCGATGACGCCGACGCGCTTGGCTCGCAGCTTGTCGAAGATCGGTTCGGCAAAAGCCTTGGTCTTCGGCATGATAAAGCGCGCGGGAAACTGCAGATAGGAGCGCGAGAAACCGTATTTCGAGCGCGATTCCGGCGTCGCGGCGATGCCGGCGATGATCGCTTCGCCTTCGCCCTTCTGCAGTGCGCCGTCAAGCTCGGCCCAGGGCAGGGCCTGGATCTGGCATTTGTCCGCGATGTCGAGTTCGGCGCAGATGGCCCGCGCCAGGTCGATGTGGAAGCCGGACAGCCGGCCGGCGCTGTCGAGAAAGTTGAAGGGCGGGAAATCGGTGGTTGTAAGGAATCGCAGTCGCGGCAGCGCGGAAAGGTCGGGCTTCGGCAGTCGCTCCTTGGCGTCCCAAAGCACCGGCACCTGCGGCTCTGCGGCACGCGCGATGCCGGCAAGCGACTGCGTCCCGATAAATATAAATATTGACGCCAGGGCGACGGATATCGACGGAAATGTCACGACTAAACTCCACCCGGTTCTGCCTCTTTTTTGGCTTTTGGTACGAAAACGGCGCAGGCACAACGCTTTTTGATTTAAATACGCCGATTTAGGGATATGCTTTAGTGTATTTTGCAAGTAGTTGCATGGCGTCGACTGGAGGGGGCAGTTGTAGGCGCCACAAAGGGAATACAGCTTTGCAATCCGGGGTTGATGGCTAAGTGCGGGTTGGGCACGTACCATTGGTCCCAATATCGGGAGGCAACATGGGGTGGATGTTGCGATGGGCCATTTCGATCGCACTCTGGAATACATAGATCAGCTGCAGCACGCCAACACGGCGGCCGCGGTCTGCGAAACGCTGCTTGGCGTGACCACGAATTTCGGCCTCACGGCGTTGATGGCCGGGACGGTTCCGCAGCCAGGTACGCCGCGTGGCCAGCAAAAGGACCATGTGCTGCTCTGCGACTGGCCCGTGGAGTGGCTGGAGCGCTATGTGGCGCGCAACTATGTCGATCATGATCCGGTCGTCAGCCACATGAAGCAGCTTCAGGCGCCGTTCCAGTGGCGGGAAGCGGCTCAGGGCATTCGCATCGACAAGAGCAGCGGCGAGGTTATGGGCGACGCCAGCGAATTCAAGCTGCGCGACGGCCTGGCCTTCCCGCTGATCACGCTTGATGGCCAGATCGTCATGGTCTCGCTCGGCGGTGAGGCCGTCGAATTGTCGGGCGCCGAGTTCGGGCTGGTGTCGCTGGTCTCGACCTATGCCGTCGGCCGCGCCATGCAGCTCCACACCATGGCGGGCAAGACCATCGATCACATCGAGTTGACGCCGCGCGAGCGCGAATGCCTGCAATGGGCCGCCGTCGGCAAGTCCGAATGGGAGATTTCACAGATCCTCGGCATCTCGGAACACACCTCCGAGAAACACCTTCTTAACGCTAAAGGCAAACTCGGCGCCGTCAATCGCGTGCAGGCGGTCGCGGAGGCGATAAGGCGGGGCTACATTAGTTAGGTCGGCCGCGCCGACCTAGAAGTTCCTGCATACGTGATCACGTAATTTTCTTGCGAAAGCACGGCCGTATTTTCCTCTTGAACCAGGAGAAGACGGATGCTTTTTGCCCTTACCACCCAGGAATTGATGGAACGTCCCGACCTTTGGGAGGCCGTCCATCGTCTACGCTACCAGGTCTTCGTCGAGGAGATGGGATGGACCGATCTGAAGCGCCCCGACGGGTTCGAGGTCGACCAGTTCGACCACGACGAGGCGGTGCATCAGATTGTCATCCGCAACGGCGAGCTCGCCGGTTATCAAAGAATGCTGCCGACGACGCGGGGGCATCTGCTGACCGAGGTGCTGACGGACCTTTTTGAGGGGACGCCGCCTTCCGGCCCCAATGTCTACGAGCTGACCCGCTATGCGGTGGCACCCGGTTTTCGCGACGGCCGGCGCGGCGTGTCGACGGTCGGCACCGAGCTGATTGCCGGCTTCGTCGAGTGGGGGCTGAAGCGCGACGTCAATCAGGTGATCATCGAATTCGAGCCGATGTGGGTCCTGCGCGCGCTGCAGCTGCATTTCCTGGCAACGCCGCTGGGCTACCAGCGCACCTACGGCAACCAGCAGGTCGTTGCCACGCTGCTCACCTTCAATCAGCACACACTTGATGTGGTGCGTTCGCGCCGCAATCATTTCGCACCTGTGCTGGCCAGGGGATATCCCGACCGGTTCGGCTTGAGGCAGGCGTCGTGAGAGTTGAGAGTACCGTGAGAGTGGAGAGTGTAATGAGTATCCATCCGCAAACCGAGTTCCGCAACCATACGCTGATCGTCACCGTGTCTTCGGATGACGGCCGCCCGGTGCTGGACAGGCGGGCCTATGAAAGCCTGGCCAGGACCTTCCACGAAGCTGCCGTCGACGACGATGTGCGCGTCGTGGTGTTGCGCGGCCTGGCTGGCTGCTTTTGCCTTGGCGGCGACTTCTCGGAGTTCCTCGACGCCACCAAGCATCAGCAGCTGATCGCCGCCGTAACCGACATGTTCCGCACGCTGGCGACGTTTCCCAAACCGATCCTTGCCTGCGTCGACGGCGATGCCGTCGGTGTCGGCTGCACCATCCTGTTCCACTGCGACATGGTGATCGCGTCTGGCAAGAGCACGTTCAGGGTGCCGTTTGTGGATTTCGGCCTGGTGCCGGATGCGGCGACCAGCATCCTGGCGCCGCAAAAGCTTGGCTACGCCGGGGCTTTCCGCTTTTTCTGCCTAGGCGACACGCTGGCCGTCGAAGATGCCAAGGCGCTCGGTCTTGTCGCTGAGATCGTGGCGGACGGCAGCGTCGAGGACGCAGCCCTTGCCAGGGCAAGGCAGCTTGCCAAGAAGCCGGTCGCCGCGCTGCTGCAGACGCGCGGCCTGCTGAGAGGCGACACAGGCGCGCTCTGCGACCGCATCGACCACGAGATTTCGCTTTTCCAGCAGGCGCTGCAGGACGACACCACGCTGCGGCGGCTGCAGCGGATCGCCCGGCTGGTGGCATAGCACAAGCCGTCCCGGCGGCAGTGCATCCAGGACAGAAGCAGCCCCTGTCCCGATAGTATCGGGACGGGCCAGGCCCGGGCCTATTTTTTCAGGAACGACGTTCCTTCGCCGACGATCTTCTTGTCTTCCTTGCCGATGACATCGAGATCGCGACCGTCATAGGGCAGCGACAACAGGATGCGGCGCATGACGGCCAGCCGCGCCCGTCGTTTGTCGTTGGCCCGCACGATGATCCAGGGCGCGAATTCCTTGTGCGTGCGTTCGACCATGAGATCGCGCGCCTTGGTGTAGTCGTCCCATTTGGTGATGCCGGCAACGTCGATCGGCGAGAACTTCCAGTTCTTCAAGGGGCTCCAGCGGCGGTCGTGAAACCGTTCGAGCTGGGTTTCCCGGCCGATGTTCAGCCAGAATTTGAAGAAATGGATGCCCTCGTTTGAGATCATCCGCTCGAAATGCGGCGTCTCGTCGAGGAATTTCTCATGCTGCTCCGGCGTGCAGAAGCCCATCACCGGCTCGACACCGCCGCGATTGTACCAGGAGCGGTCGAAGGTGACGAACTCGCCCGCCGTCGGGAAATGGTCGACATAGCGCTGGTAGTACCACTGCCCGACCTCGGTCGGCGTCGGCTTGGTCAGCGCCACGTTGCGCGCGGTTCGAGGGTTCATATATTGGCGCAGCACGAAGATGGTGCCGCCCTTGCCGGCGGCATCGCGGCCCTCGAACAACGCCACCACCCGTTGGCCGGTCGATTGCAGCCATGCCTGTGCCTTGACTAGCTCGATCTGCAGGAGTTCGAGGGTCTTGTCATAGTCCTCGCTTTTCATTTTCTTGTCGTAAGGGAAGCCGCCAGCGGTCAGCTTGTGGTCCTCGACCCAGTCCGGAAGCTCGGGATTCTCGATATCGAACTCGCGCTCCTTGCCGTCGATCGTGATCTTCAGTGGACCCGTTGCGGGCGCAGCGGTCGTTTCCTTGGCATTTTTCATCGAGACGAACCTTTTCAGCTTCCGGACTCATGCTATGGGGAGCCTCAAAGCCGGTCCAGCGGAAGTTTCCAGCCGGCCGACTGAGTGCAAGGGCACGGGGCGCAGGCGCGAATGGCCGACTTGGGCGCAGAGCAGAAAAGCACGGCGCAAGCCGTCGCTATCAGGCTGTGGAACAGCCGCTGGTTGCTTGCCGCCGGGATCGTCGCGGTTCTGGCCGTCTATAGTTTCGCCGGCATGTCCGGCTATGTCGTCCTGCTGGCATGTGCCGTGCTGCTTGCCGCTGCGATGCTGCCAACCGAAACCGCGCGCCAGTCCGACGAAAGTGCGGCTGCCATCGAGGCGAGCGGGCTGCAGCGGCTTTCCGGCGAATATCTCGCCGCCGCCGTTGCCGATCCGTTGATCATTTTCGATCGCACCGCCACCATCGTCCACGCCAACGCCGCCGCCTTTGCCGCCTTTGGCGGCATCGCGCCGGGCATGTCGCTGTCGCTGAAGTTCCGCGCCCCCGAAATGCAGGCCTTGCTCGACAGCGTCCTGTCGGGAAACGTTGCCTCCGATGTCGTCGATTACACCGAAAAGCTGCCGGTAGAACGGACCTATCGGGTGAGCGCGTCTTCGGTCGGCCACGCCACCGATCTCTATGTGCTGGTGTTCAAGGACCAGAGCGAGGCGCGCCGGATCGACCGCATGCGCGCCGACTTCATTGCCAATGCCAGCCACGAATTGCGTACGCCGCTGGCCTCGATCTCAGGGTTCATCGAGACCTTGCGCGGGCCGGCCCGAAACGACCCGGCGGCGCGCGAGCAGTTCCTGCAGATCATGCAGAGCCAGACCGGTCGCATGGCCCGCCTGATCGACGATTTGTTGTCGCTGTCGCGGCTGGAAATGAAGCCCTATCTGGCGCCGGGAACCGAGGTCGATCTGCGCCAGACCATCGACAGCGTCATCGATTCGCTTGGGCCGCTGGCCCGGGAAAACGGCATCGTCATCGAGCGGACGTTCGCCGAGGGGCCGCTGGAAGTGCCGGGCGACCGGGATGAGCTGTTCCAGGTTTTCGAAAACCTGCTCGAAAACGCCTGCAAATACGGACAATCGGGCGGGCGCGTCATAGTGTCGATCGCGCGCACCGATGTCGGTTCCGAACCCGGCATCGACGTCACCATCAGGGATTTCGGCCCTGGCATTCCCGAAGAACACATTCCGCGCATTACCGAGCGCTTCTACCGTGTCGATGTCGAGAACAGCCGCACCCAGAAAGGCACCGGCCTTGGGCTGTCCATCGTCAAGCACATCCTGACACGTCACAACGCCAGGCTTTCGATCAAGTCGGAAGTTGGCAAGGGCGCAGCGTTCACGGTTCATTTGCCGGCTCGCTAACGCGACACTATGTACTAACGGTTCATTTCTTTTTTCTGTCATCCGGCTAGCGTATCAGCGGAGGATTCGAGGAAACGACTCAAGATCCCGGAAAGGCATTTCGTCCATGCAGTCCGTGCATATCGTCAGCGCCTATGATGAAGAGCTGAAGTACCTGTCGAAGCGCATCGCTGCGATGGGTGGGCACGCCGAGCGCATGGTCGAACAGGCGATCTCGGCTCTGGTCAACGCCGATCCCGGCCTCGCCCAGAAAGTCATCCGCGACGACATCGTGCTCGATGAAGGGCAGCGCGAGATCGACGACAAGGCCATCGTCATCATCGCCAAGCGCCAGCCGATGGCGACGGACCTGCGCGAGATAGTCGGTGCGATCCGCATCTCGGCCGACATCGAACGCGTCGGCGATCTCGGCAAGAATGTCGCCAAGCGGGTGGTCGCAGTTATCGACGGGCGCCAGCCGACCAGCCTGTTCCGCGGCCTCGAGGCATTGGCAAACCTGGCGCTTACACAGCTCAAGGAAGTGCTCGACGTCTACGCGTCGCGCTCGGTGGACAAGATCGGCTTCGTGCGCGACCGCGACGACCAGATCGACGCCATGTACACCTCGCTGTTTCGCGAATTGCTGACCTACATGATGGAAGACCCGCGCAACATCACGCCGTGCACGCATCTCTTGTTTTGCGCCAAGAACATCGAGCGGATCGGCGATCATGCCACCAACATCGCCGAGACGATCTACTACATCGTCACCGGCGACCAGATGCCGGCCGAGCGGCCGAAGGGCGACAAGACCGACAAGATCGGTGCTCCGGCAACGCTACCGGTGAAGTGAACGGTCGCCACTCGAACGCTTCATCCTATTGCGCTAAACTATCCGGACGTTAAGCTTCTCGTTCCCTAGGCCACGTTTTCAGGAGGCCGCGATGGAATATGTCCGAGAGTTTGCTCCTGCACCGCCAACGGCGGGCATCATCGCTTCCAGTGTCTATACGGCAGGCCGGCGTGTCGCCGACATTCCCATCGAGGAAGCCGGCGAATGGGCCAAGAAGTCCGGCCACGTCGTCTGGATCGGCCTGCTCGAGCCCGACCGCGAGCTCTTGCTGCGCGTCAAGGCGCAATTCCAACTGCATGAGCTGGCGATCGAAGATGCCGAACATCCGCACCAGCGGCCGAAGATCGAGCAATATGGCGACGCCTTGTTCATCGTTGCCCGCACCGCCCAGCTGATCGATGGCCGCGTCACCTTCGGCGAGACGCATCTGTTCGTCGGCTCAGGCTATATCGTCAGCGTCAGGCACGGTCCGTCGACCTCCTATGCCGCCGTTCGCCAGCATTGGGAGAGCTGCCCGCATTCGCTGGCCAAGGGCGAGGATTTCGTCCTCTACGCCATTCTCGATTTCATCGTCGACAACTACATGCCCGTGCTCGAACAGATCGAGGACGAGGTCGAGGTGATCGAGGACAGGGTCCTGCTGAAGCCGATGACCGGTCCCGACATAGAGCGGCTCTATATGCTGCGCCGCGATCTGTTGCGCCTGCGCAACGCGGCATTGCCGCTGGTGGAAGTCTGTCGCCGCTTGACCAGCGCCGACCTGCCGCAGATCCACACCGCCATGCATCCGCTGTTTCGCGACGTCACCGACCACATCCGCACCGTCCAGGAGAAGATCGACAGTTTGCGCGAGGTGCTGGCCTTCGCTTTCGAGGCCAGCCTGCTGGTCGGCCAGAGCCAGGAAACGGCGATCTCCAAGAAACTCGCTTCATGGGCCGCCATCCTAGCGGTGCCGACGGCATTCGCCGGCATTTATGGCATGAATTTCAACGACATGCCGGAGCTGAAGATGGAGTACGGCTACCCGGTGGTGCTGGCCACAATCGCCCTGATCTGCTCGTTCCTGTACTGGCGGTTTCGCAAGAACGGCTGGCTGTAAGAGAGCGAGTAGCGAATAGGGAGTAGCGAATAGCGCACAAAAAACGGCTTGCCCCTGTCACGGAAGCCAAGCCGTTCTATTCGCTATTCGCTATTCGCTATTCGCTATTCGCTATTCGCTATTCGCTCAGCGGCTCCGCCGCCGCTCCGAAGCCGGCTGGAACGCAACCCGCGCATGGTACTTGCAATAGGGTCCGGTTTCGGCGGCGTCGTTGCCGCAGAAGTGGAAATCCTCCGAAAGCGGATCGCCATTCGGCCATTTGCAGGTGCGCTCGGTCAGTTCGACGAGCTGCAGATGCCGCGAGATCGGTAAGACGACGTTCTCGACCGGGCGGATGTAGTGGCGCGCGACCGGTTCGGCATCGAACTGCGTCTGCAGCGCGTTGGCGCCGATCGAGGTGGTGACATGGCGCGTGGCACTTGCGGCGCGCGCCACCGATTTCTGGATGGTCGACCCCTGCACCGCCTTCTTCTGGCGCGCCGGCGTCGCGGTCGAGCGTCCGCGGCCCGAAAGCTTCAGCCGGTGCACCTTGCCGATGACCGCGTTACGGCTGACCCCACCAAGCTGTGCGGCAATCTGGCTGGCGCTCAGACCCTCCGACCACAATTTCCTGAGAAGTTCGACCCGCTCGTCAGTCCAGTTCATGAGACCGCGCTCCTGTAAGCGTGCGACGGCCGGAATCCATTCCCGACCCGGCAATCTTTTGCCGGGGCAGACACCACATATATCAGGTGATTAGGTCCGCCGCACGAAATCTAGTTATTTCCCGACTACAATTACCTCATGCGCTGACTCGGTGACAAGAGTCCGAAGTGCAACACGAATCGGTTTTTTAGGTTTTCCCCAACTTGCCCGGTCGCTTATGAGCCGGCGTCTCGTCGGGGGTGCTTGCCGCGCGCCTTTGCACGACGTTTTCGTTGACTTCATGGCCGAAAAACACGATAAGCCGCAAAGGCCGCCGCTTGGGCGGCTTTTTTGATTTTCCGGTTCCGGAGACGCATATAATGAGCGGTTCGGCGCTTTTCGAGACCTTTGCTCGCGCACCCCTGGCTTTCGACCACGGGGAAGGCACCTGGCTGGTCACTGACAAGGGCGAGCGATATCTCGATTTTGCCGGCGGCATCGCCGTGAATTCGCTCGGCCACAGCCATCCGCACCTGGTCGCCGCGCTCACCGAGCAGGCAGCCAAGCTCTGGCACGTCTCCAACCTCTACGAGATTCCGGCGCAGAGCAGGCTCGGCGAACGGCTGGCCGACGCGACTTTCGCCGACAAGGTGTTCTTCACCAATTCCGGCGCCGAGGCGCTGGAATGCGCCATCAAGACGGCGCGGCGCTATCAATTCGTCAACGGCCATCCCGAGCGCTTCCGCGTCATCACCTTCGAAGGCGCCTTCCATGGCCGCACCCTGGCGACCATCGCCGCCGGCGGCCAGTATAAATACCTGGAAGGCTTTGGCCCCAAGGTCGAAGGTTTCGACCAGGTCGGCTTCGACGACATCGACGCCGCCGAAAAGGCGATCACGCCGGAGACAGCGGCGATCCTGATCGAGCCGGTGCAAGGCGAGGGCGGTATCCGCCCGGTGCCGACGCAGTCGCTGAAGCGGCTGCGGCAGCTGTGCGAACAGCACGGCCTGCTGCTGATCTTCGACGAGGTCCAGTGCGGCATCGGCCGCACCGGAAAGCTGTTCGCGCATGAATGGTCGGGCGTCACCCCTGACCTGATGGCGATTGCCAAGGGTATCGGCGGTGGCTTCCCGATGGGCGCCTGCCTTGCCACCGACGAGGCCGCGGTCGGCATGACCGCAGGCGTGCACGGGACAACGTTCGGCGGCAATCCGCTGGCCATGGCCGTCGGCAACGCCGTGCTCGACGTGGTGCTGGAAGACGGCTTCCTCGAGGACGTCCAGCGCAAGGCGCTGCTGATGAAACAGGGGCTGGCGGCTGTTGCCGACGAATTTCCCGATGTCATCGAAGGCATCAGGGGCACCGGGCTGATGCTCGGCCTCAAATGCGCGATGCCCAACACCAAGGTCAACATGGCGCTGCGCGACCAGTATTTGCTGGCGGTGCCGGCCGGCGACAACGTCATTCGCCTGCTGCCGCCACTCACCGTCACCGACGCCGAGATCCACGAGGCGCTCGACCGCATCCGCGCCGGTGCCCGGGGCCTGGCGGATGCCATCGCCGCGGCTGCCGCGAAGTAATCCCGGAACCATTCCTGATGTCACTTCGCCATTTCACCGATCTTTCCGCCGTTTCCGAAGGCGACCTGCGCTTCATGCTGGACGATGCGGTGCTGCGAAAGGCCAGGCTCAAGGCCGGCGAGCGGACCAGGCCGCTCGAAGGCAAGGTGCTGGCGATGATCTTCGACAAGCCGTCGACGCGCACGCGCGTGTCGTTCGACGTCGGCATGCGCCAGCTCGGCGGCGAGACCATCATGCTGACCGGGACCGAGATGCAGCTCGGCCGCTCCGAAACCATCGCCGACACCGCCAAGGTGCTGTCGCGCTATGTCGATGCGATCATGATCCGCACCACCTCGCATGAGCGGCTGCTGGAGCTGACCGAGAACGCGACCATCCCCGTCATCAACGGGCTGACCGACGACACACATCCCTGTCAGCTGATGGCCGACATCATGACCTTCGAGGAACATCGCGGTCCGGTGGCCGGCAAGACCATCGCCTGGACCGGCGACGGCAACAATGTGCTGCATTCACTGCTCGAGGCCTCGGCGCGGTTCAGCTTCAACCTGAATGTCGCCGTGCCCGAAGGCAGCGAGCCGGCGCAGAAGCACATCGACTGGTCGAAGGCAAATGGCGGCAAGCTCAGCTTCACCCGCTCGCCCGAGGAAGCCGTCGATCAGGCCGATTGCATCGTCACCGACTGCTGGGTGTCGATGGGCCAGGAGCATCGCGCCCGCGGCCACAATGTCTTCTCGCCCTATCAGGTCAATGCGGCTCTGATGGCGAAGGCCAAGCCGGACGCCCTGTTCATGCACTGCTTGCCGGCGCATCGCGGTGAGGAAGTTACCGACGAGGTCATCGACGGGCCGCATTCGGTGGTGTTCGACGAGGCCGAGAACAGGCTTCATGCCCAGAAGGCGGTGCTCGCCTGGTGTCTTGGCGCTTGAAGTGTCTTGGCGCTTGAAGTGTCTGGGCGCCTGAGGTGTCTGGGCGCTTGATCTGCGGGGGCGCGATCCCTATTTGCGCCGCATCACGCAAATCAAGCGCGTTTGGACGCATGTGCCCCTCCGGGCCGCATGGCCGCGCCCTGGAGCTTTGTCATGTTGGAAACCTATGAAGTGACTGAACATCACCCCAAACTCGGCGAATTCGGCTATGCCGGCGACGATCATGTCGTGCCCTTCGAGGTCGGCCCGCTCGACGTGCGCGGCCGCACGGTCCAGCTCGGGCCGATGCTCGACGCCATCCTCAGCCGCCACGACTATCCCGAGCCGGTCGCCCGCCTGCTGGCCGAAGCCTGTGTGCTGACGGTGCTGCTTGGCACCTCGCTCAAGTTCGAGGGCAAGTTCATCCTGCAGACCCGCACTGACGGGCCGGTCGACATGCTGGTGGCGGATTTTTCCACGCCCTCGGCGCTGCGGGCCTATGCGCGCTTCGATGCCGACCGGCTGCAAGCCTTGATCGCTGCCGGCGAAACGTCGCAGCAGACGTTGCTTGGCAGCGGCGTTTTGGCGCTGACCATCGACCAGGGCGCTCACACGCAGCGCTATCAGGGCATCGTCCAGCTTGACGGCGAGACGCTGGAAGACGCCGCGCGCACCTATTTCCGCCAGTCGGAGCAGATCCCGACCGATCTCCGGCTTTCAGTGGCCAAGCTTCTGACGCCGGGCCCCGGCGGCGCCCGCGAGCAATGGCGCGCCGGTGGAATCCTGGCGCAGTTCCTGCCGCAATCGCCCGAGCGCATGCGCGTGCCCGACATTTCGGGCGGCGACGGCGATCCGCGCGACATCACGCATGAACCGGCCGACAATTCCTGGCAGGAACTAGTGGCGCTGCTCGGCACCATCGAGCCGACCGAACTGATCGACCCGACGATCGGCGCCGAGCGGCTGCTCTACCGGCTGTTCCACGAGCACGGCGTGCGCGTCTTCGCCGGCGTTCCGGTCGCCGACCAGTGCTCATGCTCGCGCGACAAGATCCGCGGCATCCTCGAAGGGTTCTCCGCACAGGAGATCAAGGACTCGACCGAGGATGGCGGCATCCACGTCGCCTGCGAGTTCTGCTCGAAGCAGTATGACTTCGACCCGGCGGAGTTTGCAGCGGCGCAGTAAGATCTCTTCCTTCTCCCCGTTCTACGGGGAGAAGGTGCCCGAAGGGCGGATGAGGGGCAGCGCGACGCTGGCGCATAGTCTCCGCGTCACTCAGTCATATCCACAAGAAGTCTCCGGAGGTCGGCGCCGCCCCTCATTGCCCTGCCGGGCATTTCTCCCCGTATAAAGACGGGGAGAAAGACGCTAATTCACCGTCCGCCTTGTCCCCGGCAGATCCAGCGAAAACGCCGGGATGGCGATGTCGAATGTCTCGCCCCGCTTGTTGCGCATGGTGTAGTGGCCGACCATGATGCCGGACGGCGTCGAGAGCGGGCAGCCGGACGTGTATTGATAGCTGTCGCCGGGGTTGAGTTCGGGCTGGTCGCCGACGACGCCGGCGCCGCGCACTTCCTCGACCCGGCCGGTGCCGTCGGTGATGTGCCAATAGCGCGACAAAAGCTGCACGAAATCGTCCGACTGGTTGTCGATGGTTATCTGATAGCCCCAGACATAGCGGTTCTCCGAGGGATCTGAGCGATCCTCCAGATAGAACGGCCTGACCTGCACTTCGATGTTGCGCGTTACGGCGCGGTACATGGGCTACTCCAAGGCGATGTGAGCGGAACTGTCGGCGCTCTCCCCGGCCCGGTCAACGACCTCAAGCGCAGGTGCCGCCAAACAATGTCATTTAAGTGACACATGACAATGATGGTGTGCCCGGACTATGTGCGGGCGACTCAAGCGCTCTGTCGAACTGTTGAAAGCGGCCATTCGCGGTCGGCTTTTCCCGGAGTGATCAGATCTCGATGGAACTGACAGTCATAGCTGCTGCCCTGCTTTCGATAGCCCTGCTTCTTTCAAACCTCGCCGGCATCCTGCTTGCTTCATTCAAGCTGAGACGGCCGCGCACCCTTGCGCCGCCTGCCGGCAAGGCACCGGGGGTTTCGATCGTGGTGCCGGCGCGTGGCGTCGAACCGTTTACCGAGGAGACCCTGGCACGCGCCTTCTCGCTCGACTGGCCGCGCTATGAGCTCCTTTTCTGCGTCGCCCACGCCGACGATCCGGTGGTCAAGCTGATAAACAGGGCGATCGCCCGGTTTCCTGAGATACCGGCCCGCTTGCTGTTTGGCGACGACCGCATCAGCGCCAATCCAAAACTCAACAATTGCGTCAAGGGTTGGGAAGCGGCGCGCCACCACTGGGTCATCCTTGCCGATTCCAACGTGCTGATGCCGCGAGACTATGTCCAGCATCTGCTGGCGGCATGGCGCGACGGCACCGGCCTTGTCTGCTCGACGCCGATCGGCTCGCGTCCGGACGGGTTCTGGGCGGAGGTCGAATGCGCTTTCCTCAACACGCTGCAGGCACGCTGGCAATATACCGGCGACGCGCTTGGCCTCGGCTTTGCCCAGGGCAAGAGCATGCTGTGGAACAAGCCGATGCTCGACGCCAATGGCGGCATCCGCGCGCTGGCCGCCGAGATCGCCGAGGACGCCGCTGCTACCAAGCTGGTCAATGGGCTCGGGCTGCGCGTCAACCTTGTCGCCTCGCCCTTCGAGCAGCCGCTTGGCCAGCGCAAATTCGACGAAATCTGGTCACGCCAGGCGCGTTGGGCGCGCCTGCGCCGCGTCACCTTCCCGTTGTTCTTCGCACCCGAGATCCTGACCGGCGCGGCTGTGCCGCTGGTGCTGGCATTGTTGGCGGCGGCGGGCGCCGGCCTCAGCCTGCCGGCAACCACTGTCGCTGTGCTCGCACTCGCCTACCTGCCGGAATGCGCCCTGGCCTGGGCCAAGGGCTGGTACCTGTCGCTGCGCATGATCCCGGCGCTGATGGCGCGCGACGTGATGCTTCCCGCCCTTTGGGTGCGCGGCTGGCTGGGCGGCGCCGTCGACTGGCGCGGCAACGCGATGACCATCGGCACCAAGGCGGCCGAACTGGAAGAGACGCCGTCGGGCGCCTGAGCACCCGCGCCTTGTCGTATCCGGCGACGCCTATTTGGCCGACTTGAGCGCCTGTTCGATGTCCGCCAGCAGATCGTCGACATCCTCGAGACCGACCGACAGCCGGAGCGTTCCCGGCCCGATGCCGAGTTCGGCACGCGCCTCGTCGCTCAGATTCTTGTGCGTCGTCGTCGCCGGATGGGTGATCAGGCTCTTGGCATCGCCGAGATTGTTGGAGATCAGCACGATGTTGAGCGCGTTCTGCAAGGCGAACGCCGCCTGCTTGCCGCCCTTGACGTCGAGGCAGATCAGCGTCGAGCCGCCCAACATCTGCTTCTTGACGACATCAGCCTGCGGATGGTCGGCGCGGCCCGGATAGATGACGCGGGCGATTTCCGGCCGCTCAGCCAGGAAATCAGCGATCTTGCCGGCACTTTCGGTCTGCTGGCGCACCCGCAGCGGCAGCGTCTCCAGGCCTTTCAGCAGCGTCCAGGCGTTGAACGGCGACAGGCTGGGACCGGTGTGGCGGAAATAGTCGTGCAAATTCTCGTCGATCCACTTCTTGTCCGACAGGATGATGCCGCCCAGGCACCGCCCCTGGCCGTCAATGTGCTTGGTCGCGGAGTAGACGACGATGTGGGCGCCGAGCTGCAGCGGCTTCTGCTGCAGAGGCGTGGCAAAGACATTGTCGACGATCAGCCGTGCGCCGATCGAAGTGGCAAGTGCTGCGACCGCGGCGATGTCGACCACTTCCAGCGTCGGATTGGTCGGGCTTTCCAGGAAGAACAGTTTGGTGTTCGGCCTCACCGCCTTTTCCCAATTGGCGATGTCGGTGCCGTCGACCAGTGTCGCCTCGATGCCGTATTTCGGCGCCAGCGTCTCGATCACCCAGCGGCAGGAACCGAACAGCGCGCGCGCCGCTACGATATGGTCGCCGGCCTTGGCGCTGCACAGAAGCGCTGCCGTCACCGCCGCCATGCCGGAGGCCGTGGCGCGCGCGTCTTCGGCACCTTCCAGCGCGCACATGCGCTTTTCGAACATGTCGACCGTCGGGTTGGCGTAGCGCGAATAGATGAAACCCGGCTCTTCGCCCTTGAAGCGGGCTTCGGCTGCCTGCGCCGTCTCATAGACATAGCCCTGGGTGAGGTACATCGCCTCGGACGTTTCGCCGAATTGGGAACGCAGCGTTCCCGCATGTACGAGTGCCGTCTGAGGCTTCCAGTTACGCTTCTTGGTGCTCATCGCTTTTGTTCCAGACACAAAAAAACCGGCCGCGAAAGTCGCAACCGGTCCATACGGCCTTGCGGCCCGACGGTCCTTTAGCGACTTGTTTAACGTGGCTGCAAGCCGACCGGCCAAATCACCACGGGATAACGACCCTTTAGACCTGCACCGCGCTTGCGTCAATTCCCGGCTTGATTAAGAGGTTTGTACCAAGCAGGTTCCGCAAAAGTGTTCCACGGTTTTGCGGCAAGAACCTGCGGCAAGAAAATCGTCTGGCCTAGGAGCAGAGCCTTGCGGCAGACAGGCATTCTTCCCGATCAGGACATCTCGGCGCTGTTCCAGTCCGGTGCGCTGAAGTCGCCGCGTGCGCTCGATGTCGACCAGATCCAGCCGGCCAGCCTCGATCTCAGGCTGGGCGCAAAGGCCTGGCGGGTGCGCGCTTCCTTTCTGCCCGGGCCGAGCCACAAGGTCGCCGAAAAGCTCGACCGGCTGAAACTGCACGAGATCGATCTCGCCGAAGGGGCGGTGCTTGAAACCGGCTGCGTCTATATCGTGCCGCTGCTCGAAAGCCTGACGCTGCCTGCCAACATTTCCGCATCGGCCAACCCCAAGAGTTCGACCGGACGGCTCGACATCTTCACCCGGGTGATGACCGATCGCGGCCATGAGTTCGACAAGATCGCCGCCGGCTACGACGGTCCGCTCTATCTGGAAGTCAGCCCGCGCACTTTTCCGATCGTCGTGCGCACCGGCTCGCGCCTGTCGCAGATACGGTTCCGCACCGGCAATGCGCTCTTGTCGGAGGCTGAGCTGAGCGAATTGCATCGCGCCGAGATGCTGGTCGCCACCGAGCCACCCAACATTTCCGGCGGCGGCATTGCGCTGTCGATCGATCTCGACGGCGACAAGGATGGGCTGGTCGGCTATCGCGGCAAGCATCACACCGGCCTGGTCGATGTCGACAAGCGCGCCGCGCAGGATGTCGTCGACTTCTGGGAGCCGCTCTACAAGCGCGGCGCCGGCGAACTGGTGCTCGATCCCGACGAGTTCTACATACTGGTATCGCGCGAGGCGGTGCACGTGCCGCCGCTCTACGCCGCCGAGATGACGCCCTTCGATCCGCTGGTTGGCGAATTCCGCGTCCACTATGCCGGCTTCTTCGATCCGGGTTTTGGCCATTCGGCGTCCGGCGGCACCGGCAGTCGGGCGGTGCTCGAAGTGCGCAGCCATGAAGTGCCGTTCATTCTCGACCATGGCCAGATCGTCGGGCGGCTGGTCTACGAGCACATGCTTAAGCGGCCGCAGGCGCTCTACGGCACCGATCTCGGCTCCAACTACCAGGCGCAGGGCCTGAAGCTGTCCAAGCACTTCCGCGCCGCGCGCTGATCTTCCTTGTCACCGTCAGACTGCGCTTGCCTGACCCGGCGTGCCGTGCTTGGCTGCAGCCAGGCCGTCAGAAAGACGTAAATCAAGGGGAACAAAAATGCAGATTTCGAGATGGATCCTATCGGCGGCAAGCGCTGCCATGCTGGTCATTGCTGCCGGCTCCTTGTCGGCGCAGGCCGCGGAAAAACTGAAGATCGGCACAGAGGGTGCCTATCCGCCATTCAACACCATCACGCCGGACGGCAAGGTCGTCGGCTTCGACATCGACATCGCCGATGCGCTTTGCGCGCAGATGAAGGTCGAGTGCGAGATCGTCACGCAGGACTGGGACGGCATTATTCCGGCGCTCCAGGCCAAGAAGTTCGACGCCATCATCGCCTCGATGAGCATCACCGAGGAACGCAAGAAACAGGTCGCCTTCACCAACAAATATTACACGACGCCGCTTGCCATGGTGGCCCTGAAGGACAGCGAGCTCACCTCGACCGAAGCGGCAGCCCTTGCCGGCAAGACGGTGGGCGCCCAGGCGTCGACCACCCAGGCCGATTATGCCCAGGATGTCTATGGCAAGGCCGGCGCCGAGGCCAAGCTCTATCCGACCCAGGAAGAGGCGATCACCGATCTGACCAACGGCCGCCTCGACGCCGTCATCTCGGACAAGTTCGTGCTGGTCGACTGGATGAAGAAGGCGAGCGACGGCTGCTGCAAGATGATCGGCGACATCAAGGGCACCGAGACGCAGGCCGGTATCGCCGTGCGCCTCGACGACACTGCACTGCGCGACAAGCTCAATGCGGCCATCGACGCCATCGTCGCCGACGGCACCTACAAGAAGATCCAGGCCAAATATTTCGACTTCGATATTTATTGAGGCTGGAGCTGCAATCTCCCCCCTCGTGGGGGAGATGCCCGGCAGGGCAGAGGGGGGCGCGACGGATCGCGACCTCTCCTTTTCGGCGGTAGGAAACAGCCTGAAGGCACAGTTGTTTGATTGAGACGCTGGAGGGACAGCGCCCCCCTCTGGCCTGCCGGCCATCTCCCCCACGAGGGGGGAGATTACCCAGTCTTACAGCGCCTTCACCGCCACCTTCACCGGCTGCTCGATTTCGAGCGGATTGCGCAGCGGCAGGCCGAAATCCTTGGCTTCGATTTCGAACGTATCGCCGGCCTCGGTCCTGATGCCGTCGGCAAACGACAGCGTCGCCGTGCCGAACATGTGAACATGCACGTCGCCCGGCTGGCGGAAGGCCGAATATTTGAAATGGTGGTGTTCGAGATTGGCGATGGTGTGCGACATGTTCGCTTCGCCCGACAGGAATGGCTTTTCCCACAGCACCTTGCCGTCGCGAACGATGCGCGAGGCGCCCCTGATATCCGACGGCAGGTCGCCGATCAGGATCTCCGGCCCGAACGAAGCGTTGCGCAGCTTGGAATGCGCCAGGAACAGATAATTCACCCGCTCGGTGACGTGGTCGGAAAACTCGTTCGACAGCGTGAAGCCGACGCGGAACGGCGCGCCGTCGTCGCCGATGACGTAGATGCCGGCGACTTCCGGCTCCTCGCCGGCGTCCTGGGCGAAAGCCGGCGACATGAGTGGCGCACCCGGCGCTACCGCCATGGTGCCGTTGCCCTTGTAGAACCATTCCGGCTGTACGCCGGTCTGGCCCTTCGCCGGCTTGCCGCCTTCCAGCCCCATGCGGAACATCTTCATCGAATCGGTGAGCTGTTCCTCGCCGTCGGTGAGCTTCTTGTGCATGGAATCGCGCGTTGCCGCCGAGCCGAGATGCGTAAGCCCCGTGCCGGTGAGATGCAGATGCGCGGGATCGGGGTGGTTGATCGGCGACAACAGCCGCCCCTTCTTGTAGGCGCCGTCGAGATCGACGGCCTCGCCGAAGCCTTTGCGCTCGATCAGCGCGACCAGCCCGGTGCCGGTGCGCGCGGCTTCCATCGCCAGCGAATAGACGCTGCGCGCGCCGTTGATGATCCGGGTCTTGCCGCCGTTGCGGGCGACGACGCGGATCGTCTCGGCGTCGTCGAGGATCTGGGAGATCAGCATGATATACCCTCTCTCTGGTGACTAGGCCCGGCTGCCGGCGTGGCAAACCCTGACCGTCGCGGCTCGGGACCATTCCGCGCCACGGGTGAAATTCTTCGTCGGGATAGCGCTTCGCGGGCCTGGTCCCCTGGGGGACTTCTATGCGCCGGCGGGTTGCCGGCAGCCGCGATGTGACCCGTATGCCTTCCTGGTTCCCTCGCCTTCAACCCTTGTTCTTGTTGTAGACGTCGAAGACCACGGCGCCGAGCAGCACCAGGCCTTTGACCACCTGCTGCCAGTCGACATTGACGCCCATGATCGACATGCCGTTGTTCATCACGCCCATGATGAAGCCGCCGACCACCGCGCCGATGACCTGGCCGACACCTCCCATCGCCGAAGCGCCGCCAATGAAGACCGCGGCGATGACGTCGAGCTCGCTGCCAAGGCCCGCCGCAGGCACGGCCTGCCCCAGGCGCGCCGCTATGATCAGGCCGCCAAGCGCCGACAGCACACCCATGTTGACGAACACCATCAGGGTCAGCCGCTCGGTCTTGATGCCCGACAGCTGCGCCGCCTTGGCATTGCCGCCCATGGCGTAGATGCGGCGACCGATCGTCATGCGTTTGGTGACGAAGACGAACAGCGCGATCAGCGCGCCCATCACCATGAGTACGATCGGCAGGCCCCTGTAGCTGGCGAACTGGTAGACCAGGAACAGCGCCAGCGCGCTGGTCACCAGGGTCTTGACGACGAACAGCGTGAAGGGCTCGGCCTGATAGCCATGCGCTTCGCGAGTACGCCGTGCCTTCAGCCCGAAATAGGCATAGGCGAGCACGGCGATCAGGCCCAGCACGATCGTAGTCATGTGCAGGGTCATGCCGCTGCCGATAATGGTCTTGCCGGCGGCGTTCACCGTCGGCGGTATCAGCGTCAAGGGGCCGATCAGGTCTGGAATGAAGCCGGAGCTGAGCGCCTTGAAGCCGTCTGGAAGCGGCCCCACCGAAGACCCGCCACCCAGCAGCGCCTGGCAGATGCCGCGAAAGATCAGCATTCCCGCCAGCGTGACGATGAAGCTCGGTATTCGGTGATAGGCAATCCAGTAGCCTTGTGCCGCGCCGATGCCGCCGCCGATGATGAGGCAGATAATCGACACCACCAGCGGATTGCTGAACGGTCCGAGCGGCCAGATGACCATCATCATCGCCGCCAGCGCGCCGATGAAACCGGCGACGGAGCCGACGCTGAGGTCGATATGGCCGGAGACGATGACCAGAAGCATGCCCAGCGCCATCACGATGATGAACGAGTTCTGCTGCACCAGATTGCTCAGGTTCACCGGCTTGAACAGGGTGCCTGAGGTGGTGAACTGGAAGAACACCATGATGGCGATCAGCGCCAGAATCAGGCCGTAGTCGCGCAAATTGGTGATCAGCGCCGAGACGGCAACGCGCGGCCCCTGCTGCACATCTTCGGCGACGCCGCTTTTCGGCGCGGGAGCGCTTTCTGTGGTCATGATGCTTTTCCTTCTCCCCGAACGATGGCGCGCATGATCTTTTCCTGGCTGGCGTCGCTCGCCGCCATTTCTCCAACCATGCGCCCTTCATTCATGACGTAGATGCGGTCGGTGATGCCGAGCAATTCAGGCATCTCCGAAGAGATGACGATGATCGCCTTACCCTCGGAGGCGAGGCGGGCGATGATGGTGTAGATTTCATACTTGGCGCCGACGTCGATGCCGCGCGTCGGCTCGTCGAGGATCAGCACTTCCGGATTGGCAAACAGCCATTTCGACAGCACCACCTTCTGCTGGTTGCCGCCCGATAGATTGCCGGTCATCTGATAGACGCTGGACGAGCGGATGTTGGTCTTGGCCTTGTAGTCGTTGGCGACGGCGAGTTCGCGCAAATCGTCGATCACCGCGTGGCGCGAGACGCCGCCAAGGTTGGCCAGCGTGATGTTGTGCTTGATATGATCGATCAGGTTGAGACCGTAGGTCTTGCGGTCCTCGGTGACATAGGCAATGCCATGGGCTACCGCCTTGCTGACCGAGGAGACATCGATCGGCTTGCCGTTGAGCAGCACTTCGCCGGTGATGCGGCGGCCATAGGAGCGGCCGAACAGGCTCATCGCGAATTCGGTGCGTCCGGCGCCCATCAGCCCGGCGATACCCACCACCTCGCCCTTGCGCGCGGTAATATCGATGCCCTTGATCACCTGCCGTTCGGCATGGATCGGATGATAGACCGACCAGTTCTTCACTTGCAGCACGACCTCACCGATCTTCGGTTCGCGCGGCGGATAGCGGTCGTCGAGCGAACGCCCGACCATCGAGGTGATGATGCGGTCTTCGGAAATGTCTTTCTTGGCCAGCGTCTCGATGGTCCGCCCGTCGCGGATGATGGTGACCTTGTCGGCGACTCGGTTTATCTCGTTGAGCTTGTGCGAGATCAGGATCGAGGTGATGCCCTGCCGCTTGAATTCGAGCAAAAGGTCGAGCAGCGTCTGGCTGTCCTTTTCGCTGAGCGATGCCGTCGGCTCGTCGAGGATCAGCAGCTTGACTTCCTTGCTGAGCGCCTTGGCGATCTCGACCAGCTGCTGCTTGCCGACGCCGATATTGGTGATCAGCGTCTTAGGGTCCTCCTTGAGGCCCACCTTCTTCAGCAAGGCGCTGGTGCGCGTCTCGTTGGCATTCCAGTCGATGACGCCGAATTTGGCGTGTTCGTTGCCAAGGAAAATGTTTTCGGCGATCGACAGCATCGGCACCAGCGCAAGTTCCTGGTGGATGATGACGATGCCCTTGTGTTCGCTGTCGTGAATGCCTTTGAAATGGCATTCCTCACCACGGTAGACGATCGCGCCGTCATAAGTGCCGGATGCATAGACGCCCGACAGCACCTTCATCAGCGTCGATTTGCCGGCGCCGTTCTCGCCGACCACGGCATGGATCTCGCCTTCCTCGACGCTGAGGTTGACGTTCGACAGCGCCTTCACGCCGGGGAACGTCTTGGTGATGTCGCGCATCTCCAAAATCGTCGAGGCCATCAGGAATACCGCTCCTTCGAGGTCCGGATCAATGCCGGAAGGCTAGTATGCGAATTTTGGATTCGCCGCGCTAGCAAAAAGGGGCCCCGCTGTACGCGGGACCCCAGGCTTTGTAACCGAGATTACTTCAGGTCTTCGGCCTTGATGTAGCCGGAGTCGACGACCAGCGCCTGGTAGTTCGACTTGTCGACATCATGCGGCGTCAAAAGGATCGAAGGAACGACCTTGACGTCGTTGTTGTAGGTCTTTTCGTCGAGGCCTTCCGGCTTGCCGCCCGAGAGCACCTTGTCGATCAGGCCGACAGTCGCCTTGGCCAGTTCGCGGGTGTCCTTGAACACGGTCGAGTACTGCTCGCCCGAGATGATCAGCTTGACCGAAGCGGTCTCGGCGTCCTGGCCGGTCACGATCGGCCAGGGCTGAGCGTCCGTGCCGTAGCCGACAGCGCGCAGCGAGGCGGTGATGCCGCGCGACAGGCCGTCATAGGGCGACAGAACGCCATCGACGCGGCTGCCGTCCGAGTAGTTGGCGGAGAGCAGGTTGTCCATGCGCGCCTGGGCGGTGGCGGCGAGCCAACGCAGCGTGCCGACCTTGTCCATGCCAGTCTGGCCAGACTTGATCTTGATCGAGCCGTCATCGATCAGCGGCTGCAGGACGGAAATCGCGCCGTTGTAGAAGAAGAAGGCGTTGTTGTCGTCCGGCGAGCCGCCGAACAGTTCGACGTTCCACGGCTTGGTGTTCGGGAAACGCTCCTTGAGGCCCTTGACGAGGGAGTTCGCCTGGATCACGCCGACGCCGAAATTGTCGAAGGTGGTGTAGTAGTCGACATTGGCGGTCTTCTTGATCAGGCGGTCATAGGCAACGACAACGACACCGGCGTCAGCGGCCTTCTGCAGCGCGTCCGACAGGGTGGTGCCGTCGATCGAGGCGATGATCAGCGCCTTCGGGCCCTTGGTGATTTCGTTTTCCAACTGGCTGAGCTGGTTCGGAATGTCGTTCTGCGCATACTGCAGGTCGACGGTGTAGCCCAGAGCCTCGAGCTGGGACTTGACGGCGTCGCCGTCATTGATCCAGCGCTGCGATTCCTTGGTGGGCATCAGCACGCCGATCAGGCCTTTGTCTGCTGCGTGCGCCGAGTAGGTCATGGCAGCGATGCCAAGGGCCGCAACGGCGGCCAGCGTCTTGATGATTTTCACTTAACTCTCCCTGGTTGATGGACGCGGCACCCCGGGGCTTCGCGGGCCGCGCAGTCGAGCGGAAGCGCAAACGCGCCACCGCCGGCATATCGATCTCTGGTATCCTCCCAATCGTCCCGAGACGCTGATTTCAATCGATACGATTTTGCTCGTCACCGACCGTCAAGTCTCAAGACGCGCTCAAAGTGTGTCCCTTTGCCATAACTGTCAAATGCGATCTTTGATAGTTGCTATATCGAAACTGATATATATTAGATGCAGCTGAAGGCATGGCCGGACTGCCGGCTGGTCGCAAGCGGAGAGCAGGGGAAAATCATGGCAGCGCTGCGCAATCCCGATGGAATCTCAAATGGTTACGACGAGCTCCCGGGGAACAGCGAAACCCTTTTGCGCAGCGGCCTCAGCTTGCGCCACATGCGCATGATCGTCGCGCTCGACGACCACGGCCGCGTGAGCGCGGCGGCGCAGGTGATGAATATCTCGCAGCCGGCGGCGTCGCGCATGATCGCCGAGATGGAAGCCGTGCTCGACGTCAAGCTGTGCGAAAGGCTGCCGCGCGGCATCACGCTCACCCCCTACGGCAAGGCGCTGGCGAGGCGCGCCCGCTCGATCCTGCTCGAGATGCGCGAGGCCGACCGCGAGATCTCCGAGCTCAAGGCGGGCAAGGGCGGCGCGGTGTTCCTGGGCGCCGTGACGGCGCCAGCGATCGAACTGGCGGTGCCGGCGATCCGCGAAATCCGCCGCATCTACCCGCGCATCGAGATCACCATGCAGGTCGAGACCTCCAACGTGCTGGCGCGCGAACTGATCGCCACGCGCCATGATTTCATCATCGCCCGCATCCCCGACGACCTCAATCCGCGGCTGTTCGAATCGCGCGTCATCGGCGTCGAAAAGGCCTGCCTGATCGTGCGCCGCGGCCACCCGCTGAGCAACGGCAAAGCGGTGCGGCTGGAGGACACTGCCGCCTATGACTGGGTTTTTCAGTCGGGTGGCTCGCCGCTGCGCCAGGCAATGGAAAGCAATTTCTTGAACCGCAACATCGCGCTGCCGGACCGCATCCTCAACACCAGCTCGCTGCTGTTGACCCTGGTCATGGTCGCTCAGTCCGACGCCATCGCGCCGGTCTCAATCCAGGTGGCGAAATTCATCCAGAGCCCCGATGGGCTGGCAGGCGCCATCGATGTTGTCCAGACCGAGTTCGACATCGAGGTCAGGCCCTACAGCCTGATCACGGTGAAGAACCGCGTGCTGTCGCCGGCAGCCAAGATGCTGCACGACTTCATTCTGCGGGAAGTGGGCTGATTGGAACGAGAATCGAAATCCTGCGTTCAATCCAATCGGCATTTCGCACTGGAGCCTGTTCTAAGCCGGGGGGCGAGATTGCCGGTGGTCAACAACCAGGGAGGTTTCGATGGAACGTCGCTTGTTTCTCACCGGAATGCTTGGCGTAGCGGGGATGGTCACGCTTGCTGGCATAGCCAGACCCGGCAAGGCGGTTGCCGGCATTCCGGACGGCAACGGAATTCTCGATGAACTCGACAAACCGGATCCAGCGTTTTTCGAGGGAGACGATCGGGCCGAAGTGGAGCAGGTCTCCCATCGCCGGCATCACCACCACTATCATCGGCGGCACGTCTGGAGACGAGT
This sequence comes from Mesorhizobium sp. P3_A10, assembly GCF_056403175.1. NCBI lineage: Bacteria > Pseudomonadati > Pseudomonadota > Alphaproteobacteria > Hyphomicrobiales > Phyllobacteriaceae > Mesorhizobium > Mesorhizobium sp. P3_A10. The sequence goes on along the minus strand of NZ_JBFUFZ010000005.1, from coordinate 243,273 downwards.
CTGCCGCCACTATTGGCGCCACGGCCGGCGTCACGTCCGCTGCTGGCGCAGGCGTGTCTGGTTGGGCATCTGGCTCTGAGAGCCGGCGACTGAAGCACCGGCCATCACAAGGTGGCCGGTGCTCCACTACGAGCTATTCGGCCGATGGGGACCTCCCGAAGAGCCTCCAACTTCTCATCAAGCCACTGCCTACGAAAATGATTTTTTCCACGCGCTTAAATGCCGCGATTGCGTCGGTTGCAAAGACCGCCTTCGATATATATTAGCGCCGGCTACAATTCAAAGGCAGCCTGTTGTTAACCATCTCGATGTTAGCGTGGATGTCATGTGACGAGCGCGAGGTTAACAGCAATGCCCACCAATCTGCCGCCTGCATGGGTTGGATGGACGGTGGCCATGGCGATTGGGTTCTTCGCCGTCCTGACGATGCCGCCCGCGAACGCGGAGACGGTGCGCGGCAATCCCGGTGGCCAGATCGTGACCTTCGCTTTGCACGTCGCCAAACTGCGCGCCGCCGACGAGCCGGTGCACTTTGACGGGGAATGCGACAGCGCCTGTACGCTCTATTTGTCCCTGCCTGCCGAGCAGCTTTGCGCTACCCCGCGTGCATCCTTCGGCTTCCACCTGCCGTACGGCGTCGGCGCTCATGAGAACGCCGTCGCTGCCAACTACCTGCTCTCGCAATATCCCGATTGGGTGCGGCAGTGGATCGAAGAGCACGGCGGCCTGTCGCACACCCTGATACGGATGGATGCCGACGAGGTGGCAATGCACCTTTCCACATGCGCCGAGGTGCTGGCATGAACACCAATGTGCGGCCTGCGGCAGGGCGATCCGTCTAAATCATTGATTTTTGCTGGAGCGGGTAGCGGGAATCGAACCCGCGCGTTCAGCTTGGGAAGCTGACAAGCTACCATTACATCATACCCGCGTCGGCCCTCGTTACCATGATGGGCTGGCCTCGGGCAATCAGGAAGCCGCCAAATACGGCAACGCCGCTTTTTATGCCGGCGTCGGCCATGCTAGAAGCGGCTACGCTTCGGGAATCGGCAACCTGTTTTGTCCGGCGGTCCTGCAGTCCAAATGGTGAATGGGTGGGGACCCAGCTTGGAATTCAGCATACGCAAGAGGAAAAAAGCCTCTGAGCGCAGAACCATGTTTGCGTCGGCAGACCTTGGGTTTCTGCTACAGCTTCCTGTCTTTGCGGTCGTCTCGCTTTTCTTGTCCGAAAGGCGCTGGCGAGCTGTTTGCCTGTCGATGGAGCGGCTGATCCGTGCTGCTTCCGGCCCGGGCGACGACCGCGTTCGACAGACCCTTGCCTGCTTCGGATTGGCTAGCGCCGACGATCTCAGCCGGGTGCGCGCGACGCGCCACGAGCACCATATCCAGATCGTGCGCGAGCGGCTCGCCAGGTGGACACCGGATATCGAGATGCAGGGCCTCGAGCATCTCGAAGCGGCGCGACATGCCGGCCATGGCGCGGTGTTGTGGATCGCGCATTTCAGCTTCAATTCGCTGGCGGCCAAGATGGCTTTTGCCAAGGCCGGGTTCGAGGTGTTCCATGTCAGCAGGCCCGAGCACGGCTTCACCAAGTCGCGCTTCGGCGTGCGTTTCCTCAATCCGATCAGAACCGGCGCCGAGCTGAAATATGCGGCGGGCCGGATCGTCATCGACCGCGGCAATCCCGCGGCCAGCATGAATGAAGCCAGGCGGCTGCTGCACCAGGGCAAGTTCGTTTCGATAACCGCCGGCGCCTGGCAGGGCGAACTGCTGGTCAAGGCGCGCATCGGCGAAGCCGCCCTGGAAATGGCCAGCGGCGCGCCCCGGCTGGCCAGGATCGCCGGCGCTCCGCTGTTGCCGGTCTTTGTCCTGCGCGATGACAGCACAGGCAAGTTCCATGTGACCGTGGAGCGGCCCATCGATCTCAGCCGTCACCAGGACAAGGCCGAACTGATCCAGAGTGCGGCGCAGGACTTCGCCAACCGGCATTTGCCGTATCTTCATAGCCGGCCGCATCAATGGCGAGACTGGGAGAAACTGACGGCTTTCACCCCGGCTGACGGCCAGGAAAGATCAAATGCTGTTTAGCATTCTCATAACGGACGGCGACGGCGACGATCTTTCCGAGCTGGTCGCGGAAAACATCGAGTCGTTCAAGGCCTGCCACCCAGGCGAAGAGCATGTGCTGTTCAGGGAAGCGGCGTTGATCGAGTTCATTGGCGCCCATTTCGACGCCGACGTGCTTGCAGCGTTCCGAACGCTGCGGCCCTATGCCTATAAGGCGGATCTCGCCAAATACTGCCTGCTTTACGAGCGCGGCGGCATCTATGCCGATCTTGCCTATTTCTTCGTACGCGGCGTTCCTCGCGACGAGCAACGGCTGTCGGTCTTTCGCGACTTCCTCAGCTCGACCCCATGGGATACCAGCGTCGGCGTGGTTGCCGCGCCGCGGCGCCACAAGGCTCTGGCAAAAGCCATCGATCTCGTCTGCGCCAATGTCAAACGCGAATATTATGGACCGACCGCGCTGTGCACCACCGGTCCGACCCTGTTCGGCAAGGCCATCGCCCTGACATGCGAGCCCGAGGACCTGATTGTCGGAGAGGCGGTCCGGCTGGCGCAGCCGCCGTCGGCGCCCGAACCCTTAGACAAGTCCAGTCATTGCCTCAGCCACAAGGGGGATCTTGTGGCGATCAAGCGCAAGCGCGGAGGCGGGCCGATGTCGCAGCTCGGGATTTCCAGCGGCAATCGCTACAACCGGCTTTGGCGTTCGCGGGAAGTCTATCGCAAGCGGTCGCCCTGGACCCGCATCTTCCGCCGGAAGAACTGACGGCTGCTCCAGCCGCGCCGTCCCGCCGGGCTCGATTTTGAGCCAAGTCGGGCAGCCGAAGGCGGAGACGTCGTTGTCGGCGGGTTAGTTGTCGTCGCCGCCACTATCGCCGCCGTCGTCGCTGCCACCGTCATCGCTGCCGCCGTCGTCACCGCTGTCGGAATCATCGCCGCCGGAATTGTCGTCGGCGCCGTCATCACCAGCGTCGGCAGGGTCTTCCGCCGCGGGAGCATCATTGTCATCGGTTCCCGAAGCGTCCGGCTCCGTCGCCGAGTCGCTCGCGTCGTCGGCTGTCGTGTCCGCGTCCGAACTCTCGTCGGTAGCCTCGCTCTTGGCCTCGGCGGTGAATTCCTCGGAAGAGGCAGTCTCCTCGATTGTCGTCTCGGATGATTCGTAGCTTGTCGTCATTTCCTGACTGTATTCGCTGTAGAACTCGGAATAGCTGAAGGCCGTGGCAACCGACCAGCTTGTCCATGTCGCGACGGTGACGACATCGATGACGGTTTCGTAGGTGCTGAGCGTGATGGTGCCGGTGGAGTTGTAGGCCTTGCCGTCACGATAGGAATCGAAGCGGAAGTCGGATTTGCCCGCCTTTGCCCAGTAGTAGACCACCGTATCCACGTCGATCGGCTCTTTGATCTTATGGCCGTGGACCTTGGTGATCACGTCGCCCGGCTTGATGCCTTGCTTTTCGCCTGTGCCACCAGGCTTGACCGACAGGACGAGGACACCGTGGGCGTGTGACCCGAGTTTGAACTCCTTGCGCACGGTGTCGTTGATCGGCAGCAGAACCGCTTCGATCGCCCTGGAAATATAGGGTTCGGGCAATTTGACATCGCCCTTCAGCGCATAGGCGTTGGTCGAATAGGAGACAGGAATTGCAGCAAGATGCAGCGCCCAGGCCAGACTGAAAACAGCCCTGGAAAATTTTCCGCCACGTCGCTGAAGCATGTACCGTTCCTCTCTGAATAATTAAGGCTGGGCTTATGTAGTTCCGGCAAGCTCTACCACAGGAAAACCTCGCTGGAGCCGGGTGTTTTGGCCTGTCCCTGACTATCTTTGCTCCGGTCCAGATTGCCGGCTTGCACGCAAAAATCACCTCTCATGCAAGCGATTGATCGCCCTGTCATTCAGGTGAGCAGCATCCCCCGCGCGGGGGATGCGCGGCAGATGCCACGCCTCTACAGCGGGTTGAGATGCGCTTCGATCGCTCCCATTGGGGCACCGGCACGCGCGACCTGAAATCCGCCGCCACGGCCTCCCGGCCAAGCGGAGATTGGGGCGCGCGGCCGGCAAGGCGCGGCGGAAGTGGTCAACGACGCAACAACGTCGAGTTCAACCAACGGCGTCGAAGAGGATGCCAGATACCAAGGGGATTTCATGCTTCGTCCATTCATTCTTGCTGCTTCGCTGGTCGCGACCTCTGCCGCTTTCGCCGCCGACGCGGTGCAGCCGATCGCCATAGAGCCAGTCGTGCCGCACATCTCCGGATATGGGGAATTGTATCTCGGCGGCCTGCAGCTTTCATTTTTCGGAGACGAGAACAGCCTTCGGGCCGGCGGTGGCGCCGGGCGCGTGAACATTCCCTTCGCCGACAAATGGAATGTCCAGGTCGACGGCACTTATGATCGCCTCTGGGACGATGGCGACTACATCGACGGGCTCGGCGGGGCCGTCCATGCCTATTACCGCGATCCACAGCGTTTCGCAGCTGGTTTGTTCGGGACCTACAAGCGCTACGGCAACAACTTCTCGGATGATATCAGCGACTATACGGTCGGGCCGGAGGCGCAGGTCTATTTCGGCAATCTGACGCTCTATGGACAGGCTTACTACGGCAAGTTCGATCTGGATTTCGACCATCCGAACGAGTGGGGAGCGCGAGGTGTCGTGCGCTATTTCGTACAGCCGAACCTCAGGTTCGACGGTGAAATCGCCTTCAACAGCTTCGACGCAGGGTCTGCGAATTTCGACACGGTCAGCGTTGCGGCCCAGGCCATGTACCGTTTCGAGGGCACGCCATGGTCGCTGTTTGGCCGCTATCAATTTGATCGGACTTCGATCCAATCCCACGACTTCACCGGCAACAAGTACATGATCGGCTTGCGCGCCAGCTTTGGCACCGGAACACTGTTCGACGAAGATTGCAGTGGCGCGACGATGGATACCTATAGGTCCAACTTCGTCGCGCCTCTGGGAGGAGCGAGCTAGGTTGCATTGGCGAAGCCCGCGGTGCGGATCATTGCCGAACGGGGAGTTCCATGCGCACGCGAGCGCCCCGCCATGAACCGTTCACGATCTTGATCGTCCCGTGGTGCAACTGGGCGATCTGCCGGGCGAGATTCAATCCGAGGCCCGCGCCGCGCGATTGCGGCTGCAGGCGATAGAACGGCTCGAAGATATTCTCGTGCTCTGCCAGCGGGATGCCGGGCCCTTCGTCGCGCACTTCGAGGCCGCCTGTCGCGTCGGCTGCGATGGTGATCATGCCCGTGCCGCCGCCATGGTCGATGGCGTTGCGAACGAGATTGGCCAGGGCGCGCTCGATCTGCAGCGCATTTGCCTCGATCTCGACCTTGGCGGACGGCGGTTCGAAGGCAAGATCGTAGCCGGCTTCGATGGCGAGGGGGGCGAAATCGGCGGCGACCCGGCTGGCAAGCTCGCTCAGATCGACCATCTGGCGCTCGCTGGCCGGGCGCTCGAGCATCTGGTGGTCGAGCAGCTGTTGCGCCAGGTGCGACAGGCGTTCGATATCCTGCAGCAGCCGCATGCTCTGCGGCTCCTTTGTCAGCAATTCGGCGCGTGTGCGCAGAATAGCGATCGGCGTGCGCAGCTCATGCGCGGCATCGGTCAGAAAGCGGTTGTGACGGTCATAGCCCTGAGCCAGGCGTGCCAGCGTCTGGTTGAAGGCATGAACCAGCGGCGCGATTTCCAGCGGCACCTGGCTGACCGGAAGTTGCATCGCCCTGGTGCTGATGTCGATCCGCGCCGCCTGCTTTGCGGTGTCAACAAGCCCGGCAAAAGACCGGCGAACCACGGCCGGTGTCGTCACCAGCGTGGTAACGCCCATGACCACGACGATGGGCAAAAGCAGTATGGCAATGATCAGCGCCAGCGCCGGCAAGGCTCGCTCCCAGTTTCTACTGCCGTCGGGATTATGAGCGACGTCGACCGTTGCCGAGATGTTGATCTCAAGCCCGTCGGTCTCGCCGCGCGATGAACGTGTCGAGGTGACGATCTGCACCAGCCCGGCCTTGGTAGCGACGTTTTCGACATAGGCCTCGGGCCGCGCATCGTCCCTGGAGAATTCAAGGGTCGCGCGGTCGACGCCGCTCAACAAATCGCCTGGGGCCTTGGCATAGACATCGGGAACGGTGCCGGCACGAAGGGCTTGGCCGTTGCTGTCGCGGATGATGTACCCAGATGCGGGAAGCGCTCGCGGAACTGGCGAAGCTCTTCCGTTTCACGCACCACCAGCCCGCCATCATCGCTGCGCTCGACAGCGCCCTTCAATGCCGCAACGGCGGCCTCGTTGTCGACCAGCCAATGCGGATTGGAGATCCACAGCGCGGCGGCGCACAGCACGATGAAAATGGCCAGCGTCGCCGCCTGCAGCAGGATCAGCCGCCGCACCAGCACCCATTGCAGCGATCGCGTGCGCGGCTCTTTCATGGCACCGCTCGCAACAGGTAGCCGATATTGCGGATCGCCCTGATCTCAATCCCGGCGGCGACATCCTCGAGTTTGCGGCGCAGCCGCGAAATATGCGCATCCAGTGCATTGGAGCCGATCTCGTCGTCCAGCGCATAGACCGCCTCCTCGAGAGCGCTGCGCATGATCGCCCGGCCCGGTCTGCGGATGAGCGTTTCGAGCACCAGGCGTTCACGCCGCGGCAGATCGAGCGCCTGGTCCTCGACCAGCGCTTCGCGATGGCGGAAATCATAGGTGAGGCGGCCGACCACCGCTTGTTCCGCCCGCAAGGCGAACTGGCGCCGGTGCAAGGCATGGAGTCTTGCAACCAGTTCCTCGGTCGCGAACGGCTTGACCATGTAGTCGTCGGCGCCGGCATTCAACCCGCTGACGCGATCGTCGAGGCCGCTCATCGCCGTCAAAGCGATCACCGGTGCATCCATATGCAATGCACGCAGGCGAGGGATCAGGCTGAGGCCGTCGCCATCTGGCAGCCGGCGATCGAGCACCACCGCATCGAAGGACCCCAACCTTGCCATGGCTTCGGCGTCGGCCAATGTCGAAACGTGGTCGACGACGATGTCCCGGCGTTCCAGCGCGGTCTTCAGTACGGACGCCATCTCCGGCTCATCCTCGATCAGCAGGATGCGCATGCCCGAACTCCGTCAGCTGAAAAAGTCTCCGTCAGCGGCGCCGGCGGCCTCTGCCCGGGTAACGACGCGGCAGTCATCGCATGCCTGTGAAGCAGAAACAGGCCCCCGACAAGAGCCAGAAGTCGCCTGATACCGCTCATTCACACTCCAGCTTCGGTTGCCGAAAATTGGTGACGAACCAGCGACCGCCGGAAGAACGGGCGTAGAAAGTGTAGAAGCATTCCTGTCGCTCCAGGTAGCCCGGCGTCTCCGTCGTCTCATATTCCGTGCCGTGCTTTGTGTGGCGAACTTCGCTGCTGGATGAGCCGGAGACCACGTTGGTGGATACCTTTCGCCACTGATAGGCGCGTTCGCCCTGTCCGACATCGATGACGGCGGTCGGAGGACCATAGTCCAGAACGATCGATTCAATCGGCTGTCCGATGTAGTTTTTCATGATGTCGGAGGCGCATCCTGCCAGCGTCAGGATTATCGCCACGAAAGATGCATTCAGGGCCGGGCCGAGGCGACCCGTACAGCGCTTGGACATATTTGGTTCCTGTCATGAAAATGCTGCCCGCACCTAAGCCGCGAAGATTGCACCGACATTACGGGCAGGGCATGGATTGCCGCCCCGCGCGGGTGAGCGCGAGGCAGGGTTGTTCGGGTTCGGATGGAACGTACTCTAGAACCGGTAGTTGAGCCCGGCCTTCAATTCCTGGCTGCCGATGTCGGTCTTGGACTTGCCGAAGGCCGAGGTCGTTTCCACCCCGGAAGTGCGGATGTAGTTGTACTCGATCTTGGCTGAGAGACCGCCGGCAAAGGCTTGTTCGATGCCTCCCCCGACGAGATAGCCGAGCTTGCGTCCGTCACTGTCCTTGAGGCCGCCGCTCTTGTCGAAAGTGGTCATTGCCAGGCCAGCGGTGCCGAACAGCAGCGTCTGGTCGAAGGAGACGCCGGCCCTGGCCTTGGCAGCGGCGCGCCACTTTTCCTTGATCTTGCCGCCTTCGACAGCGTGCTCTGCGCCGCCCAGATAGGAGCCTTCGATCTCGGCGCCGAACACAGCGGGACCGGTCTGGATGTTGTAGCCCGCCTGGACGCCGCCGCTCCATCCGTTGCGGTCGGCGAACGGGTTCGGCATTTTGGTGAAAGCGGTCCCGCCATGCACACCGACATAGGCGCCGCTCCACTGGAAGGCCGGAGGATCGTTGTAGGCCGGCGCGAGATCGGCGGCCATCGCCGCCCGGTTCAAACACACGGCGAGTGCAAGGGCGGCCAGAACAGTCATTCTTTGAGAGGGCACTGCATTACTCCAAAACACGCATACGCATAGCGATCGATGCGCAGATTGAACCTTTAAGAGCCTGACCATTTGCGCGGTCATGCTCCCGCTCGGATGTCCCTCACCGGCAATCGTCCGCAGATGCGCCACGCGGACTGGCGTGGACGGCTTGACCTGTCGGATCGGATTTTCCGTGCAACCTGTTGCTTGAAAGACATCGCTTGTTTTGCAGGCGAAAATTGCGTGCACATTGCGCGAAATCTGAAAAAGAAGGTTTTTCGCTTTATTTTCAATAAATTGTGCCGAACGTGTTTACGCATATTTAAGGGTTCAGCGGGTGGCCTCAGCAGAGACCGGAATGCGACGCTTGGTGATGCCGCCACTCTGCGTCACTTGCGGCCGAACAATGCGGCCCGGCTTGCTGCGAGCCAGCCAAGTCGGTATTTCTGAATCCGTGCCCGAATCCGGGTACCCCAATCGGGAGACAGGCCTTGTCCGCATTGACGCGCTTTCTCGGCGACTCGCCGCTCAGGGTGATCCTGAAGCTGCTTGTGGTGTCTTTTCTCGTCGGCCTGGTCATGAACGCCTTCGGCTGGTCGCCGATGGACGTGTTCTACGGCATCCGGAAATTCTTCATCGACCTGTGGAATCTCGGCTTCCACGCCATCGATCGTTTCCTCGGCTATATTCTGCTGGGGGCGGCGATCGTGGTGCCGGCCTTCATCCTGCTGAGGCTGGCCAGCTACCGCAAGTGAAGCGTCAAGCGTAGCGGGATGCCACCTCGAACAGGATGGCATGGCGCGCCGCAAGTGCCGCCACGTCGGTCGAATAGCCGCCACCGATGACGCCGCAGACCGGAATGCCGCGCGCGCGAAAGTGGTGGATCACCATCTCGTCGCGGGCGCGCAGACCGGCATCCGACAGCGACAGCCGGCCAAGCCGGTCCTCGGCATGGACGTCGACGCCGGCATTGTAGAAAACCAGGTCCCAGCGCGCGCCGAGATCCGGCAGGATGCCGCTCAGCCGCTCGAGATAGGCCGTATCGCCGGTGCCGTCCGGCAAGGCGACGTCGAGGTCGGAAGCGATCTTGCGCACCGGGTAATTGCGGTCGCCATGCATGGAAAAGGTGAACGCGCGTGGCTCATCCCTCAGAATGTCTGCCGTGCCGTCGCCCTGGTGCACGTCGAGATCGACGATCAGGATGTTTTGGACAGCACCCTCGGCGAGCAGCACCAAGGAGGCGACGGCAACGTCGTTGAAGGTGCAGAAGCCGGCGCCTTGCGCGCGCCGCGCATGATGGCTGCCGCCGGCGCTGTTGCAGGCAATGCCATTGAGCAATGCCAGCCGCGCCGCCAGCACCGTGCCGCCAGTGGCGAGTTGCGCGCGCAGCGAAACACGCGGTCCCACGGGAAAGCCGATCTCGCGCTCGATCTTTTCGGGCACTGTGCAGGAGATCACTTGGTCGACATAGTCGGCGGCATGGGCAAGCTTCAGCCATGAGGCCGGCGCCGGCTCAGGCAGGTTGAGTGCATCGGACCCGGCCAGTCCATGTGCGCTCAGCGCTTCCATCAGCAGCGGATACTTGCTCATCGGAAAGCGATGATTGACGGCGAAGCCGGCGTCATAGTCGGGATGATGGACGATCTGCAAAGCCATGGAACGGATTACGGCCGGTGCGCCAGAGGCGGGTTTCGGTTGACCATCAGGAGATGGATGGTTGCGCAGCGGAACGAAACTGGGGCACATCGGCGGCTCGATCAAGCCGCAATCAGCAAGGCAGCAATCCTTGGACGAGGGTGCATCCCCAGCCGACGCCAGATATTTCGTCGTCACCAACCGCTCGGTGCTCGCCATCGCCGTGCCGATGACGCTGGCCTATCTGACGACGCCGCTGCTCGGCCTCGTCGACACGGCGGTGGTCGGCCAGTTCGGCGACGCGGCGCTGCTTGGCGGGCTGGCGGCCGGCTCGCTTGTTTTCGATGTCGTCTTCACCACCTTCAACTTCCTGCGCTCCGGCACCACCGGCCTCGTCGCCCAGGCTTTCGGGCGCGGCGACGAGCTGGAGGAACAGGCGGTGTTCTGGCGCGCCGTGCTGATCGCGGTCGTCGCCGGCATCGTGCTGGCAGCCCTTGCGCCCCTGTTCGCCATCGGCGGCCAAGAATTCATGGGCGCCGAACCGCGCGTCAGCGAGGCGATGGCCGTCTACATCCGCATCAGGCTGCTCGCCGCACCCTTCTCGCTGATCAACTACGCCATCCTCGGCTATGTGCTGGGGCGCGGCGAGGGCGGGCTTGGGCTGATGCTGCAACTGGTGCTCAACGGCATCAACATCGCGCTCTGCATCCTGCTTGGGCTGAAACTCGGCTGGGGCGTTGCCGGCGTCGCCTGGGCGACCGTCACCGGCGAATTCCTGGCCATGCTGCTTGGCCTGGCGATCGTTGTCAGGCGCTTCTGGAAAGCGCCCCGGCTGCCGCGCCATCGCGTGCTCGACATGCCGGCATTCCTGCACATGCTGTCGCTCAACCGCGACATCATGATCCGCTCGTTCTCGCTGCTCGCCGCCTTCGCGCTGTTCACCCGCCAGGGCGCGCAGTTCGGCACGGTGACGCTGGCCGCCAATGCCGTGCTGATGAATTTCTTTCTCGTTGCCGGCTATTTCCTCGATGGTTTCGCCACCGCTGCCGAACAGCTCGCCGGGCGTGCCGTTGGTGCGCGTGCTGCCACGCCCTTCCGGCAAGCGGTGCGGCTGACCCTGTTCTGGGGCTTTGGCCTGGCCGGCGTTGCGACGCTCATCCTGTTGTTTGGCGGCGCCGATCTGGTCGCCGTGATCTCCACGTCACAAGATGTTCGCGCCGTGGCCGACACCTACATGCCCTGGGCGGCGTTCACCGCGCTCAGCGGTGTGCTCGCCTTCCAGATGGACGGCGTCTTCATCGGCGCCACCTGGTCGCGCGACATGCGCAACATGATGCTTTTGTCTTTCCTCGCCTTCACCGCCGCGCTGCTGACGCTGGCACCGGCCTTCGGCAATCACGGACTGTGGGCGTCGCTGCACGTCTTCCTGCTGGTGCGCGGCTTCAGCCTGCTGGCCATTTTGCGGCTGCGGCTGCGGACAGCCTTCTAAAGCGACTTGGACGCCCAGTGATCGAGCCTGATATCGCGCAACGCACTGATCGACGAAAGCCCTTCCTTCTCGGCGAAACGGACCATGCCTTCGAGGATGCGCCCCGGTAGCGCCGGCCCGGCATAGATCATGCCGGTGTAGAGCTGCACGAGATCGGCGCCGGCGCGGATTTTTTCCAGCGCCGCCTCAGCGGAATCGACACCGCCGACTCCGATGATGGCGCGGTTCGGACCAAGCAGCTTGCGCATCCTGGCCAGCACGATGGTGGAACGCTCAAACAGCGGTTTCCCGGAGAGCCCGCCGGTTTCGCCTGATACAGCGCCGCTGCGCAGGCCCGCTCGCGCAATCGTGGTGTTGGAGACGATGACGCCGTCGATCTGCTTCTCGGTGACCTCGGCGGCGATGTCTTCCAGTTCGGCCTCGACCAGATCAGGCGCGATCTTGAGAAAGATCGGCGGCTTGACTGATGCTGCCGCGCGCGCGGCGACGACCCGGGACAAAAGTTCGCCAAGCTGCTCGCGCGCCTGCATGGTGCGCAGGCCCGGCGTGTTGGGCGAGGAGATGTTGACCGTCAGATAGCTGGCGTACTGCGCAAACCGGGAGGCACCGCGCTCATAGTCACTGACGCGGTCGGCGCTGTCCTTGTTGGCGCCAATGTTGATGCCGACAATGCCGGCACGCCCCTTGCGCACGGCAAGGCGTTTTTCGGCCGCGTCGTGGCCTTCGTTGTTGAAGCCGAGCCGGTTGATCACGGCGCCGTCCTGGGTCAGCCGAAAGATGCGCGGCTTCGGGTTGCCGGCCTGTGGCAGCGGCGTGATGGTGCCGACTTCGGCAAAGCCGAAGCCGAGGCCAAGCAGCGCGTCCGGCACCTCGGCGTTCTTGTCATAGCCGGCCGCCATGCCGAGCGGGTTTGGAAACTCGAGGCCGCAGACGCTGACCTTCAGCCTGACGTCGCGTGGTGGACTTCCGGTCATGGGCAGCCCGCATCGCAGCGCCGCGATCGACAGCCCATGCGCGGTTTCCGGATCGAATGTGAACAGCAGTTTTTGGCCGAGCCGGTCGAGCACGCTCATTCGGCCTCCAGTGCCGGGAACTGGTGCGTGCCGTCGGCGCCAAGCGGCAGGGGTCGAACCCACAGCACGGCCTTCAGGTCGAGGGGACCATAAAGATGCGGGAACAGCGCGCCGCCGCGCGAGACCTCGTATTTCAACGCATCGCCGAGCTTGGCGCCGTCGATGGCGACCAGCAGCAGCCCGGCCTGGCCGGTGAAATGTTTGGCCGCCGTTTCGCGAGCCTGCCCGGCAGTGGAAAAATGGATGAAGCCGTCGGCGACATCGATTGGCGCACCGGTGAAGCGGCCGTTTGCTTCGGCCTCGCGCCACAGCGCGTCAGGGGTTATCTTGTAGATAAACTGAGACATGGTTGCGCTATAGTCCGAACCAATCAGGCGGGGAAGGGCACTCCTGAACTCTTCCCCATTTCCGGCGCAAACATGCGCTAGATTGTGTTCACTTGCCCATGGAGGACAACATGCGTCTGCAGCACGTCTTGATCCCCGCAGCTCTGGTCTCGCTGGTTGCGGCATCAGCCTTTTCCGAGGAAACCGATCGCTACCGGCTGGAAAAGTCGGCCAACGGCTATGTCCGCATGGACACGCAGACCGGCGCCATGTCGATTTGCGAGGAACGCACTGGTCAGCTCGTCTGCAAGATGGCGGCCGACGAGCGCGCCGCCTTCCAGGACGAAGTCGACCGTTTGCAAAGCTCGATGAAGGCGATGGACGAGCGCGTCACCAAGCTCGAAAACTCGCTGTCGGCCCGCCTCGAATCGAAGCTGCCAAGCGAAGAGGAATTCAACAAGACGATGAGCTATATGGAGCGCTTCCTGCGCGGCTTCATGGGCATCGTCAAGGATATGGACAAGGACAGCGGCGACGGCGCCAAGCTGAATTCGCAGAAGACCTGAGCGCCGCTAGACAAAATCGCCGAATGGCGATTTGTCCGGGGCTTTGCCGCTTGAAAACAGCTGGCAACGCCGCATAATCGTTCGACTGGTCCCGCAAAAGCAGAAAACCATCAATGGGATTCGGGGAGGGATATTTTGCCGTCGGGCTACACTTTCGTCATCGCCGACGACCATCCGCTTTTTCGCGGTGCCTTGAGAGAGGCGCTTGCCGGCATCGGCAATGTTGCCGCCATTCATGAGGCCGGCGATTTCGAAAGCGCCAAGGCGCTGGTCGTGGCCAATGAGGATGTCGATCTGGTGCTGCTCGATCTGTCGATGCCGGGCGCCAGCGGCCTGTCCGGCCTGATCTCGTTGCGCGGCATTCATCCGGCAGTGCCGCTTGTGGTGGTTTCGGCGCATGACGACCCGGTGACGATCCGGCGCGCGCTCGATCTCGGCGCTTCCGGCTTCATTTCCAAATCGGCCAGCATGGAGGAAATCCGCGGCGCCGTGCAGTCGGTGCTGGCCGGCGATATCGCCGCCCCCATCGGCATCGATCTCGGCGTCGAGCGCGACCCCGAAATTTCCGACCTGATCAAGCGGCTGCAGGCGCTGACGCCGCAGCAGACACGCGTGCTCGGCATGCTGGCGGAAGGGCTGCTCAACAAGCAGATCGCCTATGAGCTCAGTGTCTCCGAAGCGACGATCAAGGCGCATGTCTCGGCGATCCTGCAAAAACTTGGCGTCGACAGCCGTACCCAGGCGGTGATCCTCTTGTCCAAGATCGGCAACGATCCGCTGCAGCCGGTGAACTGAGCGCCGCAAGCGACGCTCAGTCTTATTTGCGTGCCGCAACCAGCCCGCCGGCGGCGCAAACGCCTCGGGCCGCTTTAGCCGAGCCGTACCGACAACTCGACGTCCTCGCCGAAGGGCGTCGACATGTAGCCCGATGCCGGCGAGCGCACGCGCTCCAGATATTCTGGGCTGAAATCGGCATTGTCGGCGATGACCAGCGCGCCGGGCCGCAGCCGGCTTTCGATCAGGCTCAATATCTCCGGATAGATCGCCTTGGCGCCGTCGAGCAGCAGCAGGTCGATCGTTTCAGGCAGATCGGCGCTCAGCGTCTGCAGCGCATCGCCCTCGCGCACTTCCACCAGATCGATGAGGCCGCCTTCGGTCAGATTGGCCTTGGCCCGCATCACCTTGGACGGTTCGAACTCGGTGGTGATCAGACGGCCGCCACCATTGTCCCTGAGTGCGGCAGCGAGATAGAGCGCCGAGATGCCGAACGAGGTGCCGAATTCGATGATGACGCGGGCGCCGCTGCTGCGCGCCAGCATGTAAAGCAGCGTGCCGGTTTCCGGCGAAACCGCGAGCCAGAGATCCTTCAGCCGTCCGTAGAGATCGACATACTCGGTCTTGCTGCGCAGCAGGCGTTGCCGCTCCTCAGGCGAGAACCCGGCCGCTGCGGGGCTCGTCGCCGCCTCGGCCTCCTTGAACAAGCGGGCGAGCAGGGGTGCGAGCGGGGCGTTGGTTAGCGTGGTCATGAAAAGTCTCCAATCCAGAAATGACTGCGTTCTTGTGTCGTGCTGAAAATACGAATAATCCTTCAGGTTTCCAATTCGCATTGCCGGACAGCACCGTGCCTGAACGTCCAAACCATTCAATTTCCACACGAAAACAACCAAAACAGGCGCGCGCGACAGAGCTTGTTTCGGCGATCCTCGAGGCTGCTGTTCAGGTTTTGGCGAGCGAGGGGGCGCAACGTTTCACCACCACGCGCGTGGCCGAAAGGGCCGGTGTGAGCGTTGGCTCGCTCTACCAGTATTTCCCCAACAAGGCGGCGCTGCTGTTCCGGCTGCAGAGCGACGAATGGCGGCAGACGGGCGGCTTGCTGCGCACCATACTCGAGGACGACCAGCGGCCACCCCTCGAACGGCTGCGCACGCTGGTCCATGCCTTCATTCGCTCAGAGTGCGAGGAGGCCGCCGTGCGCGTGGCGCTCAGTGACGCCGCCCCGCTCTATCGCGACGCGCCCGAGGCCCACGAGGCAAGGGCGTCGGGGGAGCGCACCGTCCAGGCGTTCATGCGCGAGGTGCTGCCCCAGGTCCCTGACGCAGTCCGGGAATTGGCCGGCGATCTGATCACGATGACGCTGAGCGCGGTGGGAAAGGATTTTTCAGGAAGCCCCCGCACCGGCGCCGAAATCGAAGCCTACTCCGATGCCATGGCCGACATGTTCTGCGCCTACATCGCAGGCCTTGGACACCGCTGAGATAGGGCCGGATCCCTGGCGGTTATTCAGCCGCCGACGCCAGTGGCCTGACCCTGGCCATCATCGAGCGCAACACGGCCGGTTTCAGCGGCTTGTTGATCACCGGCACGTCGAGCCTTTCGGCAGCCGTGCGCACTTCGTTTGAACGGTCGGCGGTGACCAGCACCGCCGGCAGGCCCTCGCCGTAGACGGCGCGCAGCTTCCTGATCGCGCCAAGGCCGGTCTCGCCGTCGAGATGATAGTCGGCCAGCACGATGTCCGGGCGGCGGATGTCCGATGCTTCGAAATCCTTCGAGCCTGAAACCGTGTCGACGCTGCAGCCCCAGCCTTCGAGCAGAAGCCGCATGCCGTCGAGGATGCGGGCGTCGTTGTCGATGCACAGCACGTGCAGGCCTGCAAGCGAAGCGGTCACCCGCGCCGGCGCCTTGCTTTCGATCTCGCGCTGCGGCGCTTGCACCGCCACCACCGGCAGCAGGACGGAAAAGCGCGTGCCTTTGCCCGGGTTCGAAAAGATGCGGATTTCCAGCCGCAGCACCCTGGCGATGCGGTCGACGATGGAGAGGCCGAGACCGAGGCCTTCGGCCTCGCGCGCGCCTTCGTCGAGCCGGGTGAATTCGTGAAACACCGTGTTCAGCTTGTCGCCGGCAATGCCGATACCGGTGTCGATTACCTGGATTTCGGCCAGTTCGCCTCGCCGGCGCACGCCGACCAGGATGCGGCCATGGCGCGTGTATTTGATGGCGTTGGAGACCAGGTTCTGGATCAGGCGGCGCAACAGATTGCGGTCGGTCATGACGCTGAGCGACGACGGCATGATGGTCAGCACAAGCTTCTTTTCGGCGGCGAGCGGCCGGAAGTCGTTGCCGATCTGGCTGAGCAGCCCGTCGAGACGGAAGGCGCTGTCGTCAGGCTTCATGGCGCCGGCGTCGAGGCGGGAGATGTCGAGCACGGCGCCCAAAATGGTCTCGACCGATTCCAGCGAGGATTCGATGTTGCTTGCCGCCTTGCCCGCCGCCCCCTTGCCGGCCTTTTCGATCAGCGACGAGCAATAGAGGCGGGCAGCATTCAACGGCTGCAGGATGTCGTGGCCGGCGGCGGCAAGGAAGCGCGTCTTGCCGAGGTTGGCCTCCTCGGCCAGCATCTGCGCCTGCGCCAGTTCCTCGTTGACGCGGGTCAGTTCGACGGTGCGCGTCTTGACCCGCTGCTCGAGCGATTCATTGGCGCGCTTCAGCGCCAGGTCCTGCTCGACGCGCCCCGAAATGTCGGCATAGGTGGCGACCATGCCGCCATCGGGCATCGGGTTGGAACGCAACTCCAGGATCCGGCCGCTGGTCTTCAATTCCATCTGCCAGGGGCTGACGAAACTGGTGAGGCGGTTGAGCATCGCCACCCGCTGCTCCGCCGGAATGTCGCCGCGCTCGGCCAGGTGATGCAGGATGCGGTCGAGCGAGACGCCGACCTGGCCCATTTCGTCGGGCAGGTCGAACAGCGCCCGGTACTGGCGGTTCCAGCAGATCAGCCGGAAATCCCGGTCGAAGACGGTGATGCCCTGTTCCATCTGGTCGAGCGCGATCTGCAACAGGTCGCGATTGTGCTGCAGCGCCTCGGTGGCGTCGTCGAGCAGGCGGAAGGCATCCTTGGATTCGCGGTCGTTGCGGCGAAACAGCAAGGACAGGATCAGCCGCGCCGAAGACGAGCCGACGGCACTGGCCAAAAGCTGCTCGGAGAAGCGGATGACGTCCATGCTGGCCTGCTCGTTGCCATGCAGCGACGTGTTGCTGCTTTTTTCGAACGACTGGAACGAGCGTTCCGTACGTTCGACGCCGAGATAGCGCGAGATGGTGTCCTTGAGGTCGTTGACGGTGATGGCGGTGCG
The DNA here is from genome assembly GCF_056403175.1 of Mesorhizobium sp. P3_A10. Classification (NCBI taxonomy): domain Bacteria; kingdom Pseudomonadati; phylum Pseudomonadota; class Alphaproteobacteria; order Hyphomicrobiales; family Phyllobacteriaceae; genus Mesorhizobium; species Mesorhizobium sp. P3_A10. Next base: position 225,623 of record NZ_JBFUFZ010000005.1, on the reverse strand, counting down.
GAAGCGGCGCAGGCTCGGCATCGGGCCGGCCTCGCGCGGCACGAAGATCGAGGCCTGGATGCGTTCCAGCGGCACCGAAGCACGTGATAGCGATCCGAACACGAAGAACAGCGTGTTGATCGACAGGCTCCACAGCACGCCGTGGTTCAGCGGCTCGGCACTGGTGCCGAACAGCGCCTGCGGCCGCAGCGCCTCGAAACCGAACAGGCCGTGGACCAGGATGCCGGCATCGGACGCGGCGAGCGAAGGCAAAAGCAGGGTGTAGCCCCAGACGGCGATGCCGGCGACCATGCCGAGCGCGGCACCCCTGCCATTGGCGCCGCGCCAGATCAGGCCGCCGATCAATGCCGGCGCGAACTGCGCGATGGCCGCGAAGGACATCAGGCCGATGGAGGACAGCCGCGCACTGTTGGTGCTCTCGCGATAATAGAGGAAGGCGATGAACAGCATGATGAAGATCGCCGCCCGCCGCACATTGAGGATCAGCGTCGACCAGTCCTCGTTCTCGGAGGTCGTGGTCTTGAGCAGCCTGCGCACGAACAGCGGGATGACGAGGTCGTTGGAGATCATGATCGACAGTGCGACGCTTTCGACGATCACCATCGCGGTTGCCGCCGACAGGCCACCGATGAAGGCCGCCATGGCCAGCACATCATGGCCGCTGAACAAGGGCAGCGACAAAACATAGAGGTCGCTGCTGGTCCTGCTGCCGACCAGCGACAGACCGGCGAGCGCGATCGGCAGCACGAACAGGTTGATGGCCAGGAGGTAGAGCGGAAACACCCATGTCGCGGTGCGCAGTTCGGCCTCGCCGCGGTTCTCGACGATGGTGACGTAGAACTGGCGCGGCAGCATGATGATGGCAAAGCCGCTCAAGCCCGTCAGCACCAGCCAGGTGGCGAGCGAAGTCGAATAGCCCATCGCCTGCCGAACCTCGGTGTTCTGGGCGAGCTTGTCGACCATGTCGCCCGGCCCGCCATAGATCAGGAAGGTGACCATCAGGCCGATCGCCAGGAAGGCGGCGAGCTTCACCACGGTTTCGACGGCCACCGCCAGAACCAGCCCGTCCTGATGCTCGGTGGCGTCGGCGTGGCGGGTGCCGAACAGCACCGCAAACAGCGCCAGCAGCATGGCGACGACCAGCGAGATGTCGCTGACGAAGGGATCGAAGGAGGGTGGCGAGCCGGTATAATGCTCGACCATCAGGCTGACCGAGCCGGAGATCGCCTTCAGCTGCAGCGCGATATAGGGCACAGCACCGATGGTCGCGATCAGCGTGGCGATCGCCGAGACGGTGAAGCTCTTGCCATAGCGCGCGCCGAGGAAGTCGGCGATCGAGGTGATCTTCTCGGTCTTGGCCAGCTTGACGATGCGCTGCAGCAGCGGAAAGCCGAACACGAACACCAGCACCGGACCGATATAGATGCCGAGGAATTCGAGGCCGCGCTCGGAAGACAGGCCGACCGACCCGAAGAAGGTCCATGAGGTGCAGTAGATGGCAAGGCTGAGCGCATAGATGAAGGGTCGGGCGCGGCCAGGCCCCGATGCCGTCGAACGCCGGTCGCCCAGGCTGGCGATGGCGAACAGCAACGTCACATAGGCGACCGCAATGATGACGATGAACCAGCCTTGCACGCCCCGGAAATCCTCCCTTGCCGGTTTTCCATCCGGCCAGCCCAGAACGCAATCACAGCTTGGGGATCAAGTCCATCGCGGCTTTCGGCGCATACTGGCCGCGGTGTTCGACGACGGTCACAGTGAAAACCGCTGATTTTTCTACCTTTTGCGTCTGTTGCAACCGCAGGTTTTTGTTATGTTGCCAGTGGGTCGGTGCCGAAAGGGGACGGCTGCGCGGCCCGTCACGACAGGAGGGTCAAATGCTGAAAGAATTCCAGGAATTCATTTCCAAGGGCAATGTGATGGACTTGGCCGTCGGCGTCATCATCGGCGCTGCCTTCGGCAAGATCGTCGATTCTCTTGTCAACGACATCATCATGCCATTCATTGGCGCACTCGGGAGCGCCGATTTTACGAACTATTTCTTCGGCCTTTCATCCAACGTGCATGCGACAAACCTGGTCGATGCCCGCAAGGAAGGCCCCGTCTTTGCCTATGGCAGCTTCATCACCGTGGTGATCAATTTCGTGATCCTTGCCTTCATCATCTTCTTCATGGTCAAGGCCATGAACAATCTGCGCAGGCGGTTGGAGCGCGAGAAGCCGGCAGCACCAGCGGCCCCGCCGCCCGCCGACGTCGCTCTGCTCACCGAAATTCGCGATCTCCTCGCCAGGAAATAGCCCGAGGCAGATTTCTGGACCAAAACCCCGGTCGTTCGCGGCCGGGGTTTTCTGTTTTCGTATCTGTTAAGAGCACTCGCTCGACATCAAAACGGAAATATCCATGACCCTGATCGATAGCTTGCGCGCCGAAGCGGTGGCTGCGCCCGAAAGCGGCATCGTCGCCGTCGTCAATTACGGCCGGCTGCGCGATGGCATGATCCCGCTCTGGGCCGGTGAGGGCGATTTGCCGACGCCTGCCTTCATCAGCGATGCCGCTGCCCGGGGACTGTCTGCAGGCGAGACCTTCTACACCTGGCAGAAGGGCATTCCGGAGCTCAGGCAGGCGCTGGCCCGCTACTATGTCAGGCATTTCGGCAAGAGCTTCGCCGAGGAAGAATTCATCGTAACCGCATCCGGCATGCACGCCATCCAGCTGGCGCTCGACGCGGTCGCCGGCGCCGGCGACGAGGTCGTCTATCTGTCGCCGGCCTGGCCGAATTTCGCTGCCGCCGCCGGTGTGGCCGGCGCCGTGCCGGTTGCAGTCACGCTCGACCAGTCCGGCAATGGCTGGTCCTGCGACGTCGACAAGATCGCGGCGGCGGTCACGCCGAGGACCAAGGCGCTGTTCGTCAACACGCCGTCCAACCCGACCGGCTGGACCGCCGATCATCAGACGCTGCAGGCCATCCTCGATCTCGCCCGCGAAAAGGGCCTGTGGATCATCGCCGACGAGATCTATTCGCTGTTCCACTACAGCCATGGCCGCGCGCCGTCCTTCCTCGACATTGCGACGGCGGAAGACCGCATCCTGTTCGTCAACAGCTTTTCCAAGAACTGGGCGATGACCGGTTGGCGTGTCGGCTGGATCAAGACCCATCCCGCTCTGCAGCAGGTGTTCGAGAACCTGATCCAGTATTCGACCTCGGGCGTTGCCCAGTTCATGCAGCGCGGCGCCGTTGCGGCACTGGACGAGGGCGATGCCTTCATCGTCGAACAGGTCGAGCGGGCAAGGGCGGCGCGCGACTTGGTCTGCGACATCCTTGGCGCTACCGGCAAGGCCCGCTTCACCGTTCCGCAAGGAGCGTTCTATCTGTTTTTCACCGTCGACGGCATCACCGATTCCCGAACTGCGGCCTTCGACATCGTCGACAAGGCCAATGTCGGCCTGGCGCCCGGCACCGCCTTCGGACCCGGCGGCGAAGCCTTCCTCAGGCTGTGCTTCCACCGCCGCCTCGATCAGCTCGAGGAAGCCGCGCACCGGCTGGCGAAATGGATGAAGACCGTTTGAGGAGGCGGCGTCTAGCCGCCAGACTTCGGCACCAATAGCGGAATGATGCGGTCGCTCTTGGCCACCGACGGCCGGCCAGCCGAACCGTAGGGGATACCGAGCGCGTCCCAGGTCTCGACCAGTGCGTCCTGCAGCGAGGCGATCAGCGCATCGGTATGGAACGGCGTCGGCGTGATGCGCAGCCGTTCGGTGCCGCGCGGCACCGTCGGGTAGTTGATCGGCTGGATGTAGATGCCGTGCACGCCAAGCAAGCGGTCGCTGGCCATCTTGCAGAGCTCGGGATCGCCGACCAGCAGCGGCACGATATGGGTGGGGGACTCCAGCACCGGCAGGCCGGCGGCGGCCAGAACCTGTTTGGTCAGCGTCGCCTGGCGCAATTGCGCGTCGCGCTCGGCCTGCGAGCGCTTCAGGTGGCGGATCGAGGTGGTGGCGGCAGCGGCRACRGCCGGCGGCAGCGCCGTGGTGAAGATGAAGCCCGGCGCATAGGAGCGCACGGCGTCGATCACCGCACTTGTACCGGTGATGTAGCCGCCGAGCGTRCCGAACGCCTTGGCCAGCGTGCCTTCGATGATGTCGATGCGGTCGGCCAGGCCTTCGCGCTCGGTGATGCCGCCGCCGCGCGGTCCGTACATGCCGACGGCGTGAACCTCGTCGATATAGGTCATGGCGTTGTAGCGCTCGGCCAGCTCGACGATCTGCCGGATTGGCGCGATGTCGCCATCCATCGAATAGACGCTCTCGAAGACGATCAGCTTGGCGCGCTCGCGGCCGGCCGCCTGCAGCAGGCTTTCGAGATGGGCGACGTCGTTGTGGCGGAAAATCTTCTTCTCGGCGCCCGAGCGCCGCACGCCCTCGATCATCGAAGCGTGGTTCAGCTCGTCCGAGATGATCAGGCAGTTCGGCAAAAGCCGCGCAATGGTCGAGATCGAGGCTTCGTTGGAGACGAAGCCCGAGGTGAAGACCAGTGCGGCTTCCTTGTCGTGCAGGTCGGCCAGTTCCAGTTCGAGCTCGACCAGCGGGTTGCTGGTGCCGGAAATGTTGCGGGTGCCGCCGGCGCCGGAGCCCATCTTGCCGGCTGCGGCCTGGAACGCGGCGATGACGTCGGGGTGCTGGCCCATGCCGAGATAGTCGTTGGAGCACCAGACGGTTATTTCCTCGGCGCGGCCGTTGGAACGCCAGATGGCTTGAGGGAACTTCCCTACGATGCGCTCGAGGTCGGCGAAGACGCGGTAGCGACGCTCGGCATGGAGCTGGTCGATCGCTTCCTCGAAGAACCGCTGATAATTCATGTCGACTTTCCAATTTTGCGCGGGATCATAATCATTGCCCCATTCGGCGTCCACCGGACCTTTTTGGTCAAAATGCCACGCCCCAAGCCTGTTCCTAACGATCCCATATCGTGGCCTATTCCCTTGATGTGGATCAATTTTGTTTCCGTACGATGCCACGGACCGATGAGACTGTTACGGATCTTACATTCGGGAGTTTCTAATGGCCTTGCCGAAGGCTTTCCAGTAAGGCGGTCGTTGAGACAGTTTCCGATAAATCATGAGTAAAAGAGGACGCGGATGACGGTTTTGGTAACGGGCGGCGCTGGCTATATCGGCAGCCATATGGTCTGGGAATTGCTGGATGCGGGCGAAAGCGTCGTCGTGCTCGACCGGCTTTCGACTGGTTTTGAGTGGGCGGTGGCGCCCGAGGCCAAGCTCGTCGTCGGCGATGTCGCCGACAAGGAGCTGGTCGGCGGGGTCATCCGCGACAACAAAGTCGACGCGATCATCCATTTCGCCGGCTCGATCGTGGTTCCCGAATCGGTTTCCGATCCGCTTGGCTATTACGAGAACAACACCTCAAAGACGCGCACGCTGATCGAAACCGCGGTGCGCGAAGGCGTGCCCAATTTCATCTTTTCCTCGACAGCCGCCGTCTATGGCGCCGCCGGGCTGGAGCCGGTGCGCGAGGATGCCCGCCTGGCGCCCGAATCGCCCTACGGTCTGTCCAAGCTGATGAGCGAATGGATGCTGCGCGATGCTGCCATTGCGCACGGGCTGCGCTATACGGCGCTACGCTACTTCAACGTTGCCGGCGCCGATCCGAAGGGCCGCACCGGCCAGTCGACGCCGGGCGCCACGCATCTGATCAAGGTCGCCTGCGAGACCGCGCTCGGCAAGCGCCCCTTCATGCAGGTATTTGGCACCGACTATGCGACGCCGGACGGCACCTGCATGCGCGACTACATCCATGTCAGCGACCTGGCGGCAGCGCATCGGCTGGCCCTGCAGCGGCTGCGCGCCGGTGGAACCAGCTTGGTCGCCAATTGCGGCTACAGCCATGGCTATTCGGTGCTTGAAGTGATCGACAGCGTGCGCCGCGCCTTCGGCCATGATTTCGAGGTGAAGATGGGCGATCGCCGCCCGGGTGATGCCGCTGCCGTGGTCGCCAATTCGGAGCTGGCGCGCGGCGAACTCGGCTGGACGCCGCAGCGCGACGATCTCGACCAGATCGTCGCCGACGCGCTGGCCTGGGAACGCATCCTGACCAGCAAGAATTCGGCGCGGGGCTGAGGACAGTTCTTCATCCAAGGGCTCGTCGGCTGGGCGCTTAAGCGCTATTGAAGGCTTTGCGGCGAAGCGTGGAGGCGCTTTGGCCGAATTTGATTCTTTTGGGGGGCCGCATGAAGATATTGGTGCTCGGAGCCGGCGTGGTCGGCGCGGCGGCTGCCTACTATCTGGCCAGCGACGGCCACGACGTCACGGTGATCGAACGTCACCCGGCGGCGGCGCGCGGCGCCAGCCAGTCGAATGCCGGCCTGGTCTCGCCCGGCGACGCCACCGCCTGGGCCTCGCCCGCCGCGCTGAAGACTTTTTTGCGCGCGCTCTGGAATCATGATCTCGGCATCAAGGTACGGCTGCGCTTCGATCCGTACTTCATCGCCTGGAGCCTGCGTTTCCTCAGGCAGTGCACGAAAGAGCGACTGCGCGCCAACAGCCAGGTCAAGCTGCGCCTGGCGCTCTATTCCCGCGACTGCATCAATGCCATCTCGTCCGACGCCGGCATCCACTATGACGAGCGCAAGAAAGGCATTCTCTATTTCTTCCGCTCGCAGCACAGTCTCGACACCGGCACCGACAACTACCGCTTTCTCGCCGAGCACGGCCTGCCGATCGAGATCGTCGGTCGCGACCGGCTCGTCGAGATCGAACCAGGTCTTGCCGGTGTGAAAGACAAGATCGCCGGCGGCGTCTATTCGCCGATCGACCAGACCGGCGACTCCAGCCAGTTCACGCAAAATCTCGCCGCCTACGCCGCGGAAAAACTCGGCGTGAAATTTCTCTACGGCACGACGGTCGAAGGCCTCGACATAGAGGGCGACCGGGTGCGCGCGGTGATGACTTCGGCCGGACCGATAGCGGGCGATGCGGTGGTGATCTCGATGGGGCCGGAGAGCGGCCTGCTTGGCCGCCGCTACGGCATCGACCTGCCCGTCTACCCCGTGAAGGGCTATACCGCGACGATTCCCCTGGAAGACGAGAGCAAGGGGCCGACCATGGGTGGCGCCGACGAGGACCAGCTGATCGGCTATTCCCGGCTCGGCAACCGGCTGCGGCTCGCCTCGACCGCCGAGTTCACCGGCTTCGACCGCACCCACAAACCAGGCGATTTCGCCACCATGTTCAGGACCGGCAAGGATCTTTTCCCCGGCGCCTTCGACGAGAAGAAGGCCGTGCTGTGGGCCGGCTTGCGGCCGATGATGCCGAACTCGGTGCCGGTCATCGGCCAGGCGCGCTACAAAAACCTCTATCTCGACACCGGTCACGGCCATGTCGGCTGGACCATGGCTTGCGGCTCGGGAAAATTCCTTGCCGATCTGGTCGCCGGCCGCAAGCCGGAGATCGACCCGCAAGGGCTGGTCTACAGGAACTAGGCGATGTCGGGACCGCAAGTCGCCATCGATCTTGGCCGCATCGAACGCAACGCGCGCACCATCGTCGAACGTTGCGCGCTGTCGGGCATCAAGGTCTTCGGCGTCACCAAGGGCACGTGCGGCATGCCGCAAGTGGCGCGCGCCATGCTGCGCGGCGGTGTTGCGGGCATCGCCGAATCGCGCTTCGAAAACATCCGCCGCTTGCGCGACAGCGGCATCAACGCACCGATCATGCTGCTGCGCAGCCCGCCGATGGCGCGCATCGAGGAAATGGTGCGCACCGTCGACATCAGCCTGCAATCCGAACTCTCCACCATCCGCGAACTGTCGCGCATCGCCGAGCGCATGGGCCGCGTCCACGACATCATGCTGATGATCGATCTCGGCGACCTCCGCGAAGGCATCTGGCCCAACGATCTTATCCCGACAGTCGAGCAGATCCTGGCGCTCAAGGGCGTGCGCATTGCCGGCATCGGCACCAATCTCGGCTGCTTTGGCGCCATCATGCCGACTCAGGAGAATCTCGGGCAGCTCGTCGCCCACGCCTACAAGACCGAGCGTCTGGCCGGCACAAGGCTCGACTTGATTTCCGGCGGGGCGTCGTCGTCGCTGACGCTGCTGCTCGAAGGCAAGCTGCCCGCCGGCATCAACAATCTGCGCGTCGGCGAAGCGATCCTGCAAGGCGGTATCGAAACCTTCCGCGATACGCCCTGGGCGGAACTCGAACCCGATGCCTGCCGCCTGACCTGCGACATCATCGAGGTCAAGCTGAAGCCGTCGCGGCCGATCGGGCAATCCGGCTACGATGCGTTCGGCAACCAGCCGGTGTTTCCCGACGAGGGCGACCGGCTGCGCGCCATCGCCAATATCGGCCGCGAGGATGTGCTGATCGAAGGGCTGACGCCGATCGCCAAGGGCGTGCGGGTGCTCGGCGCCTCCAGCGACCATCTACTTCTCGACGTCAACGACGCCAACCCGCCGCCCGCCGTCGGCGACCGCGTCGCCTTCCGCATGAGCTATGGCGCCATGCTGCTGGCGATGACCTCGGAATATGTCGAAAAGGCCCCGATGCACGATGTCGAGGATTTTTCCGGCCGCAAGATGGTGCAGATCACGGCCGAACCGGCTGCGGTCGGCATCCTGGCCCGCGAAGCGACCGGCGCCCGGCTGGAGGCGATGAACTTCGACGTCGTCGAACTGGCCGATGTCGAGCGGCCGCCCTCCGGGCTGATCCGGTTGACCGCCGGCGCTGACCGCCGCACCGCCCACAAGGCGCTGACGACGACTGCGCGGGCCACGCACTCGTTTGGTCTGATCTGGATCGATTCCATCGCGGCGCTGATGCCCGAAGACGAAGACGGCATCGACCTGGCGGAAGCCTCGGTGCTGGCGCGCACGCTGGGGCTCGACCACAAGCCCGGTGCGATGCAGCCGCAGCTGTCGCCGGAAAATGTCGTCATCATCGGTCTGCGCCATGCCGATCCGGCGGAAGTGCGGGTGCTGAAGGATTCGCGTGTGTCGGCCTTCACCATGACCGACATCGACGCCATGGGCATGCGCGACCTGATGCATGAGGCGATCCGCATCGCCACCTCGGGGACGCAAGGCTTCCATGTCAGCTATTCGCCTGAGGTCACCGAATTCGCCGGCTGGCCGGCTGGCTCCGGCGGCCTCACCGTGCGCGAAACCCATCAGGCGATGGAGGCGATCGCGCTCTCCGGCGGTCTGTTGTCGATGGATGTTTCGGGGCTGACCGCGGATCTGGAGCCTCGGATCGGCACCGATGTGGTCAATTTCGTCATGTCGGCCTTCGGCAAGCGGATCTTGTAAATTAGCCCAGAGCAATTCCAGGAAAAGTGTGAAACGGTTTTCCGTCCGGAATTGCGTCAAACGCTTTGTGCGTCGACTGCCACGTGCCATGAGCGCGCGTAGCTGGCCCAGGCCGGATCATCAGGCGGTTCGGTTCTTTGGCCTTTGCCTTGCGCCGTTGCCTGATCCGACGCCAGCAATGCGGCGCCGATGCTGGTGCCGGTCGCAGCCTCGGACGCAATGACGGCGCGCCGCGTTGCCGCCGCCAGCATGCGGACGAAAAGCCGGTTGCGGGCAAAGGGGCCTTCGACAATGGTCGGACCGTCGCCGCCGATCAGTTCGAGGCAGGTCGACGTCATCAGCGCCAGGTAGAACGAGATCGTTGCAAAGCGCTCGCCGATGCTGATGCCATCGGCATTGAGCCATGCGGCGGCGTGATGCGGAAACGGCCCTGAGCCCTGCTGGGTCGAGGGCAGCAGCAATGTCTTTCGCGCCAGCACGGTCGCGACATCGTCTTCGCTCCAGTCTTCCGGGTGGCCTTCAGTGAGCGCGGAGAACTCGCGCCCGCCCATGAAGCGAGCCGACGGCACCGGATCACCAAGCGCGTTGACATTGACCAGCGTATCGCGCGCTGGGTCGAGGTGTACCATCTTGCCGCCCACGGCCATCGACACCACCCAGGTCCCGGTCGACACCACGGAGAAAGGCGGCGGATCGGACAGGAGATGCGGCAGCAGCGACGCGTTGGAATCGTGCAGGCCTAAGAATACCGGCGTCTGCGGATCAAGACCGGTTTGCGCGGCGAGAGCCGGCAGGATCGCGCCGGGGCGGTCCTTGGCCGGTCGCACCGGCGCCATCAGCCGACGCCAGTCCATCGTATCGACCAGCGACGAAAAATCGGCTTTCCACGGGTTCCACAGATCGGTGTGGCAGCCGAGCGAGGTCACCTCGTTGGCGGCGATACCGGTCAGGCGCAAGGCCCAGTATTGCGGATACATCAGCATCGCGGTGGCCTTGGCGAACTCAGCGGGAAAGCGCCTCTGCTGCCAGAAGAATTGCGCGCCGAGATTGAGGCCGAGCGGCAGGCGCGGCGTGCCGGTCTCGGCAAAGGCCGGACGGGCAGCATCGTAGTCCGCAGCCAGGGTGTCCGGGCCATCGAATTCATAGTCAAGGACCGGCAGCGCCAGTTCACCGGACGTATCCACCAGCACTCCCGTCGCGCCATGCGTGGTGATCGAGATCGCGTCGATGCGCTGCTCGCGATTGATTTCGGCGAGGCTGTAGAGAATGAATGCCCATAGGCGTTCGACATCGTGGTGCGGGTAGGGCCCGCCCGTGGCAGGCACGTTCGCCATGCGGCGCAGCGCAACTTCGCTCAATGTGGCGAGATCGACCAGCGCCACCTTGGCGTTGGTCTTGCCGATATCGATGACGGCGATGTGTCTGATATCAGTCATTCCATATGGAACACGGTTTCCAGCGGCACCGCCACCGGCTCGTTGTCCGGTTTGGTCTCCATGATGTCGGCCATGTAAGCCCACCAGCGCTGCATCACCGGGTGCTTCGGCAGGTCGGCCATACCGTTGTCGTCGCGCCGCCACAGCACGCCGAACAGCGTGTTGGTCTCCGCATCGAGATGGATCGAATAGTCGGAGATGCCGGCCTGTTTCAAAAGCGCGACCAGCGACGGCCAGATCTCGTCGTGGCGCTTTTTGTACTCGGCCTTCATGCCCGGCTTGAGCTGCATCTTGAACGCGTATTTCTCGGCCATCAGGCGAAGCGCTCCCGCCGCAGCCGCCGCCAGACGATCGGCAGCGCGATGACGATGATCAGCAGCAGGCCGATGAAAATCGACATGACGATGCCGGGCACGTTGAGCAGGCCAAGCCCGAAGGTCACCAGCCCCATGATGAAGGCGGCCAGCACGACGCCCAGCATGCTGCCGGCGCCGCCCAGAATGCTGATGCCACCGAGCACAACCATGGTGATGACTTCCAGCTCGTAGCCTTGTGCGATCGACGGTCGCGTCGAACCTAGCCGCGAGGTGATCAGCACCGAGGCGATGCCCGCCATCAGCCCGGTCAGGCAAAACAGGGTGAATTTGATGCGGCCGACGCGCACGCCGGAAAACTGCGCCGCGACCGGATTGTTGCCGATGGCAAAGACACGGCGGCCGAAACTCGTCCGGTGCAGCAGGAACCAGTAGATGACGGCCGCGATGAGGAACAGCACCAGTTCGAACGACACCACCCACCAGACATAGCCCTGGCCGAAGAAGGCGAAGCTGTCAGGGTAACCCTTGTAGGCCTGGTCGCCGAGGATGATGAAGGCGATGCCGCGAAACAGGCTCATCGTGCCGATGGTGACGACGATGGAGGGCAGGCCGAGCCTTGTGACAAGCAGCCCGTTGAAGGCGCCGCAGCCGAGTCCGACCACGATGCCGATCGCCACCAGCACCGGTGTGTCGGCACCGGCCTGCACCGCCATGCCCATCATGGTCGATGCGAGCGCTATGATCGCCGCCACCGACAGGTCGATCTCGCCCGAGATGATTAGCAGCGCCATGGCAAAGGCGATCAGTCCCTTCTCGGTGAAATTGAAGGTGAGATCGGACAGCGAATACGGGTCGAGGAAATAGGGCGAGGCGAAGCTGTTGATGGCAAAGATCGCCACGGCGACCACGACCAGCAGCGCTTCCCAGGAAAAGATCGCCGAAGTGAGCGGCTTGTCGAGCCGGTTGGGAATGTGGCGCGGGGCAGAAATGTTGGTCATGCCGCTTCCGCCTTTCTGAGGATGATGCGGCCTTGCCGGCGTTCGCCGCGTGCGTTGAGCACCACGGCCAGGATGATGGCGCTGCCCGAAATCGCCATCTGCCAGAACGGCGAGATGTTGATCACCGGCAATGCGTTGGAGATGATGCCGAGGAACAGCGCACCGAGCACCGCGCCGCCGACCGAGCCGATGCCGCCGGCAATCGAGATGCCGCCGATGACGCAGGCGGCGATGATGTTGAGCTCATAGCCATTGGCGACCTCGACCGAGGCGATCACATAGCGCGAGATCCAGAGATAGCCTGAGAGACCACCGATCATGCCGGAGAGGCAGAAGACGATGAATTTGGTCCGGCCGACATCGATGCCGGCATAGACCGACGCGGTTGGGTTGACGCCGATGGCATAGATCGAGCGGCCAAGTGCCGTGCGCGTCATCAGCAGGAAGAACAAAGCGATGACCAGGATGGCGATCCACGACAGCACCGGGATGCCGAGGAAGGCCGCGCGCTGGAAGCCGATGAAATCAGGGCTCATCTTGTCGGCATTGACCCAGGCGCCGCCCGAAATGACGAAGGTGGCGCCGCGATAGATGGTCAGCGTGCCCAATGTCACCACAATCGACGGGATGTTCAGCCGCCACACCAGAAGCCCGTTGATGGCGCCGAGCACCAGGCCGACGAGAAGGGCGATGATGATCAGCAGCGGGATCGGAATGGCCGGATGCGCGGCGTTCAGCATCGCCACCACCATGCCGGTGAAGCACAGGTTCGAGGCCATCGACAGATCGATCGAACGGGTCAGGATGATCGCCATCTGACCGAGCGCCAGGATCATCAGGATCGAGGTGTCGTTGAACACCTGGCGCAGATTGGCGGGATCGGCAAAGGCGGGGAAGCGGGTCGATATGAGCCCGATCAGCACGACGATTGCCGCAAGCAGCCAGACTTCGCGGTATTTGACAAGAGCTTTCATGCCGCGATCCCCGCTGCCGTCTTGACCAGCGTTTCGGCGTCAAGCTCCTTGTTGTCGTAGACCGCAGCGATGCGGCCCTCGCGCATGACCACGACCCGGTCGGACATGCCGAGAATTTCCGGCAGTTCGGACGACACCATGATCACCGACAGACCTTGCGCCACAAGCTCGGCCATGAAGCCGTGCACGGCGGCCTTGGAGCCGATGTCGATGCCTTTGGTCGGTTCGTCCAAAATGATCACCTTGGGCGCAGTCGCCAGCCATTTGGCAATGACGATCTTCTGCTGGTTGCCGCCCGACAGCGTGCCGACATCCTGGCTGAGCGAGGAGGCCCTGAGGTCGAGCCGTTCGGTGTAGGAGCGGGCCAGATCGAATTCTTCCGCCAGCCGCAACAGTCCGGATTTGGAGGTCCGCTTGAGCGAGGGCAGCGAGACATTCTGGAAGATCGGCAGGCCGATCACCACGCCCTGCTTGCCGCGCTCCTCCGGCACATAGACGATGCCGGCATCGATCGAATCCGCTGCCGATTTCGGCGTGATGGTCTTGCCTTCCAGCGTGATCGTGCCGGCCGAGGTGCGGGTGATGCCTGATATCGCCTGCATCACCTCGCTGCGCCCGGCGCCGACCAGGCCGTAAAAGCCGAGGATTTCGCCCTTGTGTAACTCGAAGCCGATGTCGTCGAATTCAGTGGGGTGCGACAGGCCGGCGACCGAGAGCACCGGCGCACCGATCTCGGCCTTGCGCTGCGGAAAGATGTGGTCGACCGAGCGGCCGACCATCATGCGCACGATCTGGCTCTGGCCGGCATCTTTGATCAGCCCTTCGCCGACCATCTCGCCGTCGCGGAACACCGTATAGCGGTCGGCGATGCGGTAGATCTCATCGAATTTATGGCTGATGAACAGGATCGCCTTGCCTTCGCTCTTGAGGAATTCGATGAGCAAGAAGAGCTCCTCGATTTCCTTCATCGACAAGGCCGCGGTCGGCTCGTCCATGATGACGATCTGCGCGTCGATCGACATGGCGCGGGCGACGGCAACGAGGTGCTTGTTGGCGATGCCGAGGTCCTTCAGCCGCGCGTCGGCGTCGATGTGGCCGGCACGCATCGTGTCCAGCACTTCCTTGGCGTTCTTGCGCATGGTGCGCCAGTCGATGGTGCCAAAGCGCGTGCGCGGCGCGTGGCCGAGAAAGATGTTTTCGGCGACGCTGAGATCGTCGAACAGCACGGTTTCCTGATGAATGGCGGTGATGCCGTGGCCGAAGGCGGCGTGCGCGCTGGACAGGGTGACGGCCTCGCCGTCGATGCTGATCGTGCCCGCGTCGGGTTGGTAGATGCCGGTCATGATCTTGACCAGCGTCGACTTGCCGGCGCCGTTCTCACCGATCAGCGCGGTCACCTCGCCGGCATAGAGCGACAGGCTGACATCGTGCAGGGCGCGCACGCCGGGAAAACTCTTCGAGATACCGGACAGCGTCAGCCGCGGGCCGGCAGGCAAAGGCGCTTGCTTTGCCAATTCGTGTTGGGCCAATTCGTGTTGGGCTGTCGTGTCCATATCCGTATCAAGCCCTGAAGCAAGGTCCCTTTAAAGCCGCGGCGGGATCTGGTCCCGCCGCGCCAGGTCGAAGGCTGCCCGAGATCAATAGATCTTGGAGAACTTTTCGATGTTGGTCTTGTCGAACTGGAAGGGCGGAGCCATCGCAGCCGAGTTGGTGTCGTCTAGCGTCACCTTGCCGACGCGACCGATCGACAGCGTGGCGCCTGGCTTGGCTTCTTCCTTCTTCACCGCCAGATCATGGGCGAGGTAGACGGCGGAGTAGCCGAGGTCGATCGGGTTCCAGAGCGCGACAGCCTGGCTGGAGCCGTTGTCGATGAACTTCTTGAACTCCGACGGCAGCGCCAGGCCGGTGACGTTGACCTTGCCGATCAGGCCTTCGTCGGTCACCACCTGGGCGGCGGCAACGACGCCGACCGTGGTCGGTGCGATGATCGCCTTGAGGTTCGGATAGGACTTCAACAGGCCCTTGGCTTCGTCGGTGCTCTTGGCCGAGTCGTCATCGCCATAGACGGTGGCGACGAGTTTGATCTTGGGGAACTTCTCCGGCAGGATTTTCTTGGCCGCATCGATCCAGGCGTTCTGGTTGGTCGCGGTCGAGGAAGCCGACAGGATGGCGACGTCGCCGCCTTCCGGCAGGTAGTCGGCGGCAAGCTTGATGATGGTCTCGCCGATCAGCCCGGTGTCGGACGGGTTGAGGTGGAGCTGCCGGCCAGCCGGAGCGACGCCCGAATCCCACGAGATGACGGTGATGCCGCGTTCCATAGCCTTCTTCAGCGCCGGCACCAGGGCGTCGGCGTCATTGGCCGAAATGGCGATGGCGTTGACCTTCTGTGCGATCAGCGCGTTGACCACTTCGATCTGCGCTTCGGCGGTTGCCTTGGTCGGGCCGGTGTAGATGATGTCGACATCGCCGAGTTCCTTGGCCGCCTCTTCGGCGCCCTTGTTGGCGGCGTCGAAGAAGCCGTTGCCGAGTGATTTCACCACCAGCGCGATCTTGACGTTCTCGGCATAGGCGGCGTTCACGAACATGGCGGCGGAAAACGCCGCCGTAACCATCAATTTCCTCAGAAAGCTCATCGAATATCCTCCCTTGAGCGTTGCATTCCATCGCCGCTGCTGGCGTGAGTTGGTCTCAGGCCTGCAGTGAAGATTCTTCCTTTGCCGACTTGCGGGCGACGATCAGCGTCACGCCTGCGGTCTCTAACATCTTGGCTTCCCGGTCCTCGATGCCGTCATCGGTGATGACGGTGGCGATGCGCGACAGGCCGCACAGGATCAGGCTCGAGCGTTTGCGGAACTTCGAGGAGTCGACCAGCACCACCAACTCGTCGGCCTGGTCGATGAGTTTCTGCTCGGCCTGGATCAGCAGCGGGTCGCCTTCCATCAGGCCGAGCGGTCCCAGTCCCTGCGCGCCCATGAACATGCGGCGCGCATAGAAATTGCGCGTCACGTCATTGTCGAAGGGCGACAGGATGATGTTCTGCTCTCGGTAGATGGTGCCGCCCGACAGCATGACCGTGTTCTTGGAATGCTTGAGCAGGTGCTCGGCGATCGGGAAGGAATTGGTGAAGATCGGCATGCGGCGGCCGGTCAGGAAATGCACCATCTGGAAGGTGGTGGTGCCGCCATTGATGATGATCGGCTCGCCATCCTTGCACAGCTCAACCGCTTCGCGTGCAATGGCGCGCTTCTGCGAGGCGTTGAGGGTTTCGTTGACCGAGAAGGGCCGGCCGGCAAGGCCGATGAATTGCGGCGGTGAGATCGCTTCGGCGCCGCCACGCACGCGGCGCAGCCGCTTTTGCACATGCAAGGCCGCGATATCGCGCCGGATCGTCGCCTCGGACGAGTCCGTCAGGTCGACCATCTCCTGCACCGTCACCACAGGTTTTTCCTGGACGGCGGACAGAATGATCCTGTGGCGCTCTTTCTCGTGCATGGTTCCTCCCTGCCTGAGCATCTAGGCACCCAAAACGCGCAGTGTCAATCATTTCCGATCATATAATTTCATTGTGCAGTGCAATATGATCGAACTTGATCGTTTGTGATTGACAAACGGAGTGCTTCCGTGGACATTCGGCCAAAGCTGACCCGCTATGCGGTGGCAATCGACGGGCACATTCTGCGCGTCTTACGGGAGGATATTCCAATGCTCGACAAGCGCTCCGGCACGCGCCTCGCCAACCTGTGGGATGAGGCAAAGGCCCAGGCGATGAGCGAGCCGGAACGCCTCGTCTATCGCTCGAACGTGCTCGGTTCCGACAAGCGCGTCACCAATTATGGCGGCGGCAACACGTCCTCCAAGATCTGGCAGACCGATCCGCTCAGCGGGGAGAGCGTCGAAGTGCTGTGGGTGAAAGGTTCGGGCGGCGACAGCGCCTCTATCAAGCTTGACGGTTTTGCCACGCTCTACATGGATAAATTGCGGGCGCTGAAAGGCCTCTATCGCGGCGTTGCGCATGAGGACGAAATGGTCGGCTATCTGCCGCACTGCACCTTCAACCTCAATCCGCGCGCGGCCTCCATCGACACGCCGCTGCATGCCTATGTGCCAAAACCCTTTGTCGATCACATGCACCCCGACGCCATCATCGCCATCGCCGCGGCCAAAGATTCGAAGGCGCTGACCAGGGAGATTTTCGGCGACGCCATCGGCTGGCTGCCGTGGAAGCGGCCGGGCTTCGAGCTTGGCCTGTGGCTGGAAAAATTCTGCCTGGAACATCCCGCGGCCAAGGGCGTCATTCTCGAGAGCCACGGCCTGTTCAGCTGGGGCGACACCCCCAGGGAATGCTACGAAACGACGATCTCGGTGATCAACCAGGCGATCGAGTGGTTCGAGCGGCGGTCCGAAGGTGTGGCGATCTTCGGCGGCGAAGTGGTGAAGTCGCTGGATGCGCCGGCACGCCGCGCCATCGCCGCAAAGCTGATGCCGAGGATCCGCGGCCTGATCTCGGAAAAGAGCCACAAGCTCGGCCATTTCGACGATTCCGCCGCCGTGCTCGAATTCGTCAATTCCAGGGATCTGCGTCCGCTGGCAGCGCTTGGCACCTCCTGCCCGGACCATTTCCTGCGCACCAAGATCCGGCCGCTGGTCATCGAGTTCGATCCGGCAAAGCCGGATGTCGATGCCGTCATCGCGCGCCTCGCCGACGATATTGCCGCCTATCGTGTCGGCTACCAGGCCTATTACGACGGCTGCAAGCACCCGGATTCGCCAGCCATCCGCGATCCTAATGCCGTGGTCTATCTGATGCCCGGCGTCGGCATGTTCACCTTCGCCGGCGACAAGGCGACCGCGCGCATTTCGGCCGAGTTCTACGTCAACGCCATCAACGTCATGCGCGGTGCCTCCACCGTCTCGTCCTATGTCGGCCTGCCCGCGCAGGAAGCCTTTGATATCGAATACTGGCTGCTCGAGGATCTGAAGCTACAACGCATGCCGAAGCCGAAATCGCTGGCCGGCCAGATCGCGCTGGTCACCGGCGGCGCCGGCGGCATCGGCCGGGCAACGGCCAACCGGCTGCTGCGCGAAGGCGCGTGCGTCGTGCTGGCCGACATCGACGAGACCGCACTGGCCAGCGCCCATGACGAGTTGGCCAAAGCCTATGGCAAGGACTTTGTCCGCCCGGTGCTGATCAACGTCACATCGGAGGACCAGGTCGTCTCCGGCTTTGCCGAGACGGCGGTCGAGTTCGGCGGCATCGACATCCTGGTGTCGAATGCCGGCCTGGCCTCCTCGGCGCCGATCGAGGAAACGACGCTGGCGCTGTGGAACAAGAACATGGACATCCTGTCCACCGGCTACTTCCTGGTTTCCAGAGAAGCCTTCCGGCTGTTTCGCGCGCAAAAGATCGGCGGCAACGTCGTCTTCGTCGCCTCCAAAAACGGCTTGGCCGCATCGCCCAACGCCGCCGCCTATTGCACCGCCAAGGCTGCCGAGATCCATCTGGCGCGCTGCCTGGCGCTGGAGGGCGCGGAAGCGCAGATCCGGGTCAATGTCGTCAATCCGGACGCTGTGCTGCGCGGCTCGAAAATCTGGACAGGCGAGTGGAAGGAACAGCGCGCCGCCGCCTACAAGATGTCGACCGACGATCTCGAGGAACACTATCGTTCGCGCTCGATGCTGAAGCGTTCGGTGTTCCCCGAGGACATCGCCGAGGCGATCTATTTCTTCGCCTCCGACATGTCGGCCAAGTCGACCGGCAACATCATCAATGTCGACGCCGGCAACGCCCAGAGCTTTACGCGCTAATTTGGAGCGCTTCCCTTCTCCCCGTTCACGGGGAGAAGGTGCCGGCAGGCGGATGAGGGCAGCGCCGGCCGAACACATTTTGGGAGGAACAGCATTGTCCGAATCCATCATCTCCGCCGACCTCGTTGCCAGCCACAATGCCGCGCGCCAACCCAACCTCGAGCGCGACTACGCCTCGCTCGGCGAGCGTCTCGACCGGCGCGGCATCGCCATCGACGCCATCCGTGACAAGGTCGAAAAATTCGCCGTGGCGATCCCGTCCTGGGGTGTCGGCACGGGCGGCACCCGCTTTGCCCGCTTTCCCGGCGCCGGCGAGCCGCGCGACATTTTCGACAAGATCGAGGATTGCGCCGTCATCCGCCAGCTGACGCAGGCGACGCCGACCGTCTCGCTGCACATTCCGTGGGACAAGGCCGACCCGAACCGGCTGAAACAGGCGGCCTCGCGCTTCGGCCTTGGCTTCGACGCCATGAACTCCAACACCTTCTCCGACGCCAGGGACCAGAAACTGTCCTACAAGTTCGGCTCGCTGTCGCATGCCGATGCCGGGACGCGCCGGCAAGCGGTCGAGCACAATCTCGAATGCATCGAGATAGGCAGGACGCTGGGCTCCAAGGCGCTGACGGTGTGGATCGGCGACGGCTCGAATTTCCCCGGCCAAGTCAATTTCGCGAGAGCCTTCGAACGTTATCTCGACGCCATGAAGGATATCTATGCCGGGCTGCCCGACGACTGGAAGCTGTTCACCGAGCACAAAATGTACGAGCCGGCCTTCTATTCGACCGTCGTGCAGGATTGGGGCACCAACTACATGATCTCAAAGGAGCTGGGCGACAAGGCGTTTTGCCTGGTCGACCTTGGCCATCATGCCCCTAACGTCAACATCGAGATGATCGTGTCGCGGCTGATCCAGTTCAAAAAGCTCGGCGGCTTCCATTTCAACGATTCGAAATATGGCGATGACGACCTCGACGCCGGCTCGATCGACCCCTACCGGCTGTTCCTCGTCTTCAACGAACTGGTCGATGCCGAGCTATCCGGCGCCGAGGGTTTCGACCCGGCGCATATGCTCGACCAGAGCCACAATGTCACCGATCCGATCGAAAGCCTGATGCTGTCGGCGGTCGAAGTGCAGCGCGCCTATGCCCAGGCGCTGCTGGTCGACCGCAAGGCGCTTGAAGGCTTCCAGGACGCCAACGACGCACTGATGGCGACGCAGACGCTGAAAGTGGCCTACCGCACCGATGTCGAGCCGATCCTGGCCATGGCGCGGCTGAAGACCGGCGGCGCCATCGATCCGGTCGCTGCCTATAGGGCGGCAGGCTATCGGGCCAAGGTTGCGGCCGAACGGCCGGCGGTCGCGGGCGGCAGCGGCGGGATCGTCTGAGATTGGCTGGCCTCGGCGAGCGGGCGAACACCAATATGTGTTCGCTCAATATTGATGGTGGACTCGGCCGCTCCAAGTGGCTCTTCTAGGCACACCGCACTTGGAGCACCGCCATGCCCTTGACCCGCCGGACCCTGATTGCTGTCTCCGTTTCCCTTGCAATCGCCCTAACACCATCTGCGGTCGCCATTGCCGCCTCGCCGGCGCCAGCCAAGGGCGAGCATGGCATGGTGGTAACCGCCCAGCATCTGGCCTCGGAAGTCGGCGTCGAGGTGCTGAAGAAGGGCGGCAACGCCGTCGATGCCGCGGTCGCCGTCGGCTATGCGCTGGCTGTCGTCTATCCCAACGCCGGCAACATCGGTGGCGGCGGCTTCATGACCATCCGTTTCAAGGACGGTCGCTCGACCTTCCTCGATTTCCGTGAGCGCGCGCCGCTGGCCGCGACCAAAACCATGTATCTCGACAAGGACGGCAAGCCGGTGAAGGGCGCCAGCCTCGACGGCTATCTTGCCGTCGGCGTGCCGGGCTCGGTGGCCGGTTTCGAGATGGCGCGGGAGAAATACGGCACGCTGTCGCGGCAGGACTTGATGGCGCCGGCGATTGCCTATGCCAAGGACGGGTTCGTCCTCGATCAGGGCGACGCCGCCTCGTTTGCCCGCAACGCCGACCGGTTAGCGAAAGATCCGGCGGCAGCTGCCATCTTCCTGAAACCGGACGGCAAACCCTATGGCATTGGTGAGCGGCTGGTTCAGCCGGACCTTGCTGCCTCGCTGTCGGCGATTTCCGAGAAGGGGCCCGACGCCTTCTACAAGGGCAGCATCGCCGACGCCATCGTCAAGGCGAGCGGCGCCAAAGGCGGTATCCTGGCAAAGGCCGATTTCGAACAATACTCGGTGCGTGAGCTCAAGCCGGTGACCTGCACCTATCGCGGCTACGAGATCACTTCCTCGCCGCCACCCAGCTCCGGGGGCGTCATCATCTGCGAGATCCTCAACGTGCTGGAGGGCTATCCGCTGTCCTATCTCGGCGCCGGCTCGGCCGAGACGGTGCACGTCATGGTCGAGGCGATGCGCCATGCCTATGTCGACCGCAACTCGGCGCTCGGCGATCCCGACTTCGTCGACAACCCGGTCCCGAAGCTGCTGGACAAAGCCTACGCCAAGGACATCCGGGACAAGATCGACCCGTTCCGGGCCGGCGTATCGCAGGAATTGATGCCGAAGGGCTTTGGCGAGAGCAAGGAGACGACGCATTACTCGATCATCGACAATGACGGCAACGCCGTTGCGGTTACCTACACGCTGAACGGCTCCTTCGGTGCCGGCGTCGTTGCCGACGGCACCGGCATCCTGCTCAACAACGAGATGGACGATTTCACCCAGAAGCCCGGCGTGCCCAACCTCTATGGCCTGGTCCAGGGCGAGGCCAACGCCATCCAGCCGAAGAAAACGCCGCTCTCATCGATGAGCCCGACCGTGGTGGCCAAGGACGGCAAGCCGTTCATGGTCATCGGCAGCCCCGGCGGCTCGCGCATCATCACCATCACGCTTGAGGCGATCGTCAACGTCATCGACCACGGCATGAACATCCAGGAAGCGATCGACGCGCCGCGTATCCACCACCAATGGCTGCCCGATACGGTCTATGTCGAGCCGTTTGGATTGTCGCCCGACACCGAAAAACTGCTTGCCGGCATGGGCTATCACCTCGACCTCGGCGATACGATTTGGGGCCAGGCGGCCGGCATACTGGTCGGCGGCAAGAGCCTGGCGGAAATCGAGAAAGGCGGCGGCGCCCGCTACAACGGCGCCATCGACGGCCGCGCCGCGTCAGGCGAGGCGTTAGGCTACTGAACGCACCCGCCTAAACGACCAGCGTAATGGTCGAAGCAAGCAGCATCAGGGCCGCGATGCCGACGAACAGCGCATAGATGCGCGGCCGGTCGAGCAGCAGCGCATTGCCGGAAATCCAGGCCGAGGTGGCGCCGCCAAGCGCGAACAGGAAGCCGTTGCGGTGACCCAGGGTCAAGCCGGCGGCCATCAGTCCACCAATAATCAGCGCGCCGAACACGATGATAACGGCGACGGCGTATTTCTCGAAGTCGTTGCCGCCGCCCATGCTTGGGCCGATCGCATTCAAATTCGGCAGATCGTCCGGATCGAACGGACTGGTCGACCCATACTCATCTTGACCGACAGGTTCTTGCATCACTCATTCTCCGCTAACCGGCACCAAACCATCAAGGCTTGCCGAGCGCAACCGGATCACGCCTCATTGAAGACGGCCGATACGGTCTTCAACACTTTCTGATGCCGACTCGCCACTGTTTTCTGGAGTTGGCCGCAGGCATACCTCAACCTATCTGGAAAAATCGCTGCGCACGATGCCGTGCCGCTGCAGCTTGTCGTAGAAGGTCTTGCGCGGAATCCCCAGGGCTTCGATCGTGCGCCGGACGTCGCCGTCATTGCGGCCAAGTGTCTCGCGGATGATGTCGGCCTCGTAGCGGTCCAGACGCTCGGGCAACGGCATGGCGCCATCCGGCGAAGCCGGGGCAGGAGACGGCGCTTGCGCTGCCTCTTCCAGGCCGAGCACGAAACGCTCGGCAAAATGCGCCAATTCGCGCACATTGCCCGGCCAGTCATGCTCCCTGAGATGGCGGTGGACGGTTGCCGCCACGGCGGGCACCGACCGCCGGAAGCGCGCGGCGGCGCGCTCGGCAAAGTAGAAAAACAGCAGGGCAACGTCGTCACGGCGCTCGCGCAGCGGCGGGATCGAGATCGTCACCACATTGAGCCGGTAATAGAGATCCTCGCGGAAGGTGCCGCGCTGGCGCGGATCGCCGAGATCGACCTTGGCCGCGGCGACGACGCGCAAATCCACCGGCCGCAATTCATTGGTGCCGAGCGGCGTCACCTCGCGCATTTCCAGCACCCTGAGCATCTGCACCTGCGTCGACGGCGGCATGCTTTCGATCTCGTCGAGGAACAGCGTGCCGCCGCTGGCATGCTCGATGCGACCGATCCGTTTCTTCTGCGCCCCGGTGAAGGCGCCCGCCTCATGCCCGAACAATTCGCTCTCGATGACCGTTTCCGGCAGCGTGCCGCAGTTCAGCGCCACGAAATTGCCCTTGGCGCGGCGGCTCCAGCGATGCAAAAGGCTCGCCACCACCTCCTTGCCGGAGCCGGTTTCACCGGTCACAAGCACGTCGACGTCGGTATCGGCGATCTGCCGCAGCGTCCGGCGCAGCCGCTCCATCGCCGGTGTCTGGCCGATCAGCGGCAGGCCGTCCTGCGCCTGCTCGGCGCCCTCGCGCAAGGCGCGGTTCTCCATCACCAGCCGCCGCTTTTCAGCCGCCCGGTGCACGCTCTGCACCAGCCGGTCGGCGGCGAACGGTTTTGTGATGAAATCATAGACGCCATCCTTGATCGCCTTGACGGCAACCGCGATGTCGCCATGCCCGGTGACGAGGATGACCGGAATGTCGGCGTCGAGGCTCAGGATGCGATCGAAAAGCTGCAACCCGTCGATTTCCGGCATGCGGATATCGGACACCACCACCCCGGCAAAACCGGCATCGAGCAGGGCCAGCGCCTCGGCCGCCACCGCAAAGGCCGACACCGAAAACCCAGCAAGCTCCAGCGTCTGCGCGGTGGCTTTGAGGAGATCGCTGTCGTCGTCGATCAGGATGACAGGTGCTGCGCCGTGTTCCGTCATGCTGCTTTTGCCACTACGCCGCTCTCGAAAGATGGATGGTGAAGCGGGTGCCGCTGTCGCCGCTCGCAACCTCGACGCGTCCGCCATAGTCGGCGACGATGTCCTTCGAGATGACAAGACCGAGGCCGAGGCCCTTTTCCTTCGATGTGTTGAACGGCGTGAACAGCGATTTGAGGATCTCGGGCGGAATGCCGGGTCCGTTGTCGGAAACGCTGACCGTTACCCCGTCCGCCGTCTCCTCCACCGAAACCTGCACCCTGGCGTCGTCGCGGCCCTCCAGCGCCTCCAGTGCGTTTTGGAACAGGTTGATCAGCACCTGTTCAAGCCGGACCCGGTTGCCCATCACCTTGAGGCTTGGCGACGGCAATGCGATATCAAGCGCCTCCAGCCGGCCGGCAAAGCGGCTTCGGAGCAGCACCACGGCGCCCTCGATGACGCCGCGTAGTTCCACCGGCTCAGCCGCGGTGCGGCCCTTGCGGGCAAAGGCCTTCAATTCCTCGGTGATGGTGCCGATGCGTTCGGTCAGTGCTGCGATGGCGCCGAGATTTTCCGCGGCCGATACGGTTTGCTTCCTGTCGAGGAAGACGCGGGCATTGTCGGCATAGGCGCGTATGGTGGCGACCGGCTGGTTGATCTCGTGCGCGACGCCGGCGGCAACCTGGCCGAGGATGGCGAGACGGTTGGCCTGCACCAGCTCCTGCTGCACCACCTGCAGCTTGGCTTCCGTGCTGCGGTGCCCTGTGATCTCGGCCTGCAGCCGGTCGCGGGCGCGGCTCAGATCCTCAGTGCGCTCGACGACGCGGCGTTCGAGCTCGGTGCGCGCGGCCTGTTCGGCGGCGATCTGCATCTCACCCGACTGCCGGCGCCACAACAGATAGGCGGCCAGCCCTAGCAGCGGGATGACGACGCCGAGCGCCAGAAGCCGCATCTCGCGGGCCGCGGCGGCGATCGGCGCTTCGGCCGGCACGAGATAGTCGAGCCGCCAGGGTGTCGAAGGGACCAGCGTGGAGAGGCGCAGATATTCCGCGTCGCTGCCGCCCGGTGTGATCGCATGGACGATCGCCACGTCCGGGCTCAAGGCTTCGGGGCGCGTGATCGGCAGCGGCACCAGTGGTGCGTCGCCGAACTGTTGGCTGTCGCGGATGGCGGCAATCGTCGGGCCGGCCAGCGGCGTCGTCGTCATGAAGCGCCACGACGGCACGCTGGTGATCAGCACCACGCCATGGTCGTCGCTGACATAGGCCGGGCGGTTGGCCTCGTGCCAGTCGGCCTCGAGCTGGTCGAACTCCATCTTGACGACGACGACGCCGAGCGGCGCGGCAGCATCGCCGACGCGCCGTGAGATATAGAGGCCGGGCCGCTTGCTGACATTGCCGAGCGCGAAGTATTCCGCGGTGCCGCTCTGCATCGCCCCGGAAAAATAGGCGCGGAACCCGTAATCATTGCCGACGAAGCTGATCGGCTCGCGCCAGTTGCTGGAGGCGATTGCCAGTCCATCGGTGCCGGTGACGTAGAGCACCGATGCCTTGGTGCCGGAGACCAGGCCTTCGAGCTTGCGGTTCAACAGATCGATCGCCGCGGCACCGCCTTGCGTCAGCGCATCGTGCACCTGCTGGTCCTCCGCCAGCAGCAAGGGCAGGGCGCGCGGACTTTCCAGCACGGCGCGCAACAGCGCCACTTTCAGATTGGCATCGGTGCGCCCTTGCGTCGCCAGGGTCGCGACCTCGGCGGTGCGGCCATAGAGGCCGGCGCCGTAGAGTGCTGCGGCGATGATCGCAAAAGCGACCGCCGCAAACAGCAACCATGCGCGGCTCGCCCGCCTGCGCAGTTGCTCAGGGGTCGAAGGCAAGGCAGCGGCAGCGCGTTGCAGCATCGCCTATTTGTGCATGATTTCGCACAAAGGGCAATTCACACTATGCGGATGTTCGCACTGCCTGTGTGCGAGACGCGGTTGCCGTCTTGAAAATGCCAAACGAAATCAACGGATAGACTGTCCGGCGCGGTTTGGCACGGCAGTTGCAGATACCAATCCAGCAGTCGCGAGGCTGCGGAGGTCATAACAATTGCCCCGGGAGGTCGAGCTTTCGATCGGGGCGCCAATGGAGGACGTCATGCAGCCAGCATTCGCTGCCGCCGAACCGCGCGGCAAGGTTCCCTTATACCGGCATCTCTACGTGCAGGTCCTGGTGGCGATCGCCGCCGGCGTGCTGCTCGGTCACTTCTATCCCGAACTGGGTGCTTCGCTGAAGCCGCTCGGCGATGCTTTCATCAAGCTGGTCAAGATGGTGATCGCGCCGGTCATCTTCCTGACGGTGGCGACCGGCATTGCCGGCGTCTCCGATTTGCACAAGGTCGGCCGCGTCGCCGGCAAGGCGATGATCTACTTCCTGGTGTTTTCGACGCTGGCGCTGGTCGTCGGCCTGGTCGTCTCCAACGTCGTCCAGCCGGGCGCCGGCATGCATATCAATCCGGCCACGCTCGACGCCTCGAAGGTGACGACCTTCACCGAGAAGGCGCATGACACGACCATTGTCGGCTTCCTCCTCAACATCATCCCCGACACCATCACCGGCGCCTTCGCCCAGGGCGACATCCTGCAGGTGCTGTTCTTCTCGGTGCTCTTCGGTATCGCGCTGGCGCTGGTCGGCGACCGCGGCAAGCCGGTGGTCGATTTCCTACAGGCGTTGACCGCACCGATCTTCCGCCTCGTCGCCATCCTGATGAAGGCCGCGCCCATCGGCGCTTTCGGCGCCATGGCCTTCACCGTCGGCAAATACGGCATCGGCGCGATCGCCAACCTCGCCTTCCTGATCGGCACGTTCTACGCGACGTCGCTGCTCTTCGTGCTGGTCGTGCTCGGCACTGTGGCATGGTACAACGGCTTCTCGATCCTGGCGCTGATCCGCTACATCAAGGAAGAGCTGCTGCTGGTTCTCGGCACCTCGTCGTCGGAAGCCGCACTGCCGGGCCTGATGGCCAAGATGGAGCGCGCCGGCTGCAACCGCTCGGTGGTCGGCCTGGTCATCCCGACCGGCTATTCCTTCAACCTCGACGGCACCAACATCTATATGACGCTGGCCGCTTTGTTCATCGCCCAGGCGACCGACACGCCGCTCACCTATGGCGACCAGGTCCTGCTGCTGGCTGTCGCCATGCTGAGCTCCAAGGGTGCCGCCGGCATCACCGGCGCCGGCTTCATCACGCTGGCGGCGACGCTTTCCGTGGTGCCCACGGTGCCGGTCGCCGGCATGGCGCTGATCCTCGGCGTCGACCGCTTCATGTCGGAGTGCCGGGCGCTGACCAACTTCGTCGGCAATGCGGTTGCGACGGTTGTCGTGGCGCGCTGGGAAGGCGAACTCGACCAGACGAAGTTCGCCGCCGCGATGGCTGGCACATTGGCCGAGGAGGCCGATCTGGCGCTGTCGGGCGATCTGCAGCCCGCCTGATCGCCAGCAGGGCGGAACGTTTGATCCCAGGACTGTTCAGGCCGCAGCCGGTTCGCCGGTTGCGGCCTGCTTCTTGTCGCCGACCGACGTGCACACCCGGCTGGTGCCGGCCGGGTCTTCCCGGCTAGGGTGCAGGCGGTGCAAGAGAATCGAAAGGCCCGCCAATGAGCAGCCAGTTTCCGGAGATCTATTTGGTTCGTCATGGCGAGACGGAATGGAGCGCGTCGGGAAAACACACCGGCCGCACCGACATACCCTTGACGGCAAAGGGCGAGGCCGCCGCCCGCGGCGTGGCCGATCGCCTCAAGGGCCTGTCGTTTTCCACTGTCTGGTCGAGCCCGTCGCAGCGCGCGTTCAACACCTGCACGCTGGCCGGGTTCTCCGGCGTCAAGAAGGATGATCTGCAAGAATGGGACTACGGCGCCTATGAGGGGCTGACCACCAAGCAGATCCTTGTTGAGCGGCCCGGTTGGAACGTGTTCCGCGACGGCTGTCCGCGTGGCGAAATGGCCGCGAATGTCGGCGCACGCGCCGACGCGATCATCAGTCAGCTGCGCGCCGCCAATGGCAGCGTCCTGGTGTTTTCGAGCGCGCATTTCCTGAGGGTGCTGGCGGCGCGCTGGCTTGGCCTACCGCCCGAAGATGGCGCGCTGCTGGTTCTCGACACCGCAAGCCTGAGCATACTCGGCTACGAGCACGATTTGACCGAGCCGGTTATTCGGAAGTGGAACCAGAGATAGAAGCCGTTCAGGCCGCCAGCATCGCCAGTTCCTCTTCAGTCAGGTGCCGTGCCTTGCCCTTGGCCAGATCGCCGAGCAGCAGCGAGCCGATCGCCACCCGCACCAATCTCAGCACCTCGACGTCAAAGGCGCCAAGCAGCTTGCGGATCTGGCGGTTGCGGCCTTCATCGAGCACGATTTCCAGCCATGCCGTGCGGCCGCCGCTGCGCAGGATTTTGATCGAGCGCGCGCTCGACAGCTCACCGTCGACGACCGCGCCGTCGCGCAACCGCGCCAGCATCGCCTCGTCCGGTGGCGTGCCGATCTGCACGTGATAGGTCTTGGCGACATGCGAGGCGGGGTCGAGCAGGCCATTGGCCCAGCGCGTGTCGTTGGTCATCAAAAGCAGACCTTCGCTGGCCTTGTCGAGGCGGCCGACTGGCGACACGAAAGGCAGGTCGAGCCCCGTCAGGCAGTCATAGACGGTGCCGCGCCCCTGCGGGTCGTCGCGGGTGGTGACCAGCCCGCGTGGCTTGTTGACCATCAGATAGACCTTGGCCTCGGCAACGACGTTCTGGTCGTCGACCGTGATGCGGTCACGATTGAGGTCGACGCGCATGGCTGCGTCGCGAACCACCTTGCCGCCAACGCGCACGCGCCCTTCGGCGATCAGCACTTCCGCTTGCGTGCGCGAGCAAAGGCCGAGCTTTGACAGGGCGCGGTTGAGGCTGACGCCTGCGGAGGCGGGCGGTCGTCTCGCGATGGCTGGTGGCCGTGTCATCGTTTGTCGGTCCCGGAATGAAGGGTGACAGATGCCACGCGCCGCAACGGCTCCGCAACCGGCATGGGCATCCGCTAGCTGCCTCCAGCCCTCATCCTGGCAATGGCCTGCTCCTGTCTTGTGGCTTCCTGCGCCGTCATCGCGCCAAAGCGCAGGGCGCAGCGGAATGTTTCCCCCGGAGCAACAACAACCAGGCGCCCCCTTTCCCTGGCGGCGAGATAGCCATCGGGCTCCGCGGTCGCCGGCAGCAGGAGGCCGAGCGCATCCTGGTCGGCGCCGCGCGTGATCCAGCGCACGGCATAATTGAGCTCCTCGGGGCGATAGCTGACGAAATCCGCCGTCTGGTCCGGATGGACCTGCAAGGCGTGCGCAAAGCCGTCGGCGTCCGCCTTCGCTTTCATGGTCAGCACCAGTTCCGGATCGATCGGCTCGCCCTTGGTCAAGACGCGATGGCGCGACGGATCGGCGACAACGGCGTCGCGGTAGGCAAGATAGCGCTCGCTTGGCGTGAAAAACGGTGGCAGCACCTGGCGCACGACAATGTCGGCGCGATCGTCGGCCACGCTGTCGACAAGACGGCCATCGTCCGCCGGCCTGAAATTGATGTGCGCCAGATACATCAGCTCCATCGGCGAGCCTTTCCGGTTCTCGATGGCAAGGTCGACGGCGACGCCGGTGGCATCGCGCTGCAGTCGCACGGTGGGCTGCGCCACATAGTCGTGGCTGAACGCGATAGTTTGGCGGCAGCGGCCGGTCAGCGCCATGAACGGACCATCGGCATTGTCGCCGACGATCAGCTGCACGTCCCTGTAGGGCGCATTGGGCAGGTCGCCATGCAACGGGTGGCGATCGTTTTGGCCGGGATTGCCCATCGCAGTGGCGCCGCAATGGATGAAGAAGGCGCCATAGTTGGAAAGATAGTCGCGGGTCGCAACCGGCTCATCGAACATCGAGCGCATGGTCAACGAGCGGCCGAGGAATGTCGCATCCCAGATCTGCTGCCCCTGGAACGGCAGCATGACGATCTCACCCTTTGCGTTGCTGATCCGCAGGCCGGCGACGCCGGACCGGTAGCGAAAGGCGCTGGCGACGAGACCGGCATATCGGGCGACGACCGCTTCCGATGGGCCGAACTGCTCGGGGACGAGGTCGATGAGAACGTGATCCGGATGCACTCTTCAGACCTCGATTTGCGGCAGGCGAACGACCAGTTCCTATCAGGAGCAACGGTTGAATTCATCCAGCTTCGAACAGTGAATGATGCGCCGGCGGCTTTCTTATTTCAGCCTTGGCTCTTGCGCCCCGTAGAACTGCACACCAAGCCGCTCGTTCCTCCGCCACCTGACGA
Organism: Mesorhizobium sp. P3_A10; assembly: GCF_056403175.1. Taxonomy (NCBI): domain Bacteria; kingdom Pseudomonadati; phylum Pseudomonadota; class Alphaproteobacteria; order Hyphomicrobiales; family Phyllobacteriaceae; genus Mesorhizobium; species Mesorhizobium sp. P3_A10. The sequence continues at coordinate 195,376 of NZ_JBFUFZ010000005.1, read as the reverse complement.
CGGTCTGATAGACGACGCCATCATCGGGCACATCCAGGAAGAATCGATCTGGTACCGACGCATCGGCAGCCACGCGCAACTCGGCGCCGCTTTTGTGCTGATTCCTCACCGAACACGGGATTTCAGAACTCCCCGCCAGGATGATTGCCTGCTTCAACACATTCGGGCGGCTAAGAAGGCGGCGTTCCGGCTTGGGTTCTTCTTCCACTGTTTGGTTCCACCGAGGTCGGCCCTGTGCCGAATGTGTCGCGAACTTACCTTGCATGGCTCAGTCTGCAAAGACAGACCAAAGCCCGTGGCGATTTCGGTCAAACTCATTTTGCTGAGGCGTATCTCAGCATATTCGTTTGGCGCGTCGGGCGTGTCGCGTTCAATGTTGGACGACGACTATCCAAATGATGAGAAACCCGACCATCAGAACAAAACAGACAGTGACCCCACGATGGAGGGAGGCTGTGAGCCCATATTTCTCGTACGCCCCCGCTGGGTCGGCGCGGAAGTCCTCTTCGATGTGGCGTTCAATTCTATCTTGCAAACTTAATTCTGATGGCTCTTTTTCTGACATGGCGCGTAGCCTCACCTCAACCCAACAGTGCACGCTTTGCATGCGGTGACGGTCAACCGTGGGACAGGCGCGTTCGCAGCATGGCAGGTGAACGTCAGCTTGCCAACCGAACGCCGCAACTCGTTCGCAGCGTCTTGCAATATCCCGCGATTGTCTATCCTGGAGCCGGCGGCAGCTCGAACAGATTGGCGCCGTTCTGCTGGCCACGCTCGACATAGCCGATGATGCGGAACCATCTGGCGACGTCGGCTCGCTGCAGCCAGCTGCGCGAGTGGATGGGAAGGTTGCCGGCCAGCGCCTGGATGTGGCGGATGTGCCGCCTGCAGAAGCGGATGGTCGCGGCGCTGAAGAAACCCTCCTGCGCGGCAAACAGCGTGTCGGCGGCGTCGCTGTTCTCATGCCAGGCGATGATCGCCACCGTCTTGTCGCCCTCGACCAGCGCATGAGCGCGGCCTTCCTTCAAATTCATCATCAGATTGTCGTAGGCAACCTTGCTATCCTTGCCGGCCGCCACGTATTCGTCCGACATCCTCGTGGACAGATCCCGGAAAACACCTTCGAGATCGCCGATCGTAGCTGCGCGTGCTCGCATTGCTCCTCCTGCAGCCCCGGCAGAAGTTTGCCCTAAGGTTGGGGGATCACCAAGCAAATCGAATCCGCGATTTGGCTGATGAGAGCAAAGTGATTTCGGCAGCGATATCGCGCAACTTGGGGGCGCCGACGCCGAGACGGACATTGAAAAAATGGTGCCCAGAGGCGGATTCGAACCACCGACACGCGGATTTTCAGTCCGCTGCTCTACCAACTGAGCTATCTGGGCCTCGCCGGCAAACGAAATCTCGCCGGCCGGATTTCACGAAAGCGCCGTGTGGCGCCCCTTGAAAGCGGGTGGGTTATAGCACGGGAATCCGGCCTGTCCAGCGCCTAAGCGTTGATTTCCCGCAGGAAACGAGACGGGGTTCGCAGGGCCGATTCATCCGCCACTCTTGTTGACGCAAACCCGTCCCCAACGGCCTCATTTCTGCCCGTCGGGATCCGTTTCTTCCTCGTCATCCCGCGCAGTGATGACATAGGCGCCCTTGAGCCAGCGGTTGAGGTCGACGTCCTTGCAGCGTGTTGAGCAGAACGGATAGGTGTCGCGCGCCGATTGTTTGCCGCATTCGGGGCAGGGGCGCCTGGGGCGCAGCGGCGTCACCTCGGCGCTCATGGCCGCGCGGACACCCAACTGGTGTGCACCTTGAAGCCTTCGCCGGAAAGCAGCGCCACCGTCTCATAGAGCGGCAGGCCGACGATGTTGGTGTAGGATCCGACGAGCTTGACGACGAAGGAGCCGGCCAGGCCTTGCACGGCATAGCCGCCGGCCTTGCCGCGCCATTCGCCCGAGGCGACATAGGCGTCGATCTCCTCGCGCGGCAAGCGCTTGAAGCGCACCCTGGACTCGACCAGGCGCAGGCGCTGCTTGCCGCCCGGCGTGATCAGGCAGATGCCGGAATAGACCCGGTGCGAGCGCCCCGACAGCAGGCCGAGGCAGTTGGCGGCGTCGTCGAGCGTCTCGGCTTTAGGCAGGATGCGCCGGCCGACGGCCACCACCGTGTCGGCGGCCAGCACGAAGCTCGGCGTATAGTCGTCCTCGGTCTTGAGCGACGCCAGCGCCTTCTCGGCCTTCTCCTGCGACAGGCGCTTGGCCAGCGAGCGCGGATGCTCGGCGCGCAGCGGCGTCTCGTCGACATCGGCCGGCAACACGCGGTCCGGCTCGATGCCGGCCTGCTGCAGCAGTTCGATCCGACGCGGCGAACCCGAAGCAAGCACGAGCTTTTGCAAAATGCTCATCGCGGTTCCGGTCGGGCTCTAGATCTTACTTGAAACGATAGGTGATGCGGCCCTTGGTCAGGTCGTAGGGCGTCATCTCGACCAGGACCTTGTCGCCGGTCAGCACGCGGATGCGGTTCTTGCGCATGCGGCCGGCCGTGTGGGCGATGATTTCGTGTTCGTTTTCGAGCTTTACCCGGAACATCGCGTTGGGCAGCAATTCCGTCACGACACCCGGAAACTCGAGGACTTCTTCCTTCGGCATTCGATACCTTTGCTTGGATGGTAATTCTGGCACCCGGGCCAGAATTTCGGCGGAACCTATATGATAATCGTCCGCTTGTGAACACGCTTAATCCGTCGCTTTTTTTGCCTCTGGAAGCAGAAAACGGCGGCTTATACGCGCTTTCAGCCGTTCGCGCACGTCGCGATAGGCGGCCAGGATCTGTTCGCGCCGGCCGCCGACATCGGTCGGGTCGGGCATCGGCCAGTATTCGACATCGACGGCCAGCGAGCGGGTGAGTTCGAGCGCGGCATGATGGGCTTCCGGCGCCAGCGTGACGATCAGGTCGAAATAGTCGTCTTCCAGATCGTCCATCGCTCTGGGCTGGCGCTCGCCCAGCGACAGGTCGTCCTCGGCCAGCACGGCATCGACGAACGGATCACGCTCGCCGCGATGCACGCCGGCAGAGGCGACGAAGGTGGCGGCCGGCAGCATCCGGCGCGCCAAAAGCTCGGCCATCGGCGAGCGCACGGCATTCATGCCGCACAGGAACAGGATCGAACGGGGCAGAGCGGCGGGCAGAACTAACCCCGCCAGTGCAGCACGCAGACCAGCGTGAACAGCCGCCGCGCCGTGTCGAAGTCGATGTCGATCTTGCCGGAGAGACGGTCCATCAGCGTCTGCGAACCCTCATTGTGCAGGCCGCGCCGGCCCATGTCGATCGCCTCGATGTGGCTCGGCGTCGACGAGCGGATGGCGTCGTAGTAGCTCTCGCAGATCATGTAATAGTCTTTGACGATGCGCCGCAGAGGCGTCAGCGACAGGATGTGGGTGACCACGGCCGCGCCGTCCTCGCGCGTCACGGCGAAGACCAGACGCGACTCGGCCAGCGACAATTTCAGCCGGTAGGGCCCGGCGCCGTCGTCATTGACCGGCCGAAAGCTGTTCTCCTCGATCAGGTCGAAGATCGCCACCGCGCGCTCATGTTCGACGTCGGGCGTCGAACGGCCAATCGATTCGTCGAGTTCGACATCGATCAGCTTGGCGCGGGTTCGATCGTCGTCCGACATCGTGGCCTACATGTTCAGCCGTATGGCGACGGAGCGGCCATGCGCATCGAGACCTTCCGCCTTGGCCAGCGCGATCGCCGCCGGCGCCAGCGCCCGCAACTGCTCGGGGCCAAGCTTGAGGATCGAGGTGCGCTTGACGAAATCGAGCACCGACAGGCCCGACGAGAAGCGCGCCGAGCGCGCCGTCGGCAGCACGTGGTTGGAGCCACCGACATAGTCGCCGATGACCTCCGGCGTGTGGCGGCCGAGAAACACGGCGCCGGCATTGCGCATCCTGGCCAGAAAGGCTTCCGGATCGTCTATGGCGAGCTCGACATGCTCGGCGGCGATGCGGTCGACCAGCGGCAGCGAAGATTCGATCGTCGGCACCAAGATGACGGCGCCGAAATCGCGCCAGCTTGCCGCTGCCGTCTCGGCGCGCGACAGCTTTTGCAACTGCCGCTCGACCGCCTGTTCGACCGCCTTGCCGAAGGCCGGATCGTCGGTGATCAGGATCGATTGCGCCGACACGTCGTGCTCGGCCTGCGCCAAAAGGTCGGCGGCGATCCAGTCGGGATCGTTGCTGCCATCGGCCACCACCAGCACTTCCGACGGCCCGGCGATCATGTCGATGCCGACAGTGCCGAACACCTGGCGCTTGGCCGCCGCGACATAGGCATTGCCGGGACCGACGATCTTGGCCACTGGCTTGATGGTTTCTGTGCCATAGGCAAGCGCGGCCACCGCATGCGCGCCGCCGACACGGTAGATCTCCGACACGCCGGAAATATCGGCGGCCACCAGCACCAGCGGATTGATGGTGCCCTGCGGCGCCGGCACCGCCATGACGATGCGCTCGACGCCGGCGACGACCGCCGGAACCGCGTTCATCAGCACCGAGCTTGGATAGCTTGCCGTGCCGCCCGGCACATAGAGCCCGACCGCCTCGATCGCCGTCCAGCGCGAGCCGAGTCCCACGCCGATGGCGTCGGTGTAGCGGTCGTCCTTTGGCCGCTGCCGCTCGTGATGGGCGCGGATGCGCTCGCGCGCGAATTTCAGCGCTTCGATCGTCTGCGGGTCGGCGGCTTTGTAAGCCTTGGCGATGTCGTCCATCGACACTGCGATGCCGAGGCTTTTCAAATCGGCATGGTCGAATTTCTGGGTGTAGTCGATCAGCGCCGCGTCGCCCTCGGCGCGCACCCGCGCGATGATGGCGCGCACGGCGGCATCGACGTCCTCCGACACCTCCCGCTTGGTCAACAGGAAGGCGGCGAAACGCTGCTCGAAATCGGCATCGGACTGGCGGAGCGTGATGGCCATCGGACACTCAGGCCTTGTGGACGGGACGCGACGTGGCGCCCCAGGCGCCGCCTATATCGGCCAGCCGCGCCTCGATACATTCGACATCGAGCATGATCGTGCCGCCGCCCGAAAAAATCAGCTCGACAATGCCGGCCGGCTTGCTGATCTCGACGAAGCTGATCGCCAGCAGCGACAAAACCTCGGCCGGCCTGTCACGGGCAATGCCATTGGTCTTGGCGCCGAGCACGCGGTCGAAATGCAGCACCGCCTGCCGCCGCTCATTGTGCTGGCTGAACAGGCCGGACTTCGCCTCCCAGACGAAGCGGTTCATGGTCAGCACGAAACGCTTGGCCGCAGGCAGGAATTCGAGGTCCGCCACCTTCATCACGGCGTCCTGGACATGGGCCGAGACGATGGCCAGGTCCTGATCGTCGAGCGCGATGAGCTTGAGAGCGTCCATACGGAATGCACACCTGAAAGTTGGTTTTCAGCTTTCTGTTAGGCGGTCTTGGCCATCCATGCAACCGCGCCAATGGCCTCAGGTTTGTGCTGCCCCTCATCGCCCTGCCGGGCACTTCTCCCCGTATAGTGACGGGGAGAAGGACGCCTTCACCGAGGATTTCGCCAACATCCGACGTTGCAGGAAGGAGCCGAGGTCGCGGTCAGCCCCTTCTCCCCGTCACTATACGGGGAGAAGATGCCGGCAGGCAGATGAAGGGCGGCGCCGACCTCGTGACGTTTAAGCCGAAATCCGCTCGATCACCGCGCCGCAATTGGACAGCTTCTCTTCCAGCCGCTCAAAACCGCGGTCGAGATGGTAGACGCGGTTGACGGTGGTCTCGCCTTCGGCCGCCAGACCGGCAATGACCAACGACACCGAGGCGCGCAGGTCGGTGGCCATCACCGGCGCGCCCTTCAGCTTCGACACGCCGTCGACGATCGCCGTCTGGCCGGAAAGCGTGATGTGGGCGCCGAGCCGGGCGAGTTCCTGCACATGCATGAAGCGGTTCTCGAAGATGGTCTCGGTGATGCGCGACTTGCCCTTGGCCATCGTCATCAGGCCCATGAACTGCGCCTGCAGATCGGTCGGGAAGGCCGGGAAGGGGGCAGTCGTCACGTCGACCGGCGCAATGCCGGCGCCGTTGCGCTTGACTCGGATGCCGGAATTGGTCGGCGTGATCTCGGCGCCCGTCTGGGCGATGATGTCGAGCGCGGTCTGCAGCAGCTCCGGCCGCGCGCCTTCAAGCACAACATCGCCGCCGGTCATCGCCACCGCCATAGCATAGGTGCCGGTCTCGATGCGGTCGGGAATGACACGGACGCGGGCGCCCGACAGCGATTCGACGCCGTCGATGGTGATGGTGGGCGTGCCGGCGCCGGAAATTTTCGCGCCCATGGCGTTGAGGCAGTCGGCGAGGTTGACGATCTCGGGCTCGCAAGCGGCGTTTTCCAGCACCGTCTCGCCCTTGGCCAGCGCCGCTGCCATCATCAGCACATGGGTGGCGCCGACCGAGACTTTCGGGAACACATAGCGGTTGCCGACAAGGCGGCCATTCTTGGTCTTGGCGAGGACATAGCCGGTGTCGACGTCGATGTCGGCGCCCAGCGCCTGCAGGCCTTCGAGGAACAGGTCGACCGGGCGCGTGCCGATGGCGCAACCGCCCGGCAGCGACACTTTCGCCTCGCCCATGCGGGCCAGCAGCGGGCCGATCACCCAGAACGACGCCCGCATCTTCGACACCAGCTCGTAAGGCGCCGTCGTGTCGACGATGTTGCGGGCCGAGAAATTAATGGTGCGCGAATAGCCCTCATTCTGCTTCTCGCGGCGGCCGTTGACCGAATAGTCGACGCCATGATTGCCGAGGATGCGGATCAGCTGCTCGACATCGGCCAGATGCGGCACATTTTCCAGGGTCAGCGTGTCGTCGGTGAGCAGCGAGGCGATCATCAGCGGCAGCGCCGCGTTTTTCGCGCCCGAGATCGGGATGCTTCCGACAAGCTGGTTGCCGCCGACAATTTTGATGCGATCCATGGAAAACGTCCCCTCGGCCCGAAAGGCCGGTTTCGTCAGTTTGAGTATCGGTCCGTCTAGACCATTGGCCGGCTTCGTTCAAGAAATAGGATTTTGTGGCATTTGGGCCAAGGGTGGCCAGCCAGTGTGGCTGAAATCAGTTAGTCCTTGTGCATTTTTTCAGCAGCAGGCAGTCCTTCCGGTCGTTGGTCGGCATCACCGGTGCGCCGCGAACGCGACTGCGCCTTGCGCTTCTGCAGATTGGCGCGCAACTGCTCGGCCAGCCGGTCCTTGCGGGTTGCGCTGGCCTTTTTCGCTGGAAGTGTCTTGTCGTTCATGGTTCCGTCCCGACCGGCCAACCTGCCATTCAGGGATAGTCAACATTGTGGCGCCGCCATGTCATCAAAAGCCGTCCGGTGCGGCCTTTCGCACATCCGCGCAACTGGTCTTGCGCTTGCCGGTTCGATATGGCAGAAGCCCCGCCATCAGCGGCTGCGGTAGCTCAGTGGTAGAGCACTCCCTTGGTAAGGGAGAGGTCGAGAGTTCAATCCTCTCTCGCAGCACCAGTCTTTTCCGAAGCAGCATCAAAAACTTAGAGTTTTCCGTGGCTTCCGCAAATGCGGACTGTTATGGGAATGTGCTCTGGTATGGCGGGAATTCGGTGGAGAATGCGAGGTCTATCCAAGCGCAAAGGCTCTGAGGTTTGGCAAGGCAAGTTCCGAATCCCCCAGCGCCTCTGGGATCGGCGCGATGATTTGCTGAAGCTCGGGGTCTCCGGGATCGGCGGAAGCCAGGAGTTCACCAAGTCGCTCGGGGTGCGGGATAGAGGCGACGCGACCCGTGCCTACCGCAAGAGATTGGACACCTGGGAGCAGCTCCTGGAGGTCTGGCAGCGTCTTCTCGATACTGGCCCTCAGCGCCTCAGCCACCAGCAACTTGTGGCCCTCGCGGCGGAGCGGGCACGGGCATTCCTCACCGCGCATGAGGCGGACCCCTTTGACGTTCCCCCGGTCGCGGGCCAGGTGCCGCCGCCTGTGGACGATGGCGGGAAGTTTGCTCGAAGCATTGCCGCATTGCCCCTTGCCGAGCAGGAGGCCCTGTTGGCGGACCTCAAGCGCTACCTTTCGGCCAGCGAGGATGCACGGGGGGCCATGGCCCTTCGCCTCATTGAAGCCCACCCGGGCCTCCGCAAGGCGCTCGCCCCAGACCTGTTGGCCGCGCTTGAGGCGATGCATGGAGAGCAATCCGATGAGGCTCTGGTGGCCCGGGGCCTGTACGTCGATTCCGAGACGCGCCGCCTCTTGAACCTCCAGATGGCGCACAAGATGGCGGCTGTTGGGCTCGCCCTCGAAGAGCGCCGCGCGGGCCGCTATAGACCGGTCCCCGAGTTGGATGAGGCTCCGCCCTTCATCCCCACAACGCCAACGTCGAAGGGCAGCGGCAAGGGGGTCACCTTCGAGGCGATCATTGACGCCCAGGTCACCAGGCGGAAGGCGGGGCAGGGCTCTAGGCCGATGCCCGAGAAGTCGGTCAAGAAGTACAAGCGGATCGCGGAGACCTTCGCTGCTCATCGCGGCTCTGACGATGCGGCCACCGTGACAATCCCCGAGGTCGAGGCGTGGCTGGATGCCATGCAGGAGGAGGCCGGTGTCTCAAACCGCACGATTGCCGACCGGCTGGTGGCCATCGGGACCATCATCAACTGGGGCAAGAAGCAGCGGGATCACCGGGACGCCATGGCCCAGGCGGAGATCCTATCGGGGCGAGTAGAGCTGCCCAGCTATATGGAGAAGCCAGCTGACGAGACCTCCTATACCCTGGAAGAAGCCCGCAAGGTGCTCCTCTCGGCGAGGCGTGAGGAAGACGCCAGCAAGCGGTGGCTGCCCTGGCTGTGCCTCTATGCCGGCCTGCGGATCAGTGAGGCGAACACGCTTAGGAAGTCCGACTTCTTCCAGGCGGAGGGCCTCTGGTTCTTTAAGGTGACCAGCGCCGGCAAGCGCTCCCTCAAGACTGCAAATAGTGAGAGGCGCATCCCGGTCCATCCGGCATTGGAGGCGGAGGGATTCCTAGCGTGGGTGGAGGCGGCTCCTCAAGGCCAGCTCTTCAGGGATGGCGCTACGTCCCTCATAGGGCGGTGGGTCCGGAGCAAGGCGGTGGGGCTCGTTAGGACCGGGCTATCCCCTAACCACGGACTACGCCACCTCTTCGTCGGCTTGTCCCGCCGCTTTGGGCTTGAGGGGAGCGCGGCGGAGTATCTCGCGGGCCACTCCACCCAGGCGGTTCACGCCAAATATGGCTCCTCAGATGTCATGTTGCCGGGGCTTGCGGCGGAGATGCGGAAGATCGAGCCGCTGGTGGAGAAGCCGGAGAGCCACTAGGGCGCGGAAAGTCTCAGGCTGGAAAGCCTCGGGTCCCCGCTGGAAGAGGGCGCTCGTAAAGGCCGTGAAGCCCAGCGCCGTCATTACTCGTCCCCGCCCTGTAGAAGAAACCCTAGGGCGTCCTCGTTGACGGCCACTTGGTTTTCAACGGTTCTAAATAAATTTGCGATAGAAGAAAGATTCGGACTGGTGGCTATTTTGTATTGCATAGGATTAACAGGGGTATACTTCCAAATCTCAAAGCTGTATCCGGTCTCCCAATGCCATTCGTCCACGTCTTCCCAGACTTGGATATTGAATGTGGACACCGCATAAGTTTTGTCTCCCTTGGTAGCGGTGAACAGCCTCTCGGAGTGCCGTGCAGAGTTCTGAGAAGGGACATGCTCCCAAATTAATTTCTTCTCGACAGTAAGGCGAATGAGATTTGCGATTGCCTTCGTCCAGTCCCGATCATTGTACATATTGTCTCTTCTTCTCGTCTTGTTGATAGTTATCCATATCAACTTTTAGTTCTTCAAGGCCGAAATATGCTTCCCAAAACCCTGGACTCTCTCTGGTCGGCGCGAGCGGGTTCCGTTGAAACGTTTTTGTTGTTTCCGTCTTAAGCTTCTCAACAGCCTTGACGGCAGCCTTCAGCGAAGCTTTCACAGCGGAGTTGGCTCGGTGTGACTTGATCGAGCGTAAGTTTGCCGCCAGACGGGCCAGCACCCCGCTGGCCATAAAGTCGCCAATTTGAGTGTCCGCCTTGTCCAAGAGAACGGCTGTCTCCTTTTCCAAGGTGCGTCTCAGTAGCGGCAATCTAGCCCTGCCGATAAAACGGCTGGACAGATTGGTGACCTCGTACAAGGCTAACCCCGATAGAGCCGCACCTAAATATGTCAACGCATATCCCAGTACAGACCACCAGGGTTGGAGGGACCACCAAGACTTCTGCGGATCAGGGCTACCATCTAGCCAAAGTGCAAGTGCGCCGAGAAGCAGGCCAAGAAATACTGCAATTGTAGTTCGCCACAACACGCTGCCAAACCCCCCAACTCAGTGTGGAATTGAAACCACTGGCTCGCTGTTGGCAAGGGAGGAGCCAATGAAATTTGAAGTCGCGCATGTCATGAGCCATGTCCCGGATCGCCGCGAGGGGTCGATCACTGGAAGTCTCCAATTTACGTGGCAGAGCGCGGGCTTCCCCCCGGCGGGGGTGACACAAATCCAGACTCCCCTACACTCTCCCCGCTCGCTGAAGGCCAGAGGGCCGGATACGCCGGGAGGATCATGCGCCAAGTCGCCACCAAGGCAGGCATCGCCTGCCTGAGGGAAGCCATTGAGTACCAGGCGCGGCAGCTGACGGTCGGAGGGGCCGTGGTGCTTGTCATAGCGCTTTGCCTCGCCCTCCTCCTGGAATAGCAGTGGGCGCACTCCAAAAGGAAAGGTTCCCAGTGTCACGACCGAGGGAATTGTAGCCTCGGGGCCTGCTCTATGCCGCGACCAACTGCTCATCCTGCTCTAGCGCCTCCAGCCACGGCCCAGCAGCTTCCCCTCGCGCCGTTCCCTTAGGAACTCTGCGACCTCCCAATCCTGAAGGCGGTCGAGCGTAAAGGCGATTGCGGCGCGGGGGCATCGGGTGGTCGACTATGGAACAGAACCTAAGCCCGCGTCTTAGCCAAGACGGCTACTCAAGACAGAGGCCGTGGAAGTTGCCTGTCCTAGTACGCGCTGAGCGCGGTTGCGCTCGGGAGTCCCGTGATCGTTGATCGCACCGGTGTGGTGCAGTGGAAAGACCACTCTTCCGCGATTACCGGGGCAAAATCGAAGAATGCCATGGAACCTGCTCAATGCCTGTTGTAGTTAGTAAGTGCTTCCACAATTTAGGAATTTTCGAGCCTATTCATCCTAATCGTTAGCAAAAACCTCTGAACGGCGAGCACGTCAACATGCACCAATTTACCAGAGTGCAATTTTCACGCTTCAAAGCATTCAAGACCTTCCGGTTAGATATCAAAAATTTCAACATACTGGTCGGGCCTAACAACGCAGGCAAATCAACGATCCTGACCGCGTTCAGAATTCTTGCCTCTGGGATACGTCGGGCGCTGGCGCGGAAGGCGACCTTGGTAAGAGGCCCGCAAGGCGTCGTTCACGGCTATGAACTCGACCTATCGCTTATCTCTGTCGCGGAAGAGAACATCTTTTTCAACTACGAAACTGACGAACCTGCCTCGGTGGAATTTCACCTCTCCAACCAAAATACTCTTACCCTCTATTTCCCTGAGCAAGGGGTTTGCAGGCTGATCCCGAACGCAAACGGAAAAATCATTTCAAGCCCGTCGAACTTCAAAAGACATTTCGACTGCGAGATTGGCTTTGTGCCGATCCTTGGTCCGGTAGAGCATCAAGAGCCGCTGTTTGAAAAAGAGGCCGCGAGGCTGGCGCTCTTCAACTACAGGGCGGCCCGAAACTTCAGGAATATCTGGTATCACTACCCAGAGAAATTCGACGAGTTCCGATCAGCTTTGAGGGAGACTTGGCAAGGGATGGACATCGAGCGTCCCGAAGTTGATCGCTCTCATGGAAAACCGATCCTCCATATGTATTGCCCGGAAGACCGGATACCCCGTGAGCTGTTTTGGTCTGGGTTTGGCTTCCAAGTTTGGTGCCAAATGCTCACTCACATTATACAGTCGAGTGATGTATCCCTTTTCTTGATTGACGAGCCGGATATTTACCTTCACTCGGAATTGCAGCGCCAGCTGTTAGCATTGCTTCGCAGCCTAGGCCCCGATGTTCTGCTCGCTACTCATTCAACGGAGATCATAAGCGAGGCTGAAACAGATGAAATAGTTTTGATCAACAAGCAGCGGCATTCCGGACGGCGTATAAAAAGCTCCTCGCAGATCGAAGAAGTCTTCAGTGCACTGGGTTCAAACATGAACCCTATCCTAACCCAGCTTGCCAAGACCAGAAGAGCTTTGTTCGTCGAGGGCAAAGACTTCCAAATTCTAGGCAAATTTTCTAGGAAGATCGGGGCGTTAAATGTTGGCCATCGGAAGGATTTTGCAGTTGTGCCAGTTAACGCCTTTAGTCCTGAGCGCATCAGAAGCTTGAAAATGGGTATGGAGGTCACGTTAGGCACACCCATTGTCGCGGCCGCAATATTAGACAGAGATTATCGGTGCGCCCAGGAATGCGAGGCCGTGGCTGAAGCTTGCTCGGAGTTCTGTGAATATGTCTCAGTCCATCACGGCAAGGAGGTCGAGAATTTTCTGCTAGTTCCTGCTGCTATCGACAGGGCAATGGCGCGACAAATGGCTGAGCGCTCTCAACGGTCAGGTGTTCGCGCGGAGTACGAAGACAGCATCAGCAAGTTCCTTGAGGGTTACTGCGAAGAACGGAAGAGTTATGTTTTGTCTCAGATCCTGTCTGAACGCAGACGTTTCGGCCGCTCGATTGGAAGTTCCGAACACGAAACCGTCATTACCGAGCGAGCGCTGGACGATTTCAGCAAGGTGTGGGGAGAATTCCAAGGACGGCTGAACGTAGTGCCTGGTAAGGAAACGCTAGGTGCCGTCAATCAGTTTTTGCGTGACAAGTACGGGGCGAATGTTAGCCCGATGGGCATAATTGATGCTATGTCCCGGGACGAAGTGCCTACTGAGGTCGTCGCGCTGGTTGAAATGCTAACTGCGTTTTCGTCCGCCAAAAAGCTTCGACCTGCCTAGCCCGCACACACTTGAGACCTCGGAAACTTGATAGCAGCGGCGTGGTCCCCCCTGCTCTGGCAGGGCTTCGTTTTGCAGGCAGGCTTTGTGCCCGGAGCCGCTGACCTCAAGCCTGCCTCCTCGCCGCATCCACACACGATCATGGACCTGCGCTGCCCTCACCACTACCAGACCGCCACGATAGGCCCGACGCCCCATTGCAGAAGGCGGCGACAAGCTCCCAATGCGTGATCACGGGTCCATAGTGTCTGCCTTACCGTTGACGCCTAGGCAACGTGCGAGCCGTCTCACTAGGGCAAGGCCTAGTGAGTTCGCCGAAAGGCTGCGGAGATCGTCTCACACAAGTGGGTATTGACATTTTGAGACTGTCGGATCAAATGATCCAAGAGTTCAGCGATCCTAGCAGGAGTGGCTTACGATGAAGACTCCAACGACCATGCCCACCGGGGCCGGCCAGCTTGTCGGTTACGCCCGCACCTCCACCGCCGACCAGAAGGCCGGGCTTGAGGCCCAGCTAAGGGACCTCTCCGCAGTCGGGTGCACCAAAGTCTTTCGCGAGGAGCTGTCCTCCGTTGCGGCCAAAAGGCCCGAGCTGGAGAGGACCTTGGACTACCTCCGCGAGGGAGACGCCCTCATCGTGACCAAGCTTGACCGACTTGCCCGCTCCGTGGCGGACCTCGTGGACATCACCGCCAAGCTTCGAGCCAAGAGCGTTGCCCTCCGCATCCTGGCGATGAACCTCGATACGGCAACCCCGACAGGAAAGCTCATGCTCAACCTCCTGGGGTCAATCGCGGAGTTCGAGCGGGAGTTGATGCTGGAGCGGCAGCGGGAGGGAATCGCCAAGGCCAAGGCCGACGGGAAGTACAAGGGAAGGGCTCCCACGGCCCAGCGAAAGGCCGCCGAGGTCATCAGGCTCAAGGCAGAGGGCAGGACCGGGGACGCCATCGCCGAAGAGCTGGGGATTGGGAGGGCGAGCGTCTTCCGCATTCTCCGGTCGGTCTAGGGGTCTGCACCCTCCGTCATTGCACAGGTTAAAGTTGTTGCCTGAGGGATCGGCGTGGCCATACTGGGGAGCGCGACTCTAAACGGAGACTGCGCATGACGGCCCCGACCCTGGCTCCACCCCCGGTATCCGCCGACGAATTCCAAGACCCGACGGCCGCCATCACCTTCGCCCTTGACTACCTAGAGGACTTCGAGATCGGTCCCTTCCTGATGGACTGGCGGGCTAGGCGAGGCCTTGACGGTTGGCTCCAGCACATCATCTCCATACGCGCGGAGGTCGCCGGGTTCTACTCGGATACCGGCATCCCCTATGGGCTCGGTGGAGGCTCAGCCATCACCCATCTCCTAGAAGCTACCCGGCTCATCAAGTCCCAGGCCCGAGACATGCCGCTGGGCATTTCCATCGCGTTCCTGGTGGCCGCCATCTGCGGGACTGACGCCAGGAGCCCTGGCGGCGATGCAATGACATTAGAGGAACTTGCCAAGCGCGTGGACGTATCGCCCACCACAATGTCCCAGCATCTTAGGTACCTTGGCCCCGGTTACCGGGAGGGAACGCCCGGCCTCGGGCTGGTGGAGACCGCTCGACATCCCGACAATGGCCGCAAGAAGATCGTCTTTCTGACCGCCAAGGGTCGTGACCTTATAGCGAAGATCGACCGACTGTTGGCTGGTCCCGACTAAGTAGCCGGAAAGGCGCTACGGCTGGTTCCTAACGGTGGGCGGATTGGAGGCCTACTCGCGCCCGGTAGGCCCTTATGATGCCGCCACCAATCGGGGGCAACCCGTTGAAATTCCTCCAGGCGGTAAAATAGTGCATCTAGTAAATCCGCCACTGTTAAAGCAAAATATTTGGGTTCTTCGATAAATTTCCAAATATGACTTGAAATATCCGACATATTTCGCTACTTGAAGGACGTATCTCAAAATACACCAATCACAAAGTTGAAACGATACTCCGAAGCGTCCTCCTTGGGCAAGGGCGGAGCCAGGACATGCCCGAGACATACGTCTGGGGTGTCACCCTCTATTTGGATGCGGGCGATGGACAGCCAGAATGTTTTTTACTCCGCTTCCCCTTGAAGCGATGGACCACACGGACTTACGGCCCTCCTAACAAGGGCTAGGGCGGCCTCTGACAGACAGGCCCAAGCACATACCGTCTGTCCACTCGGCTCGAAGAGGGTCGGTGCTGCTCCTCCCATACGGCGCTTAGGTAGCTAGGTGGAGAACACGGGATGAGGGGCGGGGATGGTCCGGGAGTGATGCCCTCCCGCTGATGAAGACGCGGCAGCGTCGAAACCACTTCGCGCGGGCCGCGCACCTATCTTCCCCGCCAACACGCAATCCATGGGTCAACCGGGGCGACGTCGTCCCTCCTCCAGGCCCAGGCGGCAAGGTCAGTAATGAGCGCGGCCCGCCTACCCAATGCCAACCCCTGACAAAGAAGGAGGCAGCCTAGTGTCTGTCATAGATATTCCGTTTGACCCCGACGAGATTAACGACCCGACTTCTCTCCGTGCGATCATCCAAATTGACCGGGGGCCGAGACCGGAAGGCTTTGCGCCTCCTCAATGGCTCGGGTCTTACGGAGCAGTCCTCTGGGGGCAGGGCGAGTTGCTTCATCTCTGGGGGGCCGGCTGCGCCAGGAGCGATGATACGCTCAGAGCTGCCGCTGTACTGCGTCTCCTGGGGCACCGACAGGAAGACACCAAGGTCATCGTCCACACTAAGGGGCTCGCAGACCAACTGGCCCACGTATCCCGCAGCAGAGGCTTGAAGGCAGACGGCAAGACACCGTTCGACGGCTTCGGGTTCCTGAAGCCCATCCAGGAGGCCAGGGATCGGGGAGAGTGGGAACTGGTGCGGTTCAAGGCGCGGGTGGAGGAGCCCGAAGGATACCACCTCGCAGGCCAGTCGGCCAAGTCCGGTCTCCGCACAGCCATCACGATGCTCCCTCTGTTCGCTACCATCGCCGTCCAGCATAACGATCCTTTCAATTTCATCGCGGCCACCGACGAAGACCCTGACCCGGACGGGCTGGTGAGCCACCTGGAGGCTGCCCATGGATAGCGGGGGGTCGCCTTACGACATCGAGTACCGCGCTGCCGCGCCTTCCGACCTTTCGCCACGCCGCTGTGTCGCATGGGGATGCAACAATCTCACCCAGCGCTCCGCCAGGAACGGCCTCTCGGAGACCCTTTGCAAGCGCCACGTCGAGTTCCGACGCCGCCACGGTACGCACTGGCGGAGGAGCTACACCATGGCAGAGTTGCGTCCATTCCAAGCGGCTTCGAGGCGGTGGCTCAAGTCTCACGGGGGCGACCACAACCTGGTCCACGTCGTCGCAGCTCTGGATGCCCTCCTGGCCGGAAGTGGCACCCCTCGGACTGCGCAGGATGCCCGGTGGGCCGGCACCGAGGAGAAGGTTCGCAACGCATTGGCGAGGCTCCACCATGCGGGCAAGTCTGGGGAGCAGCTCCTCTTGATCACCCTGACCATCAAGGCCGCCCAGGCGGCGCTTGGCCCGCGAGCTCACCTGGAGTTCCAATACGTCCAGATCGCTAAGATGACCCACCGCCTGGCCTCAGGTACGCACATCAGGTCCAGCCTCTGGGGCGACCGTCACGTCTACCCACGGGCGGAGGGGAGCTTCATGCGGCTCCTCGGGCAGACCATCGAGGACCTCGCCGGGATCGTCGCGGGCTCGGGGGCAGTGAGCGAGGTTGTGGAGGCGACGGGGAGGCACGAGCGGTGAGGCACTTTGACGAGAGATCGGACCAGGACCAGGACCACGACCCGCCATTGGTCCTTCTAGGTGGAGGATACTTGGGGGAGGGCGCCATACCTCCTCCAGCTCTCACCATCATGCACGACCCGTGGCTGACCGTCCGGGAGCCATCTCCTTTGGCGGACCTGGCAGCCTCCGCCCACGTCAAGCTTGAGGCAGCCTCTGGCCGCAATCCAAACCGTAAGCCGCGAGGGGACGCCGCAAAGCGCCGCCTCGTGATTGTCCAAAACCTCGTGGCCAGCCTTGCGCTCGTGTCCCTCCGCCACCCACCAGGAACTCGGATTGTCATCCAGGCCGACAAACAGGCCGCCACAAGATATGACCGCAAGGAACTACCCCGAGGTCCACTCATCAAGACCCTCAAGTCTATGGCCGAGGGCGGGCTGGTGACATACCACGGGGCGGTCTTCAGGCAGCGCCGGACAACCATCGAGCCCGCGCTGGGGTTCAAGGCCTTGCTTGCGGGCGAAGGGGCGGCTGTAGGCGACATTGGCCGAGCGCCAGGGGGCGAGACTATCGTCCTGAAGGCGACGGCGGGCAGGAACCGCCCAAAGGTCTTGGTGGATTACGATGACACGGATGAGACCCTTCGTCTTCGCGCCGAGATGGGGACGATCAATGCCGCCCTGGCTGGAGCCGACATAAGATTGTGGGGCAAGCGTCTGCCGCCCGACCAACTCGTACGGGTCTTCCACATTGGGAGCGTGGACGCGCCGGCCACCTTCGACGGCCATGGGCGGCTCTTTCGGGGCTCCTGGCAGTTCCTCCCTCGCGCGGAGCGGGCGGGTCTCACCATCAGCGGCGAGCGCCTAGTGGAGTTGGACTATCGCGCCATGTACGTTCACCTTGCCTACGCGCTGAGCGGGATGGCTATACCGGCCGGAGACCCGTACGACCTGCCGGGGCTTGAGCGGCACCGGGCCGCCGTCAAGAAGGCCATCGCGTCACTGTTCTTCCGCGACGGGACCATGCGCCGCCTCGCCGGAGAACTGAGGGAACTGCTGCCGGGCGGCTGGACGGCGAAGAGGTTGATGGCAGCGGTGGCGGCCCGCCATCCTGCTATCGCACATGCATTCGGTAGCAACATCGGACCGAGGCTTGCGAACGTCGAGAGTGGCATCCTGGTGGCGGTCCTGCTCCGGCTGCTCTCTGAGGGCGTGGTCGCGTTGCCTATTCATGATTGCGTCCTGGTGGCAGGCAGGCACAAAGAGCTGGCCAGGGTAGTGATGCTTCGAGAGTCACGGAGATTGGCGGGGACCGAAGTGCCTGTCGAGGAGAAGGCCAGCCAGTAAATCGCTGCTATGTAGCAAGGAAATAACTCGCTGCTATAGGCTCCAGGTGTGGCCTTGAGGTCATAGAAGGCCTCCGCTCCTCTCCATCTTCGGCCCACCTGGATTAGGTGCTCACTGTGACTGCCTTAAGCACCGGACTCTCGCATTACCTTGAGGTGACGATGAGGGGCGAAGCCCTCTCTCAGCTAAGGGTCTGGGGCACCGGGATCACCGTAAGGGGCCGCTTCAGAAATCCTGGCGAGACAGACCAGCCGTTCTTAAGCTCGTCGGCGCGTTCGGTCGCGAACATTAAGACCCCAAATGAATCCCTGAAGCTGGCAAAGTGACCGGACATATAGCCGCTGTCATCGGGAACTACGCTGGCCACCCGAAACTGCTCGCCCACCTGAAAGTTGCCTTGGCGGAGGGTACGGCTGGGACCGCACATGGCGATGAATTCCCTGGGCAGTTCCCCATTGTAGGCGTCGAGGTTCGAATACCATTGGACCGTGATGACCCCCTCTGGGGGAAGAATGCGTCCAGTCATGGTCGTGTGTAGTGCAAGCGCCAACTTCGAGGCGAAGATGGTGAATGCCCTTGCGACGATCGGACCATCGAGCCGGACGAAGTTCCAACTTGGAAGGCGTGGGGCAATGTTCTGATAGCGCTTCAGCACGCCAAGCTGGTTCCACTCGGGATAGACCTCCTTAGCGAATCCCGGAATCCTAAGCGCGGAATCTATAAGCCTCTTCACCTCTGCCCGCCCGGCCGCAGTCTTCGCGTCGGGCATCATCCGGCTGAAGGTGGCAACCCAGTGCTCTACCGTTTCGCTCGGCGTTTCCCCGCCACAGAAGATGCAGAACGGCTGGTCTTCTCTAATTCGCTGGGAGAATGTCTTTCGCTGTTTGGCCTCGCCCATTCGAATCGTCCCATGACAACAAGACTCCACGCTGAATTCATTATTTTCGCAACAATGATTCGACAACTTCGGCCTGCCAACGCTAAACTTCGACCTGGGGTGCTTGGGGCCATGTTTCGCGTTTTCTCAATTCTGATAGTGCTGTGGGTCGCGTCGGCGTTGCTGGGCGCTTCGTCCGCCCGAGCTGGGTTGCAGTTCCAGGCCGGAGAGACTGACGGCGGGCTCCACTACATCTTGGTGTCAGGCGATTTTGCCTATCAGGATGACCTGTCGGTCTTTGAGGCACTGGCGCGGTCGAGCACCGCAACGGCAGTTACATTTCGGTCTCCAGGCGGCAACATCCAGAAGGCTATGGACCTGGGTCGGCTAATTCGAAGGCTGGGCATGGGGACCGCGCAGTTTAGGGCCTCTGAATGTGCCTCTGCTTGCTCGTTGGCCTTCTTGGGCGGGGTGATACGCTTTGCCGAGGCGGGGTCCATAGGCGTCCACAAATCATCGTTTCAAGGAGAAGTCCCGCTCAGCACCGACGAAGCTGTCTCCGCCGTTCAGCAAATCACTGCCGACGTTATCACCTATATGATCGAGATGGGTGTAGACCCCGCGCTGCTCCAGCTTTCGTTGCAATATGACAGCAACGACATCCGCTACCTCTCTATGAGCGAGATGGCGAAGTACAAGGTCGTCACTTTCACCCCCGACGCAGGCCAAGCAACAGTGGCAAGCGCGGTGCCGTCCCCGATGCCACCGGCTCAGCCCACATCGCCGACCGCGACCCCCACGCCTCCACTTTCTGCGAATCCTTCACTCGTGATCCCAGAGGCCCATTCTGGTCGGATAGGGCACCCTAAGGGCTCTGCACCCCTCAAGGTATTGCCAGACGGAAAGTCCACGAATGTCGCGGTCCTGCGGAATGGGAGCGCAGTGGCGATCCTGGACATCGTCGGTAGGTGGTACCGAGTCCAGGCCGGGAATCAGGTCGGCTACATGCACGATACCTGGGTCCACATCGATCAGTATGATAGCGGCCCATTTGGACAGCGCCACATCCAGGTCAAGAGCTTCGACAACTACGCAGAGGCCGAGGCTTACGTTCGGACATCATCCATACCGCTCTCCGCCTACCTTGCCACTAATGGCTGGTTCGCCATCACCCTCGCCAACACCTTCGACGAGCCTATGGCTAAAACTCTGGTCAGCGAGATGAAGGCGAGAGGTGCAATCCCTGACGACGCCTACGCAACCTTCGGTAACACCTACGTTCGCAAGGTGTGCTGCCAGTAGACGCTGCCAAGGAGGCATAGTGACAGCAAGGTCTGGAATTCTCTATCGCCTCCTCCGTGGACCCCGGACGGCCATTGCCGGTGTCGTCTTGGTGGCTGCCTTGGGGCCACTCCACGCCGAGACCGTAGACGTGAAGTATCGCGGCCCTGTGGACCTCGCCGAGTTCGAATGCACAGGCGAGCTGGATAGCAGCGTGGTCAAGCGCGTCTGCTACAACGCCGAGCACTCCTACATGCTCATTCGCCTCAAGCAGACTTGGTATCACTACTGCGAGATTGACCAGGGCACGGTGGACGAGCTGCTAGCAGCAGAGTCCAAGGGGCGCTTCTACAATTCGAGCATCAAGGACTCGGGGACGGCCGGTAAGTTCGGATGCCGGGACAAGCCGGTGCCGGAGTTCTGACGAAGATGCGCGATGAGGTCATAGAATCTGCAAGACGTGTGGCTGAGCGGGAACTTGAAGCGCTCCGCAAGCAACTTAGGTCGACGGCTGCGGAGGCTGCCGGACGAGGCGTGTTGCACTCATCGATGTATTTCCGGCTATGCGCAGAGCGCTCTCGTGAGGGGTTCCGGCAGCTATGCAACGCCACCGCCAGCCAGATCGGCAATATTGAAGGCGAAGCGGCGCCTGGGTATGCGACAGTGCTTGATGAAATGCTAGGTGGGTTTCGACAACAGGTGCTTGGAGCGTTTCCGCTGCCGGGCGCTGGCCGCCAAAGCGTGGCACTAGGCGCGGTCGCCTGCCAAACGGTTTCGGAGCTTGAGCGGCACCTCGTTCTGGAACAGGCTGGGGTAATTGCGGATTTGCGGCTCGGCATCGTTGGAGGACAATCCGTGACAAAACTCCCGTCTGTAAGTGTCGACAATCGAGGGGGCTCCGCCCAAATTGCTGTTGGCGGCAGTGGCAATTCGCAGACGGTGCACGGAAATCTTCAGGCAGCTAGCGGGATAGACACGCGGTCGCTGCTCGATATCCTTGAACGTGTTCGGTCCGAAGTTGATGCAGCCCCGCTGGCGATAGAGCATAAGGACGCTATAGGAGACGCCGTTGTCGCCCTGGAGCATGAAGCGAAATCTCAAGGGGCCGACAAAGGGCGAGTAAGACGCTGGCTGACCAAGATCTTGGAAATCGGCAAGGAGCAAGGCGTCCCCATCGCACGTTCGGTAATAGAGGAGTATTTGAAAAGCCTGGTGACGGGTGGCGGCTAGGGCGAGCGGAGCATCTGATGTGCAACCTCTACAACATCACCACGTCGCAAGAAGCCATCCGCCAGTTGACCCGTTGAGCCACCTGCTATCGGCAAGCACCCGTGAGTTGACCGCGAAGAATGTTTGCTCAAGCACCTTGTGGATGTAGCATGCGCTTGTCGTCATCAGCGTCGTTCCTGCCGCCTTAGAGATCAGCTCGCGCGGAGGCACTATAGTGACTGAGCTTACAAGCGATCTCCGTGTCCCGGCTGCGCAATACATTCGCATGTCGACCGAACATCAGCGGTATTCTTTAGAGAACCAAATGGCAGCCATCGCTGAGTATGCCGAAAAGCGAGGGTTCGCTATCGTTGATACCTACGCCGATGCCGGTAAAAGTGGCTTAACCTTGAAGGGAAGAGATGGCCTGAAGCAGTTGTTGGCTGACGTTGTGACTGGCCAACACTCGTACTCAGCGATCTTGGTTCTGGATGTTAGCCGGTGGGGCCGATTTCAGGATACGGACCAATCCGCCCACTACGAATTCATCTGCCGGGACGCCGGGGTTGCGGTTGAGTATTGCGGCGAACCATTCGAGAACGACGGCAGTATGGTCTCGATGATCATTAAGAACCTGAAGCGGGTGATGGCCGGTGAGTACAGCCGCGAACTGTCTACAAAAGTCTCAAGGGCGCAAACACAGCAAGCGCGTCTTGGGTTTAAACAGGGCGGTGGGGTGCTTTATGGAATAAGGCGCCTGTTGGTTAGCGAAGATGGAGAGCATCGATTTCTCCTCGGGCTAGGCGAGCAAAAGGGTTTAAGCACAGATCGCGTTGTCTTCGTGCCCGGTCCACCGGATGAAATCGCAACCGTGCGCCGCATTTTCCGGATGTTCGTTAACCAGCATCGAACAACGACAACCATCGCGCGAGAACTGAACGCTGAAGGTATCCCTGCAACAAACGGTCAGGCTTGGACCCAAACCCGCGTCAGAACCCTGCTCACAAGCGAGTTGATGATAGGATACTACGTCTACAACGTACGAACACGGCGGATGAAAGGACCGTCCAGACCAAATCCTCCAGACCTATGGATCAGAACACGGGTGATGGACCCGATTGTTGATACAAAACACTTCGCGAAGGTTCAACTGGAGAGGCGACGCAAAATCGGCAATACCTATGCGCAAGCTGACATGATCGATAGGTTGAGGAGGCTCTTCAGGGAGAAGGGAAAGCTCTCTCAGGGAGTAATTGATGCCTGTCCATACACTGCTGCTTCGAGTTCGTATGTAAACCACTTTGGAAGCCTCGTGGCATCCTATGAACTCGTCGGATATAATTGCCCTTGGCAGCCAGGTCTCAGGTATACGGATGACTATCTAATCGACGGGATTCGACGCCTCCATGCCAAGTTTGGATATGTCACAGCTAAAATGATTGATGCCGACCCAGACCTCCCTGTGTCTCGTGTGCTCTCGTTTCGATTTGGTTCGTTAATCCGGGCCTATGCGCAGGCAGGCTTTCCTTCAACTAGATATGAGTCCGTCCGTGCGGGGATGAAAAGGGCGACGGCACGTCCTCACTGCAAGTTTAAGTGGGGATTTACGAATGATCAACTTCTCGATGGACTCCGGCGGCTACACGCAAATTTTGGATATATTACCTCTGCCCTCATCAATGCAGACCCCGACCTTCCTGCTGCCAGCGTGTTCAGGTCGCGATTTGGCTCGATACTCCAAGCCTATGGGTTGGCAGGGTTCCCAACTACCCGATCAGAGTCACGCTCAGCGGCGCGGAAAAGAGCGAGGGCGCGTTTAGAGACGGCGGAACGCTAAAGCAAAGCGCTGTGAGCTTGGTTCTGTGGTCGTCATTCTGATCGCCGAATATCGATATCTATGTCGAGGTAATGTCTACTTGTCCTCCGCGTCGACCTTTCTCAGCCCGATTGAGCGATTCGAGACAACGGACAAGGCGGTCGATTGAGAACTCCCCCGTGCGGCCGGTGGCGATGGCGGCGACATCAGGCTCCTTCATCCCAAGCATCTCAGCCGTTTTCGTCGGGGTCAGGCGGCGGCGTTTGATAGTGGCGCGGATTTCGCGGGCCAGCTTGGCCTTGAGGAATTCCTCTTCGGCATTGTCAAAGCCCAAGTCCGCAAACACGTTGCCGCTGCTCATTTCGGCGGTAATTTCTTCATTCATAGCTTTGGTCCTTGCCATTGTTCTCTCGGCCCTTCAATCCCGCCGTCACTAGTTTATGCACGAACACGCCGTGGGTCGCTTCGGCAAATGTCGGCACGGGGATAGGATAGGCCCGCCGAGCGCAGAGGGCCATTAGGACCGCGAAGGGCTTGGCGGCGAGACATGCCGGGGTTATCGCATGGTCACGTGAGGACAACCCCTCGCTTGGCGAATATGCGGAACCCACGACGCTCTTTGTGGGTGGCGACGTGTCAGACTTAGAGTGAGGCGGCCCCTGGCGAGCTTTCAAACCTTCGCCTTGCGCCAGCCTGCCCACCAAGCCTCCCACTGCGAGCAGAACCATCGCTCCCCACGAGCAGGGTTTATGCGGGTCGCCAAATAATACGCTTGGCCGGGCATATGGTAGATGTGCTCACCCCACTCGTTGATGTTGCCTTTGATATCGCAGCCCGGCTTGTGGAACGCGACTTGGCTGGAGGATGCACCGGGCGAGTGAACTGTTGGAAGGCGGGCCTGGCCACCAACTGTGAGGTAGGCGGCGGAAGCAGCCGCTAGCAGCGCCAGGGCTATGGGAAGGCGAGCCGCAAGAAGCAAGCGCCACAGTGGCCTTCGCCGCCTTGCCCAGTTGGGATGAACTGTTTTGCCCATCGCCTCTCCCCAGCGATAGAATGCGTCCGTTGTCACGGGGAGTCCAGAAGACGCCGGCATGCCTCTCGCGCTGGGGGTTGGTGTCTCGCCGCCGGAAGGATGAGGTTAGCGTCCGGCGGGTCGAGGAGGGTGGCATCCGCTAAGCTCAGACCACAGGGCGCTTGAGGTCGATGATGAAATTGTTACCCGCCTCTGCGCCATAGTTCATCGCGGCAACCCCCGTGACTGTGAAGATGATCCCAAGAGGGAACACCACTGCGAGTAGCACGAAGGCAATGCCGATCAGCAGCCAGCCGTGGCGCACCAGGTAGGGCATGAGGCCGATAGCTATCAGCAGCCGCATCTCTAGGTTCCAGACGGAGCCGAGGATACGCCCGACAATGGGCATCATCTCACTCAAGGAATCCTCGACCCGCTGATAATCGCTGCGCGGAGCCTCAGGCTGCTCAACGGTATCTTGGGTTGCCTCGACCTCAACCACCGCCGGGTCCACCACCAAGCTCGGCTCCGCTCCGGTGCCCAACCATCTCGTCGGCATCAACCACCCGATGACAAACCCGATGGGGCCGAAGACCACCGCTCCATTGACGCCGCCGCCCAATGCCACGACACCCGTGCTAATACCAATGAAGCAGCCGAGCCCACCGCAGAGCAAGCTGCGTGTGAGCCGACTTTGCAAGTATTGCGAAGGACCGTTCATCCGAATGAAAACGTGAAGGGTTTACCGCCTAGAGTGCCCGTGCCAGTTCCGCGCATGCCCGTCGAGACGAAGGTGAACGGCCCGCTTGAGCCGTCGCTGCACGTAAATGTCCCGCTTCCCTGGCGATTGTTCACGTAGACAAAGTCACCGTTGCACTTGCGCCCTTTGTTGCTGGTGATGGTGAGATTGCCGGCACCGTCCGCGTAGCCTGTGGCGCTACCAGTGAAGGTTTCGGCGCCATCGCCAGACTGTCCCCGCACGGGCAGCGTCATGGCGCACCCCCCAAGCATCAAGCACGCGGCGAGCACCGCAAGACTGTTCTTTTGCATTTCAAGACCCCCTTTGAGCTTCGCGGCCGCATACAGCCACAGTATCAGTCGGGCCTCAAGCGTCCTTTTTGACTGTCCACTGGACACGCTGGCTGTGGCCCATACTATGTGCCCGGCTTGGAGGACTCAGTATGATTTGGGACTTTTTGGTGGGCGTGTGGGAGACATTGCGAACGGACGCGCAAACGTGGTCCATGGTGGTCACAGCCGCCGCAACCATCGCTCTTGGATTTTTCACATGGGTGCTGGCGCGAGAGACGATGAGGCTCTCAAGGGCAACGGCACAGGCTCACGTGGTGGCAACCCTAGAGCCGAACCACTGGTCCCTCATGCACGTTGACCTAATCGTCACGAACACAGGGAACGCCGCCGCGCATGACGTGGCAGTGAGCTTTAGTCCGGAGTTTGGGAAGGAAGGCCATAAGGACCAGGGGCGGCCGTTGAGACACATCAGCGTGTTGAAGCCGGGCCAATCGTTGTCGAGCTACGTGGGCGACTACGAGCAATTTCACGAGAAGATTTTTGAAGTCGCGACCAGTTGGAAGCACCACCCAGAGGAGCGCAAGCGCCAGTCTCTTAGCTATGAGTTGGCCATGGGAGACTATGAGGGTTACGGCCACTTGGGTGCCCGCTCCCCGCTTATTCAAATGGCGGAGCAACTCAAAAAGCTGCGGGAGGACTGGGAGTGGGTTGCCCGGGGATCGCACAAAATCAAAACGGACAACTATTCCAGCGATGACCGTGAGAAGGAGCGGAGGCGAATAGAGGCGTTGCCCAAGAGCCGGACAAAGCCTGCCGCCAAACCCCGGACACCTAAAGGGGAGGGTGGGAACCAAGGCTGAATTTTGGGCACCGCTGGCCGCCCATTAGATATTGAAGATGTTGTGGTCAACTGTTATGGGACTAGATGCGCTAGTCCTGAAAAGCTCTTTGTTTTCAATGCTGGGGTGCTACCTCTGAGGGACTTCAATCCTCTCTCGCAGCACCATCCTATCCCATTGAAATCATTGAAGCCATTGACTTGTAAGGCATTGCGACCATTGTCTTGTTACAAAATTCGTAACAAAATGGTTTGCAAGCGTCATGGCCGGAGCCAATCGGTATCTCTTATTCCGCGACGGCCGCTACTACGCTCGGCTGGTCATTCCAAAGGACCTTCGCCCTGCCATGGGAGGAAAGACGGAACTTCGGACGCCACTTGGCGCTGACCGCCGCGCCGCTCTCAAAAGACTTGCCGGTGAAGTCGCTGCTATCCAGCACGCGCTAGCTGTTGCCGAACGCAATGTCGCCCAAGCGGCCGGCCATCGCGTTGAACTTGGCCGCTATCCGTTGTCGGCCCCTCAAATCGCCAGCCGGGACTACCAGATGCTGCTCGCTTTCGACGAAGAAATCCGAGCGACCCATCATCAATATGCAGGCTTCGAGGTGGACTACGATAAGGGTCGGCGCCTTCGTGATGGATTCTCCGGAAAGCTGTCAGACGATGCACTCGAACAGCTGGTTGGCGACCGGATCGAGCGCTTTGAATTTCTTGGCAATCACACGGCTGTCAAGGGGACATCAGAATGGCGTGCGATAGCGCGGGCTCTTTGCGTGTCCGCCTATGAAGCTATGTCTCGGCAACACGAACGAAACGACGGTGACTTCAAGGGCGCGCCCTCGCACCCGTTGCTAATAGCCACACAGCCGGTCGAGGATGACCGCCAGCCGGTTTCCCTCACGGGTCTGCTTGGTCACTACCTGGACGAGCGTGCCGCCGACGGCAAGGGCAGGGAGGCACGCAAACGCTGGACGCCTGTTTTCGCTAACCTGTCCACGTTCATCCGCCACAACGACGCCCGCAAGCTCACTAAGCAGAACCTTCTCGATTGGAAAGATGCGAGCCTGAAAACTCTCGCCAGCAAGACCGTCGCTGACGTGTATCTGGCCTCCGTGCGGACGGTCCTGAAATGGGCTGTGAACAATGATCGGCTCGAAACCAACGTCGCGGAAAACGTTCGTATCAAGGTTTCGAAAAAGCAGCACTCGCGGGAACAAGGCTTTACCCTTGACGAGGCAGTCGCCGTTTTGAAAGTAGCTCGCGACTATCAGCCGGAACATTCTGACAATCCCCAGACGCGTGAAGCACCGCAGACAACCGCCGCTAAGCGTTGGTCACCGATCTTGTGTGCCCACACCGGAGCGCGAATCGCTGAGATTACTCAGCTTCGGAAGCAGGACTTTCGCTACGTTAAGGATGTGCCGGTAGTTCGGATCGCGCCCGACGCTGGTTCCGTAAAGGCTGGCAACTATCGCGATGTTCCGTTGCATCAGCAACTAATTGACCTGGGGATAATGGATTTCGTGAACGGTTCTGTCGATGGCCCGCTCTTCTATCCAGCGTCGAAAAAGAAGGACGGGGCGCGTCCGGCGCGAACCGTAGGTGGCCGTGTAAGTGAGTGGTTGCAGGCAACGAAGGTAATCCCCGAAGGCGTGAGCCCTAGCCATGGTTGGCGCCACCGATTCAAGACGGTAGGTCGTGAGATGGAAATTGCAGATCGGACGCTTGATTCAATCCAAGGCCATGCCGGACGAACCGCCGGCGACGACTATGGGGATGTGACGATCGCAGCGAAGGCGTCCGCAATTGCTCGGTTGCCCCGGTATGAATTTTGACGATTGGAATAGTTCCGCACCTAGATGACCATCTCCAGAGGCGGAACTTCAGTTGCCGGATTGCTCCGACTGCCGGTGGCGTGCCGGTGCGATGGTCACTAAACACACGCTTCAATAAAATAAACTGCCCACCTTCCTACGATCCCTTCGACAGACCGCTATAGGCGTTTTTAGACGGCTCTGCCTGGGCCGTCAGACGCGCAGGTATTTCGCCTGTCTAGAAGGAGATCGATCTTGGACCCAATGAAGCTAGCGGAACGGCTGCAGGAGCTTGCCATCGCCAGGAGTTTGATCAAGCCGGAACTGCTGGCGCGCGAGCCCGAACTTCTCACCAAAAAGTGGTTCGATTATCGTTTCCTCTCTCCACTGCAAGCCACACTTGTATTCGGTGCTGCCTATCAAACGGGAATTCGACGATACGTTCACAAAAATCTCGATCGCGACCTCGCCGAACGCGTAGATGGGGTTAGCGTCAATTTGCCATCGGCACCTACCAGCATGTTTACCCAACTCTGGACCGCTAGGCAGCGAGCAGACGAGTTCTGTATCCCCTATGAGGAGTTCATGGAGTTCTCGTTTGATTTTGCGGCGCGGAGGCAAAGGCAGATGGGTCCCACGCCCATGCAGCTACATGCCAATCCAAGAGCCGCATATGCTTGGCATACTGAGTTTGAGAAGTTCAAAGCGAAACGAGCACCACCGGCTATGCAACCGGGGACTGATTTGCCTCAGTATCGCATGGAGCATGACCGCAGCCTGCCGGCGCAAACCGATTTTCGCGAATCCTTGACGTCAGCGGTATGCGCCAATCCACGTCGTTGGTCGGATGTCATCGGCCGCTACCATCTCGTCGAATCGCAGCTTTCAAAGACAACGGTGTCGGATCTTGTGCCTGAGGACATTCGTCAGCAGGAATTTGAGAAGGCTGAGTTCGACTGTGCCGCCGGGATGTTTGGGAGCAGCCCTGCCGTCGCCCTAGACGAAACTGATTTTTTCCAAAGCTGTTTCGGGATACAGGGCGCCCAGGCCGGAGCGGATGATCAATGCGCAATCTGTCCGCACCGGGAAGAATGCCAGTTTCATACGACAATGGTCGATGTCGTCACGAACCGGGACTATGGATCAATCTCACCCGTGATTGTGGCTCGCCGTGCAAGAGGTGCCGCTAGGGTGGCGAAACATCGTGCCAAGATGTCAGCAGTCTCACGGACCGGAGGGTGTATATAGCAAAATCAATCACTTAGCCGGAATACTCGGATGTAACGCCTGCCTAATTCTTTCTTTCTTTCTTCTCTTATTCTTCTTAGGGAAGCGTTACATTCCATCAGCCRCTTCTGATCTTGGTAACCTCCGGTCCGATGAATGGCAGTATCGATTTGCAACTGCTAAGCTCCGGCTTGGTAGGCGCGAGACCGGTGGAAGGCGAATGCCTCCACGACTTCTAGCGACCCAGAGCTTGTCCATCGTCACCTTGGTCGGACAAGCCCTTCTCCCCGATCTCAACTTCGGTGGCCCCGGAGCGAAGCCAAGCGCCAAGTCGATCTGCTGCGGCTTCAACTTGCTCCTGTTTCCGCAGGGCACACTCCCAGATCACGGCGATGCGCCAGTCTGATTCGGTGAGACCGACGCGCACGGCATGGTCTCTGACGACGTTAGCAGCGAATTTGGCCTGCCAAAACTCCGGCCGCGTGGAAGGAGTCGTGGTGAAGCGGCACTCGGAATGGCGATGCCAGAAGCAACCGTGCACGAAGATGACCGCTTTGAATCGAGGAAAAACAAGATCCGGCTTCCCCTGTAGCCCTTTACCGTGAAGCCGGTAGCGTAAACCACGAGTATGCAAGGCGCGGCGCAGCACCAACTCGGGCTTCGTGTCCTTGCCTCCGATCCCGGCCATCATTCGGGAACGAGTCTGCGTGTCGACGATGTCTATCATATGCCTCCTGGCCTTAGCGGCTGCAATCGGTATACATCTTCCCAATACAATTCGTCAGGAGCGAGATTTGCCTGCCACTTTCGGTGTCGTCGATCTGTTTGCCGGTCCGGGCGGGCTGGGCGAGGGATTTGCTTCTCTCGTCAATAATGCACATCGCCCTTTCCGTATCGGCATCTCGGTCGAGAAGGAGGCATCGGCGCATCGCACCCTGACCCTGCGCGCCTTCCTCAATGAATATCGCACTCGGCATGGCTTGTTGCCGCAACGGTTCATCGACTTTCATGCTGGTCTGACTACCGAACCTGACTGGGGGGAGGTGGACACGAAAGCCTGGCGGATGGCGACCGAAGAGGCTCGCTGTCTAGAACTCGGCACGGATGCAGCCAAAATTGCCATAGATGACGCGATCACTCGGCTGCGCCGTAATTTCGACGACACAATATTGATCGGCGGTCCGCCCTGTCAGGCATATTCCCTTGTTGGCCGGGCCAGGGCCAAAGGCAAGCGCAACTATGTGCCGGAGGAAGATGCTCGGCACTACCTGTTTCGCGAATACATCAGTGTGTTGGACCGGCTGCGTCCAGCCGCTTTCGTGATGGAGAACGTCAAGGGCATGCTCTCGTCGACAATCGAGAGCCGCCTTGTGTTCGAGATGTTGATGGAGGACCTGTCATCGCTCGGGACCGGGCGCGGCCATCTATATGAACTGCACGCGATCCGGGTCGGGAACGGCAAGGCCACCCTCAGCGAAGTGAGGCAGCCATCGGATTTTGTTGTGCGGGCCGAGCAATTCGGCGTCCCGCAGCGGCGGCATCGGGTAATCATCGTCGGTATCCGGTCGGATCTTGGAACTCGGGCATCTGGTGCATTCATCAACGTTCCCGGCGTAGCTCGGACTGTAGAGGATGTAATCGGGAAACTTCCCCCACTGCGCAGTGGTCTCAGTCATGGCAATGATCACGCTGAGGCATGGCGCGACACCGTGATCGATGCCGCCTTGGTGCTGAGCAGGATAGATCGAAGCGAGGAGGTTGGCACAATCGGGGACTCGTTCCTCGAGATCGCCCGACGCTTAGCGAGCGAGGCTCCGCGCCAGCGCAATTCAGCAATCCTGCCAGACGTCTACGGCACGGCGAACGACAGTCTCCTCAGCTGGCTCGAACGCCCGGAGCTTGGCGCGATTGCTCAGCACGAGACACGCGGACACATGGCCTCGGACCTCGGGCGTTACCTTTTCGCGGCAGTGTTCGGAAAAGTTCATGGATACAGCCCGAAAGCATCAGACTTCCCACTCATGCTCAGCCCTGACCACCGAAACTGGCACAGCGGCGTGTTCGCCGATCGCTTTCGGGTGCAACTCGCGCGTGAGCCCTCGACCACCGTCACCAGCCATATCTCAAAGGATGGCCACTACTTCATCCACCCTGATCCGGCGCAGTGCCGCAGCCTTACCGTCCGCGAGGCTGCACGCCTTCAGACCTTTCCCGATGACTATCTGTTCCTTGGAAACAGGACCCAGCAGTATGTCCAAGTGGGAAACGCGGTGCCGCCCTACCTTGCGCGCCAGATCGCCCACCTGCTCCTGTGCGGCCTTGGATCATCAGCCGCGTCGACGGTGCCCAATCGCTCCGAAATTGCTGTTCTGACCTGATCAATTTCACCGCTAAGAACCGATGAGCCCGAAATACGCGTGAGGAGGTATTCCAGCGCTTTGTGCTCTTTTGTCTGCAGCTCTGGGGATCCTCGCTTCAAGTCGGCGAGAGCCGCGCGCGATTTCGGAGAGAGCCAACCCCGCAGTTCGGCCTCAATACTGATCCTGTCTACCGCCTTTCCGAGCGAAATGGCGCTATCGCCGGACTGAACCACGCGGATGCCAACCTGCTCGCTTTCCAGGTCGCGACTCTTTCGAGCCGCTTGCGCTGAATTCGATAGAGCGGCCGAAGTCTCTAAAGCCTCAGATCCGAAAACAGGAGTTCCAAACGCCTGATCGAGCAGCCGAACCAGATCGACGGCCGGAAGTTCCGCAAGTGATCTGATCTCGTTTCTAATACGGATCCGAAGCACCGCCCGCCGCATCACAGGCTCCATGGCGGACTTCCCGTGATGCCTTGCCGCCCTTAACCATGCCTCGCCAATGGCGAGGGCTAGGATTGGATCGCCGCCAATGCTCGGACGTTCGGTGATTTGGACGAGCGCGTCTTCGGTCAGTTCATCGAGCAGCTGCCAGCGCTGCGGATGATCCGCCCCGCGATCGAGTGCCCTGTGACGCATCAAGAGCCGCTGGAACGTGTTCCTGACACCCCCAAGATATCGCTCCAGTGCAGAACCAAACCGCCAGTGCACTATGTCCGGGGCAAGAACAGCGCCGACGAAGTTCCACACGTCGTCCCGTAACGCCTCGCCACTACCGAAGACATCTTCCTGCGCAAGCCACGCGGCGGCTTCGGCGTCAAAGTTAGCGAGCACACTACGTCCCGATGATTCGGTGCCAGAACGATGCATCGTTGAAAGTGACGCGAGCCCGTCACGCACTCTTTGCAGTTGATGCTCCGTGATGCGGTTTCCTCCTGTCGCCGCAAAGCGAACGGCCGCAGGCAATTCGCGTGCATCGAAGCCGGGCCAGTTTTCGGGACCCGCGTTCAGAAACCGCAGCACGATAGCTTCGGCGGCAGGCCCTGGAAGTCGGGGCAACAGGACAACCATCTTATGCCTCCCCCAGTTCTGACAGTGCTAAAATAGCCGAACGGAAGAGGCCTGGGCGGCTTTCAAGAACAGATTTGATGAAGACGGCATCTTTGCCTGGCCACGTCTTTCGGAGCCAGGTGGCTGCTTGTGCACCGAGTGAGCCGGGCTCCACATTTTTCATCATTTCGGCGGCTTCGGGATCCAGAATGAAGCGTTCGCAGATTTGACCCATGACGTCTGCAAGTAGAGTTTGGAGAGTCGGTCGATCCTCGTTCTCTACCCGTTGAAGAAATTCAGTCGTCCTGTTGTTCAAATAGAGACGCACAGCGCCATGAAAATCGCGATCCCACTGTGACGCCGACCAGTGAAGGTGCCATGGCGCGGATGCAGCCATGGTGTCCCCAAGGAGCATAGCAAAATCCGCCGTCTCAATCGGAAAGCGCGGTTCCTCGCCCTCGAGGCGCGCCCGTGTGCTCTCCGACCATAGGCGATCCCCGCCAGACTTCGGACTTAGCGGCGTAGGAGAAATCGGAGGAACCGCAAGCGTGATTTCGGTCAGCAGATCCAGCACGACGGAAAGACTTCGACCGGAAAGCTCAACATCGAAATGCCAATCCCAAGAGTGTCGGCCGAGCACATTTCGATGTCGATCAATGATAATCCTCGGTAACCGTCCCTGTCCGGTTCCGATCCTGATGCCCATTGCGAGCTGGAGCTGATCCTGCGGAATAAATAGATCCACCGCGGCTACTTCCGGTTCAATGCGGATCGTCCTCCGGAGCCGCAATTTGCTGGAAGGATCCCAGTCAGGAATATGTTCGCCCATAGGCGACCAGTCAGCCCCATCGAGAGTAACCTCCCACGGCGTTCTGGCCACCGCAGAATCAGAAAGAGTCAAGAACGGAAACGCTACGCGATCGTTCATTCACCTGGCTCCGACAGGATCTCGGCATCAACGGTCACCGCGCAGTCATCGGGGACGAAAACCCGCAATTCGAAACTTCCTTCGTGCCCGTGAAGGGGAATCCTTGCGCCCTCAGCAGCCGCATGGCCGTCGGCTGCCACTATTGATACAACAACTGGTTGTTCGATGTCCTCGTCGATGCGCCCAGCAGCAGTGCCGTCGATTGCGATGGAAACGGAGGCAGAAAGCGTCGTTCCGCTACGCTGCTTGTCCTGCGTCACCTCGGTCTTGAAGACCGCGATACGACCGGCATCGCCAAGCTCTAGCCGATCGAAGATAGGTCGCGACGCGCGTGCTCGCCCCGATCTCGAACCTCCACCGCCATTGCCTTTTGGACGGCGACTTCCTGCACCATCTCCGCCGACATCTTCGAGAATTGCTCCCAGTCGCCCAGCGAGGCGAGCAAGTGGTGGTCCCGAGGAGGACCCGATTGGCCTTCCGGGCGCAACAATCCCCATTTCTGAGGCGATGCTACGCAACCGCTTCATCGCGAATTTCACGTAGCGCCTGGCATACCCCGCAGGGAGGTTATCGGGGATCCAGTCGTCATGCGCCGGAGGCTCGGAATCTGCGAAGGCGCGTTCGACTTCACCCTCGCCGCTGGTAAGGAATACCCCCGCCCATTCCAGCTTCTCGTCGGGTAGGGGGGTCCCTTCGAGATACTTCACGACAAGCTCGACCGGGCGCATCAGAGCAATGTGGTGAACCACCGCAGGCACTTCCGTTCCATCTCCAACCAGCGGTCGTCGTGGGGATCTCAAGCCTCTTTCGATGGCAAGGGTGCCGAGCAGCTTCTGCCGCCATTGTGACTCGATAGGCCGGACGTCGTGCCCTGATCGACTGCGCGCGGCCCGCATCGCCTTGCAGAAGAGATCGAACGGCGCGATGTCCTCCGGTGCCGGCACGGGAACGTCTGCTCCCTCGACCTCGACCTTGCAGACAAATCTCCGATCGTCAGGAACATCGCGCATCAGGCGCGGCCAGAAGTTCCATAGCAGCGCTTCCACGATCCGGTTTCCGCTTGCATGAAGGTCTTCATCTTCGGTCTCAAAGTCTATGATCATGATCGATGTGCCAGTTCTGCCGTCACCTCGATCTGGAAAGCCCAAGGCTGCCGCCAATTCGGTTGCCTGATCTCCCGTCACGGGATCAACTACCCCATCCTGAGCATCTGCGACCCCCCACCAGTGCCGGCCAGTATATTTCCGGAGCATCCCGTTCTCCGGGATTCCGAACGAATGGCCGACATGACAGCCAATCAGCCGCCTGTCTTTCGAGCCTGTTGCATGAGGGAGCGTGTCGACAAGAATGGTGGCGCAACGGCTGGCGCGATAAAGAGCCACTTTGCCGAAACCATAGGTTCCGCCACCGTGTTCGGTATCTCTAGGCGTGCCAATGTTGCGAAGGAAATCGATGAAGTCGGTCCGTTCTGTTCCAATAGGGATGCGATCCGAACGGGTGGGACCTCCAAGGCCGGTCGTTCGGAAATCGCAGATTTCCAAAACTGTCAGATTGTTCCGGGAAACCGCCAGCTTCAACAGGTCACACGATTTCTGTTCGCGCGGCTCTTCGCGCAAGATGACTTCCCCGAGAATTTCCATTTGTTCGCGAGAAAGCGTCCTGAGCCTTATCAATATTTCCGGGCCGTGCCCGAGTTTGGCGGCGTCCGCAATGTTTTGCACCGCCTCACGGATCAAGGTCTGCAATGGACCTAGCGCCGGCGCACCCAGCAAACGGCGGAAGTTTTCTCCGATGTTGCCTGTCGAGCCATACGGTTCGGAATACAGATCCAGCTTGTTCATGATGATCGGGCAAGAGTCCGGAGAAGGGTCTCGATTTCGTCAGTTCGGCACCTGCAGGTAGAAGCAAGTGTCAGGTCGATCCGATATGTCACTTCGTCGACACCAGCAGGCGATTGGCCGCCCTCAAACGCTGAGGAAACAATACGTGGGAACTTGGTTTCAACTCGGTAGAGGCTTTCCGATTCGATCCTGAAGGCGTCCCGGTTCCATGCATCGGCATCGACGGCGGGACACCCTACGCCGACAAGGAGATCGCGAAGACCAGATGGATCGTCTGCTTTGGCCAAGGCTCGCGCTCCGAGGCTTGCGATCGTCAGCAAGCCGCCCGAGACAGGCTCGAGTGCGAAATGAGCGAGATGCAGCGTGCCCCCGGTGGGTGGCGCCAACTGCTCGAGGCCGTTGATCGTGATTCTCGTAGAACCGGCACGGAGCGATGCCTTGACCTCAAGCGAAGTATCGGCGCGGCGGAAGTCGTGCCGATCACCCGCTGGTCCCCTCCAAGCTCGCCATGCAGAAGGCGCCAGGTCGAGTAGTCGATTCAGAATGACCAGTTCCGCAACAAGACCGGCCACGCGAGTGCGGTCAACCAAGTCTGGTGGGCTTTCGGCCAGCAGGCTGCGGAAATCGTAAAGCGTAGTGCGGGCGGCTTCCAAGCAGCCAAGGCCTTTTCCAACTCGAGTTACGATCTCGTCGACAACTTCACCGAAGACCGGTTCCAATTCGAGCGAAAGGCACATGAGATCGAGGAACCTATACGCCCGCCCTCCCTGCATGAACGAGGATGCGGTTACGGCAAGCGCGCCAGCGGCCTCGACTCCGACAAGTTTCTCATGGACCGCAAGCGGGAGAAGCAGTCTCGCTTCGCCATTTGGACCGATAGCAAGGCGAATCGGGCCGGTAGGGGTCCCGACACCCAGTGGCATGGAAGGTATCTCGAGTCCTCCCGTGTTCCGCGAATCTGTGCGCAGAACCGCCCATTGACCCGCAACCGATGCAGAGCTCAAGCTAGCGGACACCAGCCGCCTCCGCCTGTGCTGCCTCTTCTGCCTCGATCTCTGCGATATCTTCAGCGGAAATTGGTCGCAACTCGACTGAAATGAAGTTGCCCCCTTCAGTCACCGAACCGGGGAAGATAAGACCGATGCCCAAGACATCGTAAGCCGCGTCCAAAGCTTCGCGCACAGCAACTCGTCCCGGCCTGGGAGGTTCTGGTGTCGATTGCCGTTCGATGGGATAGAGCAAAAGCAGGGGCAACGGTCCAACGCTACCACTCCGAATTGACTTCAGCTGTTCCCAGTCACCGTCAATCTTGGCGCCGTCGTAGTCGAAAAGCAGATCGCCTTTTGACATCAGGGCCTTGATGTCCGCCACAGCTCCGCCGTCCTTCAGTTTCGCGCGACGGACCATCTTGACGAGCCCGGCCGCACCAAATGCTTCTTCTGAGAGCTTGCCGCGTCCGGATTCGACAATGCCGACGTTCCAATTTTCGAGACGCGGATCGCCGCCTTCGAGGAACGGGATCAGCATATTGGGGAGCAGATCCGTATGGGTTCGCTCTATCCGGTAGCTCTCGAGAAACCGGCGAATCGATGACTTTGGAACGCCACGCCAGAGCTTGCGGTGCACAGCCTCGGTATCTCGCAGCCCTAGTGCTTCGGCGCGGCTGACAAGCTCGGCACCTGCGGCCCAGTTGCGTTCGAGAAGCGCGCCATCTCTGTGCGCAAAGCGGAAGGTCTGGCGATGTGTGCCCCAGTAGCTGACGGCGGATTGCCGAGCTGAACGCATCTTGTTGGCGGCCGTTATAGCCATGCCTGGGATCGCGCGGATGCGAACGGCGATGTCCATGGGGGTCAAGTCTCTAAGGCGATACTGGTCGATGTCGTCGCGGATCTCCTGTTCGATAGCTGCAAGAGCACGGAAGCGAAGCTTCAGTTCCTCGGGCATCCATATGCGAGGGAGATCTTCATAGCGCGGACGATATCCGAACCAGCGCCCCATCTGCAGCAGCGTGTCATACTGGTTCGCTGTCCGCAGGAAATAGCTGACCATCAATCCTTCGAGCGTCAGGCCCCGTGCGAGGATCGAACCGCCCACCACGATATAGGTGCGAGGAGGCCCCGAATAGTCGATCCTGTCTTCGCTGGCGCCGTTCTCCACCGGGAATTCGAGCCGCGTCAGGACACCCGGAAGATGATTGAACAACTCGTCGATGGAGACGCGTGGAGCATCTGTAATCTCGGGTGGCAACCTATTCGACTCGTCCTTCCAGATTTCTGCAATCCTGCGCCCTAGAGCCGAGTTGCGCTCGACAAGATCTGCGCGGTTCACGTCCACCCAGCCTTGGATCAGGGCCGCCACCCTCTCATGAGCCGTCACGTAGGCAGACGTGTGGACCAGCATAGACATATGCTGTCCAGAGTCGCCGCGCGCACAACGTGCGGAACAGCACAAGAGAAAGTAGAGAATCGCCGACGCCAGGCTGGGTGTCACGCTGGGCTGGAATCCGTCCCGCTCTCGGCGACTTGCCGGCTGCAGCAGGGCCTCGTCTTCCGGCGGCACATCCCGGATCATGTCGAGGCCCTCTTCCTCGGGCTGGAGGTTCTCGGGATCTGCCGGCGTTCGTCCGAAAAGCTTCTCAGTTCCGAAGTAACGCTCAGGTTTCGGGAGCGCGGTGATGAAATCCCTGGGATAGAGATCGTCGAGGGACTGCCCGCCCGCTCGATAGGGGTTGATCAGCACGTTGGCAAAGGGGGTAGCAGTGTAGCCCACATAGGTAACGGCTGGCAGGATCGACAGGATCTCTCGGATCCTCTGATTGATGGCGGTCATGTCAAGTTCGCCTTGGGCGGCGTTCACGCTAGCTTGGTCACATTCGTCGTCAATCACTAGAATCCGGAGCCGCTCCAGGACGGCCGGGAGTGTCCGCTCGATCGCCAACTTCAGTTCGTGCAGGGGCGAAACGTTCTTCTTGATGACCGCAAGTTGTGCCTTGTCTGAATGGGAGAGAAAACCGCCCTGTGGTGGGGCACGGAAATCCCGATTCATCTCGTTGGGGGTCAGAACTTGCCAGTTCATGGGGTTCCTAACGACGAGGTCCTTGAACAGGCGGTCCTGCGTCTGCATTCGGAGCTTGTTCGTGAGGCCGGCGAGAATGATGACCGTATCGTAACCTGCATCCAGCGCCTTGGCGATCACCGCCGTCATGTTCGCTGTTTTGCCCGATTGCACATATCCGACGACAAGTCCGCGGCAAGAAAATTGGGACCTGTCCGGATCGGCCGGGTTCTCGAGCAGGGAAACGACCTCGTTCGAGGCGGCGTCTATTCCGTCGATGTCGTCCTTCGGCCATTTCTTCTCATTGAGAAGAAAACCACGCACTGCCGGCCAGTGCAGGTCGGTCGGCACAGGGCCAAAATACCACTGGACCTTTCTGCGAATGACCGAATGGGTGTGAAGAATTTCGATTTTTTCGAACTGCCGAGCGACAATCTCACGTGCCTCAGTGATTTCGGCGTCAAGCTGGTTTGAAAGTCCCGCGACGAGAACGTCAAGCCCGTTCCGGACATTGTCGACCGCTGCATCCAAGCTTCCGACCCGTGGTAGGGCCTGGAGTATTCGTTCAACCAAAGAATCTACTTGCGGTCCCGGCACGAAAGTTCCCCCCAAAGAATGCAAAAGGCGAATAGCGCCTAGCGAATCCGACGCTGCTCAAGCAATCACGCTATCATTCAAGTATCAAGTCCGAGTTGAACATCCTGAACGCAGTGGCCGCTCGCAAGGATCGTGAAGAGATGATGGCGATTGTAGGCCTAGACTCTCAGTGAGTCATAGGTCGCCTGTGTATATATTCGGTAAAATTTGCTATTTAGAGCGACAAAGGAAGAGTAATCGGATTGTAAGTTGAATTAATAAGGGAAGTTATCTTGCAGAAATTTCTGGGAAGTTACGATCCCTATCGATTTCTGATATATATAA
Organism: Mesorhizobium sp. P3_A10; assembly: GCF_056403175.1. Lineage (NCBI taxonomy): Bacteria > Pseudomonadati > Pseudomonadota > Alphaproteobacteria > Hyphomicrobiales > Phyllobacteriaceae > Mesorhizobium > Mesorhizobium sp. P3_A10. The sequence continues at coordinate 155,976 of NZ_JBFUFZ010000005.1, read as the reverse complement.
AGCAAGATGATATACTTATAGAAAGAGAACGAGCATGAGAGACGATAGCAGGGATGCATCCCGCAAATCCGAGATTGCGAAATTCTTGGACAAGCGCATCTATGAGCTGAGTCACCGAAAGAGCCAGAGGGACATAGCCAGAGAGATCGGTTTTGTGAACGACAACGTCATAGCGATGCTAAAGAGCGGGAGAACCAAGGTGCCGCTTGATCGCGTTATGAGCATCGCTAAGGCGCTAGAAACCGATCCTCGTGAGCTATTCGTTCTGGCGCTCACGCAGACCGGCAATGAAAAAGACCGTGCGGCTTTTCAGCAAATAGTGGGTGAGTTCTCGGAAAACGAGCAGGAGATCATCGGCGTGATCCGCAAGTTCTCAAACGGAGCGGATCCGAAGCTATCGGTCGTGTTTAAAAAGATACTACGCGCCCTGTTTGGTGGCGCAGGCGCCAAAAAGAAGGAGGGCGAATGACGCTGAATAACGACAGGGTCGAAACCCGATCGCTGCGGAAGTAGGTCAATTCCCGCCAATAGCAGCAATTCAGGTAGTTTGAATCGCTAGGCGCGCTAACTGTCCAGCATTCGAAAAAAAACTGGGCATGCCCGGTTGCACCCTTCCACAGCTTACCGGGAATTCGCTGAATCGGCACGGCCGTTAATAAATCTCACGAATAAGCTCAGCGACTCGGCCCATTTTTGCGTAACTATGCGCTTTAGAAGTTAGCGCGGGCTTCTCCTCGCGCAACCGCATCCTTCGCCCTTGCCGGCCAGGCTTCGTAGGCTGCATGCCAAACACGACGAAAGGATAACGCTTGATGAGCGAAATGATATGGAGCTTCGAAACCAGGGACTTCAAGGTCGTCTGCGAAGCGTCAGAGCCCAGCTTCATCGATCCTTTGGTGCACAGCCAAGAAGTCATCGACGCGATCAATCGCGACGACGCTATGCTTACGCACCTAAATGCACGCGTCTATTGGCGCGGCGAGGAAGTTGGGCGCGCTCGTAAGACCGACTGCATCCATTGGAGCGCTCCCCTCCCGGATGATTCCGAGTATCGACATGCATTTGATAGCACCATCGTCATAGACCATGAGCATCGCCACAAAGTGGCGCGATGGGCGATCAGCGACGCGCGAAAGTGTCTAGAGGAGGTTCGGAGCGGTCTGCCCGACTTGTATCTTCGGAAAACCACTTGACCACTGCCTTGCGACAAGCGGCACCCGCCGGCGACGGTGTCAGCGGCGCTACAGGTTACTGGCATCCCGGTCGGTTGCGCTGCGGCTTGCCTGCTTCTGCTGCGCCTGCGCCAGCCGTCGCCCCTGGCTGCGCCCCGTCATTGACGGGCTTGAAGCCGATAGGAAATCCGCATCCGACCTGGCGCGCCGTGTGGGATTCGAACGTCTGTGTCGAATGGTGAGTCCCGCTAGTCCAGCGGGATTGGCGATGTAACGGGGCGTCAGCGCGTGCACTCGCTTCGCCAATCGGATGCCGGTTCTGGATGCCATGAGAGAAAGCACATGAGGTGCACCTGGGTTCCTAGGAACCAATCGACTTCATTCGCTTGAGGGGATGCCCCATAGAGCGAAGTCCTAGGATTGCCTTGGACAGCGGTGGGGATGCCTCCTGTTGCGGCGGACAAAATTCCGACCATGCTCCACTTTCAGTGGGAGGGCAGTCCGTGAGGTCGGGTGCTAAACCGCATTTCCTGGCGATGATCGTTGAGGTCCAGTCTCTCTTTTAGGTGACGGTTCTGAAGGAGCGGGAGGTTGACAATGTCAACTTGGCGACTCGATATCGACGGTTCGGGACCTAATTCTGTCACCAGAATGTAATGCGTTCTCTTAAGCCGTAAGAGCGCGCTTGACGCTAAGTTTACACTAAGTTGACAACTAGACCGCAAAACCCACTTTTCGAGCTTTTGGTTGACAAACGCAACCTGAGACAGCTGCCAAGGCTCGAACACCAAAAACAGACAGGGAAGCTCACTAGGCACGACAGCACCGTCAGCGGAGCGATGAGCGAGATACATCACGGAAGCTATCTGGCGCCCACCCCCGGTCGAACAGACATACGAACGGCAACAGCTTGACCAGCATCAGATTAATAGCATCGGCGCAGAGAGCGAATTGGCTAAAGAGACCGGCGACGGACGTAGAGACCACGAAGCTGCCGAGACGTAGATTGTAGGAGCGTGAATGCAGAGGCGTGGTGTGATGGCGAGTGTTGAGATTTCTGGCTTTTCGCTTTCAACGATCGTTTATTCGCGGCCGACCTTCTCTGAGAGACCGCGGAGAGAAATCCAACTATCCGATGTCTTTGGAATTGGCGAATTTGGAAGAGGCCTATTTTCTCGCCTGTGTCGTGCCCGACGTAGGCTTCAAGCGCACACGGGGGTGGCCTGTCTCTGACTGGCTCACATCCAATGTCTCAATCTTGCGGACAAGATCACTGAGCTTTTTGGAACCGTAAGTTCGTGGGTCAAAATCAGGAGCGAGATTGGCGAGTAGGTTTCCAAGCCGTCCGAGGCCGATCCACCCGTCCTCTCCTTCATTCTCGGACATGATCCGCTTAAGGATGCGCGAAGCATGTGCCAGCGTCTCCAAGGGCTTCGTGGCCCCAGCCCTGGCGCCCGCAGGGGTCGTCTCCGGAAGGAGGTTCTCTGTATAGATGAACCGCCGGCAAGCCTGCCGGAAACTCTCTGGTGTTTTCTGTTCGCCGAATCCGAAGACGTCCACGCCATGTTCGCGAATTCGTGCTGCGAGGCGCGTGAAGTCGCTGTCGGACGACACCAGGCAGAAGCCATCAAACCGGCCACTATGCAGCAGATCCATCGCGTCGATGACGAGCGTGATGTCCGACGCATTCTTCCCGGTCGTGTATGCGAACTGCTGCTGAGGGATGATGGCATGCTTGGATAGTATGTCGGCCCACGCTTTGGAGCGCGGACTCGAGAAGTCGCCGTATATCCGCCGGACGCTCGCCTCGCCGATCTCCTCAAACAGTCCATCGGCGATTTTTGCCGAAGCATTGTCTGCATCGATCAAGACAGCCAGCCGAGCGGAGCGCTGTTCTGTCGGCATAGGGGCCTCCAATCCAGATGTTGCCAATGACGTCCCCCGAGGGGCGGGCTAGCGCCCATGATGATCGGGAAATAGACACGACTAGGCAACCTGCGTGAGCCGCGCTCGTAGAATGGCAAGGGCCCAGGAAGCTGGACAATCCTGAGCCCTTTAAAGTCCGTAGTCCTGAAGGTGAAGCTATGTGGTTGTCACGGATGGATATTAGAATGTTTCAACCACTAGTCAATTGCAGAATTGAGCGAATCCATTCAAAAATAGCAACGTTGCTAATAGGAGAGTGCGACGATCGATGATGAACCTGATAGAGTTAGCGAGTCAACGGTAGCCGATATGAGTTTCAAGATGGAGAAGGCATGGCACCGCGATTTTAAGCTTAGAGCTCTTGAAGAGAGAATTTCAATGACAAAGTTACTAAAGAAATCAGTGGCCTACTACATAAAAAATAACCCGCTAAAGGGCTGATATCACATAGAAACGTCATGCCTAGCGACTCGCACGGCGCTAGATGAATTATAAGTAACCTATTACTTATTTTCTATCTTTGTAAAACGTGTAGCCTGTTCTTGGCGAAAATTCCTAACCCGATCGTCGACGGTTCGCTGCGAGGCATTAGTCAGGTCACTCGCCCCCGGCTTTCGATCGGAGAGATCTGCAAATCTATCGCGCGCCCCCAAGCCGTCGGCGCCCCTCCTGGAAAACTTCATTCGAGGCTGATGATCGACGCAGGGGCAAAACTCGTCATCTGAGGCGTCTATCCCGCTCCGGTCAGGGCGCACGCAATCTTGGTCGCTTTACGCGTTTTATCTTCCACCTGCTGTGTGTGGCAAACCCGTCGGCGTTGGATCGCTCCGGAACACAAAATGAATCGGGCGCTTCGGAAAAGTCCAGGGCAAGGAAAAGTGGAGCTCCACCGTTGCCATTCCCAAAAGTTGGCCACTCCAAATCGTCCAGCTTCTCCGGCTTGTTGGGTGACGCGAAGACCACAATGATGCGCAATGGATCGGGGGATCTGGTTTTGTCGGTCTGGAGCCGTTGTGAATGGTGATGCCATTCACAGAGCCTCTTGTGCTTACTTTTTACCTGGGCATTTCCCCAACTTGTCACACCCTTCGCTTCAATCAGAATGATTGTCCGATCGAACGCAATGATCAGGTCGAAGTCCTCATGAGTTCCGCGAATAAGACGAAGGGTCGGCTCGCCCGTATCGGAGACGATCGGATTCTCTAGCGGAGCAGTCCAATCAATGTCAGCCGTGCTGTCCAACACCAGCGCACCAAACAGCCAGTCGATATGATAGTCGATCGCCCACCAAGCAGATGGGGGGACATCTAAGCCTATGGCATCACTAAGCCGTTGCCGAAAGAAGCCCGAGAGCACGAGTTCCTCGCCGCTTTGGCCAAGCGCGTTCCGAATGAGCCAATAACGTTCTTTCCGATTAAAAAGCTTGAGGCATTCCACTAAAGTTCGCGACACGAAAATCCCCCGGTTGGCCGGTTTGGCGAGTCCACAAGGCCCCCTGGCTTTTTTGCGAATTGGTTTCGGCCATACCCTCAGAAAAAGCGATTATGAGACAACAGGCCAGTCGAGCTTGTCGAGTTCGTCCTGCGGAACCTTGCCGTGCCGGTCGAATGCGGCTTGCAACCGCTCGCTTAGCCAAGACATCCCCTCGACCGACAGCTCGACCGCAGCTTGTTGTCGATAGGCCTTTCGGGGGTCAGTGTTCTTCCCGTCGCCATCTTCCGCGTTGCGCATTGTCGGTGCGAAAGAGCTGGCACCAAGGGCTGTCATCAGCTCGTTGAGCGAGACTCCATTCGTCAACGTTCCCGCGACGAACTCCGGGTGGTGAACGCGTATATAGCGGGGCCATTTCGCTTTCCATTCGCGGTGCGCAATTTCCTGCATCGTAGCGTCGTCGCGCCCGGCAACATATCGCATGCCAATCGCCCGGCCGAATACGCGTATATCATTTGGTTCATTCGTCAGCCGACCGATGAAAATCAGAGCGTCATCTCTAACTGCTCTCGGCCGCTTCTTCGTCGGATATGCGACAGCCCAGTGGCAACCGGTTCGGTCGATCTCTTGAACTGTTGGAAATGATAGTGGGACGCGATATTTTCCTTCGCCGAGGAACTTAACGAAGGCTTGAGTAGCATCAGCAACCCTTGTCGGAACCAGGCTTGGCGGCGATGCAACGATACCGGCGTCAGCTCCGAAATCTCCAAGGCTTGGGCGCTGAATAGGCCTTCCTCCGTTCACTTGATGGCGCATCACAATTTCGTCCCACTCATTGAGCTGCCCCACCGTTAATTCGACACCGCTTCGGGCCCACAGGTGATCAAAGTAGTGGCGGCATGCAGATACGATGGCCGTGTCCTGGGAGATCATGCCGAACTCGTGGTTCCGCGCTAGAGCGGCCTCGGTCAGATTGGCGGACGTCACAATCGCCCTACTAGACCCGAATAGATACATCTTGGCATGAAGGTTTTTCAGGCCGCGGACTTTGGCGCCGTCCGCCAACAGGCGGCGCAAAGCAGAGATATCGCTGACGCCGTCGGCGAAATCCGACAGATTGAAACGGGTAATGACCCGGATTGATTTCGGGCCCATGGAAAGGAAACGTTGCAATGCGCCCCTCTTGATGAATGGAGAAATAATCGCCAATTCGCTTGCATCAGCGCGAACTGCTTTTGCAATTTCCAGTGCCCAACCGGAATCGACGAACCTAGTGGTCATTGGTCAGCTCCAAGCGTGTGCCACTTTCATCATCGAAGCCGAGCCGGTCTGTGCCCGAAGGATTGCGTCAGCGCGGAGCTAAGGGCTCAATTGCCGACGCGACGGGGGAGCGTGCTAACCCCCGAGCCCGCACGAGTGTGGGACGTTGACCGGAATCGATCCTAGGCGTTTGCCATCGTAGCCCTTCGCGACGGTCGCTATCACCGCCGGGTTCCAGCCGTAACCGCAGTGGGCGGTGTCCGGGCGCTCCAACAGCCCGAAATATGTCTGATCGTTTGAGACAATCACGTTGGTAATCTTCATGTCCTCCGGCAGATACGCTTTGGGGAACAGCCGATAGCTCAACAGGTCATTCGGATCCGTGAAAGCGACAAAGCGGATCGGGCCGGAGGGCTCGGCGACAAGGGTCCTGATCTTCGGAGCTCTGGCGCTGGCGAAGACCTCAAGGAGGGACCCGTTAGCCACCTCTGTAGATTTGTCGGCTGCAATCTTGGCTGTGCCTTGAGAGTATGTTGCGGCATTCAAGAGAGGTATCTGGTTTGCTAGCAGGAAAACCATCTGAACATCGCCAAGGCGCTGGGCAATCCGCGACTGTTGCGATGCAGGCGCGGTTTGCCATATCGAGACGATCGCATCTGAAAGCATCTTGCTTCCCAAGCTTTCGGCGACTAGGACGGTCTTCCGACGCGGCTTGCTATCATCGATTAGACAGCGACTCGCGCCTGAGATATTGCCGCCCAGAGCGTCACAAACTTCGGAACGTATCCAGGACCTAGTCGGGTCGCCAGCCATGCCCGTGTAAATCACCGCGTCGGAAAAGCAGTCGTCGATCAGGCCTTCCTTGAGGGTCTTGTTCAGGCTGGCACGCTTCAGTTCATCGTTGTGGTCGAGCTGAATGGCTTTCTTTGCATCGGCGGCGAGCGGTGACCAGACGAGGAAACGGAGTTCGAGGGAATGTCCGTTCACACTGTGGTCAAAAGTGACACGCGCGGCGCGCTTCGGCCCATACACGACGTTGTGGCTAGACGACCCAATTGCGATCGCCTGTTGGAGAAGGGCATGACGATTATCTGCCCAGTCTTCCTTGTGAGTGCACATGCCGTGCACCCAGACGACCCGTAGGTCTTCTTGCGTGGCAAAGCTCATGATGCCACCAAAGCTGGACGCGTTGTCCTGGCCTGGCTCTTGGATGTCCGGAGGAATGTAAGGGGTAGCACACCCCGCAATCAACAATGCAGCGCCGAAGACTAGTGTGGAAAATAGGCTGCACAAAGAGCGCTGTATTATTGTTGCCATCACTCTTCCCTCAAGTCCTCTTCAGTGAAGCTGAGAAAGGGAGAAAAAGCGAGTCGTTTCGGGTGGCCCGAGAACTATCTTATGGACGACACGCTGAGGCCGCTCTCATGATGGCAGAATGCGCAACCCTAAGATCCATTAAAGCGCTATGTCTGGTGTCACATTTATGTTTCATGGTGGCTCCCGGCGATCTTTGCCTGAACCTTCGCAGGAATCCGAGCCCGTCAAAAATTCCGCGTGTCGCGCTACCACAACGCTCCGCTAGGGGGGTGGGCTCCATAGTTCTTTATTTGCCGATTGAGCAAGTTGAGGACAGCCGTAGCGACTATTTGTTCGTCGCGGGCTTGTGGCATCCTCCTCCAATAGCCGGGGTGACGGGTCGTAATGGCGCTTGTGCCATTCGCTGAACGAAAAATTGTGGTGTGGCCGTCGCCTAACGTTCGGGACTTCAAAAAGCCGTGCTCAGCCAGGAGGTTTTTGATCTCTGCACGGAATCTCGAGGTTGCAAACAGGATCAGCGCTGGGGCTAGGCAATGTATTTCTTCGGAGAGGGCCTGTAGGCATGGACCCGCTATCACGGGCCATTGTTTCGGAGAGGGCGGGCCGGCGTCACCGTTGCTGACCTCAAGCCGGTCCATCTTGCTCACATTCGTCCAGGCGATATCCATACGATCCGGGGAAATTCGCTCAATGAATTGCCAGAACGGGGAACGTCGATTTTCCCTCCTAATCATCCAGTCTCGAGACGCCTTTGAGCTATCCAACTGCGTTAGGCCCGAGCCAACGGATTCTGCTTTTGGACCGGCGCTCATTCCAACATAAAGGACGCTTGCGGGTGCCCCAGGTCGATATCGCCGACCTATGCCGGTAGCGAATACTCCGGGTTGAGCCCACCCTGCAGCAACGGCTTCCTAATTGGCCTTCACCAAAGCGTTCCACGTTAGACGGGTGATCGGCAGCGACATTTGTTCCCCCTCGTCAGGTGTTTGTGGTCGGCAACGCGTCAAGAGACGCGAACCGAATTTCCGGTTGCCGGGATGGGGCTCATGGGCCGCTCACTTTCCGAATGCCATTTGCGATGTCCCCCGCGAAGGACGTGACCGCATTCCAGAGCGGCTCGGACATGAGCTCATCTAGCTTCACCGAAGGCCAGCCAGTGAGCTTGTCGGTGACTTTCAACGTCGATGATGGCCATTCTCGGATCGCGGACAGCAGTGCCTTCCTGGTATCGTCCGGAGCGTAAGCTGGCGTTGAGCCGAGATTGGCGAGGGACGTTTCCAATCGGCCCGATGTCTTACGCATGAAGAACACATAGGTGCGCTTTCCGTCCGGGCGCAGAAGCCCAGCTGCGAGCGCGTCCTGGCTGTTCGTCACCACGACGTCATAGCCGGTCGATCGCAGCCAGTCCGCAGCCCGCTCAGCGCCAGCACGGGACTTCGCGCCATGCAGACTTGCGAGGTTTTCCAGCCATTCCGTTTCGGACAGGCGCTCAGCAACTTCGGTCACGGCCTTGGTCGTCTGTGCCCGTTCTGTCTGCCCAACCAGTCGCGGGACCAGCGTGCGAATGCCATTGGCGCTGGTGAACTGTTCGACCTCTATCGCCAGAACTTCGGCCGGGCGCATCTGTTCGTTCAGGAACTCAACAATGCGCGCCAGTTCCTTGGGGATGCGATCAGCGACGAAAAGCATGCGGACTCGGCCGGACCTCAGATTGGCTTCCACAGCCCTCCAGAACGATTCTGCATCGGCGTTGTCTAGGAAGCTGGCGAGGTGAGTGTCCGGCTCCAGTCCTGCGCCCGTTGCCGTATCGCGGTATGCCTGCACAATCCGATCGATAGGCCAATAGGCGACGCCGTTCGCGGCATAGTCCAGCATCTGGGCCACGACCTCCCGGCGAGCCCTTGTGTCGGATGCCTGCTTCACCTCGACAAGCACGGGCACACCTTGGCGATCTAGAAATAGATGATCAAGGGACCAACGATCAGAGCCGTTCACGGCGTCGGGAACGGGTTGTTCGCGTCGAATGAGAAGCAGCTTGCCTTCGGGTCCCCCTGCTAGCCTCAGCATGGCGGGATGATCGCCTAGCAGCCGCTGAAACAGGTCTTCGGATTCGTAGTCTGTCCGGTTCAGTTCGGTCAGCTGGTTATCTTGTCCGACAAGGAAAATGCTGCTCATGTTCGCCCCGCTTGTTTGATGATTTCTTACGAGCTGCTGCGCGTGTCAGCAGAACATGGGTCTACGTCTCAACGACCGGGTAGAATGGCCGTCCCCAGTCCTCGGTTGAGTTGTCCATCATGATGTCGATCATGATGGGGATGAGAAACCCGATGACATCGGCCCCGTCACGAAGTTGGTTGCGGTTAGTGCTCGAGTTCCAAGTTGCGCCGCCGTGAACAAGTTGGTTACGGAGCACATAGAGGCGGTCGAATAGCATCGACAAGATGTTGGCGGTATCGCGAGTCATCAGCGCGCCGTGGAAGGCACGCCTGGCGGCATTGAATCGTTGCTCCCAGTCGTCGTAACCATCGATCCCATTTTGGTGGGACCAAAAAGGACCAAAGACGAAGCGATTCTCCAGAAAGAGCCGGATGGGGCCGGGAAAGCGTGTCCAGACCGCGTCATAGATGCGGCTGTTCTTGTCGAGGTCTCGCAGCATTCCGAAGAACCATGCGAATGCTTCACGCTCACCTCGCACGTCGCGCTCGTCCGCATAGGCCGCGTTAAACGCGATCCAGAGGAAGAGGAACGCTGCAGCGGGATCGTTGGCTTCTGCTTCAGCCCGTCCGATCCAACTGATCGACCGATGGACGCGAAGGCCGAAATTCTCGGGGAAACCCGCCCGAAGTTGACGCTGCTTTTCCTTGAGCGCCTCAAACCTAAGCCGAGCTGCCGCGTTGTCCTTCATCGGTTCATTCCGTCCGTTCATCCTATCCCGTAGGCATGTCGGGAAGTGCGCAGAGCGTGTTCACGAGACGAATTTGCTCGACCGTCGAGCACCCCGCCTGCAGCAGTCGAGGCGAAAAAAATACGAGGCTCAGGGCCTTGCCGCGACTAACGGCGACATTGAGCCGCTCACGGGAAAAAAGGAACTCGATGCCCCGTGATGTCTCTTCCGCTGAAGACGCAGTCATTGAGACAATGGCAACTGGAGCTTCCTGTCCCTGAAATTTATCGACGGTTCCTACTCTGAAGTCGGGCAAAGCTTCGACCAGAGCGTTCACCTGCGCGTTGTAAGGAGCGACAACGATGATATCGTCCTTCTGTAGCGGGCGCACCAAGCCGTCACTGTTGGTCCATTTTCCGGCAAGCAGAAGGTCAATCTTCTCAAGGATTGCAATGACCTCTTCAGGACACTCCTGCGCGCGCCCTTGGTGGGTTACCGGAATCCGCCATGCGCCGGCAATGGGCAGTCCCGGTGAGTGGATTGCTTGCCGCGACGTCGTTTCGTGTGGATGCAGCCGTCCTTCGTAGAACTGTGATGAAATGAAGCTGCAGACTTCGGGATGCATGCGACGCGTGACGGGAAGAAAAATTCCCCGGTCCGGCGCAACGTTCTGCCCTTGGCCGAGAACCCAGTCGAGGCAAGAGAGGTTTGCCGGATCAGGGTGCGCTCCCTGAATTACCTGGGGGAGTTGGCGGGGGTCGCCAACAAGGACAAGATTCTTCGCCGCATTCGACATTCCGATCGCATTTGCGAGAGAAACCTGCCCAGCCTCATCGACGAAAAGGTATTCGAACGCGCCCTCGAGTTGATCTCTCGAAAACAGCCACGCTGTCCCGCCAACTACCTGGGCCGTTTCAAGTGCAGCATCGTCATTGTTCCGCACACTCGCGATGGCCTCGTAGCCGATCGGGGCCTCGCCGGTGTCGGATCCAATCTTGTGCGCGAGCTGGACCTCCGCAAGGGTCAGTCCGACGTCGGCGTCATCGCGAAGCGCATCTACACAGGCCATCAGGACGTTGCGGATGGCTTCGTGGCTATTGGATGAAACAGCGACGCGGTGGCCGTCTTTGACGAGTGCCAGGATGGCGCGCGCGGCGACATACGTTTTGCCCGTGCCGGGCGGGCCCTGGACTGGCAGGACTGTCGCATCCATCGCCCGAATGGCCGCTATAGTTCCTCCGAGGGGATCTGCCGCCTCATCCAGGGGAAGCGGTGAAGCACCTCTGAAGCATGGCGGATTGCGTGAGAGGAGATCCTCTGCCGCCTTGTTCTCGCGGTCCCCACACTGGTCCTTGATAACTTTGTGGACAGCGGAGGGAATGGGTTTGGCATCTATTGCGAAGGTAGGGATAAGATCGAGCCGGTCCGGGAGCGTATCGCCGGAGCCCGGCCCCATTTTCAGCGTTACCCGCCGAGCACTGCGGTCGAGCGCTGTGATGTCGACCTGTCCGAAACCGCCCTCGACAGCAAACTGCGAGGATTTGCCCGCCCTTAGCTTAGTCTCTTGCGGCGGATATCGGTAATCTCGCTCGTTCGACCTCTTCACCGGCCGTTTCGGCCCGTCAGCGACCAGGCCGCCAAGGCATTCCATATCATCGCAGAGCTCTTCGAAATCCTTCGCAGCGGCGTCGAAGACAGCCCACGCAGCAGGTTTGCGCTCGCGCCAATGGAAAACGCCGAGGTCATACAAGAGGCGTCGACGATCTTCGGGTAGGCTGGATTCGAGTAGCAACTTGGCGAGATCATCGACCTCGGCTTCGGCCTTCATGGACTTCGCGGTGTAGCCCTCGCCGAGTTCCAGCCAGCGCCCGTCCGGCCGGATTTCGAGTAGCCAATCGCGCAGCCGTTCCGTAGAGACGCAGTCGATGCGATTGTAGTCTTCGATCTCTTCCAAGATGGCGGCGTCACGGCTTTCACGCCACTTCTCGTAAGCGACAACGGATCCGCCTGCAGTGGTCACCTCGCCTGTGCGCGAAAGATCGTAGAAAGCCTCCATATCCTTGATCGAATAGGATGGCTCCGATGCGTAGACGCCTCCTCGAACAACCGAATAGAGGTCGATGAAACGGCGCTCCCTCAGCCACCGGTCGAGTTGCGCTTCGCCGACGCCGTGCCGAGTGGTGAGCTTGCGAAGCGCGCTGATTTCGTATGATGCGTAGTGGTAGATATGAGCTTGCGGGTTCTGCATTATGCTCTGCTCGAAGAGTGCAAAAAGGGCGACTATCGCCTCCTTCTCCTCCGCAAAGTCATGAGCCCAGAACGCTTTGAAAGCCTTCCCATCCCAGACCCCGTGTAGGTATTCGAGGCCTTCGGTGCTGGTTTCAGCATAGAACGGGTCACCTTCGATGTCATAGTAGAGATCGCCAGGATGGGGTCGGGGCATCAGGTCGAAGCCCTTGCCGGGAAGGGGAGGGCGCAGCGCATAGGACGGTTCGCCACTCTTCCGCTCTTGCTGTAGCGCTGCCTGGGTCCTGAGCTTTTCGAGTGTCGCCTCGGCCATCCTGGGCACACGGCCGCGTTGTTGTGCGAGAGTGGCCATCGTTGAGATGCCAGTTGCTTCAAGCTTTTCCACCTGGACTCTCGTCATGCCGGCAACGCGGAAAAGGCTGTCCTCTTGCTCCCATTCTCCAGCGCAATGTTCGCGCCAGCGGCAGAGACTACAAGTTGCGCAAGGCATGGGCCGAGTTTTCGTTGGTTCGACAACGAAAGACTCGAGCCTCTCTCGCGCTGCGCGAGCATACGCCGCATATTCCGCGAGACGGAAACTGAAACGCCTGCCGTCACCAAGCTCCACGTGTGCCCGCTCTGGACTACGGCCCTGGGTAGTTGCTAGCAGGTCGGAATAGAGGACGAGTTGCAAGACATGAGCCGGGGCAGGTTTGCGCTTCAGCTTGGTATCTGTAACCTCGTAAGAAAATCCGCCGAGTTTCGAGGGCAAATCAACCCGCTCGAGGAAATCGGAGTATCCGCCCCACATGTCTCCTTCGAGCGCTCCCTGGAAAACAATATCCGGGCCACTTCGAAGGGCCTCGAGGGTCGCTTTGACAGCCACGTCGAAGGCGATCCCATCCTTTTCAATCTTGGAGATACGCTTTCCGCTTGTCTCGAGCCGCGCCAGATGGGCCGCTTCGTGCGCATCGCCATATCTTTGAAGTAGGGCCGCGTCTTCACTGTCATCCGCCGGCTTCGGCCCCACTCCTGCAAGATGTGCGAGGTCCAAGCGTGCTGCGTGCGAGCAGGCCATGAATCGCATCAAGTCCGAGGCCGACAGGCGAAGCCCATTGCCGTCGCGTCTCATCACGCGGCATCCAATACAGGTTCCTGGCCGATAATTGCGAGGCTCCGACCTCCAAGATCTCGGAAGGCTCTCTGTCGGCATGAAAATACAATGATCTGCAGATCTTGTGCCTGTCGCGTCAAGGCGTCGAAGATACGCTCGATGCGGTCGTCGTCGGTGTAAACGATCGCATCGTCGAGAATCACTGGCGCGGGGTTACCTGCCTTCGCCAGCATTCGAGCAAAGGCTAGCCGCACGAGAAGTGCGATCTGTTCCTTGGTGCCGCCCGACAGGATGTCAAAGTCTTCCTCCGTCCCGGCTCGAACCAGAGCCGTTGGCAGGACCTTCTCAGCATCGAAGCGAAGCTCAGCCTCGGGCCAGAGCAGCCGGATGAGTGGGGTAAGCTCCCTCAGGACGGGCTCAACGTAGCGGTCACGTGCGGCAGTTCGGGCGGATTCAAGTGCGTCGTCCACTGTCTGTAGGACTGAGACCTCGAACATGATCTCTTCAAGTCTCAGCCTCGCTGCTTTCAGTCGGATCTCGACGTCGGCCAGCTCTTCCTCGACGGCCTCCGCAGCATGCATTTCGATCGCCGTATCCAACTTTCCGAGATCAACGCAAATGCGTTGGCGGTCCTGTTCGACGCGTGTGATGACCGATCGTGCACGTTGTAATACAGCCTTCGCCGCTTCAAGATCAGGCGCCACGGCCAAGATTGCTTGGCGCTGTCCAATCGCCTCGCCCAACGCGGCCCGATGCCCAACAAGCCCGTTCATAAGGCAAATCTTTTCGGCCTCGGCATCTTGGAAACTGCTGAGCGCGGAGAGTGCCCTGGAGACCCTCTCCGCTCCGCTTTCTGTGGCTGCTGAAGCACGGGCCGCAGCCGTCTGCGCTAGTTCGAACGCAGAACGGGCTTTCTCAAGTGTGCTGGTTGCGTCTGCAAGTGCATGTTTTGCTGCTACCTCTGCCTCCTGAGCCTCTCGTGCGCTCGGAAGTTCGGGTTCCGCTTCCAAGGGTTCAGGCAGGCGGGCGATACTTTCCCGCAGGGCTTCGATTCCATTCGGCGCCGCTCCGTTTAACTGTTGTTCGGCACTCCGGCATCGAGCTTCGGCCTCAAGCCGGAGATGCGCGGCTGCGCGAGCGGTCTCGATGGTCTCGTAGCCAGACGCTTCAAGTGCGTCGGCAAGAGCTTTCTCGGCTACCGCAAGTGTATCGGCGGCAGACTGTGCACCGGGATGGACCGCTAGGTATCCAATGCCGTCAATCTCCAGCGTGGCGCCGTCGGGTATTGCCACACGACTTCCATCGAGCATCGGCTTACCGTTGAGCGCGACACCATCTTTTCGTCCAACGGTATAAGTCATCGTGAGAGCAACAGCCGCGATCTCGCGTGCCTTTCGTAGAACCCGGAGCTCTCCAGCCCGGTCCTCCAACTGACGCAGCACCTTTTCTGTGAGGCCAACCTTGGCGTCCGCTACGGCTTTCTCGAGCTCGGTCCGCAAGCCTTCGGCTTGAGCCACTCGAACCGTAAGCTCCGCTCGCCGCTCTGCTGTAGCGGCGCATGTCTGAGCACGTAGGGCCCTTCGAAGGATTTCAGAGGCAGTTTCTGCCGATGAGGACGCCTTATCGAAACTCCTTCTCGCCTTGATGAATACACCCTCGGCTTGACAATGCCGCTCGTCCTTGATTGCGGCATCAGCCTTGGCCAACTCAAGGGCGGCCCCGGCACTCCTTTCTTCGGCAAGCGACGCCTCGATTGTCGCAAGCCTCTCTTGGGCTCGTTCCATCTCAAGGCGTTTCGATCTTTCTGCTTCGATTGCTCGCTCAAGCGCTTCTGCATGACGGGATGCCTCGTCATGGGCGGCCTGAGCCTCTGCAAGACGCGTCATCCTTTCCGAATCTTGCTCGCCGTCTTCAAGACTGGCGAGTTCGCGCCTTAGAGTGCGCCGGCTATCAAGTTCCGCCCATAGAGACGCCGCCTTGGCTGCAAGCCCATCGCGTCGGAGACCGAGAGCCGAGACCTCGTCTTCCGTGGACTTTAGTGGGCCGCCAACTTTCGCTTTTCCGCTGCTGGTCAAGTAGCGGTCAAGTTCCCTCCGACAACGGTCCCGCGTCGCGTCCATGCGACGCCCGCCGGTCATTGCTTCGACCTCGCCGGTGACTGAAGAGAGTAAGTCGCGCCGTGCTGAGTGGGCGGATTCGCCTTCGTCGAGACTGGTCAAACCCTGTCGCACCCAGAGGAGACCGGCCGGCCCCCCTTCCTTGGGCGCTTTGAGCACCTCAGCGAGCCATGTCTCGGCATCGTCCGCCTGCTTGATTAGGTGCCCGCCGCGGAAGACCTTGGCCTCGCCCTTGCGCGTCTTGCTCCAACGCTTCTCGACTTTGAAGCGGTTTTCGTTGATTTCAATTTCGACCGCCACTTGAGGATCGCCGCCGGAATGCGGCGCAAGACTCGCGACCTCTTTGTCCCAAGACCTGTAGCCTTTGAAAAAGAGCGCGTGGAGCGCATCAACGATGGTCGACTTGCCGCTCTCATTCGGGGCCGAGAGGACGTTCAGCCCGGTGCCGATACCCGTGATCTCAACGGGGTCAGTGAACCGTCGGACATTATCGAGGCGTATCGCGAGGAGCTTCATTGCGTCTCTCCCTGCACATAGTTGTAAAGGCGTCTAAGTGCCGCCGCGGCGATCGCCCGATCCGTGGGGAGCGTTGAAGCGTCTTCAGACCTCTGATGGAGGCCTTCAGCTGCCAACCGAAGTGCGCCGCTCAACGCTATTCCATCGAGATCTTCCAGGCTGCAGTCGGTGGCGAGATCTGCATCGTCGAATTCGAAATGCCAGAACTCGGGCTCTGCAAGCTCTGCTGCACGCGTCAGAGCCATGCGCGCTGGCAGGCCCAGCCTACCGGTGGCTCGAATTTTGAGAAGCATGTCGCGCCCCCCTTGCCTTCGACCGGCAACAGCATCTCTAGCGCAGCTACAGCGTCTTGTGCAGGTATGAGTGGAAGTGGTGCTTCCCGCCAGTCGAACTGACCGGTCTTAATGGTGTTGACCTCGGGCACCGCGCCCGGAGCCAGGAGAGTGACAGCGAGGCAAGTGCCGGGGCCGCTGTGCTTGAATCGGTCGCGCTCGGGGGTGCCACAGTAGAAAGTGCGATCGCCGAACTGCTTCAGTCCGTGCCAATCACCAAGCGCAAGATAGTCGAGCCGAGCGGACTTGGCGCGATCGGGCGGTATGATGTCGGCACCGCCGTCCTCGGACCCAAATGTAAGGACCCCGCCATGTGCAAGCCCAATCCGGAAGTGGTCCGCAGGAGTAGCGCAAAGGGGCATCCACTCTGTCAGGTCGCGGCCAGGAAAGCGGCGAGGCACCGGAGCGGGCAGGAGAACCACCCGCGGCGCGATCTCGACTGGTTCCGGCGCATCAAGAAGATGAACGTTCGCTGGAGCGTGGGCTCGGAGGCGAGCCCAAAGTGCCTCAGCCGCCAGGCTGTCGTGATTTCCGGGGAGAATCCACCATTGAAGGCCTTGCGCTGAGCTCATCGCAGCCAAGGCGTGACGCCAAACGGCGTCGGAAGGCGTTTCCGTGTCAAAAACGTCTCCAGCAAGGAGCACGTGGCTTGCGCCGTGATCTTGTGCGGAAGCGGCCAGACGTCCGATCGCCGCGTGCCGCGCCTCCACCAGGCGACCGCGCGCGTCTTCCGGAAGGTTGCCGAACCTGCGACCGAGGTGCAGATCGGACGAATGAATGAAACAAAACATGTGAAGATCACCAGAGCCAGATTGAGGCGGACCCAAATGTGCGATCCGTATTCACATGAGCTATCACGTGAGGGTGTCAGAAGCTGTCATGGAGAGGAATGGTCGCGAACGTCGAAGGTTGAATTTTCGAACAAAGTGTGAACATCAATCAGGGAAGCGCATCAAAATCTGCTCTTCGTGCCGCGTGAACGATAGCTGCAAGCTCTTTGGGTTTGATGACCTGGACATTATCCCCCCATTGGTAAAGGTGCCAGGCCATCTCGAGCCACCCAGAAGCCTTGAACCGCACTTCAAGTGCGCCATCTTCAGTTGCACGCACTCGTTGATTGGGATGAAAGCGCCATTCCGAAGCGCGATCGGCCGCTTCTGGAGCGAAGCGCCACACGACCTCACCGAACTGGCTGTCGTCTTGGAATGATCCGAACGCTCGCGCCGCATGCGCTGCAAGATCAAAATCGAGGTCTCGCGCAAACCACTCGTCCGTCACTTCGACCCCACTAATTCGGTCAAAGCGGAAATGCCGAAGCTTCAGACCTTTGTCGGGCTGCCTACCGACGAGGTAGCGCCGCGCTCCGAGAAGAACGCCGTAAGGTTCGACAAGACGTAGACTGTCATTGTAACTGAAGCGAAGCCTATATGGTCCGCGAAGCGCTGCGGTCACTGCGTCGGTTACGGCCGGTGCCACGGCAACGAATGGCCCAGGCCTTGCTGCAACTCCATGAACTTCAAGCATCGCTTCCGCATCAGCTTCCGCGCGCCGTGCTTCTTTGACCGGCAGCGCGGCCAGAAGACGGTCACGAAGGCTCGCCAAAGCGCGGGCCTGCCTTGAATCGCCGCTTTCGCGAAGGCGAGAAATCGCGAATTCGAGCCCTTCAAGCTCCTCATCCCCGGAGAGCCGCAATCTAGCAAGTGGGACCTCGCGAACAATCCAGCGCCGTTCCCTGGTTTGATCTTCGGCGATCTCTACAGCGTGTGGAAATGCCTCGGAGAGCGCTGAGGTCATGCGCTGCGCAGTTCGATGGCTTACCTCGAAATGCTCACAAATATCCGCGAGCGTGACGCCCCGGAATCGTGAGCAGGCGAAATCAGCCAGTCTGAGAAGTTCTTTTGCCTTGGAATAGGACATGGTGTTTCCGGTAACGGGCACAATGGGAGAGACAGGAATAGCCGCCGCTCTACAAATATACAGGCTACTCAAATCTCAAAGAGAAGTGCTTCGCGCGTTTGGATAATATCCGAGATTGGCGGACAAGACCGCCGGATCGAGCTTGCACATATCCCAAGTTTACGAGCCAGTTTCATGGCCGTGGGTTTTCACCGTCGTAAGCACCGCTTACGACCCAAATAAAGCTTTGGATGTCGATGTTGTCGCGGGGATTTAGATCTGCGATCTCCGCTCCAGTCTTAGCTGCAAGATTTAGCAGGCTGACATAGACAGAGAAATCGAGGGCAGGGTCGTAGATTTCCTTGAACGCTTGGCCAGTGCGCTCCGCAAAATCCTTGGTTGCCTCAGGCTTGAGGAACATATGCCTGTCGGGACGCCAGAAAAAAGGAAGATAGGTTACGATCGTCCATTTGGCCGCTTCATGTTTGTGAAGCGCGCGGTCCATGTCTCTCAAAGCCTGGCGCGGATTGTCATCGAGCGTGAAGCGCGCGGCCGCCTGGATGAACGGGTCAGAATTTGATCCCCGGAGCACATCCTGCGCGCGTGATTTCTCGATCGGGTGGAGTAGATCTGTGTCACGGAACGCGGACAGGACGGACTCTCCGAAGCCCGTGCCAACGGCCGCATCTTCGACAGGCACCGCCTGCCTGAGCTTCGAACTGGCTCTTGCCTTGTAACCACGTTCGCTGAAGCTGTCCGTGTGGAAGCCGTTGGGATAGTAATGAAGGAAGAGTTTTTTCGCGCCATCGAAGCCAACATATCGTGGTGCAGAGGGACCTCTGCCATCCAACAGGAGGCGCCACACTTCGTCAGGCTCATCGCCTTCGACTTCAATCTTACCGTCGATGAGCCCGTAGAAACGATCACCTTTTTGCGCGAGACGAAGCTCCATTCTGCCAACAACTAACGTCCGCATCGTCACAGCCTTACTGGATCGTCCGGCCACCTCAGTCATCTTGCTCTTCCTCAACGTTGCCAAAATGCGCAAAGCGACCAACAAGCATGCTATCGCTCAGAAGGCTGTGGACTTCCGTCTAACCCGACCGCCCCGATCGCTACTGGTGCAGAATAACGCCTCTCGTGAGCTGAAAGTGCACCCCTTTCATATCGCTAACCAGCGTCGCCGATAGCCGGCGTTATTTTGCAGGCCTGAATCATATCCGACACTAGCACGTCTGTTTAAATTAACCTCAACATCGCCGATTGCATGGGACCCGTGGTAGTGGATAAAGTCATGTAGCAGTAGAAACTCGACGGCGAATGTTGGAGTTTCGCTGGCTGGGGCGGTAAATGCTGGAGGCGCCTCCAGCGGAGGGGCAAAATAGCAGGTATGTTTAGTTCAGTTCTTGGGCTGGGGACCTTGGTAAAGGACCTGGTTCTTTCCGCTGCGTCATTCCTGACCGGTGACGCTGCGCCGGGCATCGTGGTGATCGTGCTGCTGATTGCGCTCGCGGTCATTCTAGCGTCTGCGTGGCTCACCTTCCAGAAGCGGATCAGCTCGATCAAACGGTTGCGTCGCGAACTCGGCAGTGGCGACTCCCCGCTGCTTCAAGGCCGCGAGAAAATCAGTGCGTGGTTTAACGGCCAGAAGTTGGGCAAGGAGCAGGACGCCCTCCATGAAGCGTGGGATGAGTTCGACGAGACGCTGTTCATCGACGAATCGAGCGGCCAACCGGTGCTTCGCAATTCCGCGCGTCCGTCGGTGTTCTTCAACATCGATGACCTGCATTTCGGTATGGGTTTCTATCGGATCTGGCCAGGGCTGTTCGTCTCGATCGGGCTCGCGCTCACCTTTCTGGGCCTCATCGCGGCGCTGAACGCACTATCTGGAGAGCGGATCGACGAGACGGCCATGGCCAATCTGCTCCGAATCGCGTCGGCCAAATTCATCATGTCTTTGACGGGCCTGGTATGTTCGATCGTGCTAACGATTGGGCTTCGAGTCTTAGTCGGCAGCCTTGATGAACAGTTGCATCGGCTTTGCAGGACGGTTGAAGGCCGGATTAACTTCGCCAGCCTGGAGCAAATTGCTGTCGATCAGCTCCGAGCCACGATCGAAAGTCGCGAGCACCAGCGACAACTCACTTTGCAGATGATCGCGGAGATCGGCGGGCCTTTAAAAACCGAGCTTCCGCAGGCTATTTCGTCCTCGATCACGACAGCCATGCAGCCGCTCCTGGACAAGGTGAGCCAACAGGGGACGGAGAGCATTTCGACCATGGCGACGGACCTGTCGCAGCAGGTGACGCAAGGGGTCGCCGGTGCTCTTGGGCAGGCAAGTGAACACCTGGCGCGCGCCGGCGATAAGATCAGCCAGTTGGCCGAACGCATGGACCAGTCCTCCGGCCGCATGGGAAGCGAGATGGAGACAGTGGTTGCCCGCGTCGCTCAGGCCGTGGACGAGTTGCGCGGTGCGATGTCGGCTTCCGCGGAATCCGCATCCGGCGTGTTCAGCCAGGGCGCCGAGCAACTCCTTGGTGTTATGAACCGGACGCTGGAAAGCATTCGCGACAACACCGGCGAGGGTGCGCGTGCGATTTCGGCCGCGGCGGCAGATATGCGTGATGCTGCTGGCACCATGCGCAGCGAAATGGAGACAGCAGCGCGCAATGGTGCCGATGCGGCGAAGGCTCGCCTGGAGCTTGCGGGCGAAGATGCGGGCAAGGCGATTGGTGCAGCTGGGCAGTCAATGCTGGAGGCATTCAGCAAGGCGGGTGCCGAAATAACTGGAATGACCCAAGCGCTTTCCTCGAGGGCGGGCGATGATCTGATAGCTCCGATCGGGGCAATCGCGCGCCAACTCGACGGCATGGTGGGTTCGCTCACCGGCGGTGTTGACCAGATGCGAAGGCTTGCGGATGCCGTGCGCGACGGCGCGTCAGCCAGCGCTGAAGCCGCGGGCACCTTCCGTGGGGCATCCCAGGAACTCGTCGCAGCTGCGGCGCCGGTGCGAGCGACCTCTGAGCGCATCGAGGGCACGCTGCGCCAGTTTGCGGACGGCACGCGCGATGCCGTTGCAACCGTCAGAGAAAGCTCACGCGCCACCGCGGAGGCGGCCGCCCAGACATTGGAGGCAGCGCGCGCGACGATTGCCGCGGAGCGCCAAGGTGTCGAAAGTTCGCTCGCTGCGGTGACGACGATGCTTGAGCGGTTGCGCGGTCAAGGTGATCGCCTTGATACGATCGACGAGAAGCTTGGCCATGCGTTCGACCTCTACGCCAGCCAGACCGAACAGGCGATGCAGGCCGTTCGCAGCCATGTTCAGTCTATGGCGGGTCAGTTGAACACGGCGTTGTCGACACTTCAAACGATCCTCGATGGACTGCAAGAGTTCCAGCCCCAGCAAGGGCGTAGCTGATGCGTGCTGCCTCCATGCGTCGTCGGCGGCACGAGGAGGAAGAAGAGTCCGCGTTTGTGTCCATGACGGACATGACGGTGGGTTTTCTCTTCATAGTCATCCTGCTGCTCGCTTTTTTTGCGAGTCAATACAATCCGTCAGAGATGGTGCCTCGTCCCGAATACGAGAAAGTCTTGACAGAACGCGACGCACTGGCTGAAGAGGTCAAAGGCTTGGAGCAACGCATCGCGCAATTGCTAAAGGAGCGTGACGCGGCCATCGCAGCCCGTGAGCGGGCGGACAAAGAAATCGTCGAGCTGAAGTCCCGGATAGCGAAGCTCGAGGCTGAACTTGAAAGGCTAAGAAAGCCAAATCCTCTCGAAGCCTACATCAACAGCAGCATGGAGGCTCGGCGGCGCATCCTTCAGCAGTTGCGCGACCGTATCGCGCTCGATTTTCCGGGTATCCAGTTGATGCTGAGTGAAGAGTCGCTTCGCTTCCAGGGCGAAGGGCTTTTCAAGCGCGGGGAGTATACGCTCCTTCCCGACAGGCTGCGCCTTGTGCAGGTTTTGGCAAATCGCCTGCACGAAATATTGCCTTGCTACACACTGGGTGGTGACGCCAGATTCGACGCGAATTGCAATTCAGGTTTCGCTCTTATCGAAGCCGTTCAGATCGAAGGCCACACAGACTCCGACGGCGACGATATGGCAAATCTCGTGCTATCCACCAATCGTGCTACGACCACGTTCCGTGCGATGACCACGCACCAAGAGAGACTGCTGAATTTCCTCAACTTCCAGCGGCAACCGGTCTTATCTGTGGCTGGGTATGGTCGGATGCGTCCAATCGCTTCCAATGACACTGTCGAAGACAAAGCAACGAACCGGCGCATTGATCTGCGAATCATCATGTATGTCCCCCATGACACCGATGAGGTCGACAAGGTCCGCGATGCGCTGCTCATCGGATCTCGAATGAGTAGCCCGTGACCATCGACGCACACCAACCGACCCTGTCCAGCCGACTTGGCGTTCTAGCACCGCTCGCGACACCGTCCCCGCCGTCGTTTGAGTTGATCGAGCGGAACATTCGTCGGGTTCTCGACAGATATGACGCACCCGAAAAGCTTCCAGAGCGGGATGCTGAACGGCTCTTCGCCGAGATGCAGCGCAGAATAAGAGAAAGCGATTGGCACAAGGTGCCAATGAGTTTCGTGACGCGCATAGCTTCTCTCGTCTACGCCGCAGGACACCGGTTTCGTGATGATCTGGCCGAAATTCGCCGCTTCCTTTGTGCTGAGATTCGCGCAACGACAAGGCATGGTTTTCTCAATCCCATGGTGCGGATCTATATCGAGAGCTTCGAGACAGGCAGGGCTCATTCGGTGCAGTTGGCTGAAGCGCTCCAACACTCTCGCTCCAGCATCGGAGCTCGCTGGCAGCCCCTCCTAGAGAACGTCCCGGAATTGCTCGACGCGCAGAGTGCACCCTCAGCGCTTGCCGCCATCATGGAACGCATGCCGGATCCTTGGCATGGCCTTCGGGCGTTGGGGCTGCATCAGCCACATGCGCCGGGTCTAATGGACGCGGCTCACCTAGAGTTTCTCAACACCATCGGACCGAAACTCACAACTCTCAATGAAATTGAGCGATTGCTGGGCTGGCTTAAACCGGATGATCGTGCGCTGAGACAGGTTGGAGCGGGTGCGGCCATCGAAGTTCTGCTGGGGCATTGGCGAACACGTAACCCTTCGGCGGAGATTCAGAGCCTGCTGGTCGATCGATTGACACAGCTCTACAGTCATCCTCGTGTTAATCCTCATCCTGCATGGAGTGAGGTGGATCCAGCTTTGGTTCAGGTATTCCTGCGCTGGCTGATGGGTGCGGATATCCGGTTCTTGTTCCGGGTTCTAACCGAGGTTGAACGCGGTCACATGTGGGCCGACCGGGAAAAGTTCTGGTGGACACTCCATGAGCAGGGACGCATCGATGAAGTCTGGATCGCTTTCAATGATGAAGGCCATCGCGCGGCTCTGTCGAAGTTGCCGGCGGATATCCGTCAAAGCGGACGGCGCTTCGGCCGCCAAGTGGGCGATCGCGACAAGTCACTCCTCGTCATGCGAATCCGCAACAAAGTCGTCATTGAAGGAACGTTCAACTTTAGAGTCCATTTCTTCAAGGCCGATCAGCCACGCACCCCTGAGCTTTATAGACCGCGTTACGACGTGGCAGATATCCGCAACCTCTCGAACCTCGATGCCATCGCTCATCAGGGCGACTGGCAATCCCGTGTTCTGATGGCCTTGTCCCGATGACATTTGATCTCAGCTACGACGCTTCCAAAATCACACTACGCCTCCTGCCCGACCGCTCTGGCCTGCTGGGGCGTTTTATGCCCGGCAGAAAGATTGATCTTGAAACTCTTTCAGGCGCCGATCGTCGGCTGGTCTTGGCTCTTGCAGATCTCAAATCCACGGCCGACCTACTCGACGAATCTACTCAGATTTCGTCCGATCGCATCACACTCGGACATCCCTTGGCCGCAGCACTTGACAACTCCACCGCTGTTGAGCTGGGCTTACCTGCGCTCACGGACCTGACCTTGCGCACTGATGCAGAGGGGGTGCTCGGGACCGAAGGTTTTCGACTTAAAGTCCAATGGCTGCGGTCGGGTCAACAACGAACTCCGAAGAGAACTGGAGCCATACTCGAAACGGACCGAGGCTTGCAGCGACTGCCCATATGGATGCTAGAGGCGATTCAGATTGCAGAAGGGCTTCGCAAGTCCAAGGACGACGCCGAGCACTGGGAGGCCTTGGCGCGCTTTCGAAAGACACTTGAGCCAGGGGTCGATATGTCCGCAGATAGTGCCATGGCGCGGCTTTCGATGACGGATTTCCTCTCCGGACTTGAGGTCTCGCTGGCGGACGGATTCTCAATCAGCCCGACACACGATGGTGACGACTTCGAGGTGTTACCCTTCGCTAATGAGAGGCTCGATCCTGAAGCCGTCACAAGTGAGGCGATGGCCGAGCTGGGCGGTGCCGATCTCGTCCAATTTCAGCGACGATTGCGTGAGCGCGGTGCGCTCAATGCATTTCGACTTGCACCGGGGAAGTTCCTAGTCGTTGATCGCAGCGCGAGGGCAGCGCTCAAAGTCATGGCCGACATGCAGCGCGCGACCCCCGAGGAGCGTAGATCATTCGTGCGTAACCCTCGTGCACGAATAGCCGAGGCGGTTGAAGCGCATCTACGACAGCAGAGTGGTTTCCAGGAATTGTCTTCGGCAGCTCAGGAGGAAGCTGTCGAGACTGCGGCTGGACCACTGTTAATCGAGACGGAGGAATATTCCCGGTTCTCAGATCGCGTGACTGGCATCGAAGTCTACGCCGGCAACCCGGTGACCGAATTCGCATCAAGTGGCACGACTTGGTTGCCCGAGGCGTTCGCGGAGGCGGTGCTCAAGCGCCTAGACAACCTCTCAACCTCCAAACTTGAGGACCTGCGTGATCGCGTCCGAATGGCTATTGATCGTGAGGAGGCAGCTCTGCCATTCGATGACATTGAACTTCCTGCGAACAACCAGACGCTGCAAATTCTCGAGGGACGGCTCCAATCGCGGAAAGCTGCAGAAGAGGAACCGGATGACGTTGAGGTGGCGCGGAACGGCCCCGTAGTCCTGAAGACCGAGGTCAACTTCGAAGACGTTACTTGGCGACCGACCCGGGGACCCCGACAGTCAAATCACAGCGGCGGTGTTCCTCACGCGATCAAGACCAGGCTCAAAGACCACCAGGTCGAGAGCTTGGTCCGGCAGATTGAGTCCTGGAAGGCTGGAATGCCAGGGGTCCTCAATGCCGATGAACAAGGCTTGGGTAAAACGCTACAGACAATCGCATTCCTGACGTGGCTCAACGAGCACATGAAGCGTGACGAAACGGCGGGCCGCGGTCCAGTGTTGATTGTGGCTCCGACCTCATTGCTCGAGAACTGGGAATTGGAGGTCACTCAACACGTCGAGTCGCCAGGGCTCGGTCATCTCATACGACTCTATGGATCCGCTACGGGGGCGAGGAAGCTTGCAGGGGCGAATGGGCGCGATATCGAGAACGGCGAATCTCGGTTGGACTTCTCTGATATCCGTGGTGCGCTCAGCGCTGGGGCGGGGCACCTTACCTGGATCCTCACCACCTACACGACGCTCACAAACTATCAGCATTCGCTTGGCAAGATTCCCTTCGCGGCCGCCGTCTTCGATGAGATCCAGAATATCAAGAACCCTGGCACCCTCGCAGCAAACGCAGCCAGGGCAATGAATGCCGATTTCCGTATAGGTCTCACAGGAACGCCGATCGAGAATTCGACAGTCGATCTTTGGGCTATCATGGATCAGCTCGCTCCCGGCGCGCTAGGGTCTTTGCGGGAATTCCGCGATCGATACGGAACTCCGGACGAAGCCAACATGTTGGAACTTAACTCCCGCGTGTTCCAGATGCAGAATGGCTTGCCAGCACTGGCCTTTAGACGCTTGAAGGAAACTGTCGCTCGCGACCTCCCGACAAAGTCACGTTTCATGCATCCTCGTGCCATGCCACCACTTCAGGCAGACCGCTATGAGGAAGCTCGTGTCAAGCTCGCCAGTGGCGGGCCTGGCGCTGCGCTGAAGATGCTGCATCATATTCGCTCCGTTTCGGTGCATCCAGCAATTGACGCGCAAGATGACGCGCAGGAGTTTATTGATGCGTCAGGACGACTGGCAGCAACTTTCGACATATTACGGCGCATTAGATCGGCGCGCGAGCGAGCGCTGGTCTTTATTGAGAGCCGACAGATGCAGTTCCGCTTCATGGAACTGGTGCGTGCCGAATTCGGCTTAGCGCGACTTGATCTCATCAATGGCGACACGCCCATCCAGAAGCGTCAGGCGATCGTGAATCGCTTCCAAGAGCATCTCACCAACGATGGCGGTTTTGACCTGCTGGTTCTCGGTCCAAAAGCAGCGGGAACCGGTCTTACCCTAACGGCCGCCACCCATGTGATCCACTTGTCTCGCTGGTGGAATCCAGCCGTTGAGGAACAGTGCAACGACCGCGTCCATCGCCTTGGTCAAACCAGGCCGGTATCAGTTCACGTGCCGATGGCAGTCCATCCAGGATACCGTGAACACTCTTTCGACTTGCTGCTTCAAAGTCTGATGCAAAGGAAACGCAAGCTTGCCAGCTCCGCGCTTTGGCCGATGGGTGATTCTGCGGACGACGCAGCACATCTGCAGCATATGTTGCAGGAGGAAGGCGAACCCACATCCGGTCACACAATCGACGATGCCATGGCGGCGATGATGAGACGCGATGGTATTAGTTCGGCCGGACCGAACGCCGCGGGTGCTTGGGAGTTTAAATGATGTCGGAAGGGCTATCTGACAGCGGCAATTTCGTCACCCCAAGAAGTCCAAAATTGTAGGTAACTAGCAAAATCGATCGATGATCCTTCAATACCAACGCCGGGACGAATTCCGGAGGCATTTCTCCGACCATGCAAGAATTTTGTTCATTTTTCCGGTCGTCACAATGTTACAAAATGTCCAGTAAGTTATTGATTTCATTCAAGTAGCCAAGAGTTCAATCCTCTCTCGCAGCACCAGCCTATCCCCTTGAGATAACGATGCCGCCTCACCGACCAAGCGGCTGTCGTGACAAGGCGAGAAGTTCGGCCTCGTCGGTGATTCCGGCCATATAGTTGGCGATGATACGGGAGGCCAGCGCTTCCCGGCTAGCTTCAGAATCACCTTCGCGCTTTGCCTGCTCGAAGACGCGTCCAAGAAGACCCACCTCGGACGGCGTGAAGTTGCTCGCCTCTGTGATCTTTCGACGGATGGGCATGCCCGCCTCCTTTGCAGGAAAGTATACCCCCATATCGTGCAAAAAGTGATGGGTGACGGAATGAGCTCAATTTCCGTCTCTTTGAATTGCGAGAAGCGTATCCCTGTCCGCCCTACGCCACCGACCACCCGCCATCGACCAGTATGTTGGCGCCCGTAATCATCGACGCCGCCGGCGAGGGCAGGAACACCACGGTTCCCGCGACATCGATCGGGTCGCCGATGCGGCCAAGCGGAATGTGGCCCAGCACATGCGCGTGAAAGTCTGGATCGGCGAGCGAGGGCCGGGTGCCGTCGGTCCAGATGAAGGTCGGCGCCACGCTGTTGACGGTGATATTGTGCTGCGCCCATTCGGCCGCCAGGCAGCGCGTCAAATGGTTGATCGCCGCCTTGGACATGCAGTAGATCGCTTCGCCCCTCAGCGTCACCGTGCCGGCCTGCGAACTGATGTTGATGATGCGCCCGGACTTTTGCGCGATCATCAGCTTCGCCACCGCCTGGGTGGTGAAGAACGTGCCTTTGAGGTTGACGTTGACGGTGAGGTCGAAATCCGCCTCGGTCACGTTTTCCGCCAGGTTTTCCGGCCCGAGCCCGACATTGTTGACCAGAACGTCGATACGGCCGAAGGCGGCGTGCGCCTCGGCGACAGCCTCTCGCACGGTCGCCAGATCGGTGAGGTCCATCTGCACGGCAAGCGCCCGCCGGCCGATGCGTTCGATCTCGGCGGTCAGTTCCGCGCCGTCGGCCTTGCTGCGCACGCCGACGATCATGTCGGCGCCGGAGCCGGCGCAG
This sequence comes from Mesorhizobium sp. P3_A10, assembly GCF_056403175.1. Taxonomy (NCBI): domain Bacteria; kingdom Pseudomonadati; phylum Pseudomonadota; class Alphaproteobacteria; order Hyphomicrobiales; family Phyllobacteriaceae; genus Mesorhizobium; species Mesorhizobium sp. P3_A10. The sequence goes on along the minus strand of NZ_JBFUFZ010000005.1, from coordinate 127,716 downwards.
GCGAGTGCGCAGGCGCGGCCGATGCCGCGCGTGGCGCCGGTGACCAGCACCACCTTGCCGGCCAGATCGAATTTCGGCGTGAAGTCCGTTGTCATTGAAACCTCCCTCAAAGCCCTCGCCGGGCCGCAACGGTCGCGACAAGGTCGAGCCAAACACTAACCGGTCTCGGCGTGAAAGCCAGCCGCGCGCCGGCCCGACAAGGCTCCATCATAGGAACACCGCTTGCGCGAAGACTTGCCACGCGCCGGCCATCATGATGCCAGGACGCGCTCGTCATCTTCCGGGATCGCAACATGGACGACCTCGCCGCCGGCTCGGAAAAGAACCTTGCCGAGGCGCAGGCTTTGCTGGCCGCGTTGCAGTAAGCCGCGAGAAATTGCCGCCGTCGGCCGGTTTCGTTGGCAAACGGGGGCGGTTCCCTGCTATTCCCGCTTCAAACCAAAAAGCAGTGGACGTTTGCGCATGACCAATGTCGCCCTGACCGGGCTTGCCCGCGATCTCGCCAAGCGCGCCGCCGAAGGCCGCCCTGTGCGCATCGGCGTCATCGGCTCGGGCGAAATGGGCACCGATCTGGTGACGCAAGGCATGCTGATGCCGGGCATTGCTGTGTGCGCCGTCTCGACACGGCGTCCGCATACCGCGCGCGACGCCATCCGCATCGCCTATGGCGACGAGGCGATGGCGGTGGAGGCCGACAGCGCGGCGAAAGTCACCGGCGCGATCGAGAGCGGCAAGATCGCCATCACCTCGAACGAGATGCTGGTCACCAACCCGCTGATCGACGTCGTCATCGACGCCACCGGAAAACCCGGCGTCGCCGCCGATTTCGACTTGAAGGCGATGGAGCATGGCAAACACTTGGTGATGATGAATGTCGAGGCCGACGTCACCATCGGCTGCTATCTGAAGCAGCAGGCCGACCGGCTCGGCGTCGTCTATTCGGTCGGCGCCGGCGACGAGCCATCGAGCTGCATGGAGCTGATCGAGTTCGCTTCGGCGCTCGGCTACACCATCGTCTCGGCCGGCAAGGGCAAGAACAACCCGCTCAACCACGATGCCGTTCCCGACGACTATCGCGCGGAAGCGCTCCGCCGCAACATGAACCCGCGCATGCTGGTCGAGTTCGTCGACGGTTCCAAGACCATGGTCGAGATGTGCGCCATCGCCAACGCCACCGGGCTGGTGCCGGATGTTCCCGGCATGCACGGCCCCAAGGCCGACCGTGATGACCTGGCCAAGGTGCTGATCCCGCGCGCCGATGGCGGCATCCTGTCGAAGAAGGGCGTCGTCGACTACACGATCGGCAAGGGCGTGGCGCCCGGCGTTTTCGTCATCGTCGAGGCGACGCATCCGCGCATCATCGAGCGCATGGACGATTTGCATATCGGCCACGGCCCCTATTACAGCTTCTTCCGGCCCTATCATTTGACCTCGCTGGAAGTGCCGCTGACCGCCGCCCGCATTGTGCTTTACGGAAGGCCCGACATGGTGCCGTTGCCGCGGCCGGTCGCCGAAGTCTGCGCCGTCGCCAAGCGCGATCTCGCCGCCGGTGAAACCTTCGATGCCATCGGCGAGACCTGCTACCGCTCCTGGACCATGACCGTCGACGACGCCCGCACCAACCAAGCCGTGCCGGTCGGCCTGCTCGAAGGCGGCAAGGTGCTGAAGCCGGTCAGGAAGGGCGAATTGCTGACCACCGGCAACGCCGCACCCGACCAGACGACCAGGCTGTACGCCTTGCGCAAGCTGCAAGATGAGATGCTGTACGGAGCAGGCTGAGCGCCTACTTTCCCAATTCTACCGACCGCAATCGCGCAGCTTCCACCGCTTCGGTCAACAGATGCGCCAGCCGGTCCTCGCCCATCAGCACGGCCAAAGCGGCGGCCGTGGTGCCGTTGGGGCTGGTCACTTGCTGGCGCAGCACGCCCGGCTCCTCGCCACTTTCGGCGGCGAGCGACGCCGCGCCATAGACGGTCTGCATGGCCAGCAGTTTGGCAGTCGTCGTCGGCAGGCCGGCCTTTTCGGCGGCCACGGTCAGCGCTTCGATGAAGTGGAAGATATAGGCCGGCCCCGACCCGGACACTGCCGTCACCGCGTCCATCAGGCCTTCGTCGTCGATGGTTGCGACCTCGCCGCTCGCCGAAAGCAGATCGGCGATGAAACGCTTGCTGTCGTCGGACACCAGCCGGTTGGAAAACACCACCATCATGCCCTTGCCGATGGCCGCCGGCGTGTTGGGCATGCAGCGCGCGATCGGTGCGCGATTTCCCAGGATGGCCTCGAAGGTAGCAACCGGTGTTCCCGCGGCGATGCTGACGAAGGTGGTGCGGCCGTCGCCGAAGCGCTTGTAGGCTGAGGTCACGTCGCGGATCACCTGCGGCTTGACGGCGATAACAACAAGGGCCGGCACGGCTTCAGCCGGAATGCCGCCCGCATCCGCCGCCACACCGCAGCCCAGCGCTTCGGCGCGCTGGCGCAAATCGGCATTGGGCTCGACCACGAAAACCGTCGCCGGGGCGAGCTTGCCGGATTTCAGCCAGCCCGAGAGCATGGCGTAACCCATATTGCCGCAGCCGGCGAGAACAAGCCTGATCGTCATCGAGAGCCCTCCGAAGGATGCTCTCCTGTAGACGCTAGCGGCGCAACGGGAAAGCCCTGTCAGGGCCGATGGCGATCGCGCACCGCGATCGGCCGCAGCGACACTTGCCTGAGGCCAAGCACGCCCAATACGAAAAACATCCAGACCGGATCGGCACGGTGGAAGAAGAAGCTTTCGAGAAAAGCGTTCAACCCGGTGAACAGCACCACCATCATGAAGAAATCGCCGAGATAGATGTTTTCCTTGCGCGCCGGTATGCGCATGTAGTCGCGCAATGGCGCAATGAGGAAGGTGTAGACCGCCACGCACAGCGCCGGAATGCCCATCAGCACGGCAATGTCGAGATAGCCGTCATGGCCATGCACGATGGTTCTGATGTCCCAGGCCCGGTCAAAGGGCTGATCCTGGTTGAGCAGCAGCGGCGTGCCCCAGAAGCTCTCATAGCCGTAACCGGTCCATGGTCGTTTCGCCAGCATGCTGCCGGAGAACTCCCACAGTGTGGTGCGCCCGGTATAGGTCATATCGGGGAAATAGATCGCCGCCAGGTGCTTTACCGGCGGCAGGAAGACGATGCCCAGCGTGCCGACCGCGGTCGCCATGATCGCCAGCGCAAACAGGATCGGCGTGCCGAGCCGCATGCCGATCAGGCTTGGCAAAACCACGATCAGGATCGAAAACGGCACCAGCCCGGCGGTGGTTTTCGAACCGGTGTGGAACATGAAGATCATCGCCGCGCAGAAGATGCCGGCGCCCCACAGCCGCTGCCCGCGCCGGTAGAGATAGAGGCCGGCGAAGCTGAAGCAGGCCATGATCGGGCCGGCGATGTTCTTGTGGGTGAAGACGCCGCGCCACAGGCCGGCATGTTCCGGCTCCTGCGAGTCTGCCGTGTGCAGGGCCTCATGCGGAAAGACGATCAGTCCGATATAGGAAAGGGCCATGACGACAACGATGGTGAAGATGATGACCTTTGCGAATGCGTCGGCGTCGCGCGGCAGTGCCAGGATCGTCGCCATCGTCAAAATGCCGATCAGCGTGAACGAGGCGGCGCGCGCCGCCGACGGCGGGTCGCTCGCCATCACCACCGACAGCATGAAGAAACCCAGCATCAGCAGCCAGGACGGGCTCAGCAGCGAGCGCACCACTTTGGGATTGGCGAAAGCCATCAGCGAGAAGATCGAGATGGCGCCGAGCGAGCCGAAGCCGAGCTGGTTGACGATGTCGCCGCCATCGCCGATCACTTCGGCGCCGGCCGGCTGGAACGGCCGGAAAGATATCAGGATGGCGGTGAACAGCAGCGCCGCAATGGCGGTCGCAACCCCGTCGCGCGTGAACGCGGCGCTGAGCGGCGCCTGCTCAGTTCTTCTCAGGCTGTCGATACTGCTCATTGGCATATCCGAATTCGGCAAGCACGCGGCCGAGGGCGACGTGGATGGGATACAAGGCGGTTGCCGATGATCCTGTTTGCGCCAGCCTGATTGCACCGCGAAACGGCGAGGCGGCAAGCAACGCCAGGCTTTTCAGGAAGACCTTAGCGCCGGCAAAGGGTGTTCCGGCGCGCTTTTTCTTTTCGACCAGCGTCGAGATGACGCCGTTGCGCAGGCTGCGGGCGCGGATCCAGTCGGCCTCGATGCGGCGGGCCGGAACCGTTTCATGGACTTGTCCCTCGGCACACCAGCCGAGCACAAAGCCCCGCTGCGCCGATCGGCTGAGAAAGTCGGAATCGCCGCCGCCCATGAAGTTGAATTTGAGATCGAGGAAGGGCGGACCCATGGTGGTCAGCACGTTTCGTCCCACCAGCAGATTGCCGGACGAGTAGAGCGCCGGCACGCGCCCGGTTTCGCGGTAGGGCGGCGCAAAGACCGGGTGTTGCGCCCATTTCGCATGCGCCGGATCGGCAAAGACCGGCACTTGCGGGCCGCCGACAATGTCGGCGCCGAGCGTTTCGGCCGCTTTGCACATGCGCTCGAGCCAATCCGGGTCGGCGATCTCGTCATCGTCGATGACCAGCAGATGTCTAAAGTTGGGGAAATGCAGGATCGCCGTTTGCCAGCCGGCATTGTAGGCGCTGCAATTGCCGCGCTCATGGGCGACGATGACCATGCCTGATATCTCGCCGCGCTCGAACAGGGGCAGCGCCGCTTTGGCGCCGGCGCGCGCCTCGGCCTCGTTTTCCATGACGATGACGGCGAAGCGTCTGCCGGTCTTCTGCGCCTTGAGCGATGCCAGCGTTTCCAGCACCTGTTCAGGTCGTTTGAAGGTCGGCAGTGTGACGACCGCCTCGACGGTCTCGGCGGCAAGTCCTGCCGACCGTCCCGCGATCGATACCGAACCGTCCGATGGCAAAGGGATCATCCGTGTCCAGCCGCAGGGTGAGTTTGACTTCTCGGATAGCACCGCGGTGATAACGTTTCGTTAATCACCTTTCGCGGACAAACCCCTCGATGCACGGCTTTCAACCGCCGATTGCCGCCACTTAATCAAGGGTTCACCCCGCTTTGCTATCCGGTTGGCCACAGGGATAGGTGAGATGCATCTGCTGTTCGCCACATCGATCGTGCCCGACGGCGCTCTCGCTTCGGGCTACGAGATTGCCAACGCGGCCGTCATCGACGCCTTGCGGCGCGCTGGCGCGCGCGTCACCGTGGCCGGCTTCATCTGGCCCGGCAAGGCGGCCAGCGACCCTGAAAACACCATCGTGCTTGGCGCCATCGATGTGCGCACGGAAAATGCCTCGCCGCTGCGCAAACTTGCCTGGGTCGCCAAGGCGATGCTGTCCGGCCTTACCTTCGCCTCGGTCAAACTGCGCGTGCTTTCCGACAGCGACGTCCGCGCCGCCATCGAACGCGCCGGCCCCTTCGACGGCTATGTCCTGAACTCGGTGCAGTTCGCCGGCGCCTTCGAAAGGCTCTTCGACGATCGGCCATCGATCTTCGTCGCTCACAATGTCGAGCATCGCTCGGCGCAGGAAAACGCCGCCGCTGCCGGCGGCCTCTTCCAGCGTCTGTTGTTTGCCCGCGAGGCCAGGCTGCTCAAGACCATGGAAGAGCGGCTCTGCCGCCGGGCACGCTTCGTCTTCACGCTCGCCGAGGAAGACCGCGCAGCGCTCGGCGTTGCCTCCAACGACCGCTCGGCGGTGCTGCCATTGGTGACCCGCACCTCAGCCCCGACGACCAAGAGCCCGCGCCGCATCGATTGCGACGCAGCACTGATCGGCACCTGGACCTGGCAGCCGAACCGCATCGGCCTCGACTGGTTCCTGGAAAAAGTCGTGCCGCATCTCAGGCGGAATTTTCGCATCAGGATCGCCGGCAGCATGCCGTCGGGCGTCACCTCGACGCATCCGGGCGTCGAATTCGTCGGCCGCGTGCCGGACGCGCAGGCCTTCGTGCGCGGCGGCGCCGTCATCCCGCTGATCAGCACTGCCGGCAGCGGCGTGCAGCTGAAAACCATCGAAACCTTCGAACTAGGCCTTCCCTCGGTTGCCACGAGCCGATCGCTGCGCGGCATCGACCATCGCCCGGCCAACTGTGTGGTGACTGACGATGCGGCCGAATTCGCCGGCGCGCTCGAGGCGGCGGCGGCCGACGTCAGGGACGTCGATGGTAGCGCCTTCCACCGCCGGCAGGTCAAGGCGCTCGATGCTGCGATCCGGCTTGGCCTGGAAAGGCTCGGCCCGGTCAGGCAGGATGTGGCTGCATGAACATGCATTCCGCCCGTGCCGCATTCGGTCTCGACACGTTGAAGATGATCCTCGGCATTTCGGTGCTGGCCATCGGCTGGGACGATGCGATCGCCCTTCTGGCCCGGCTGGTTGCCGAGCGCCGCTTCACCAAGGTCAGCTTCCTCAACGCCCACAATGCCAACATCGCCTATTCGGACCCGGTCTTCGCCAAGGCGCTCGACGATTTTCTCGTCCTGCCGGATGGGGTCGGTGTCGATGTCGCGGCGAAACTGCTCTATGGCGCGCCGTTCCCCGACAATCTCAACGGCACCGATTTCGTCCCTGCCTTCCTGCAGGCATCGACCCGGCCGCTGACCGTGGGGCTGCTGGGAGCGACGCGCGTCAACGCCGAAGCCGCGTCGGTCAAACTGGCGGCATTGGCCGTCCAGCACAGTTTCGTCGTCATCCATGACGGCTATTTCTCGGTCGCCGAGGAACAGGGCATCGTCGACCGCATCGAAAAGCTGCGACCCGATGTGCTGCTTGTCGCCATGGGCGTGCCGCGCCAGGAACTTTGGATTGCGCGCCATATCGATGCGCGCCACTGCACGCTGCCCATCGCGGTTGGCGCGCTGCTCGATTTCCTCAGCGGTACGGTGCCGCGGGCGCCTGTGTGGATGCGCCAGTTGCGGCTCGAATGGCTGTTTCGCCTGTGGGTGGAACCCGGCCGCCTCTGGCGCCGCTACGTCGTCGGCAACCCGCTGTTCCTGCTGCGTGTCATCAGGCAGAAACTGTCGCACAAGCCTCAACCTAGCGGAGAGATCCGGTGAACAACCGGTTCGTACCGAGCCCCGCTTCCGAGCCCACCGCCCTTCGGCAGACGCCGACGGCAGCGATTGTGACCGCAAGCTATGCACCGGATTTCGAGCGCTGCCGCCTGTTGTGCGAAACCCTTGATCGCCACGTCTCCGGTGTGGCGCATCACTACATCCTCGTCGAGCATCGCGATATCGGGCTGTTTCGCCAGCTGGAAAACAGCCGCCGCAGCGTCGTCGACGAACGCGATCTGCTGCCGCGCTGGCTGCATGTGTTTGACGATCCGGCGAGCCTGTTTCGCCGCCGCATCTGGCTCAGCCTGAAGACCATGCCGTTGCGCGGCTGGCATGTGCAGCAGCTGCGCCGCATCGCCATATCGGCGCATGCGCAAGAGGACGTGCTGATCTTTTGCGATTCCGATGTCGCCTTCCTCAAGCCGTTCAACGCAAACGCTTTTTGGCGCGACGGCAAGGTGCGGCTGTTCCGGCGTGACGGCGTGCTCGCCAATGACGGTCATGACGAGCATCGCATCTGGTCGCGCAATGCGGGCTCGGCGCTTGGCATCGATGCATCCAGGGTCTCGACCCACGACTATATTTCGACACTGATTGGCTGGCGCCGCCAAACCGTGACGGCGATGTGCGCCGAGATCGAGAAGGTGCATGGCCGCAACTGGGTTCAGGTCATCGGCTCGGCGCGCAAATTCTCCGAGTGCATGATCTATGGCCGCTATGTCGACGACGTGCTGGAGGGTGCCGGCCATTTCCACGGTGGGGAAGAATTTTGCCGCGTCCACTGGACCGGCGAAGCGCTGTCGGACGACGAGTTCCGCAGCTTCGTTGCCGCCATGGCGCCCGAGCAGGTGGCGATCGGCATGCAGTCCTTCATCGGCACGGATATCGGCCGCATTCGCCGCCTGATTGGCCTGGACGCTTAGAGCAATTCCAGGAAAAGTGCGAAGCGGTTTTCCGTCCGGAATTGCGTTGAATCAAAGAGATAGAGCGGTTTGCCATTTCCGTGAAATGGTGAAACGCTCTAGAGGCTCTAGAGGCTCTAGAGGCTCTAGACCGGCTTTGCCGGTTGGCGCATTGCCGAATAGGTGAGCAGCGCCGAGGCGAGGTACAGCAGCAGGAAGACGACGTTGAGCGACAGCACCAGATTGGGCGTGTCGCTGATGGTGGTCAGCACATAGGTCAGCAGCACCGCCTTCAGCCCGGCCAGCAGGCCGAGATTGAGCGCCCGCACCAGCGTCTGGCCGCGCGCGAACAGAAGCTCGGCCTGGTACTCGACCAGATTGCGCAGTCCCGGCACGCAGATCGCCAGCGCCACCAAAGGGGCGGCCTCGGCGACATTCTTGCCCAGCGCGTTGGGGAAGAAATGCAGCACGACGCCAAGCGTCGCCAGTGCCAGTGTCGAGACCAGGAAGACGCCGCCCTCGATGCCGCTCTTGACCACCAGGCGCGACAGGAGTTCCGGCGCCCGCATCATCCGCTGCACCAGCATCATCGAGAAGGTGCGGATCGGGATCGCCGTCAGGTCGACCAGCCGCATGATGATGGCGTAGATACCGGCCAGATGCGGCCCGCCGATCGCCAGCACCAAGAGCTTGTCGAATTCCGACTGCAGATAGAACAGCACTTCGGCGCCGGCGACATAGATCGAATCGGCGAGGCGCCTGAGATAGAGTTCGGTGCGCAGCCTGAGCCGCTGGCGTGGATAGTAGAAGCCGAAGGCAAGCAGCAGCGAGGCGGCGTTGGCGCCGATGTAGAACCACGACCAGACCGAGACGCTGTGCTGTCCTGAAAGCATGAACAGCACCGCGCCGAGTGCGCGGAAGGCCGTGGTCACGATTGCCAGCACGGCGGCGCGGCCGAATTTGCCGAGCCCATTGTTGACGATCAGCACCACCTCGACCGGCCGCCACAAGAGTGTTTCGGCAAAGACGATCGCGGCGAAGACCGCCAGCGGCACATTGCTGGCAAAGAAGATCAGGTAGACGCCGTAGGAGGCAGCGGCCAGCAGCGGCAAGGACACAACGCCAAGCAGCAGGAAGCCGGCGGTGAAGGTGCCGATCAAATTGGGGCGGATGGTGGCCGTGCGATAAAGTGCTGAGATGAAGCCAAAAGCGAGGATGCGCGACAGCATGACACCGGCCGCCGACGCGGTGGCGAACATGCCGAACTCGGCGATGGACAGCGTGTTGGCCAGCGCGATGAAATAGGCGAGCGAAAACACCAGTCGCCCGCCGGCGCCGCTGATCGCCGAGAGATAGTCGCGAACCAGCCCCCGTCGTTCGGCCAGAAAGGTGCCGATCCGGGCGAGGGGCCGCCTTTGCGGTATGTGATTGGCCTGCGTCATATCTCGCGTAATGCCTAGCGCGGAAAGCTTAACGTGCGGTTTTGAGCCCCTTTATTAGCCTCCGCAAACATACAACCAAAGAGAGAAACTGCGTCCTCAAATCGCCGAAATTAACCTTTTGTTTCCTATGCCTGTTTAGCGTGGCTTAACGATTGGCTGACTGCCGCTTCCAAGCCGCCAGAGAGTAAGCTCCAAGACAATGGTCGACAGGCAAAACCGTGAAGACTGGAAGCGTGAGCGCTCCTTGCTTGCACTTGGCCAGGCTGTGCGCGGCGAGGAAGAGGCCGACGCTTCGCTGGTTTCGCTCGGCGACCGCGCCGACTCGTCATGGCGCGAGGATGCCGCCACGCGCCATCGCGTCGCCCGCTCGCAACGCGAGGCGCGCGCGACTCCATCGCCTGCTGTGGCCCCCGAGACATCCCAATTTCAGGCTGGTTCGGAGGCTGAGGTACGGCTGGAAGCGGACAGGGTTCGAGGCGGCTACCCGCAAGCCAGGCTGCGCGACCAGCCTGCCGGCGTCTCCGAGGGCTACCGTCCCAGCGCTGCCGCCTATGAGCCCCGATACGCCGGTAGCGAGCACCGGTCTTCCCGCGACGATGCCGACAGCCAGGAATGGAAACCGCTGATCGATCCGATGAAGGTGATCGGCGGCATTGCCAGGTCGAAGATGCTGATCGTCACCACGACGATACTGGGCGCGGCACTCGGCGTTGCGATCGCTTTGTCGACGCCGAAGAAATACGAGTCCTCCACCGAAATTGTCGTCGATCCGCGCGACCTCAAGCTCACCGAGCGCGATCTCACCCAGTCGGTCGTTGCCTCCGATGCCACGCTGGCACTCATCGAAAACAAGGCGCGTCTGCTGACTTCCGGCAACGTTCTGAGCAAGGTCGTCGACGACCCCAAACTCGATCTGGTCAACGATCCCGAATTCAATGGCCAGGGCTCGGGCGGGCTCTCGATCCGCTCGCTGATCCACTCTTTGTTCTCGCACGACAAGAACGGCGCGGTCGACCTGGCGCGCCGCAAGTCGCTCGCCATCAGCAATCTGGCCGAAAGCCTGTCTGTCGAGCGTGGCGGCAAGACCTTTGTCTTGACCGTTGGCGCGATCACACAGAGTCCCCAGAAGTCCGCCGATATCGTAACCACGGTAACGAGGGTCTTCATCGAGGCTTCCCGCGCCATGCAGTCCGAAACTGCCGGCCGCGCAACCAACGAATTGACAGCCAGGCTCGATGAATTGCGCAAGGGCGTCGAGACGTCCGAACGCAAGGTCGAGGATTTCAGGGCAACGCATGACCTCGTCGACGCGCAGGGCCATTTGATCAGCGACGACGAGATGCTCAAGCTCAACGAACAGCTCGCCATCGCCCGCGCCCGCACGCTGGAACTCAACGCCCGGGCTGCGTCGGCGCGCTCGCTCGATGTCAATTCGGTTCTCAACGGCACTTTGCCGGAAGAGATCAACTCCAACACGATGAGCGAATTGCGCTCGCAATATGCGGCGCTGAAGCAGGAGGCCGACCGCGCCGCGGTGCGGCTCGGGCCGCGTCACCCCGAACTGCAGGCGCTCGGTGCCCAGCTTGCCGGTTCGCGCCAGCGCATCGCCGGCGAGCTCGCCCGCATTGCCTCGTCGCTGCAGGTCGACCTGAAGCGCGCGGTCCAGCTCGAACAGAGCCTTGCTTCCCGGTTGGCGCAGCTGAAGGTGCGCAGCGGCGATGTCAACGACGACCTCGTCACCTTGCGCGAACTGGAGCGCGAGGCCACCGCCAAGCGTTCCGTCTACGAACAATATCTTCTGCGCGCCAAGGAGACCGCCGAGCAGAAGGACATCGACACCGCCAACATCAGCGTTATGTCGCCGGCCTACATACCGCTTGAGGCGAAAGGCCCTTCGCGTGCTGTTACCGCGCTTGCCGGGCTGCTGCTGGGCATGGCCGCGGGCATTGGCCTCGGCGCCATGCGCGGCGCCTATCAGAGCCTGCGCGAGACCGCCAATTCCCGCTCGCGCCGCAGCCCGGACGAGCGGCGCATAGCTGTCGAAGACAAGGCATATCAGGCACCGCAGCCGCCTGCCCCTCCGGTCGAGAGCGTTCGCGCTGAACGTTCTGGTCTGTTCGGGTTGTTCTCGGCTGTGGGCAAGATCATGCCTGGCAAGGCATCGACACAAAAGTCCTCCGATACCCGCGCCGCTGAACCCGTCTCACCCGCGACGGTCGAAAGTGGCTATCCGAGGCAGGGGGCTGCTTTCTATCCGGCGCCCGATTTCCGGCAAGACGCCTATGCTGCCCACCCGCAACAGCCGCCATTGCCCGCTCACATGATGCCACAGCCGCCGATGTATCCGGCCCCGCATGACCAGGCCTACCCCTATGGGACGCAGCCTGGCTACCCGCCGGTGCAAGCCTTGCAGATGCAGCCACCGACCGGCACCCCCTATCCGCAGCCGATGCCGCCCTATGCGGGACAGACACACTATCGGCAGCCCCCGGCTGCCGCGGCACCACCGGTCGCCAATCCCGCCGAGCAGACCCAGGTCGAGGAAATCCGCAACAGCCTGCGCGAATTCCGCGAAGCGGTCCGCGAACTCACCGAAAACCGCTCGCGCCGCCGCTATTTCTAAAACGTCCAGCAGCGAATAAAACATGCCGGTTTCGGGTTTACGGCATCTGACGGCGCTCTGACGGGATTGCCCGGTCGAATTTTCGTGAAAATGCCGCACAAATTGCATGTCGCCCAAAAGTGCCGAGCGTTTTTGGGGCAACGGCATGCGTGAACAAGTGCCAAAGCGCCCAGTACTGCGCTTTGGGTGGAACGGTGTCGAAGGATAGTTCATGGCCGAGTTGATTGACGGAAAAAGCGTCGCCGAAGACGTGGTGCGCACGGTCAAGGCGTACACCGCCGAATTGACGGCCAAGGGCGCCAGGCAACCCGGTCTTGCCGTGGTCATCGTCGGCGAAGACCCCGCGAGCCAGGTCTACGTCGCCTCCAAATCCCGCACCGCCAAGGAATGCGGGTTCCATTCGGTCCAGCACACATTGTCGGCGCAGACCTCCGAACAGGAACTGCTCGGCATCATCGGCGCCCTCAACGCCGATCCGGCCATCAACGGCATCCTGGTACAGCTTCCGCTTCCGGCCCATATCGACGCCGGCAAGGTCATCCAGACCATCGCGCCGGAGAAGGATGTCGACGGCTTCCATTTCATCAATGTCGGCAAGCTCGGCACCGGCGAGCTCGAAACCGCCTTCGTTCCCTGCACGCCTGCCGGTTCGATGCTTTTGATCGAACGCGTGCGCGGCAAGGACCTGTCCGGTCTCAATGCCGTTGTCGTCGGCCGCTCCAACATTGTCGGCAAGCCGATGGCCAACCTTCTGCTCGCTGCCAACTGCACCGTCACCATCGCCCACAGCCGCACCAAGGATCTGCCGGCGCTCGCCCGCACTGCCGACATCCTGGTCGCCGCCGTCGGCCGACCTGAAATGGTCAAGGGCGATTGGGTGAAGCCAGGCGCCACCGTCATCGACGTCGGCATCAATCGCATTGCCGCGCCCGAGAAGGGCGAAGGCAAGACCCGTCTCGTCGGCGACGTCGCCTATGCCGAGGCGGCGAAGGCGGCCGGTGCCATTACCCCGGTGCCGGGCGGCGTCGGGCCGATGACCATTGCCATGCTGATGGCCAACACAGTAGCCTCCGCCTATCTTGCGGCCGGATTGAAACGGCCGTCCTTCTGACCAGAAAGCCGCCAGCCTTGCCGAACCTCACTATTCCCCCGGAACGGCCGGTCATAACTGATCCCGTTCAAGGCGGTGGCCGGCAGTTCGCGTTCCTGCTGGTCGACAAGTTTTCGATGTTTTCGCTGGCGGCGGCAATCGATACGTTCCGCTCGGCGAACCGGTTGCTCGGCCGCGATTTCTATGGCTGGACGACGGTATCGGCCGACGGCGATTCCGTCATGGCCTCCAACGGCCTGCCGCTCAAGATCGACTACGCCGTTGCCGATCTGCCGCCGGTCGACATCCTGTTCGTCTCGGTCGGGCTGACCACCGAATTCCCCGGCAAGAGCAAGGTGCTGGCGGCGCTGCGCAGCTGGGGCCGGCGTGGCAACGCGCTCGGCGCGCTGTCGGTCGGTTCCTATCTGCTCGCTGAAGCCGGCCAGCTCGACGGCTATCGCTGCACCATCCACTGGGAAAACCGCGCCGGCTTCGTCGAGCGCTTTCCCGACATCAACTGCACTGGCAACGTCTTCGAGATCGACCGCAAGCGCTACACCTGCGCCGGCGGCACCACCTCGATCGACCTGATGCTGGAGATCGTGCGCGGCGATTTCGGCTCCAACCTCGCCAACGGCGTCGCCAACCAGTTCCAGCACGAACGCATCCGCTCCGCCGGCGATCGCCAGCGTGTCGGACCGGAACGCGACTTGACCGGCAAATCGGAAAAGCTGCGGCGCATCGTCGAATTGATGGCCGACCACCTCGACGAGCCGCTGTCGGCGGTACAGCTGGCGAAGTCGGCGGGGCTGTCGGTGCGCCAGGTCGAGCGCCTGTTCTTGCGCCACCTCACTGTCACTCCCGGCCGCTACTATATGCGGCTGCGGCTCGAGCGGGCGCGCGAATTGTTGCGCCAGACCAATATGCCGATCCTCGACGTGGCGATCGCCACCGGCTTTACCTCGCACTCCTATTTTGCCCAGAGCTACCGGCTGCAGTTCGGCCGGCCGCCTTCGGAAGAGCGGCGCACGACCTACTGAGCGGATTCGCTTGCTCGAAAGTTCGGCATTCGGCCCCGTAGCAGCCGCGTTCGGGCTTGTGTCCTGACGCCGCGTCAAATAGCTTTCCGGCCCGGATCAGGGCGGACTTGAGGAGACTTTCATGGCGGGACTTGCACGGAGCGTCGCTGCGGCGATTCTCCTTTTGTCGATGACGACGTTCGGCTTCGCGGCAAACAAGGTCATCATCATTCTCGACGCCTCCGGTTCCATGTGGGCGCAGATCGACGGCAAGCCCAAGCTCGAAATCGCCCGCGAATCGCTCAGGACCGTGCTGCAGTCGGTTCCCGCCGACGATGAGATCGGCTTCATGGCCTATGGCCATCGCGAGAAGGGCAGTTGCGACGACATCGAGCTGATCGTGCCTCCGCAGGCCGGTTCCGCCAGCGCGATCTCGGCCGCCGCCGACAGTCTGAAATTCCTCGGCAAGACGCCGCTGACATCAGCCGTCAAGCAGGCGGCCGAGGCACTGAAATACACCGAGGACAAGGCCACCGTCGTTCTCATCACCGACGGACTTGAAACCTGCGGCGGCGACCCTTGCGCGCTCGGCAAGGAACTGGAAGCGTCTGGCATCGACTTTACCGCCGATGTCGTCGGCTTTGGCCTGACCGCCGACGAAGGCAAGCAGATCGCCTGTCTCGCTGAAAACACCGGCGGCAAATACATCCAGGCGTCTGACGAGAAAGCGCTGCAGGAAGCGCTGGTCGAAACCGTCGCGGCACCCGCGCCTGCGCCCGAACCGGCGCCGGCTCCGGCACCCGCGCCCGAGCCAGAAAAGCCGGAATTCAATCTGCTGCCGACCTTGGTGCTTGCCGAAGGCGGCGATCCGGTCACCGACGGCAATGCCTGGGAAATCTACAAGGCAAAGTCCGATGGCACGCGCGGCGACAACGTCACCACCGAATACGGCGCCTACAAGGGCAATCTGGAGCCGGGCGACTACATCATCGTCGCGCGCGACGGCGAGGCCAGGACCGAACAGAAGCTCAAGATCGAGGCAGGCCAGGTCTACAAGCCGTTGTTCACCCTGAATGCCGGCACGCTCATCATTCATCCGCGGCCAAGCGCGGGGGCGGATGTCGTCGATGGGGCGGCAGTCGTGATCGACTATCCGGGCGCCGACAATCCCGCGACCTACTATGGCACCACCAAGACCGTGTTGCCGGCCGGCGACGAGAAGGTGACTGTCACGATCGGCCAGGGCGTGGCCACGGAGACGATCCCGCTCGCTGCCGGCAAGACGGTCGAAAAGGACATCATCGTCGGCGTCGGCCATGTCGTTGCCAACGCCTACTATACCGCCGGCGGCGACAAGGCCGACGGTTCGGGCATCGGCTTCAAGGTGTTCAAGGCGAAAAAGAAGATCGACGGCACCAGGGAAGAGGTGACTTATGCCTATGGTCCCGACAGCAAGTTCGATCTGCCGCCGGACGATTATGTATTGATCGCGACCGTCGATCTCGCCGTCGTCGAACAGCCATTCACCGTCAAGACCGGTGAATTCCAGGATGTGAAAGTCGCCATGAACGCTGGTGTTCTGGCAATCACCGCGCCCGGCGCCTCGAAGATCGAGATTTTCGAAGCGAAGAAGGACATCAACGGCAATCGCAAGTCGCTTGGCTACGCCTACGACCAGAAGTATCAGGCGGCGATAATGGCCGGTGACTATGTGGTCGTCTCGGAGAAGTCGGACAACAGCTCGAAGGAAGGCGCCGTAACGGTCAAGGCCGGCGAGCGGGCCGAGCTAACGGTGCAATAGCACCGTATGATCCAACGCAAGAAGGGCGGCCATGAGCCGCCCTTTTTCATGAACGGGACAGCAATCCGCTCAGGCCGTTCCGAAGGCGCTGGCGCCATGGTCGGCGCGGCCCACCAATTGCCTGAAGCCGGCAAACAGTTCGCGGCCGAAACCGAACTCATTGCCGATCAGGTCGGCGTCCGCCGTCCGGCGTAGGGCAAAATCTCCGGCCGGCACCAGCACTTCCAGCGTGCCGGCGTCGGCGTCGAGCCTGATGATGTCGCCCTCGTGGATCCTGGCGATCGGCCCGTCCTCGACCGCTTCCGGCGTCACATGGATCGCCGCCGGCACCTTGCCGGATGCGCCCGACATGCGCCCGTCGGTCACCAGCGCCACATGCTGGCCGCGATCCTGCAGGATGCCGAGCACGGTGGTCAGCTTGTGCAGTTCCGGCATGCCGTTGGCCTTCGGCCCCTGGAAGCGGATGACGGCGATAAAGTCGCCGGTCAGTGTGCCTGCCTTGAACGCCTCGTTCAGCCCCTGCTGGCTGTCGAAAACCTTGGCCGGCGCTTCGACAATGCGCCGCTCCGGCTTCACCGCCGAGGTCTTGATGACGGCGTGGCCGAGATTGCCTGACAGCACTTTCAACCCGCCGGTCGGCTGGAACGCCTTGCTGAACGGCGCCAGCACCTTTTCGTCGCCACTCACGCTGGGCGAAGCTTCGCGCACCACGGCGCCATCGGCGCCGAGCTTGGCCTCGACCGCGTAGGGCCGCAGGCCTTCGCCCCACACCGTCTGCACGTCCTCATGCAGGATGCCCTCGTCAAGCAGTTCGCGGATCAGGAAGCCGAGCCCGCCGGCGGCGTTGAAATGGTTCACGTCGGCAAGGCCGTTCGGATAGACCCGCGCCAGCAGCGGCACGGCTTCCGACAGGTCTGAAATATCCTGCCAGGTGATGGCGATGCCGGCCGCGGCCGCCATGGCGATCAGGTGGATGGTGTGGTTGGTCGAGCCGCCGGTGGCATGCAGGCCGACGACGCCGTTGACGATCGAGCGTTCGTCGATCATCCGGCCGGCCGGCGTGTAGGCGTTGCCGAGCGCGGTGATCGCCAGCGCCCGCTTCGTCGCCTCCCGGGTCAGCGCTTCGCGCAGCGGCGTGCCGGGGTTGACGAAGGAGCCACCCGGCGTGTGCAGGCCCATGATCTCCATCAGCATCTGGTTGGAGTTCGCTGTGCCGTAGAAGGTGCAGGTGCCCGGCCCGTGATAGGACTTGGACTCGGCCTCGAGCAGTTCCACCCGTCCCGCCTTGCCCTCGGCATAGAGCTGGCGGACCTTGGCCTTCTCGTCATTGGGCAGGCCTGTCGTCATCGGCCCGGCCGGGATGAACACCGCCGGCAGGTGGCCGAAGGTCAGTGCTGCGATCACCAGCCCCGGCACGATCTTGTCGCAGACGCCGAGATAGACGGCGGCGTCGAACATGTTGTGCGACAGGCCGATCGCGGCCGCCATGGCGATGACGTCGCGCGAAAACAGCGACAGCTCCATGCCGGGCTGGCCTTGCGTGACGCCGTCGCACATTGCCGGCACGCCGCCGGCCACCTGGGCGATGCCGCCGGCCTCACGCGCCGCCTCCTTGATCAGCGCCGGATAAGTCTCGAACGGCTGATGCGCCGACAGCATGTCATTGTAGGAGGTGATGATGCCGAGGTTCGGCACCCGGTCGCCGCCGAGTGCAACCTTCTCCGACGGGCTGCAGACGGCAAAACCATGGGCGAGGTTACCGCAGGACAGCACGGCCCGGTTGGCGGTGCGGTTAGATGCCTCGGCGATGCGGCTCAGATAGCGCTCGCGGCCCGGTTTGGAGCGCTGGCGGATGCGCTCGGTGATGGCTTCGATGTCGCGTCTGGCGGTCATGTTACAGGTCCTTTCAGGCGAGGTCCCGGAAACACCCTCCGGCTATTCGCCGGGACCCTCAGCAAGTTGAAATCAGGGTGCCCAGAAGACCTCTACGGGCCTTTCAGCTGCGTCGAGCACGGCGCGAATGGGTTTTTGCGTTCCCGGTCCCATCGCGCTCTCGAATGCGGTACGCTTGTCCTCGCTTTCGATGTGCAGTGCGATGAAGCCGGCACTGACGATCCGCGCCAGCGACAATGTCAGCCGCGGTTCGCCGGCACTCCTTGCGTGAACCGGCAGCACGATCCTTTCCGAAGACGGGTCGAGCAGCTTTTCCAGCTCGTCGGCGTCGGGAAAGAACGAAGCGGTGTGGCCATCGGCTCCCATGCCGAGCACGACGGCATCGAGCGGCCAGGGCAGCGCGCGCAACACCCTTGTGTCGGACACCGCCGCATCCTCGATGCTTGCGGCCTCGTGATAGAGCGGCACGAAACGTGCGGCGGCAGCCGCGTTCTGCAACAGATTGGCGGCAACCAGTCCGGCGTTCGAGCGCGGCGAGGAGGCCGGCACGAAACGCTCGTCGACCAGCGTCACCGTGACCTTGCTCCAGGCGATCGGGATGTTCGAAAGTGCTGCGAAAAACTTCGCCGGTGTCGTGCCGCCGGAAACGGCAAGCAGCGCCGTGCCGCGCTCTTCGATAGCCTCGCTCAGGCGGCCTGCAACGCGGCCGGCAAGGGCTGCCGCCAGGTCCGGGCGTGCCGAAAAGGCGTGCCAGTTGTAGGGCGCGCCGTTTAGTTGCTCTCGTGCCATGTCCGCCCGTCGCGTTCGATTAGCGCAATGGAAGCCGAAGGGCCCCATGTGCCGGCGGTATAGCCTTGCGCCTCCTGCCTGGCGCTCTCCCAGGCGTTCTGGATCGGATCGATCCATTTCCATGCCGCCTCGACCTCGTCGCGGCGCATGAACAGCGTCTGGTTGCCACGGATGACATCCATGATCAGCCGCTCATAGGCATCGGGCGCGCGGCCGTCGAAGGATTGCGCGAAGCTCATGTCGAGCGGAATCTGGCGCAGCCGCATGCCGCCCGGTCCCGGATCCTTGATCATGATGAACTGCTTGACGCCCTCGTCGGGCTGCAGCCGGATGACCAGCTGGTTGGCGAAAATAGGCCCGGCGCTGTCGCCGAAGATCGAATGCGGGATCGGCCTGAACTCGATGACGATTTCCGACACGCGGGTCGCCAGTCGCTTGCCGGTCCTTAGGTAGAACGGCACGCCCGACCAGCGCCAGTTGCCGATCTCGGCCTTGATGGCGACGAAAGTCTCGGTGCTGCTCTCCTTGCCGAGTTCCTCGACATAGCCTTTCACTGGTCCGCCGGCCGAGGCTCCGGCGCGGTATTGGCCACGCACCGTTTGCTTCGGCGCCTCGTTGCCGTTGATACGCTTCAGCGCCCTCAGCACCTTCAGCTTTTCGTCGCGAACGGCATCGGCGTCCATCGACGACGGTGCCTCCATGGCGACCAGGCACAGGAGCTGCAGCATGTGGTTCTGCACCATGTCGCGCAGTGCGCCAGCCTTGTCGTAGTAGGTGACGCGATCTTCGAGGCCGACAGTCTCGGCCACGGTGATCTGCACATGGTCGACATTGGCGGAGTTCCACAGCGGCTCGTAGAGCGCGTTGGCAAAGCGCAGCGCCATCAGGTTCTGCACTGTCTCCTTGCCGAGATAGTGGTCGATGCGGAAGATCTGGCTTTCATGGAAATCATCGCCGACCAGATCGTTGAGCGCGCGTGCCGAGGCAAGGTCGCGCCCGATCGGCTTCTCCAGCACGATGCGCGAGTTCGGCGTGATCAGCTTGTGCTCTTTGAGCTTGTGCGAGATGTCGCCGAACAGCGCCGGCGCCACCGCCAGGTAGAAGGCGCGGATGCGGTCGCTGTCGCCGATCGCCTTTTTCAGTTTGTCGAAACCGGCCCCTGTGGTGGCGTCGGCCGAGACATAGGAAAGCCGGGCCAGGAACGTCTTCAATTCCTTTGGGTCGATATCGGCCGGTTTGACATGGTCGGAAATCGCCTGTTTGGCGAAAGCCTGGAATTCCTCGTCGGTCATTTTCGAGCGCGACGTGCCGATGATCCGCGTCGGCTCGGAAAACTGGTGGTCGCGCTGGCGATGGTAGAGCGATGGCAGGAGCTTGCGTTCCGACAGATCGCCGGTGCCGCCGAAAATGATGAAGTCGAAAGGATCGACGGGGATGATCTGGCTGGTCATGGTCTGTCCGCTTTGACGCCGGTCACGAGTACGCGGCTGATATAATCTAATCGATTTAAATTTTCCAGTGCCACGGTGTCACATCTAAGTGTCGGAACCTGACCCTTGACACTGGCACAACCCGGAGGCTTGTCGGCGGGCGATGGTTCCGGGAAGCCTTCGCAGATGCAGCATAGAGCGGGATCGACGCGAAAGCCAAAGGAGAAATCGAGGATGGATGCACATCTTTCGACGGTCGTGGCCTGTTTGATACGCCGGCTTGCGGGACAATGATCCTCAATCATGGGTGAGAAAAGCATGCGCCTGGAAAACAAGGTGGCCATCATCACCGGCGCGGCGTCCGGATTTGGCGAAGGCATGGCCAGGCGTTTTGCCGAGGAGGGCGCCAGGGTCGTGGTCGCCGACCTCAACGCCAAGGGCGCCGAACGGGTCGCCAATGAGATCGGCGAGGCGGCGATCTGGACCCAGACGGACGTCTCGTTGCGCTCCGAATTCGACGAGATGGTCTATGCCGCCAAGAGCGCCTTCGGCCGCATCGACATCATGGTCAACAATGCCGGCTACACCCATCGCAACGGCGACATGCTCGATGTCAGCGAGGAGACCTTCGACCTGATCACCGCCGTCAACATGAAGGCGATCTACCATGCCGCGCGCGCCGTGGTGCCGATCATGGAGCGGCAAGGCGGCGGCGTCATCCTGACCACGGCTTCCACGGCCGGCCTTCGGCCGCGGCCCGGCCTCACCTGGTACAATGCCTCGAAAGGCTGGGCGATCACCGCGACCAAGTCGATGGCGGTGGAATTGGCGCCGAAGAACATCCGCGTCAACTGCCTCTGCCCGGTCGCTGGCGAGACCGGCATGCTGGAGAAATTCATGGGCGCCGATACGCCCGAAATCCGCGACAAGTTCCGCGCCTCGATCCCGCTTGGCCGACTGTCGACACCGCTGGATATCGCCAACGCAGCGCTCTGGCTTGCTTCCGACGAGGCCGCCTTCATCACCGGCGTGGCGCTTGAGGTCGACGGCGGGCGCTGCATCTGAGATGGGACCCATCCCAGATACATGGCGATGAATAGCCTCTAAGCGCCGGTCTTGATGTAGCTCTTGTAGATCCAGCCGCGTTTGCCGTTGTAGACGACCTCGCACCATTGCTTGCAGCCCATCACCTGCACCGATGTCTTGGCGGGCACGGTGCCGATGGCGGCTGCATTCTTCTTCGGGCCGCTTCGCATGGTAACCGCCCTCAGCGTGCGTCCGTTGCCGGCGGCAGCAACCTTCTGGGGTTTCGCGTTGGCCTGGGCGGGCTGCGGCAGGTCCGGTTTCGGGGTGGGAATGGCGGCGGTTTGCGCGCCGTCTGGACCGGCGTTCATCGCCGGATCGCCGGGAGCGGCGACCTTGGCAAGCTCTGTCGTGGCGTCGGTTTGCGCTGCCGATTCGGCGAATGCCGAAGATGGCTTCTCGTCTTGCGTCGGCTGGCTCGCCGCCTGATCGGGCGGCGTTGCTTCCGGGCCGGATACGGCCTTCGAGTCGGGCGCGGTCCAGCGCGGATCGTTGGGCGCCAGCGCCGATACCGCCGCCTCATTGGCAGCCACCGTCCGTGAAACCGCGTCGCCCTTGCGCGCCGCCGCTGGCGGCACGACCGCGGCGACCTTGGCGGCCGCGGGAACGATTTTCGTTGTCTTCACAGGAATGGCCGGAACGGTCTGCTGTTGGCTCGCGCTCGCTTGCCTGTCATTCGCCGGCAAAGCCAGCCACAGCGCCACCGCCGCCACGCCGAGCAGCGCTGCGGTGCCGACCGCGGCAATCACCAGATGCGAGTTCGACCGGACTTCCTGCCAGAAAGAGGGCCGCATATCGTAACCGAACTGCATGGCAAAGCGCCGTCGTTCCGGCGCGCCGAAACTGAAGGGCTCATTCACGTTCGCCACCTCCAATATGCGGGCCGATGTTCTTTCGATCAGTGCCGGAAGGCCGGCATTCGATCGGCATCGGTCCCAAAAACAAAGCGGGCAAGCCCGCAAAAGTCCCCGTTCAATCGCCCAGAACCGGCACCTTTTACCCGCGATTGTGGCATCAGTGCGCCCTAACCCAGGATTCTGCACCCTTGTTAAGGATTCTGCAATGTGTCGCTAAACACCGAATATTTCAGACGGAATCGTTTGTTGTTGCTCTAGATTCTGTCGCGCAGTGCAAACCAGTTGAGCGCCAGGAACAGCAGCGGCGTGCGAAAGCGCCGGCCGCCGGGGAAGGCAGGGATGTTCAAATCCTCGATCAGCTTGAGCCGATCGCGGTTGCCGGCAACGGTCTCGGCATAAAGCTTGCCGAAAAAGTTCGACAGCATGACGCCGTGACCGGAATAGCCGCCGGCCGAGATCACATTGGGCATCACCTCGCGCACAAACGGTTTTCGCGGCACCGTGATGCCGACATAGCCGCCCCAGCCATGGGTGATCTCGACATCCTTCAACTCGGGATAAAGCTCGGAGATCTGCCGGCGGATATGGATGTGGATGTCTTTGGGATCGTTGACACCGTAGATCTCACGCCCGCCGAACAGCAGGCGCCCGTCTTTCGACTTGCGAAAATAGCGCACCACGAAGCGGGAATCGTCGACCGCCTCACCGCCCGGCAGCACTTTGGACTCGGCGCCCAGCGGAACTGTCGCGCCGATGAAGGAGCCGATCGGCATGATATGCGCGGCACTCACCGGCTCGAGTGTGCCGCCATAGGCGTTGACGCCGATCAGGCATTTTTCGGCAGTAATGACGCCTTTCGGCGTGGTCACCCGGACCTTGCCGCCACTGGAGGTGATGCAGGTCGACGGCGTTTGCTCGAACAGTTGCGCGCCCGCCTGCGCTGCCACTTTCGCCGTGCCGATGACCAGCTTCATCGGCTGGATATGGCCGGTGCCGGTGTCGCGGGTGCCGCCGAAATAGTGCGTCGAGCCCAACCGCTCCGCCGTCTCCCTGGCGTCCATGAAGGAGATGTGCTGATAGCCGAACCGGCTCGTCATGATCTCGGCATGCGCCTTGTAGTCGTCGACATAGCGCTGCTTGTGCGCCACCGACATCTGGCCGGGCATATAGTCGATGTCGATATTGTTGACGGCGGCGAATTCGAGCAAATGTGCCTTGGCCTCTTCGGCCAGGTCAAACAGCGCCTTGGCGCGGGAGAAGCCATATTCGGCCTCCAGCTCTTCGGCCCAGGCGCGCTGGCCGGTGCCGAGCTGGCCGCCATTGCGGCCCGACGCGCCATCGCCAAAGCGATGCGCTTCGATCAAGACGACGTTTGCACCGGCCTTCGCCAGATGCGCCGCCGCCGACAGGCCGGTGAAGCCGCCGCCAACGATGACGACGTCGCATTGTCGGTCGCCGTCGAGCGAAGGATATTCGGGTCGCGGTCCGGCAGTATCCTCGTACCAGGAACGGCCGGGGGAAATAGGGGATTGGTAGGGCATGGGAAGGCCTTGAATGGTGAATAGCGCGAATGGTGAATGGCTGCGAGAGACGAGTCGCCCGCGCTCATCCGTCCAATATGAAACTACTCACCATTCTCTGTTCACCATTCACGCGACGAAGTCGCCGCTCACACATTGAGCAGCAGATATTCCCGCTCCCACGGGCTGATCACTTCCATGAAGGTCTCGAATTCCGCCCGCTTGATTGCCGCGTAGGTCGCGGCAAACGACTTGCCGAGCAGCGCGCAGAGCTCCTCGTCGCCCTCGAACAGGTCGACGGCTTCGAGCAGGCCGCGCGGCAGGTCGATCTCGTCGGCGTTGGCTGTGGTCAGCACAGGAGGCTCGGCCTTGATCTTGTTGGTCATGCCGATCAGCCCGCAGGCCAGCGACGCGGCCAGTGCCAGATAGGGGTTGGCATCGGAGGACGGGATGCGGTTTTCGACGCGCCGTGCCGCCGGATCCGAGCGTGGCACCCGGAACGCCGTGGTGCGGTTGTCATAGCCCCATTTGTTGTTGACCGGCGCCGAGGCCGCCTGTGTCAGCCGGCGGTAGGAATTGACATAGGGCGCAAACATCACCAGCGCGTTCGGCACATGCGTCTGCATGCCGCCGATGAAGTGGAAGAATTCGTCGGTTTCCGAGCCGTCCTCGGCCGAAAAGATATTCCGCCCGGTCTTCTTGTCGATGATCGACTGATGGATGTGCATCGCCGAGCCCGGCTGGCCCTGGATCGGCTTGGCCATGAAGGTGGCGTAGATCTCGTGCTTCAGCGCCGCCTCGCGAATGGTGCGCTTGAACATGAACACCTGGTCGGCGAGTTCGATCGGGTCGCCATGGCGCAGATTGATCTCGAGCTGGCCGGCGCCCTCCTCGTGGATCAGCGTGTCGATCTCCAGGCCCTGGCTCTCGGAGAAGTGGTAGATGTCGTCGATCAGTTCGTCGAACTCGTTGACGCCGGCGATCGAATAACCGGCGCCGCCGCCTATGGCGCGCCCCGAACGCCCGACCGGCGGGGTCAGCGGATAGTCCGGATCGGGATTCTTGCGCACGAGGTAGAATTCGATCTCGGGCGCCACCACCGGCTTCAGCCCGCGCTTGTCGTAAGCCGCAACCACGCGCTTGAGCACATTGCGCGGCGTGAATTCGACCGAGCGGCCGTCCTGGTGGACGAGATCGCAGATGACGGCTGCCGTCGGATCTTCTTCCCACGGCACCACGGTCAGGGTCGAAAGGTCCGGCATCAGCTTGAGATCGCCATCGTCCTCAGGGTAGTGGAAGCCGTTGCCGTCCTCCGGATAACCGCCGGAGATCGTCGTCATGAACACCGCCGAAGGCAGCGCCAGCGAGGTGTTGGAGGTGAATTTCTTCGACGGCATCATCTTGCCGCGCGCAACGCCCGCCTGGTCCGGCGTGATGCATTCGATATCCTCGATGCCGCGCCATTCCAGCCAGGCGCTGACTTCCTTCCAGTTTTTCACGCCACGTTGATTTTTCACGAAAGCGGGCGTGCGGACGCGTCCTCCGCGGGTCGACGGACGGACTTCCTTTTTTGCAGGCGGCATCATTCACCAGATTGGGTTGCGGATTTTGGAGTATAGCCGTGCGCGGTGATGGAAGGGAAGGGCAAGCCGGCTGGCTTCGCCGCCACGGTTGAAATTCGCTCCAGCCAGCTTAGGTTCAGATTTCCACAAACGCAGTCACCGGATTGAAGGCGTCGCATGCAAGACAGCCGCAAATTGACGACCATCGGCTTCGACGCCGATGACACGCTCTGGCAGAACGAGCAGTTTTTTCGCATGACCGAGAAGCGCTTTGCAGCACTCCTCACCGATCATGCCGAGGAGGAACACATTTCAGCGCGACTGCTCGAGGCCGAGAAGCGCAACCTCGCAATCTATGGTTTCGGCATAAAGGGATTCACCCTGTCGATGATCGAGACGGCGATCGAGGTCACCGAAGGCCGCGTGCCGGCTTCAGCCATCGCTGAAATCCTTGCCGCCGGCCGCGACATGCTTGCCCATCCGATCGAGGCGTTGCCGCATGCACGGCAAACCGTGGAAAAGCTCGCCAGCGACTATCGCCTGCTGCTGATCACCAAAGGCGACCTCTTCGACCAGGAGCGCAAGCTGGCCGGGTCCGGTCTGGGCGACCTGTTCGATGCCGTCGAGATCGTCAGCGACAAGAGCGCCGCCACCTACAACAGGATCTTCAGCCGCCATGGCGACGGGCCGGAGAAAAGCATGATGGTCGGCAATTCGCTGAAGTCCGACGTGGTGCCGGCCATCGAGGCCGGCAGCTGGGGCGTCCATGTGCCGCACGAACTGACCTGGGTGCTGGAACATGTCGAGCCGCCGGTCGCAGCCCCACGTTTCCGTGAGATCGCTGATCTTGGCGAACTGCCCGCGCTGATCGAAAGCATCGGCAAAATCGGTTGAGCGCGTCCCGGCCTTGAACCGCTCGACCCGGACTACGAACAGCCGCGCCCAAGTCGGATCAGCCGATCGATAACCGGTTGCAGCCTTTCGGTGGTGATCGGCTTGGTGACCACCACGTCGACGATGCTCGACAGGCCGAGGCTCTCCGGTGTGCCAATCCTGGTTGAAAGCAGGATGACCGAGGGCAGCGATCTGCCGGACGCCCGCCGCATAGCATCGATGCCGGACATCAGCGCGTCGCAGTCCTTGTTGTCGGCTCCGCCATCGAGGACAACCGCGCCGGGAACAAGGGTTCTCAGCGTCTTCGCCGCCATTTCAGGCGTCTCCGAGATCGGCTTCAGTCCGGATTTTTCGACGATCTTCGACACCACAACCCGATTGATTGGCGATTTCCCGACAACGAGCACCTGGGAGAGATCCATGATCATCTCGGCGTTCGCCTTCCGGCCCATCAAACTCGGGAGAATTGTGGTCTCTGTCTCGCGATCTAGTGGACACATGGGCAGGGGCTGGCCGCTCGTCTCTGTTTCAATGCAGGGTTGAAATCTGAGAGCCAAATGGCGTGAGATCGCCACCCATGTCAAGCTGAAATGGCAGTCATCTGCAATATAGCCGGAAGCATTACAATTTAAGGCAAGTTTTGTTCTTCACAGTAGTGAATTGGTCGTGCAAAAGCAAAGTCACCCGCGCGCAATCCGCGCGGGTGACATCGAATTCGGCCGGGGCATGGACCTCGAGTGCGGTCAGCCGTGGCTCTGTTGGGTGACGATCACCGGGATCAGCAGGTCGCCCCAATTGCCGTCGCCGCCATGGTGGCGTGCCGAGCGCACGAGCTCCACCGAGACGCCCGCCTCGACCGCCTTCATCACCGACTGGTTGAGCCTGTGCAGATCGTTGGCCAGCATGCGGATGGTCGCCTGCTGGTCGACGCTCATCGTGGTGGACTGCTCTTCGGCCCGTTCCTTGACGCGGCTTATCGAAGCCATTGGTCTTCTCCCTTTTATGCCCTTTGGGCGTTTCCTCTGGTCGTGTTGCTGCTATTCGGCCGCCGGCTTGAACTGGGCGTGCTCGGTCGATTCATGCATGGCGGTGGTCGAAGACCGGCCGCCGGTGATGGCCATCGACACCGCATCGAAATAGCCGGTGCCGACTTCGCGCTGGTGTTTGGTCGCGGTGTAGCCGTGCGCTTCCGCCGCGAACTCGGCTTCCTGCAATTCGGAATAGGCCGTCATCTGCCGCGCCTTGTAGCCGCGGGCGAGTTCGAACATGCCGAAATTGAGCTGGTGGAAACCGGCCAGCGTGATGAACTGGAACTTGTAACCCATGGCGCCAAGCTCCCTCTGGAACTTTGCGATCGTCGCGTCGTCGAGGTTCTTCTTCCAGTTGAACGACGGCGAGCAATTGTAAGCGAGCAGCTTGCCCGGATGATGCTTGCGCACGCCCTCGGCGAATTTCTTGGCCTGCGCCAAATCGGGCTTCGAGGTCTCGCACCAGATCAGGTCGGCGTATGGCGCATAGGCGATGGCGCGAGCGATGCAGGGCTCGATGCCATTCCTGACCTGATAGAAGCCTTCCACCGTGCGGCCGGCATCATAGTCGACGAAGGGCTGGTCGCGCTCGTCAATGTCGGAGGTCAAAAGCTTTGCCGCTTCCGCGTCGGTACGCGCCACGACCAAAGTCGGCGTGCCCATCACGTCGGCCGCCAGGCGTGCCGCGTTGAGGTTGCGGATATGCGCCGCGGTCGGGATCAGCACCTTGCCGCCGAGATGGCCGCACTTCTTCTCCGATGCCAGCTGGTCCTCATAGTGAACGCCGGCCGCACCGGCCTCGATGAACGCCTTCATGATCTCGAAGGCGTTGAGCGGCCCGCCGAAGCCGGCCTCGGCATCGGCGACGATCGGCGCGAACCATGTGTCGACCGAGAGGCCGTTGCCCTCGGACGTCTCGATCTGGTCGGCGCGCTGCAAGGTGCGGTTGATCCGCTTGACCAGCTCGGGCGCCGCATTGGCGGGGTAGAGCGACTGGTCCGGATACATGGCCGACGCGGTGTTGGCGTCCGCCGCGACCTGCCATCCCGACAAATAGATCGCCTTCAGTCCGGCGCGGACCTGCTGCATGGCCTGGTTGCCCGACATGGCGCCGAGCGCGTTGACGAAATCCTCCTCGTGGATCAGCTGCCACAGCCGGTTCGCGCCCATTTCGGCCAGGCTCTGCCGGATCTGGACCGAGCCGCGCAGCCGCTTCACGTCCGCCGGCGAATAGGGCCGTTCGATGCCGTCGAAGCGGCCTTCGGGCGCCGAGGGAACGAGGTTGTAAAAATCGGTCATTGGTCACTCCAGAAAATTCGATGCCGGGTTCAAAGCGCTGCTTCCAGGAGGGTTTCGCGCCGCTTATGTGTGACATCATTTACATTGCAACGCGGAATAGGCGAGGGAAACCATGAGATTGGCCGGAAAATAAGAGAAAACCTGTGTTGTGTTTGACTGCCGAGCGCTGTAAATTTGTCACGATTGTAAAGACCGATGGTGCGCCGCTGCACCGAGATCGTGTAAATTTCTGTCAAGGATAGTCGATTGGCCGATCAGAAGATCTTCGCCGGACCGCGCATCCGCCGCATCCGCAACGCCAAGGGCCTGACCCAGACGGCGATGGCCGAAGGGCTTGGCATCTCGCCGTCCTATCTCAATCTCATCGAGCGCAACCAGCGGCCGCTGACGGTGCAGCTGATCCTGAAGCTGGCGTCCGTCTACAAGGTCGACCCGCATGAGCTGCAGGGCGAGGCAAAGGGGTCTATATCAGCCTTGAAGGAAGTGTTTGCCGATCCGCTGCTGGTCAGCGAATTGCCGGGCGACCAGGAGCTGATCGAGCTTGCCGAGGCCGCGCCGAACGCGTCGGCCGCGATGATAAAACTGTTTCGTGCCTATCGCGAGCAGGCCGAACGGCTGTCCGATCTCAACGAGCTTCTGGCGCGCGAAGGCAAGGGCACGGCACTCGCCGGTGCACGGCTGCCGATCGATGAGGTGCACGAGATTCTCGAGCGCCGGCCGAACCATTTTGCCGGGCTCGAGGAGGAGGCCGAGGCGTTCACCTCCGTGCTCGATCCTGGCGACGATCTGTTCGCCGCGCTGAAAGCCTGGCTGAAGCGCGAATACGGCATCGTCGTCAAGGTTCTGCCGGTGGCCACCATGCCGAACTGGCGCCGCCGCTATGACCGCCACTCGCAGCGTCTGTTTTTATCCGAACGCCTGTCGCCATTCGACCAGTTGCGCGAAGTGGCGATGGAAGCCTGCCTGATCCGGATGACGGTTGCGGTGGCCGGCGAGATTCAAGCGCTGAAGCTGACCACCGACGAAGCCCGCCGGCTGGCGCGCTTCGAACTCGGCCGCTATGCGGCGCACGCGCTGATGATGCCCTACCAGGCCTTTCACGCTGCCGCCATTCGCGCCCATTACGACATCGACGTGCTGCGTTCACGCTTCAACGTCTCTTTCGAGCAGGCAGCGAACCGGCTGACCATGTTGCAGCGGCCTGGCATGTTGGGCGTGCCGTTCTTCATGCTTGAGGTCGACAATGCCGGCAACCGTTTCCGCAAGGCGGGCAGCCTGGGCTTTCCGCACAGCCGCTTCGGCGGCGGCTGCCCGAAGCTGCCTGTCCATGCCGCCTTCACCCAGCCCGGTCAGATTTTTGTCGAGGCGGTGGAGATGCCCGATGGCGCCGAGTTCCTCTGTGTCGCCCGCACGCTCGAAGGCCCGCAAGGTTCGTTTTCGGAGCGCCCGCGCCGCACGGCGCTGCTGCTGGGCTGCGACATCGGCTTTCGCGACGAGATCGTCTATGGCGCGGCGCTGCCAGGGGCGACCGCAAAAGCTGGGCACGGTGCCGCTCCGGCCACGCCGGTCGGCCCCGCCTGCCGACTGTGCGAGCGCGTCGGCTGCCTGGCGCGTGCCGAACCGCCGGTGACGCGCCCGCTCGGCCTCGATGAGATGGTAACGGGCTTGAGCGCGTTCGACTTTCAGTAGAGCCAAACGCGATCCTACTTTGCCTCGATCGGCAGCACATCCAGAGCCACTTCGCCGAAAACCGGTTCGGCTTCCCGATTGACGCCCTGTTCGTCCTTTTCGACGCCGCTGACCGGGTTCAATATCACGGCCAGCAGGGTATCGCCTTTGCCTCTGACCTGCTTGAGGAGCACATCGGTCACGTCGATGCTGGTCGACACGCCCATCTCGTGGTCCTTCTTTTCCTGCATCTTCGGCGATTGCATCATCGATGCCTGCGACTCCGCATCGGCGCCGAAAGTATTGATGTTGCCGATAAAGACTGGCTTGCTGGCGGCAAACGTCTCCTTCGGTCCGACGGTCAGATAGGCTTCGAAGTAACCGTTCATCGGTACGCGCAGCCGCAAGCCGCCGAACCGGAGCATGATCCGGTTCGATTTGGCGATGTCGCGCAGTTTGCCCGCGCGCAGGAACGCCGTCACTTCGCCGCGTTGGTCGCTTTCCGACAGGTCGAGCCGGGTGGCCTTGCCTGCCAGGTCGATCTTCCAGTCCTTGCGCAAGATGTACTTCAATTTGGCCTTGATGCTTATGCGGCGAATGAGATCGCTCAGATGGGCATTGGCGACCAGCAGCGGGATGCATTCGCGCGGGTCCTCATACTGGTACTTGAGCTGCGCGGCAGTATCCAGAATATCCGAATTCACCATGGTGACGAAATTGCCGTTCTCGTCCACGAATTCGGCCGTTTCAGCCATCCAGGCGGCATCGCCGATCGGGTTGGCGTGGCCATTGCCGAGTGACAGCCATTTCTCCCACAGGCGATCGATGTTGCAGTGATGCAGCCAGAAGATCGGATCCCGGCCGGCGGTGCTGAAAGCCCCCATATTGCCGCCGATGGCGACGTGGACTGCGCCATGCGGCGTGCCTTCGAGCGACGACTGGAATTGTCCGCCGCCAAGCAGGCTCGCCTTCGACAGGGCGGTTGCGATGTTGACCGTCCCGGCCGCCAGCGGATTGCCGGCGTTGACCGAATTCGCTCGCGTGCCGTTGTAAAGTGCATTTCCGGCGCCCGTGGGGCTGCGGAAGGGAAGCGGCAGGGCGGCCTGTCCCGCCTTCGAATAGTTCCAATAGGGAAGGGCGAAGTTATTGTTGCCCGAATGCTTGCGCACGATCTTTTCGAAAAAATACAGATAGATGCGGTGCCAGGACAAGAAATAGTCGCTGCCGTGTTCGCAGGTTGCGAACGGCGCGCCCGCCGGCCATTGGGCGAACGGCAGGCTCGTGCCGTGAATGTTGGCCTGATACGCCCAGGACGTGGGATTGCTGTCGGGCAGCGCCTTCATCGCCGCGACACCTGAGCGGTACGACGCGATGATCGGATGATTGGGGTCATGGTTCATCAGCGTGTAGATGTCGCTGCGCAGGTGCACCGACGGCCGGCAGAACCGAAAGCGGATATAATCCTTCAAATTCAGCAGCTTCGTCTGAGCTGTCGCCGGGTGGGTGATGGCGACGGTGCCGGCTGCCAGAATACCCCTCAGGAAATCCCTGCGTTGCATGGCGATTACTCCGCTCAAAGGGTTTCGGAAGTTCAGGTTTGGAGATAATCCGGAAATGTCTGAGCGTATATGAAATAGTTCACACATGATTGTCGACATATTTAGTAAATTTTGTAGAATAGATAATATTCATTCGCATTGTTGTGTTGTACGCATATATACAATTGAAATTTGTGCAGTAATATGTGACATCTATTACATAACCACTCGGTGGTTGCTGGTATCGATGCTGGCCTGCGGATGAATTTTCCAATCCCGCAGCCAAGCCAAGAGGAGGCCACAGCCATGAAGTCGCCTGAAAAGCCGGCCGCACAGACGGCCGAATACGCCCCTGACAAGCGCATCATCACCGGGATCCAGGCCGAACGCTTAGCGTCGCTGGCCAAGATCGACGCCAAGGAACTGATCGGCCACAGCGTTGCCGACCTTGCCGAAAGACTGAAGTGGCGTATCGATCCCGAACTGTTCTTCTTTCGGCGTATCTGCGGACGCGTCGTCAAGAAGGATCCGGTCACCGGGGTCGAATATCCCGTTCCGTTCGCCACCGTCGAGGTCCAGGACACCGATTGCAGTTTTGTCAGCTATTTCCCCACCAACTGGCGCTGGGGATGGTTCTATCCCTTCCATTGCCGGCGCGAGGTCATCGCCACCGTCAAGACCGACGAATGCGGCCGCTTCTGCGTCTACGTCCCGCGCTTCGATATCGACTGGATCCTGCGCTGGCGCCATCGCCGGATCTGCTTTCCGTATATTTTCATCAGGCCTTCGATCAAGGATCTGGTGGCGATTCCGGAACTGGATCTGCCGGTGCCGCCGCGTCCAGGTCCGGTGGAGGAATTGCCCGGGCTGAAGCGCCATCTCGAGGCCGCACTTGGCGCCTTGTCTCATGCAGCAAGCCTGAGCCGAGAAGTGAGTTCGCCGAGCGGGCGGGAAACGCTGTCCGCCGAGCTTGAGGGAGCACGTGCTTTCCCGATGGAAATGCAGGCGCCTATTCCTCCGGAATTCCAGAAGCTGCTGAGCGGCGATGACGACATCGTCGGCAAGAAACCGGCCGACCCAGGCGAGGCCATCCGCGCCGCGGTCGCCAGGCAACTGGGCGTGCATCACGCGGAAATCGACGGCTTCGACCTCAACCGCTACATCGGCCCGTTCCACCGCTGCTTCGATATTTATCTGCCGCAGTGGCAGCGCATTGTGGATGTGCCCGATATCACCTTCCGGGTCACCCAGGACACCAATGGCGACGGCATCGAGGAAGTCATCTATTCCGAAGGCTATTTCGACGTCCGCTGGAATGCCGGCGTCATTCCTCCGGTCACGCTCGTCGCTTCCAGCCAGGCGCGTGAATCGCGTGTCTGCGAAACGCCCGTCGTGCCCTGCAAGGACGTGCCGGAAATCCTGTTCGCCGGCCTGATGCCGCTCAACAATGCGTCCTACTTCAATGCCGTCACCGGCTATGCCGTGCGTCCGAACCGTCCGGTTCCGCCCATAGGGCCTCGCCCGCTGGCGCGGACACCGTTCCACGGTACGCTGCAGCTCTACGGCTGCGTCAACGTGCCGAAGGCGCAATTCTACCGGGTGCTCGCCAGCACCGACAATGGCGTGACGTTCAACGCCATCACCGGGCTGTCCTGGAACATCTATCCGATACCATCGGGATCGCCGCACCTTGTCACGCCGGACGCCGATGGCTGGTATCCGGTGCTGCCCAATCCGACGGCGTTCCACCCGGACAACCTCGTGCTCGAATGGCCAACGCCGACACTGCAGAGAACACTGCTCAAGGTCGAGGTCGGAGGGGCGGCGAAGAACCACCTGCAATATTCCGGCGTCGTCGCCATCCAGACGGACAACACTGCGCCAACGGTGCATTTCGACACGCTGGCCTGGAAGTTCGCGTCGGAATCCGACAGCGCGTTCGCTCTGCCCGGGCGCAACCTGCTGGTGCCATGCCCGACCATCCGGCGTGGCGTCGTGCCGCAAGACATCGACGTGCGCATCGTCGTCTCGGTCAGCGCGCATCATCTGCGTAGTGCCGTGCTGACGTCGCATGGCTGCGGCAGCGGATCCTTCTCGCTGCAGACATCGCCGGCCGATACCTCTCACTGGCATGAGACGACCAGCGACAACTCATGCCTTCTGTCCGGCACTTATCGCCTGGTCGCGGCGACTTCGCTCGAGGGCTCCTACGGGCTCGGCTGCAGTGCGTTCAGCCGTGCAATGAACCCTGCCGGCGCTGACAATGGGCATCTGTTGGACTGGAACTATGACCCAATCGACATCCGGGTGGATCCCGATGTGGATATCGCCGTCATCAACGGATGAACCCTGTCTCCCGCGCGGCGGCATCTTTTCCGCCGCGCGGGAATTTCCGATGGATATCATGTCGAGCGAACTTGCTTTCGTCCTCATCAGCCTCGCCACCTGGCGGATCGCGCATTTCGTCGCCGCCGAGGACGGACCCTTCAACATCGTCGTCAAGGTCAGGGCCAGGGCCGGCGATCATGTGCTGGGGCATCTGATGGACTGTTTCTATTGCCTGAGCCTGTGGCCGTCGGCCTTGTTCGCACCGCTCGTCAGCCACGGCTGGATTGAGTTCGTGCTGGTCTGGCTCGGGGCCTCGGGTGCTGCTTGCCTGTTCGAGCAGGCGACCGGGTCGAAGACGACATAACAACAGGAGACGATGATGGGATGCTGTGGTCAAAATCGCCAGGTGTGGCAGTCGCCGCCACGCCGAACCCGGATGTCCGGGACACCGCAGCCGCCGGCGCTGACCGGCGCTGTCGCGATCGAGTATCGCGGCGACACTTCGATCGTGGTCGCCGCGCCGGCATCGGGCTTTACCTATGTCTTCCCGAAAGCCGGGGAACATCTCGACGTCGATGGCCGCGACGTCGCCTGGCTTCTTTCCCTGGGCGACTTTGTCATTGCCAGTGCACGCCCGATCTAGCGCCAACGCTTGATGCGCCGCGCCAGGCCAAAGCAAGGTGCCCTAAGCGGAACATTGCGCTGGACCACGCCCGGCCATCAACTTTGCGCTACGCGAATGAAGCACGTTTCTGTCGTCCACTGCGCATCGTGCCGCCCGGAAATCGCCGACAGTCGCACCCATGACCGATATCGCATCACCAAGTGTCGTCTCGCCGCGCGAGGAGCGCGTCGGCTACCTCCTGATATTCCTGTCGGCGCTGGTTTGGAGCTTTGGCGGCACCATCGCCCGTTTTATCGATACCGGTGACAACTGGGCGGTGATCTTCTGGCGCTCGCTCTGGGCTGTGGCCTTTCTGCTTTGCTTCATGGTCTGGCGCGACGGCTGGCGCGGCACGCTGAAATTGTTTCGTGACATGGGCTTGCCCGGCCTTGCCGTGGCCATTTGCTTTGCCACAGCCTCGACCTCGTTCGTCGTCGCGCTCTCCTACACCACCGTCGCCAACATCCTCTTGATGCAGGCCGGCGTGCCTTTGCTGGCGGCGCTGCTTGCCTGGGCGTTGTTTCGCGAACGGGTGACTGTCGCGACCTGGATGGCTATCGCTGCGGTCATCGCCGGCGTTGCCATCATGGTCTCGGAATCGCTCGATGGCGCCGTCTCTCCCATCGGCGACGGCCTGGCGCTGCTGATTGCCGTCATGTTCTCGATCGCAACTGTCGTCACCCGGCGCTTCGCTCATGTACGCATGACGCCGGCCACTTGCCTTGGCGCGATGCTCGCTGCCACATTCGCGGCGTCCCAGGCATCGGAGCTCGCCGTCACCAGTCACGACATGGGTTTTCTCTTCGTCTTCGGCGTGGTCAATCTGGGCCTCGGCCTGGCCTTCTTCACCACCGGCGCCCGGCTTGTCCCGGCGGCGGTCGCGGCGTTGATTGGCACTTTTGAACCGATCCTCGGGCCCGTCTGGGTCTGGCTCGTCCATTCCGAGGTGCCGTCGCTGCGCACCATCGTTGGCGGCGCGGTGGTGGTCACGGCGCTGCTTGTCCATATCGGGCTTGAATTCAAGCGCCAGGCCCGGCCGGCGCGACCGGGCGTCGCCGGCGTGCCGTCCCCTAATTGATGCAGTGCACGGGTTTGCCATTGACAACGTCGCTACCGGGCGGGCAGGCTGGGGCTACGGCAACAACAAGACAGGCGTATCTTGCCAAGTCTCCCCGCCGGTCCAATCGAGACCGGACCAAATCGTCGTATCCCTGCCCGCGCCATGGCGAGAGCCGCTGACGGCGCAGCAGTGCCATCCAGGCCACACCACGGTTACCAAGCTCCCGACATCAGCACATCGAACCACTCACACGGTGTCGGCAGTTCGTGCTTGTCGCATCCTGGAAAGCTCAATAGTCTGAAGCAAATGCCCGGCCGCGCTACGCCGCGACGAGCCGGCGACGGAACACTCATCAAAGGAGAATAGCATGATCCGCAAAGCGCTCTGGCTTTCGGCGACCTCAGCATTTCTGACGCTTTTCACCGTCGGCGGGCATGCCGAGGATCGCGTCGTCAACGTCTTCAACTGGTCGGACTATATCGACGCTTCGATCATCGACGACTTCACCAAGGAAACCGGCATCAAGGTCGTCTACGACACCTTTGATTCCAACGAAATCCTGGAAACCAAACTGCTTGCCGGCGGCAGCGGCTACGACGTTGTCGTGCCCAGCGGCAACTTCCTTGCACGCCAGATCCAGGCCGGTGTGTTCCAGAAGCTCGACAAATCGAAACTACCCAACATTTCCAACATGTGGGACACGGTTTCGGAGCGAACCGCCAAATACGACCCCGGCAACGAATATTCGATCAACTACATGTGGGGCACGGTCGGTATC
This sequence comes from Mesorhizobium sp. P3_A10, assembly GCF_056403175.1. Lineage (NCBI taxonomy): Bacteria > Pseudomonadati > Pseudomonadota > Alphaproteobacteria > Hyphomicrobiales > Phyllobacteriaceae > Mesorhizobium > Mesorhizobium sp. P3_A10. The sequence goes on along the minus strand of NZ_JBFUFZ010000005.1, from coordinate 91,358 downwards.
GGCTACAACATCAAGAAGGTGCAGGCAGCACTTGGCACCGACAAGATCGACAGCTGGGACGTGTTCTTCAATCCCGACAGCCTGGCCAAGTTGAAGGACTGCGGCGTTTATGTGCTGGATTCGCCGGCCGATATCATCCCGGCGGCACTGAAATATCTCGGTCTCGACCCGAACAGCACGTCGCCAGACGATATCGCCAAGGCCGAGGAGACTCTGCTGAAGGTCCGGCCCTTTATCCGCAAGTTCCACTCTTCCGAATACATCAACGCCCTCGCCAATGGCGATATCTGCCTGGCCGTCGGCTGGTCGGGTGACGTGTTCCAGGCCCGCAACCGCGCGGTCGAGGCCAAGCAAGGCGTTGAAATCGGCTATTCGGTGCCCAAGGAAGGCGCCCAGATGTGGTTCGATCAGATGGCGATCCCAGCCGATGCGCCGCATGTCGCCGAGGCGCACGAATTCCTCAACTACATGATGAAGCCGGAAGTGATCGCCAAATCGTCGAACTACGTGCTCTACGCCAATGGCAACAAGGCTTCGCAGCAGTTCGTCGACAAGGCATTGCTGGAAGATCCTTCAGTCTATCCCGATGCCGAGACCATAAAGAAGCTCTACACAGTCGCCCCGTACGATCCCAAGACCCAGCGCGTCATCACGCGCACCTGGACCAAGATCGTCACCGGCCAATAAGCAATCTGGGACGATCCCGGCAGCAATCTGCCGGGGTCGTTTTTCTTTAGCGCAATTGCAGGAAAAGTGTGGGCGGTTTTCCCAGGGGAAGCACATAGCGCTTTCCCTGGGAATTGCGTCAAACAAAGAGATGGAGCGGTTCTGCGTTTCCGTGAAACGATGAACCGGTCCAGGGGCAAAAAAAGCAAGACGGAGTGGGACATGAAATCGCTTGGCAGCATCCGCAGGGATTTCGCGCCATGGAATGATCCGAACGCCAAGCCATATATTCAATTCGACAATGTCACCAAGAAGTTTGGCGACTTTACCGCCGTCAACAATCTGTCGCTGACCATCTTCGAGCGCGAGTTTTTCGCACTGCTCGGCGCCTCGGGTTGCGGCAAGTCGACCTTGCTGCGAATGCTGGCCGGCTTCGAGGAGCCGACCGCCGGTCGCATCTTGCTCGACGGCCAGGATCTGCGTGGCATCCCGCCCTACCGGCGGCCCGTCAACATGATGTTCCAGTCCTATGCGTTGTTCCCGCATATGACGGTCGAGAACAACATCGCCTTCGGCCTCAAGCAGGAAGGCATGCCGGCTGCCGACATCGCAAAGCGCGTCGCAGAGATGCTGAAGCTGGTCAAGCTCGAGCAGTTCGCCAAGCGCAAGCCGCACCAATTGTCCGGCGGCCAGCGCCAGCGCGTCGCGCTTGCCCGCTCGGTCGCCAAGCGGCCGAAGGTGCTGCTGCTCGACGAGCCGCTTGGCGCGCTCGACAAGAAGCTGCGCGAGGAAACCCAGTTCGAGCTGATGGACCTGCAGCAGAATCTCGGCCTCACCTTCGTCGTCGTCACCCACGACCAGGAAGAGGCGATGACCATGGCCGACCGCATCGCCATCATCGACAAGGGCGAGGTGATGCAGGTGGCGACGCCGGCCGAGGTCTATGAATCACCAAGCTCGCGCTTTGTCGCCCACTTCGTCGGCAACGTGAATATGTTCGAGGGCAAGGTTGCCGAGCAGACGGCCAAGACGGCCCGCATCGCGGGCGCTACCGGAGCCCAGATCGTCGTTGACAATGCCGTCAATACCACCGCGGGCGCCAACATCGTCTTCGCCATCCGGCCGGAGAAGATCAGGATTTCGTCGAAGAAGCCCGCCGATGCGGTCAACGCGCTTGAAGGCGAAGTCTACGACATCGCCTATCTCGGCGACATGACCGTTTATCATGTCAGGCTGGACGACGGGCAGATGGTGCGGGCCAGCACGATGAACGCGGCACGCATCACAGAGGACCCGCTGAGCTGGAACGATCGGGCCTGGGTTTCTTTCCGGCCCGACGCCGGCGTTGTGCTGACGCGGTAGGGGGCGGTCATGTCGAATGCCGCTGCTACCGTCGCAACACCCGCTTCAGACACCGCCAGCAAATCCTTCCTGGCCCGACTGGGCGCCGCCTTCGTTGGCCGCCTGGTCATCATCATCCCCTATGTCTGGCTGCTGTTTTTCTTCCTCATTCCGTTCGTCATCGTCTTCAAGATCTCGCTGTCGCAGACGGCGATCGCCATTCCGCCCTATACGCCGGCACTGGATTTCAGCGGCGGCATTTCCGGGTTTTTTGGCCAGCTGAAACAGCTCAGCGTCGACAACTACACCTGGCTGACGCAGGACGCGCTCTACTTCAACGCCTATGTGACCAGCGTCATCATCGCCGCAATCTCGACGGTCCTGACATTGGTCGTCGGCTATCCGATCGCCTATGGCATGGCGCGTGCCCCGGCAACGATCCGCCCAACCTTGCTGATGCTGGTGATCCTGCCGTTCTGGACTTCGTTCCTGATCCGCGTCTACGCTTGGATCGGCATCCTGAAGCCGGAAGGGCTGCTCAATCAGCTGCTGCTCGCTACCGGTGTCATCCACCAGCCGCTGATCATTCTCAACACCTACACGGCGATCTTCATCGGCATCGTCTATTCCTATTTGCCGTTCATGGTGCTGCCGCTCTATTCGGCGCTTGAGAAGATGGACTATTCGCTGATCGAGGCGGCAAAGGATCTCGGCTGTCCGCCGACATCAGCCTTCTGGAAAATTACCTTCCCGCTGTCGCTGCCCGGCGTTATCGCCGGTTGCCTGCTGGTGTTCATTCCCGCTGTCGGCGAGTTCGTCATTCCCGACCTGCTCGGCGGCTCGCAGACGCTGATGATCGGCAAGACGCTGTGGAACGAGTTCTTCGCCAACCGCGACTGGCCGGTGTCGTCCGCCGTCGCCGTCATTCTGCTCTTGCTGCTGATCGTGCCGATCATGCTCTTCCAGCGAGCGCAGGCGCGCGCTCAGGAAATGGATCGGTGACATCATGAACACCACCTGGAGCCGCTTCAACATCACCTCGATCGTGCTCGGTTTTGCCTTTCTTTACCTGCCGATCGTCCTGCTCATCGTCTTCTCTTTCAACGAGTCCAAACTGGTCACCGTCTGGGGTGGCTTCTCGACCAAATGGTACGTCTCGCTGTTCCACAACCAGGGCCTCATGGACGCGACCTGGGTTACGGCGCGCGTTGGCCTGATCTCGGCCACCGTGGCAACCGTGCTCGGCACGCTGGCGGCACTTACCCTGACGCGCTACACGCGCTTCAGGGGCAGGGTGCTGTTTTCCGGCATGGTGTTTGCGCCGCTGGTCATGCCGGAAGTCATCACCGGCCTGTCGCTGCTTTTGCTCTTCGTCGCCGTCGGTCTCGACCGCGGCTTCCTCACCGTGACGCTTGCCCACATCACGCTGACCATGTGCTTCGTTGCCGTTGTCGTGCAGTCGCGCCTGATCACCTTCGACCGCTCGCTGGAAGAAGCGGCGATGGATCTGGGCGCAACGCCGGTGAAGACTTTCTTCCAGATCACGCTGCCGGTCATCATGCCGGCGATCGTGTCAGGCTGGATGCTGGCCTTCACTCTGTCGCTCGACGATCTGGTCATCGCCAGCTTCACCTCCGGGCCTGGCGCCACCACCTTGCCAATGAAGATCTACAGCCAGGTCCGTCTCGGCGTGACGCCGGAGATCAACGCCGCCTGCACCATTCTGATTGCTGTTGTTGCCATTGGCGTCATCATCGCCTCGCTCGCCAACAAGCGCCGTGAGGTTCAGCGCCAGCTCGACGAGCAGGCCGCACAGCGTGGCTGATGGGCAAATCTTGAGGGGCCTACTCGCCTGAAACGCCGCGGCTGATCGGCGAGATGAACGGCGTGCTCCAGGTGCCCCCGACGAAGAACGAGGACTGGTTGGGGCCTTGTGCATTTGTCGGCGTCGCGGCCTTGTCGGCCTGGGTGATGCCGCCGGAGAGCGCCAGTCCGCGGCCGGCATAGGAGGCGATGCCGGAAAGCCAGATCTTGTACTTCGCCGAATTGGCCTCGGCCTTGTCGAGCCTGGCAACGCCCTTGGAGATGCTGGCTTTGAGCTCGGCGCCGTCGATCGGCAGCGTTCCGTCGGCGACATCGTCGAGCGCGAAGAACCCGCCTTGCTCCGAGTGTTTGAGAAAAGCCTGAAGGTTGAGGCCGCTGAGGGCACCCGGACCGAACGTCGCCGAGACCGAGCCGTCGGCGTTTTCGAAGATGGAGCTCCAGGATTTGCCCGGCCCCTTGAGAATGACCGAGACGGTTCCGGTGCTGGCCGGCACCAGCCGTGTCATCCCCGCCGCGGTGCCGAAAGCGCCGCCATCGATATCCGAAGCCAAAAGCCGGATTTCGACCTGTGTTCCCTCAGGCTTGCGGTCGAAACGAAGGCTGCTCTGGATGTTGCCGCCAAAAGCCGACGCATCGGAGATGTCGAAGACGGCAAGGCCGTTCTTGACCTGGGCGGTGGCGGCGACGTCGGCAAGCTGGATGGAACCCGCGGTGGCGTGCGCCGCAGACAGTCTGAGATCGAGATTGATCCGGTCGGCAAAGCTGCTGTCGATTTCGCCAGGACCGGTTTCGCCGGCTGGTGCCAGCGGCGTGAAGGCGGAGAGAAACGACCTGAGGTCGAGCGTGTCGAAGGCGAGCGTACCGGAGATCACCGGCAGCGCTTCACCGAACGAGAAATCCAGCGCGCCCATGCCTGGATTGTTGTCCAGCGCCACCGCGGTGTTTTCGAATTTGATGCGGCCGGCCGTCGCCGTCACCTTGCTCGAGACCGAGACGGAGCCGATAGCGGCACCCGGCGCGATGCCGGCCTGCGACCATTCCAGCACGCGCCTGAGCGACGGGGCTGAAAATTTGGCCTGGCCGTCGAAATAGGCATTTTCGGACATGCTGGCGACGCCATCGAACGAAAAGCTGACAGGTGCAGCCTTGAAGGAAAGCGTGATCGGCGCAGCGCCCCCGGCAAACAGCACCAGCGGCTTGGGTGAGGCGACATCGACGGCGACGCTTTCGCCGCGCCAGATTCCGGTTGCCGTCAGCGTCGCATTGCTGTTCATCGCCGCCCAGCTCGCCTGGCCGGTCAGGCTGCTCAGGATTTCATCGTCCTTGCCGCCAACGGAGGCGACCATGCGGCCGTCCCTGAACTCCACGATGCCGAACGGATCGGTCGGCAGCTTGCTCAGATCCGGCGTCGCCGGATCGGCGTTGACCACGCCGCGAGCGGTGTCGATTGAGCGCGTGATACGCCCGCCGGACGGTATGGCAGGCAGGAAGAACCCGTTTGCCATGCGCTGAACCCTGATCGTCGGCCGCACCAGCCGCGCCGTTGAAAACACCACGTCGCCGCGCAGTGCCGCCATGGCGGAAAGGTCGACTTCGACCCGCTCGGCCTCGATCACCGGCGGCGCGTCGGTCTCCGTCCATTGCGACAGCGTCACGTCGGTCAGGATGGCGCGGAATTTCGGCCACACTTCGATGCGCGGCGCGCCATCGATGGTGACCCTGAACCCGCTCCACGCGCTCATCTCCCAGGCGATGCGGTCGCGCACGATACGGGTCGAGGCAATGAGCGGCAGGGCGGCGACGACCAGCGCGATGACGAGCACGGCAACGCCGATCGCCCATACCCCGCGCCGGATCAAAGGTGTTGGCATATCGCCCCGTATGCTTCCATTCCGACAAAAATCGCCCGACGGGTGTAACCCACGGCTGACGCATTTCAAGTCTTTATGGCCCGGCGATGGCATTTGCGCACTTCCAGTACAGCCAACTGAACAAAATCTTGCTCTGCTGCACCGCAATATGCATAAGCGATACGAGCCTTGTGCCTATCGAAAGTCTTCATCCCAGACCTGATACGAGGGTGCGCGACGGTTTTGGGACAGCGATTTGCATGCGGCAGAGTTTAAAGCGCGTGGCATAAATCCCTTCAAACGCGACGTGCTTTAAGGAGGAACGATCATGGCTGCCGACGCCCCCCTCTGGGTCCCTACGCAAGACCGGATTGATGCGGCGCCGTTAACCGCCTTCATGAAGTCAGCGGCGACCAGGTCAGGCGCGGATTTCGCTTCCTACGCCGACCTCCACCGCTGGTCGGTCGAGGACCGCGAGAGTTTCTGGAGCCTGGTCTGGGATTTTTGCGGCATTGTTGGCGACAAGGGCGAGACCGTACTCGTCGACGGCGACAAGATGCCCGGCGCTTCGTTCTTTCCCGACGCCACGCTGAACTTCGCCGAGAACCTTCTGAAGAAGACCGGCTCGGGAGACGCAATCGTCTTTCATGGCGAGGACAAGGTCGAGCGCCGGCTGTCCTGGAACGAACTGCATGCACTGACGTCGCGCCTGCAGCAGCTTTTCCTGTCGCTCGGCGTCAAAAAAGGCGATCGCATCGCCGCCATGATACCCAACATGCCGGAAGCCGTCGCCGCCATGCTGGCGACAGCCTCGATCGGCGCGGTGTGGTCGTCATGCTCTCCCGATTTCGGCGAGCAGGGTGTTCTCGACCGTTTTGGCCAGATCGAGCCGGTCGTCTTCATCGCGCCGGACGGCTACTGGTACAACGGCAAAGCCATCGAAATGGCAGACAAGATCGCTGCTGTCGCGACGAAGCTCCCCACCGTCCGCAAGCTCCTGATCGTCGACTATCTCGGCACCTCTGCCGATGTGGCAGTCACCGTCGACAAGGCTGCGGCGCTCGAAGACGCGCTGTCACCTTTTGCGGCCAAGCCCGTCACCTTCGAACGATTGCCGTTTGCGCACCCGCTCTACATCCTGTTTTCGTCAGGCACGACCGGCATTCCCAAATGCATCGTTCATTCGGCCGGCGGCACGCTGATCCAGCACGTCAAGGAACACCGGCTGCACGCCGGTCTCACCGACGGCGATCGCTTCTTCTACTTCACCACTTGCGGCTGGATGATGTGGAACTGGCTGGTGTCTGGGCTGGCTTCAGGCGCGACACTGCTGCTCTATGACGGCTCGCCGTTTTACCCCGACGGCAACGTGCTGTTCGACTTCGCCGATGCTGAGAAGATGAATTTCTTCGGCACCTCGGCCAAGTTCATCGATTCCGTGCGCAAGGCCGGTCTCAAGCCGATCCGCACCCATGATCTGTCCACCGTGCGGGCGATTTCCTCCACCGGGTCACCCTTGTCGCCCGAGGATTTCCGTTTCGTCTATGACGGCATCAAGAAGGATGTCCACCTGGCCTCGGTCTCCGGCGGCACCGATATCGTCTCCTGTTTCGTGCTCGGCGTGCCGATTGAACCGGTGTGGACCGGCGAGATCCAGGGACCGGGTCTCGGCCTTGCCGTCGATGTCTGGGACGATGACGGCAAGCCGGTCAGGCAAGAGAAGGGCGAGCTGGTCTGCGCAAAGGCGTTTCCCGCGATGCCGATCGGCTTCTGGAACGACCCCGAAGGCAAGAAGTACAGCGCGGCCTATTTCGAGCGCTTCGACAATGTCTGGTGTCATGGCGACTTCGCCGAATGGACCGCCCATGGCGGCATGATCATCCATGGCCGCTCCGACGCCACGCTCAATCCGGGCGGCGTGCGCATCGGCACGGCGGAGATCTACAACCAGGTCGAGCAGATGCCCGAGATTCTGGAGGCGCTTTGCATCGGCCAGGATTTCGACAATGACGTCCGGGTCGTGCTGTTCGTGCGGCTGGCCGCCGGCGTGCAGCTGGATGCCGAACTGGAAAAACGCATCCGCGCGAAAATCCGCACCGGAGCGAGCCCCCGTCACGTGCCGGCAAAGATCGTCACTGTGTCAGACATTCCACGCACCAAATCGGGTAAGATCACCGAGCTTGCGGTGCGCGACGTCGTGCATGGCCGCGCCATCAAGAACAAAGAGGCGCTCGCCAATCCCGAAGCGCTGGAGCTGTTCAAGAACCTGCCGCAGCTTGCCGACTGAGAAGGCATCCCGAGCCGAAGTTTCTTATTTGCCCCGATCTTTCCCGACCCGAAGATCAGCGCAGCCAGGACCGGATACCGCGTTTTGCTGCCCTTACCTTCGGTTCTGGATGATGGCCAAAACCCAAGCGCGCCGACATGCCCTGGTCGGCGACGAGTTCGGCTCCACTGAACGCCGCACTTTGATCCGACAGCAGGAAAACAGCAGTCGCCGCGACCTGCGGCACGGTGTTGTATGTCCCTGTCGCTTGCCCCGCGTTGAAATGGCGTTCGGCCGCGGGATCCTTCGCCGATATCTCGGCGATGGCTTCAGTCCGGGTCAGGCCGGGACAGAGCGCATTGACGCGGATCTGGTGCGTACCAAGGCTCCAGGCCATGGCTCTCGTCATCGAAACAACGGCGCCTTTGGTAGCCGCATACATCTCATAGCCGGCAAGCGTGGCGCCTGCGTGGTTCGAGGCGATGTTGACAATCGAGCCGCCGCGCCGGGCCTTGATCATCAGCCGGGCGACGTGCTGCGAGACAAGGAAGACAGAGCGCTGGTTGACCTGCCAGAGCCGGTCCAGGTCGCCAAGCGGCATATCGAGAAACGGCGTCTGTATGGTGACGCCGGCATTGTTCACCACCCCATCCGGAGAACCGTATCGCTGCGCGATCACATCCGCCATCGCGGCGATGCTCTCCGGCGATGCGACATCGACCTGCAGGAATTCGGCGCCGGCGCGTTCGACGGCATCGCGGTGCTCGGCGAGCAGGGTCGCTCCGACCACTGTGGCGCCGGCTTCGACACAGGCCCGTGCGATGCCGAGACCGATACCGGCTCCAGCGCCGGTAACGACGATGATCTTGCTGGAAAGTGATTGCGTGGACACTTCACAGCTCCTCCGGTGATGCCATCTTTCGCTGAAACAGCAGGACCAGCACTGGCGGCGGCGGCAGGCCGAGTACAGCACGGGCATGGTTAACAAAATATGTCGGTGGAATTTACCTAGATTTCACGAGTGGTACACTTTCGTAAACTTTCCATCGCGCTGGTAAGGAGTTGTTAAGGGCCGGCGTCGATAGTCGCACGTAACTTGAGGGAGAAATCCCGTTCCTCAAAATCCCCTGAGGATCTGAATTCGCTCAAGCCCCCGTTGTGACAGCAATCCAATTACTTAAGGCGTCCACTTGGACGCCTTTTCTTTTGCCGGACCGGGCCGCGCAAGCGCAGGGCTCTAGTCCGCGAGCACGCGGGTCGAGGGAAAGCCGACTTCGACCAGGGTTCCTTCGCCAGGCGTTGAGGTGATGGTGAAGCGGGCCCGGTTCGCCTCGACCATCGCCTTGGTCAGCGGCAGTCCGAGACCCGTGCCGTCGCCGCGTCCACGCTTGAGCGCGTTGATCTGCTTGAACGGCTTCAGCGCCTGCTCGATCTCGGCCTGGCTCATGCCGATGCCGGTGTCGCGCACGCGCATGACGACATCGCCGGAGGTTTCATAGGCGGTCGAGACGATCACCTGGCCTCCGGCTTGCGTGTAGCGGATGGCGTTCGACAGGATGTTGAGGGCGATCTGGCGCACGCTGCGCAGATCGGCCACCACCTCCGGCAAGCGCGACGCGAAGCTGGAGCGGATGATGACACGCTCGCGGTTGGCCTGCGGCTGCATCATCGCCACCGTTTCGCCCAGCGTGTCGTTGAGCGACACCGCCTCGTAGTCCATCTCCTGCTGGCCGGCCTCGATCTTCGAGATGTCGAGCAGGTCGTTGACCAGGTCGAGCACATGGTTGCCCGACCGGTTGATGTCGCGCAGATAGTCGCGGTAGCGATCATTGGCCACCGGCCCGAATTTCTCGTCCACCATCAGTTCGGAAAAGCCGATGATGGCGTTGAGCGGCGTGCGAATCTCGTGGCTGATGCGCGCCAGAAAATCAGTCTTCTGCGACGAGGCGCGCTCGGCCACCGCGCGCGCCTGGGTCAAATCCTCTTCGGCTCGCTTCCACTGCGTGATGTCGCGCACCACGGCGCAGAAGCCGCTGTCGTTGGGCAGCCTGCCGATGGTCATGAACAGGGGAATGAAGCGCCCCTGCGCCTCGCGTCCGATCACCTCGCGGCCGTCATTCATGACGCTCGCCACGCCGGGCTCAGAAAGCCCGCTGAGATAGTCGCGCGCCGCGCGCTGGCTTTCGATGGCAAACAGCGAGGCGAAGGGCTTGCCGGTCACCTCGTCGCTGTCGAAGCCGAACAGCGCTTCCGCCGGGCGGCTGATCGAGCGGATCGTTCCGTCGCGGCCGATCAGCACGACGCCGTCGGTGGCGGTGTCGATAATGGTGCGCATTTCGGCAATGCGCGACTTCAGCTCCGAAATGTCGGGCTGTGTCGGCTCGTCGGTAACACCATGCGCAACCGCCGCATCGTCATCGCCGGAGCGGCGCACGACCAGCATCAGCGCCTTGCCGCCGCGCCACGGAACCGAGCGCAGGATGGCCTCGATCGGAAACTCCTGCCCGTCGCGCGTCTTCAGCCGCAGCGCGTGATCACTTCCCTCGGAAGCGCTGTCGTCGGTATAGGGATCGGCAAACAATGCGCCAAGGCCACCGGCATCGCTGAGATCCTCGAGCGTGTCGTAGTCGGTCAGGCTGAGGAATTCCTCATTCGCATAATGCAGCTCGTCGCCGGAATGGATGAGCAAGGGGACGGGCAGCTTGCCGAGGATCGACGTATCCGGGGCCTTGGTCTCGTCCCCCGCCGAAAACGCCGAGGGCATGAACCCTTCAAGCCTGAGCGGCGGCACTTTGAGGCGCGGCCGCTCGACGGGAGCAGTTTCCATAGTCCCAGCCGCAGTGCCTGAAGCGACTTCGTTGTCGGGTTGCGCCCAATCCTCGTCATCTTCGGCGTCGCGGAAGTCGGCTGAAGTCATGCTGTCGTCGTCTTCGGCAGCGCCGGCTGTTTTGCCCGCATCGGTTGTCGAGGATGTCTCCGCTGTGGGCTGCGCGTCCGCCGCGACGGGGTCGGCACTCGCTTGCGTCACCGCCGCCTGGTCGCCATCCTTGGTTGCTTCGTCTGTCCGGTCGGCGTAGTTGAGCAGGGAGCCCGAGGCCGCAGGCACAACAAGTTGCTTGGCAGGGCTCTCTTGAACAGGCTCGTCCGGCTGCTCGCCATCGAGCCGCGCCAGATCCTTCTCGTCTTCGGCATCGGTTTCAGGCGGCTCGGCTGCGGCTACTTCGCTTTCAGGGCCGGTTGCCGGCCTTTTACCGGTATCGACCTTGGCGGTGTGTTTCAACGTCGGCTCGTCGGCCTTGGCAGCCGCAGAGGCCACATCTTCGACAGCTGCTTCGGCCGGCCTTCCGGCATCGGGCTTCTCGGCAGCTGGCTGTTCAGCCACAGGCTGCTCGGCCTCGGCTGAGCTGTCTTTCTTGAGCCGCTCACCGATCTCGCGGAACGCGCTGCGCTCCAGCGTCGACAGGCCCCTCTCACTTACCGGCTGCTTGTCATTGGCCGGTTGCCGATGCTCGGCCAACCGGATCACCTTGTCGGCGAAGCGGCGTTCCTGCTTGGGCACGATGGTCAGCGCCGGCACCTCGCCCTTGAACGGGTCGGCTGGCTGGGACGCCTCAGCCACGGTCTCTTCGACCGCAGGCTCCGTCGCTGCTTTTTTCTCGCCATTGGGGACCAGCGCCATGCCGATCGCTTCCGGATCGATCACCGCGTCACTGGCGCGGGCGACGCCGAAACCGCGAAAGCCTTCAAAGGCGCGGCTGCGGCCGTAGACGGGCAGTGCCGCCAGATCGACCGGTATCTTCAGATCGCTGCCGGCAACCGGCCACAACACCGAGCGCCCGGACCAGGTGTCGCGCCGTTCGAGCAGGCCGGCGATCTCGCCGGAGGCATCGAGGCCGAAGGTCGCCGCCACATCCTTGAAGCGGCGGCCGATCACGTCGGCGGCGGGCTTGCCGACGATGTCGGCGAATTCAGGCGACAGCGTGCTGAACTTGCCTTCGGCATCGGTGCGCCAGACGAAGCGCAGCGGCGGCGCCGAACGGTCGATCGACCGGGCGGGACGTTCCGCCGGGGCGGCGGCCTGAGGGGCGTCCTGTTTCGCGCCTTCCGGCGCAACCACAGTTTCAAGAGGTCGGCTCGGTTGCTTCGCGTCGTCCTCGCCGGAGTTGAAATACCAATGATCATGTTGCGCCGGGCTGGCCACCGGGTCACTTGCCGCCGCTTGCGGTCCGGTCGAATCGGCGGTTTCCGACGATGCCGGGATCAGTTCGGCGACTTCAGGGGCAGCCTCTGTTGCCACCTCCGCCGTCGGGGCTGTCGGCTCATTGTCCTGAGCTGTTTCCGGTTGACCAACGACATCGTCTGCCACCCCACCGGTGATGGCTTCCGCCTCACTGGCAGGCTCGACAGCGCTTTCGTCATCAAGCTGGTCTTCGTCGATCACCACCAGCAGGTGCCGCGTATCGGTCAGCTTGGCGAAGCCGGCCGGATAGGAAGCAGCGCCGCCTGGAACCAGGCGCTTGACGATGCGGCCGTTCTCAGCGGTCACGTCGGCGACAAGCGCGGCCAGCGTCTGCGGCAGGATCCCGAGCGCCGCAAAACCATCCGAAGCCGCCTCGACGGCGCCCGAAGCATCGACAAAGGCGATGAAGTGTCCGTGTTCAGTAAAGCCGTTGATGGCGCGCGCGGCTGTCTCGGCCGCACTGCGTGAGCCGGTCTGCACCGCCGGCACCACCAGCATGATCGCGTTTTCGCCATCCGGCATCGTCACCGCACTGGCGAGGAAGCCGACGGCGTTGCTGGTCATGCCGGTCGCCAGCCGGACTGTGATCGAACGATCGTGGCCAATCTCCGGAAAACCGCTGGTCGCCATGATCTGGCGCCGGGCAATCAGCGGCAGCCGCGCCGAGGCGCCGATGATGGCCTCGATGTCGGGATAGCCGAACACCGCAGCGCCCGGCCCATTGGCCCAGATCACCTGTTCGAGGTCTGCCGACAATATGGCGATCGCGTCGCCGGCGGCAAAGCGCTGACGCACCGCGTCGAGCACCGCGACGTCGAGGAAAGAGTAGTTTTCGGACGGCATGCGCTTGGCGGACCCTTACAGAGCGGGCAATTTGCAGTTAACGCTTTGTTAATAAAAGCCGGCGGGGCGAAGGTCCACAAGCCATAACGTGCAGCGCTCGGAATCTGGGCGTTTGGTTAACGCCCTGAAGAATTTTATGGTGCACTGCAACAAAGATATTGCAACGCACAAAAAAACCTATATATTGCCATCATACATGAACGAGACGGCTTTCTGTCAAAGCCGCCGCTGCCGAAAGGATGGAAAATGTCCAGGACCAAGACTGCCGACACGATCGAAAACGTTGAATTCCCGAGCTTTGACGCTTCCAAGGCCACCGACCAGATGCGCGCTTTCGCCGAAAAGGGCGTCGAGCAGTCGAAGGAAGCCTACGCCAAGCTGAAGACCGGCGCCGAGGAGACCCAGAAGGCTCTGGAGTCCACCTTCGAAACCGCCAAGTCCGTTTCCAGCGACCTGTCGCTCAAGACCATTGCCGCTTTCCGCGCCAACGCCGAAGCCGGCTTCTCGCATCTCGAAGCCCTGATCGGCGCCAAGTCGCTGTCGGAAGTCGTCGAGCTGCAGACTGCCTTCCTGCGCAAGCGCGTCGAGACGACCGTCGAGCAGGCCAAGGAATTCCAGGCCGTTGCTTCCAAGGCCGCCGAGGAAGTCTCCAAGCCGGTCAAGACCGCCTTCGAGAAGGCGCTGAAGGAAATCAAGGCCGCCTAATAATTGCGCATGGTCTGATGATGCAACAAAAGGTCGCATTTCGTCAGACAAATAGATGTGCAATTAATTTGGTCAGTGAATACCCGGCGAGTGGAACCTCCTCCCTCTGCTCCCCGGGGTGACCAGCCAGCACCTCCTCCCGCTGGCTCGTAACAGGAAAAGGCCGGCACCTCCTCCCGCCGGCCTTTTTCTTTGCCTGCTGAAAAGTGGTTGATGAAAATCGCCGCCTGTCCGCAGAACCAGCTTTGCCTAATCAAAGGCCTTGAATTAGACTCTGATAGACCGTATTGGACGCATCGCCGAACGACAGAGCGGATCTCGGAGAATGAATTTTTCACCACGATCTGGCTCAGGCAAATGTGCCGTTGTAGCTCAGATGGTTAGAGCGCCGGATTGTGGATCCGGAGGTCGCTGGTTCGATCCCAGCCAACGGTACCACTATATCAAACAAACAGAACGTGCTCCTTGAACCCTTCCTTTCCTTCGGCTCTGCGGACCTCGGACAAGATCAGCTTGCCGGGCGAAGCCGACTCGGTTGGAATGGGAGCATGCATCCTTTACCGGGTGCGGACGTTTACGATTACCAACCGGCATAGCCGCCAGGGAAATGCAGTATGAGTGAACATGCGATCGAGTTCTTGCGCGGGTGGATCGGCGAAAAGGTCCAGTGCCAGCACTCGCCGGTAAAGATCGAAAAGCAGGCCGAGACCCTTGCCCGGGAGTGCGCCGCCAAGGCGGCTGAGGTTGGCATACCCCTGGAAGACATCCAGGAAGAAGTCGGCGACATTCAGGAACTGATTGCGTCGCGGCTCGAAGAGGCGGCCGAGGCCGACCAGAGCCAAGCGAATTCGGGCAAGCCTGCCGAGTGACGGATCGAGCCCGGCAAGAGGGCCGGGCGCTGCATCTCTATCCAAATCTATCTTTAAGCCATGCCTTCGGCAGTGCCGGCACAAAATTGCCGTCGCGCCCGGTCATGTCGTCATTGGCGACCAGCGCGTTGAGGATCGCTTCCTCTGTGGCCTGCACCACGGCATCGAAGAACGGGTTGATGTCGGCATCCGGAATGTAGCTGGCATTGACCATCTTGCCCGGCGCGCCCCTGGCGGCGTCGGGATTGGCGGTGCTAAAGGCCAGGAAGATATCGCCCGAGGTCGTGTATCCATAGCCGCCGGTCAGCGCCACGCCGAGCGGCACGCGCTTGGCCAGCCGCTTCATCTGATGCGCCATGAACGGCGCATCGGTGGCAATGACCGCGATGATCGAGCTCTTTTCGGCGCGCGGCGTGTTGTCCCGGATCGCTGGTTCGACAAGCTCGGCTCCGGCCCTGATGCCACGCACGACAAGGTTTCGCCGCGCCCCGAAATTCGACTGGACGAAGCAACCGACCGTGAAACGCTCACCGTTCCATTCGACACTGCGCGAAGACGAGCCGGACCCCGCCTTGAAGCCGAAGGTGATCATGCCGGTGCCGCCGCCAACGCTGCCTTCCTCGATCGGCCCGCCTTGAGCCGCGTCGAGCGCGGAAAAGACATGCTCGAAATCCAGATGATGGCCGTTAATGTCGTTGAGGAAGCCGTCATAGGTCTCGCCCGCCACCGGCAGCGCCCAGGCGCTATCGAGCGATTGCGGCAGCCTCTTCTGCATCCAGCGCAACGTTGCGTCGCGGCTGACGCCGCAGGAGTGGGTGTTGGTGATGGTGACCGGAAAATTGAACGCGCCGAGTTCGTCGATCAGATGCGAGCCGGTCAGTTCGCCATCGCCTTTGCCGCTGAACATGCCGGCGAACACCGGGATTACCAATTCGCTTCTCGGCCGCGGCAGGATTGTCGTCACGCCAGTGCGCACCGGACCCTTGCCGACAATGAGCGGCCCGTCGCCGAAGATCAGCGTCGTATAGCCGACCGCCACGCCGGGCACATCGGTGATGGCATTGAAGGCGCCCGGCGTGCCATCGAACGGGATCGCGAAAGCGCGAGCGCGCGGCTTGCCCGATGGCGTCTGTAGATGCGGGTCATATCCGGTCATGCCGTCTCTATCTCTTTGTTTTGACGCAATTCCGGACGGAAAACCGCTTCACACTTTTTCTGGAATTGCTCTAGAAAAGCGACCCTTGGCTGCCCGGCGCCTTGGCTTTGGCCGCTGGTTTGGCGGCCGGCTTTGGCCGTTCCGTGCCGCTCGTGGCAACCGCATCCGCTGTGCCGTCGGCGAACTCCAGCAAGAGTGCTGCTCCGGACATGACGTCCTCCGCTCGCTTGATCACCGCGCCGTCGGCGTCCTTGACCAACGCAAAGCCGCGCGCCAGCACCGCCTTGTGCGACAGTGTCGCCAGCAGGCGGTCGCCCTGGGTCAGGCTTCCGCGCAAGCGATCCAGCCGTCTCGAAATCGCCTGGTCCTGCCGCCGCGACAGCCCTGCCACGGCGTCTGCCTGCAATTTCTGCCGCCTCGCGATCGGCGCCGGCGACAATCGTGCTGCCGTGCGTGAAGATCGCGCCCGTCGTTCGCGCACGATGCCGAAAAAGGCTGCTTGCGCCCGGGCGAGGTCGCGGCCG
This sequence comes from Mesorhizobium sp. P3_A10, assembly GCF_056403175.1. NCBI lineage: Bacteria > Pseudomonadati > Pseudomonadota > Alphaproteobacteria > Hyphomicrobiales > Phyllobacteriaceae > Mesorhizobium > Mesorhizobium sp. P3_A10. The sequence goes on along the minus strand of NZ_JBFUFZ010000005.1, from coordinate 75,074 downwards.
GTCAGCGTACGGGCCTCGTTGATGCGGCGCGACAGTGTGGCCGGTGTCAGCCGCTGCCCGGCAAGCCTGGCCCGCTTGCGATCGATGCTGACGCTCAGCGCCCGGCCGAGCCGGCTCGTCGCTTCGTCCAGCCGCCGGCGCGGCAGCGCCAGCAACTGATCGGGCGAGGGCAGCGCACGGGCGGCCGCGCGCACCGCTTGCCGCTTGCGTTCGAAACCGCGCGAGACGGCGGCCTTGAGCCTTGCAGCGAGACTGGCAAGCGTCGCTTCAAGGTCCGCTTTCACCGGCACGGCAATTTCGGCGGCACCGGTCGGGGTCGGTGCCCGCACATCCGCCACCAGGTCGATCAGCGTCCAGTCTGTCTCGTGGCCGACGGCGGAAATCACCGGAATGCGCGAGGCGGCGACGGTGCGCGCCAGCGCCTCGTCGTTGAAGCCCCACAGATCCTCGAGGCTGCCGCCGCCGCGCGCCACGATCAACAGGTCTGGGTGCGGGATGGCGCCGTCCCATGCCAGCGCGTTGAAGCCGTTGACGGCGGCAGTGACTTCCGCGCCGGCCGTCTCGCCTTGCACCCGCACCGGCCAGACCAGCACATGCAGCGGAAAGCGGTCCTTGATGCGGTGGATGATGTCGCGAATGACCGACCCTGTCGGCGAGGTGACGACGCCGATGACGCGCGGCATGTAGGGCAACAGCTGCTTGCGGCCGGTATCGAACAGGCCTTCGGCCTGCAGCCGCCGCTTGCGTTCTTCCAAAAGCGCCATCAGCGCCCCGGCGCCGGCGGGCTCGAGATTGTCGATGACGATCTGGTAGTTGGACTTTCCGGGATAGGTGGTGAGCTTGCCGGTGGCGATCACCTCCATCCCTTCCTCGGGGCGGAATTTCAGCCGGCTCATCGTGCCTTTCCAGACCACGGCATCGAGCCGCGCCCGGTCGTCCTTCAGCGCGAAATAGGCATGACCGGAGGAGTGCGGTCCGCGATAGCCTGAAATCTCGCCGCGCACCCGCACATTGCCGAACACATCCTCGACGGTGCGCTTCAGCGCGCCGGAAATCTCGCTCACCGTGTATTCGGCGGCGTTGGTGCGTGATTCGGAAGTTGCTTCGCTCATGGAGCGATTGGTGGACGGTTGTGCGCCCGCGTCAAGGCGGCTGAAGCCCATCGCCGATTTCATAACGCGATCTTAAGCCAGATTTGATTGACTCTGCGGCATGGGAGCTAGCCAAAGACGCATGAGCACACGCGCAAACCGCAGTCCATTGACATTCCAGGTCACCCTGACGGTGCTGGCGCTTGCCGTTTTCGCGCTGGCCATGGTCGTCGGCTTCGGCCTGTACGCCACCATGCAGGCGGACCACGTCTCCCTCGAACGGCAGAAGATATTCTTCGCCAATGGCCTTCAGGATCAGATCGCCGCGGTAGAGCGCGAGCAGGAAAGTATCGCCGTCTGGGACGATGCCGTCATCAACGCTAAGGCCGGCAACGCGGACTGGATGGTCGAGAACATCAGCGTCTGGATGTATTCCTACTACGGCCACAACCGGGTCTACGTGCTGGATGCCGCCAACCGCCCGATTCATGCGATGCGTGAAGGACAGGTGGTGGCGCCGGCCAGCTATGGCGAGGACGAACCGGCCATCCTGCCCAGCGTCGAAAAGCTGCGCCTGCTGATGCGTCAGCCAGCAAATGAAAACCAGACCGGCGGTCAGGCCAAGATGGTCGCCGAAGATCTGGTATCGCTTGGCGGCAAGCCTGCCATCCTCAGCGTCATGCCGCTGGTGCCGAGTTCAGACCGCGTCACCCAGGCGCCGGGCACCGAGTATCTCCATGTCTCCGTGGAGTTCATCAATGACGTCGTTATCGGCAAGATCGCCGAAAAGTATCTGCTGGCCGGCGCGCACCTGCTGCCATTGTCGCAGCCGACAGGCTCGGCCGCTATTCCGCTGGTCGATTCGCGCGGCATCATCCTGGGCTATATCGGCTGGGATCAGGAGCGTCCCGGCCTGACCCTGGTGCGCAAGGCCGGCCCGGCCCTGATCGGCGGTCTGCTGCTTGCCGCCAGCGTCCTGGCATTCCTGTTGCGGCGCCTGCGTCGGGCTTCGTCGGCGCTGCAAGCCAGCCAGGACCAGGCGCAATATCTCGCTTTCCACGACACGCTGACGGGTCTTCCCAACCGGGCGCTGTTCGAGGACCGGCTGCGGCGCGCTTTGCTCACCGCCAGTCACGACACGGCCAGGGTGGCGCTGCTTTACCTCGACATCGACCGCTTCAAGCACGTCAACGATACGCTCGGTCATCCGGCCGGCGACGAACTTGTGCGCCAGACCGCGCGCCGGCTGCAGCAGACCATTCGTGAAGTCGATACGGTGGCGCGGCTCGGCGGTGATGAATTCGCCCTGATCGTGATCGATATCCGCGATATCAGAGCCACCGAGGATATTGCTGACAGGATCCTGCAAACACTGCAGGAGCCTTTCAAGCTGATCGACGACCAGGTCTTTGTCAGCGCCAGCATTGGCATTGCCTTGTCGACAGGCTCCGATGCCAACGCCGACGATCTGCTGCGCAAGGCCGACATCGCGCTCTACGAAGCCAAGAAGACCGGCCGCGGCCGTTATCAGGTCTTCGCCGGCGATATGGATGACCTGCTGCTGCGCAAGCGCAAGGTCGAGAGCGAGCTTCGCAAGGCCTTGAACGGCGGAACCGGCATCAAGCTGGCCTATCAGCCGATCTTCGCGGCGGACGGCAAGACGATGCTTGGCGCCGAAGCACTGATCCGCTGGGCGCACGAGGTCCACGGCGCATTGCCGCCGGCACAATTCATCGCCATCGCCGAAGAACGTGGCATGATCGGCCAACTTGGCGAATGGGTGCTGCTTGAAGCTTGCCGCTTTGCCATTGGCACCGAATTGCCTTGGGTGGCCGTCAATGTATCGCCGCTGCAATTGCGCGACGCCGGTTTCGCCGACCAGGTTGCGTCGATCCTTGCCGAGACCGGGCTGGCGCCGAGGCGGCTGCAGCTTGAAATCACCGAAAACGTGCTTTTGGAAAACAACGATACGGTGAGAACGGTTCTGGCTGCCTTGCGCCAGTCGGGCATCGGCATCGTGCTCGATGACTTCGGCACCGGCTATTCGTCGCTGAGCTATCTGCGCCGCTACGCCATCGACAAGCTCAAGATCGACCGCTCATTTGTCCGCCTTGTTGACGGCGACGGCAATTCGGCGCCGATCGTCAAGGCGCTGATAGATCTCGCCAGCGCCCTCAATGTCGCTGTCACCGCCGAAGGTGTCGAGACCGAGGGGCAGATGGCTCAGCTCGTCGGCATGGGCTGTCAGCAGTTGCAGGGTTATCTTCTGTCGCCACCGCTGGAGCCGGCCCAATTGCTGGGCCTTCCGGGCCTGTCGTCCGCCGCCGATGTCGGCGAACAGGCGGCCGCTCGCGCCTAAACCAACATATGCGATCTGTCCTACCAGCCCGGCAGGATCTGGTTCGGCTTGGTCCGCTTCATCTTGGAGAAGGCGAGCGCGGCGAAGTCGAAAGTTCCGGTTTCTTCGCCGAGCGGCACGGAAATGTTGTCGAGGCTTTCGGAGATATGGCGGGCCAGCGCGTCGACGATCTCCGGCCGTGAGGTCTGGCCGCGCATGATGCCGATGCGGCAATCGGGCAGGGCGCCGAAGCCGTCGGCTTCGCCCAGCACCCGCATACCGGGCCTGAGCGCGCATTCCGGCAGCACCGAGATCGCCAGGCCGGACAGCACGGCGGCGGTGATGACGGTTGCAGAGAAGCTGGTGAACAGGATGCGATAGTCGCGGTTCTGCCGGTCGAGCACATCAACGGCGGCGCGGCGCCAGATGCAGTTCGGCCGGCCAAAGGCCATTGGCAGGGTTTCCTGCTCATGCGTCGCGTGATTGGCCGAGGTGACCCACAGCAGCGGCTCGCGCCGCACCACTTCCGACTGGCCGCGCGCATCATTGTGCGTCACCAGCGCCAGATCGAGGTTACCGCGCTTGATGTGCTCGACCAGCCCCGGCGTCGGCTCGCAGATGACGGTCAGTTCGACACGCGGGTTGGAGCGCGCGAACCGCGCCATGATTTCGGGCAGGAAGCGGTCGGCATAGTCGTCCGGCGTGCCGATGCGGATCGTGCCTTCGAGCCGCCGGTCGTCAAAGGCAGCCAGCGTTTCGCGGTTGAGGTAGAGCAGCCGCCTTGCATAGGAAAGCAGCTTGTCGCCTTCCTCGGTCAGCCTGTTGGTGCGCCCATCCTTCTCGAACAGCGGCTTGCCGATTCGCTCCTCCAGCCGGCGCATCTGCATGGACACCGCCGACTGGGTCCGGTGCACCTCTTCGGCGGCGCGGGTGAAGCTGCCGGTGTCGGCAATCGAGATGAAGGTCTGCAACTGATCGAGATCGAGCGGTGCTTTCATCGACATGATCCATCACTAGCGTTGATGCTAAAGATTAGAAACATTCGTTGGATTAATCAATCGGCTGATGGCAAATTGGCATTGTCCACATGAAGGCATGTGAATCGAAGCCGGAACGGTCGCTGTCGCCAGCGCCGATCGTCGGGTTTTGTCCGTTCGAGTCTGAAGGAGACCGACATGACCACGTTTGATTTCGCCACCGAGACCTCGCGCATCACCTCGCGTCCGGCCGTTGCGACGCGCGTGGCCAATGCCGTCGCCAATGTCTATCGCGCCTGGAAAAATCGCCGCGCCTTCTATCGCCTTGGCGAGATGTCGGACGCCGAACTCGCCGATATCGGTCTGACGCGCGCCGACCTGCACGTCGCCATCGCTGTGCCATTCGGCCGCGATCCGACAGCCAAGTTGCGCTCGATCGCCAGCGATCGCGCCGAGACGATCGAAGACTTTGCCCGCAAGGTTGCCTGATCGCGTTGGATGGGTGCCGTTTCGGTTTGCGTTGAACCTTTTTGAGGCGTGACGCGACCTAGAGATATCGCAGGCTCCCCACTCCCTGCCGGTTCCCCGCCGGCTCGCCTGCACACTGCCCGGTCCTCTCAAGGACCGGGCTTTTCTTTTTGGGGCGCCGGGCGCTACCGGCGGTCCATACCCTTCTTGAACTGGTCGAAGATCGATTCCATGCCCTTCTGGTAGTCGTCGCGCTGCTGGGCGCCGGTCTCGAACATCTTGCCGAACAGATCGTCGAACGGGTTCTTTGGCCGGCCGCTCGGATTGGTCTGCGATTGCGGCGCCTGGCGTGGCTGCGGCGCCTGAGGCTGCGGCGCCGGCTGTCCGCCGGGCAGGGCGCCGCCGAACATGTCCTGCAGCACCTTGCCGAGCGGGTTGTCGCCATAGGGACTTTGCGTCTGCTGCGGCCGGCCCTGCGGCTGTTGTGCGCCGCCGCCGAACATGTCCTGCAGCACCTTGCCGAGCGGATTGTCGCCATAGGGATTGGGTGCCGGCTGCGGCTGGCTTTGCGGCTGTTGTGCTGCGCCACCGAACATATCCTGCAGCACTTTGCCGAGCGGATTGTCCATCGGGCTCAGGGGCTGTGGTGCCGGCGCGCCGCCGCCCGCCTGGCGCATCATTTGCTCGATGATCTCGCCGAGCGGATTGCCGCCACCGCCGAAGCCGCCTGCCGCCTGCATCTGGTTTGTGGTCTGCTTGAACAGCCCGCCCATCATCATCGAGGCCATGGCCGGCAGCATCTGCTGCAGAATCTGCTGGCTGACGCCGCTCGCTTGCGCAGCCTGGCTGGCAACGGCGCGCGAGAGATCCTTCGAACCGAACAAATGCCCCAGAATGCCATTGCCTTCGTCGATGCCTTGCGGCGAGAAGGCTCGTGTTGCGTCCTCGAAATATTTGGCGTGCTGGCCGCTCGCCATCGCCGTCATGAAGGCGCCAAGTCCGTAGGGGTCTGCGGTGTTGCGCTGCAGCCCTTGCGAAAAGGCCGGCAGCAGTGCTGCGACCGCAGCTTGCGTCTGCTGCATCGAAAGCCCGTATTGCTGGGCAAGCGCCTGCATGCCGTTGCCGTTCTGCGCCTGGGCCAGCATGTCGAACAAGGTAGGCATCGGCTTCTCCTCCGGGAAATCCTCTTGGGAGAAACCTAGTTCGTTTCCATCAGCGATTGAAGCGGCTTTTGCCGGACTGTCGATCGGACCGGTTAATAGGCATACTCCATGAACGCCGGCTCGATCGAGCCGCCCCAGCGCGTGTGGTAGGCCGAGAGCATCTCTTCGGCGCTGGTGGTGCCGCGGGCGACAACTTCGTCGAGCGTGTTGAGGAACGAGGTCTCGTCATAGCCTTCGCGGTTCTTGCGGCCGCGGTTCTTCAGCCCCATGCGCGAGATGGTGAGCACGTCGCGGGCGATATCGCGCAGCGTCGTGTTGCGGAATGGCGCCGAAATGCCCAGTTCCGGAACAGTGTTGCGCATCGCCAGTACTTCCTCGTAGGTCCAGCTCGCGGTCAATGCCTCGGCGGCGTCGAGCGCTGCCTCATCATAGAGCAACCCGACCCAGAAGGCCGGCAGCGCGCAGATGCGCCGCCACGGCCCGCCATCGGCGCCGCGCATTTCCAGGAAACGCTTCAGCCGCACGTCGGGGAACAATGTCGACAGGTGGTTCGCCCAGTCGCCCATCGTCGGCAGCCCGTCCGGAATCTCGTTTCGGGCGGCGCCCGCCATGAACTGGCGGAAGGTGACGTGCGTCATGTCGTGATAGTGGCCGTCGCGAATGACGAAATACATCGGCACGTCGAGCGCCCATTCGACATAGTCGGCGAAACCGAACTCAGGCGAGAAGCAGAATTCGAGCAGGCCCGAGCGTTGGTTGTCGGTGTCGCGCCAGATGTCGCCGCGCCAGCTCTGCAGCCCATTGGGCTGGCCCTCGGTAAAGGGCGAATTGGCAAACAGCGCCGTCGACAGCGGCTGCAGCTTCAGTGACACCTGCATCTTGCGGCGCATGTCGGCTTCGCTCTCGAAGTCGAGATTCACCTGGATGGTGCAGGTGCGATACATCATGTCGAGGCCCTTCGACCCGACCTTGGGCATGTAGCGCGTCATGATCTCGTAGCGCGACTTCGGCATTTTCGGCGTCTCTGCCAGCGACCATTTCGGGCTGCCGCCGAGGCCGAGAAACCGGATGCCCATCGGCTCGGCGATCTCGCGCACTTGCGAAAGATGCGCATTGCCCTCGCGGCAGGTCTGGTGGATCGTTTCCAGCGGCGCGCCGGACAGTTCGAACTGGCCGCCCGGCTCCAGCGAGATCGCGCCCTGGCCGGTCGGCTCGACCAGGCCGATGATGCGGCCGTCATCGATGATCGGATCCCAGCCGAGCTTTTGCTGCATGCCTTCGAGAATGGCGCGTATGCCGCGCTCGCCGCCATAGGGCACCGGCGCATTGCCATCGACATAGAACGGAAACTTCTCGTGCTCGGTGCCGATGCGCCATTTGTCGCGCGGTTTGTTGCCTTCGGCCAGATGCTCGACGAGCTCGTCGATGCCTTCGATGGGCCGGAAATCGGTTGTATCGCGCGCCATGAAAGGCCCCTCCGAAAGCGGCGGAACAACCGCCGGCGCTAAATGGACGAAATGTCAGCAGCCGATCAAGCGAAAAATCCTGAGCCACGGGTCAAGAGGAATTGATCACCAGTCTCCAACTGTCGCCTGCATCACCGCCAGTGCCGCCACCGCCGCCGTGTCGGCGCGCAGGATGCGCGGCCCGAGCGGAATGGCGGTGACGAAGGGCAGCGCCCGCAGCGTCCTGCGCTCGTCGTCGGAAAAGCCGCCTTCCGGCCCGACCAGCAGTCCGAACTTCCGTTCCCTTAATTCCTGCAGCGCGGGCAGGGGATTGTTGGTCGAGGCATCCTCGTCGCAGAAGATCAGTCGCCGCTCTTTGTCCCAGTTGCCGAGTAGGCGTTCAAATTTTTCCGCTTCGCGCACTTCCGGCACCGCCAGTATGCCGCATTGCTCGGCCGCCTCGACGACATTGGCGCGCAGGCGATCGATGCCGGGTTTTGCCACTTGCGTGTGCTGGGTGATGACTGGTTGCAGGATGCCGGCGCCCATTTCGACCGCCTTCTGCATCAGATAGTCGAGGCGCCCCTGCTTCAGCGGCGCAAAGCAATAGACGAGATCCGGCAGCGGCGGCTGCGGCCGTTGCAGCGTCAGCAGCTTCAGCCGCACCGCTTTCTTCGATTTCGCGGCGATGGCTGCCGACCACTCGCCGTCGCGGCCGTTGAACACCAGGATTTCAGCGCCTTCGCCGAGCCGCAGCACATGCATGAGATAGTGGCTCTGCTGTTGGTCGGCATCGAACTCGATGTCTGGCCCGAGAGCGTCCGGCACGAACAGTCGCTGCATCTTGTAATTGGCGCGCATTGCCGACGAATGGTCGAGCCGGGCGCTGGCGTCAAGCCTTGGCTGTCGAGGACCATACGGGTTGGTAGCCTTGGCCGAGCACGGACAAGGTGGTCGCTGGCGTAAGCACGCGGAGCGGACGGCCGGCAAGGCCATCGAACCCTGCCGGATCGCCATAGCCTTCAAACGACCAGCGCAGGGCCTTGCCGTTGCGCAAGGCATAGACGCTGCCGCCGTCGGCGACCATCGTCCCGTCCGGCAGTCCGGCCAACTCGTCCGCGGCCACGATCGGCGGCCGGCCACCCGACGCCAGCCGCTCCTTGTGCAACCGCTTGTCGACCTGCGGCGCGCGCGGTTCGGCGATGCCGAAAGCTTGGCCGAAGCGGCCGACGAAATCCTTGGCCCGCTCGCGCTGGCAAAAGAAGCAGGGCCGATGCCCGGCGGCGAGCGCCGTGACCTCGTCGAGGAAAAACAGTTCGGTCCAGCCGGGTTTGCCACCCGGTCGGTTGCGGCCCATCGGCACGCGCCGCACATTGCGGAACTTGCAGACGCAAATGATCCAGGCTGGCAAGGCCCAGCGCTTCTTCAACAGCGTCTTGGTTTCAGGATCGTGGATGATGCCGCGATTGCCGGTGAACAGCCCGCGCTCCGATACAGCGTGGATGGCGCCGAACGGATCGACCCGGTTCTGCAGTGGCATAGCTTTCTCCTGGAATGCGCATCTTGGCTGCAAGGCTGGCGTCATGATATCGCTCGCTGCATCATTTTCATGTCAGCAGGTTTTCGATGCGGGTGTTGGTCGTCCAGAACTTCGACAATGAGGGCCTTGGCCAGATTGGTGCGGCACTGGTCGAGGCGGGCGCCGACATCGATCTGCGCCGTCCCTATAAAGGCGACACACTACCGCAAGACAGCGCCGCGCATGACGCCATGGTGATGCTCGGCGGCGCCCAGAACGCACTGGACGATGAACTGTGCCCGTATTTTCCTGAACTGCTCGACCTGACGCGCGATTTCGCCGGCAACGATCGCTCGGTGCTCGGCATCTGCCTCGGCAGCCAGCTGCTGGCCCGCGCCTTTGGCGGTCAGAACCAGATCGGCGGCGCCACCGAATTCGGCTGGCACCAGGTTTCGTTGACGCCGGCGGCAAAGACCGATCCAGTGCTCGCTACGCTGCCTGAAAACTTCCCCATTTTCGAATGGCACGACGACACCTTTGCGCTGCCCGAAAATGCGGTACGGCTGGCCGGCAGCGCTGTCGCCGAGAACCAGGCGTTCCGCATCGGCCGCGCCATCTACGGCTTCCAGTTCCATTTCGAGGCAGACAGCCCGATGGTGCAGGACTGGAGCACGTCCTTCGCACCGCTCATTGCCGAGCGCCACCCCGACTGGAACGATCGGCTTGATGGCGAAATCGCCCGCAATGGACCGGATGCCGATGCCGCCGGCCTCGCCATCGCTCGCGCCTGGGTAGCAACGATCTGACGGCTCGCCCCCCGAACAAATCCCGACTTTCGGGGTTGCGTGGCATTTTTGGCACGCGGCGGTAAATCCGCCGGGGAAAACGCATTTCATCCTTGGATTGTGCTCGCCCGCTGCCCTAGAAGGCACGCGCTTTGCATCGGCAATGCAACCGCGATGAACCTTTTATGTGACCCGCGCGACACACCGCCGATACAGAATCTGCCTACAAGCCTGAAATCTTCGAAACTTTGAGACGAATTCTCCGTTTCAACCCATTGGTAACCGCCTCGTGCACAGATGCAGAAAGCTCAACAAGAGATGACCTCCGTGAAAGCAGCGCTTCTGTCCTTTGTCATGCTGTCCGCCATCGTGCTGTGCGGCCTCGGCATCTATTCCGCCGACGCTGCCAACAACCATCAGGCCGTCGACGGCTACGGCGTCACCGCCGCCCTCCACTAGACCCTTCACCCGTCACCGTCAGGATACGCTTCTCGGCGTCGTCAACGACGAGCGCGGTGAGGTTTCCCGACTGCCAGGCGAGCGTGTCGACATTGACGCGGTTGGCCGTCACTTCGGCCTCCGGCACAAACGTGTGGCCATGCACCACGATCTTCGGATAGAGGCCGGCATGGTTGTGGAAGACATCGCGGATCCAGATCAGGTCCTGCGGGTTCTGCTGCTCTAGCGGGATGCCCGGCCTGATGCCGGCATGGCAAAAGAAGAAATCTCCGAAAACCAGGGAAAACGGCAGCGAGCGCAGGAAGTCGACATGGCTGTGCGGTACCGCCTCGACCAGCGCCGCGTGTCCTCGCGTCACTGTCTCCGCCTTACCGAACCAACTGGCGTCGGCGGTCATTGACACACCATAGGACAATGCCGTTTGGACGCCGCCATAGCGCATGAAAAGCCCGTCTGGATCCGGGCTTCCCAGGAAATCGAGAAAACCGAGGTCGTGGTTGCCGGCCAGCATCAGATGGCGCGGATCGCGTTTCTGCGCGTCGATCAGGAAATCGATGACCCCCTTGGTATCAGGCCCGCGGTCGACATAGTCGCCGAGGTGGATGACGCGCCAGTCTGCCGGCTGGTCCCGTTCGATCTCGCTCTCGATGCGCCTGTGCAGGGCGGCCAGCAGGTCAAGCCGGCCGTGCACATCACCGATCGCGTAAAGCCGCACGCCTTCCGGTCCGCGCGCGTCGAGAAAATGGATGCCGGGCTCCGTCAATGCCTGCGTCGTCTCCGTGGCCGGACCGTCACCGGATCTAGCGGCGAAGCTGATCCTTGCCCATGTCGGTCACCAGACGTTTTCCGCACAGCGCCAGCGTGATGTCCATCTCCTTGCGGATGATTTCCAAGGCTTTGGTAACTCCTTCCTTGCCGAGCGCGCCAAGGCCGTAAAGGAAAGGCCGGCCGATATAGGTGCCCTTGGCGCCGAGGCACAGCGCCTTCAGCACATCCTGGCCTGAGCGGATGCCGCCATCCATATGCACCTCGATCGTGTCGCCCACCGCATCGGCGATCTCTTCCAGCACGCCGATCGACGACGATGCGCCGTCGAGCTGGCGCCCGCCATGGTTGGAAACGATGATCGCGTCGGCGCCGGTCTTGGCCGCCATCAGCGCGTCTTCCTTGTCGAGAATGCCCTTCAGGATCAGCTTGCCGCCCCAGCGTTCCTTGATCCAGGCAACATCTTTCCACGACAGTTGCGGATCGAACTGCTCTGTCGTCCAGGACGACAGCGAAGAGACATCGCCGACACCTTTGGCGTGGCCGACGATGTTGCGGAAGGTGCGGCGCTTGGTGCCGGCTATACCCAGGCACCAGCGCGGCTTGCTGGCCAGGTCGATGATGTTGGCCAGCGTCATCTTGGGGGGCGCCGAAAGCCCGTTGCGGACATCCTTATGCCGTTGGCCGAGGATCTGCAGGTCGAGCGTCAGCACCAGCGCCGAGCACTTTGCCGCCTTCGCCCTGTCGATCAGGTCGAGCACGAAATCCTTGTCGCGCAGCACATAGAGCTGGAACCAGAATGGCTTCTTCGTCACCGAGGCGACATCCTCGATCGAACAGATGCTCATCGTCGACAGGGTGAACGGCACGCCGAATTCCTCGGCCGCCTGCGCCGCCAGCATCTCGCCGTCGGCGTGCTGCATGCCGGTCAGGCCCGTCGGCGCCAGCGCTACCGGCATCGACACCTTCTGGCCGATCATGGTCGTTTCCAGCGAGCGGTTGCTCATATCGACCAGCACGCGCTGGCGGAACTTGATCTTCTGGAAGTCTTCCTCGTTGGCCCGGTAGGTGCTCTCGGTCCAAGCGCCTGAATCGGCATAGTCGAAGAACATCTTCGGCACGCGCCGGCGCGCGAGGTCCTTGAGGTCGGCGATGGTAAGGATGTCGCTCATGATCTTTCCCGCGGGTTCGCTAATTCATTGCCTATGCGCCGTCGCCGGCTTCGGAACGCTGCCTCAGCCTCAACCGTGATACGCGCTGCCAGTCGCCGCTGCGCTCGGCCTCGAGCATCGAGCGCTCGACATAGGAGATGTGGTCCATCGCCGCTTGCCGGGCGGCGGCCGGATCGCCGGCCTTGATCGCGGCGTGGATCGCCCGGTGTTGCGCAAGCAGCGCGTCGCGCGCGCCGGGCACGGTGAACACCAGAAGCCGGTTCTGGAACACGCCTTCCGACAACAGCCGATAGCAGGAGCGCAGCGTATGCAGCAGGATGATGTTGTGCGCGCATTCGCAGATGGCGTGATGAAACTCGACGTCGATCTCCGCCTCATCGTCGAAGTCGCCGGTGCGGTGCGCCGCGTCCATGCGCGCCATGATGCGGTCGAGCAGCGCCAAATCGTCCGCTGTGGCGCGCCGCGCCGCATATTCGGACGCTATCGCCTCGATCTCGCGGCGGTATTCCAGATAGTCGGTTACCGCCTTGCGATGCATCGAGATCAGGTCCGTCACCGGCTTGGTGAACAGCTGGCCGATGACGTCGGCGACATGAGTGCCGCCGCCGGGCCGTGTCGTCAAAAGGCCGCGCCCTTCCAGCGCCTTCAGCGCGTCGCGCAGGATCGGCCGCGACACCTCGAACTGGCGCGCCAGTTCACGCTCGCCGGGCAACCGGTCGCCGGTGCGCAAGACGCCTTCGAGGATCAGGCTCTCGATCTGCTGCACCACCTCGTCGGCAGTGCGGGAATGCTCGATCCTGGAGAAAATATCGCTCAAAACGTGGCGCCCGGAATTTGAATTGGTGCCGCGCAGGATAAAGCCAGCGCGGCCAACTGGTCAAATTATTTATCCAATTTGTCCGATCTGGTCGGCTTCGTCGCCGCCGCCCTATATCGTGTTCGGCTAAACTTGCAGTTTGCGTCCTCCGGCGATTGCCTCTAGAGGGACGCCATTGCACGAAGGGTTCAAAGAGCCCGGGGGACCAGCCGTGTCAGACGACCCGTCCAATCTCGAATTCCAGCCGCGCACCAAGGGCAGCGTGATGGGTTTTCCGGCGCATGAGGGGCGACCCGGTGCGCTTGGCGAAGTGCATGCCCGGCCGCACCCGCTGATCGAAAAGCCGCGCGTGCTGGTGCAACTCGCCTTCATGACCGAAGGCGGCTCCGGCGTCGACCAGGCTGTGCTTTCCGAACTGTCGCGACGTCTCGGCATTGCCGCGCCCGACCGTCAGGCTCGCCACCACGCCATGAAATGGGGCAAGGGTTCGCTGCGCTGGGAGCGGCACACCGAATTCTCGACCTATCTGTGGGAAGGCCCGCTGTCGGAAAGCGGCAGGACGCCGGAGGACTCGCCTTTCGGCAACGGGTTTTCGCCGCCGGGAACGGTGATCTCCGGCATCCGGCTCGAAATCCGCCGATGGACGCAGGCGAGCGAAAAGCTCATCGCCGGCTTCGACCCGACCAGCCTGTGCTATTCGCTGGTCGAGCGCGGCAATGCCGCAATCGTCACCGATTTTCGCCAGGACGGCGACGGCCTGACCCGCATGCTGGTGCTCGATCGCGGCCTGACGCCGGCGCGTACCGGCGCGCTGTCGCAGCGGCTGATCGACATCGAAACCTACCGCACGCTGGCCATGCTTGGCCTGCCGCTGGCGCTGACCCTGTCCGGGCGCGCCCGCCGCATCGAGGACAGGCTTGCCCAGACGACGCTGGAAATGAAGGTCGCCGAGACCCGTGACAGCCAGACTTTGCTGGCCGACCTGACCGAGCTTGCCGCGGAACTGGAGGCCGACGCCGCCTCCAGTCTCTACCGTTTCGGCGCCAGCCGCGCCTATGACGGCATCGTCGTCGAGCGGCTGGAAGCGCTCGAGGAAGAGGCCGTGCCCGGCTACGACACCTGGGGCGGCTTCCTGCAGCGCCGCGTCGCGCCGGCCATGCGCACCTGCCGTTCGGTAGAGGAGCGCCAGGCCAATCTGTCGCGCAAGCTCACCCGCGCCACCACGCTGCTGCGCACTTGGGTCGATGTCGAGGTCGAGAAGCAGAACCGCGACCTGCTGGCCTCGATGAACAACCGCGCCCGCCTGCAATTGCGCCTGCAGCAGACCGTGGAAGGCCTTTCGGTGGCTGCCGTCTCCTACTATGTCGTCGGCCTGATCAGCTATGTCGCCAAGGGCGCCTCGATCTTCGGCCATGCCTTTGCGCCGGAAGTCGTCACCGCCGCCTCGGTGCCGCTCGCCCTGTTGCTCGTCTGGTGGGCCGTGCGCCGCGTCCGCCGCATGCACTCCGAGCCCGGCAAGCAGCCGGGCGAGTAAAGCCTCTAAAGAGAACCTTGGCCGCACGGTGTTCGCGGCAGATTGCCGCTGCGGAAGGCCGCCTGGGCTCCGGTTCGCGACTTTTGACCAAAGCAGGGTTTGCAACAGACGTCTCTCGCTGGTAAAGGATTTTTACCAGTCGAGCGAAGGAGGCTGTTGATGTCCGGCCTTGCCATGCCCAAGCCAGACGATGCCACGACGCGCCGGCGCGACGAGATCGTCGCCGATATGCGCATCATCGTGCCGGGCGAAGGCGTCGTCGACGCGACCAATGAAATGCGCGCCTTCGAGAGCGACGGCCTCACCGCCTATCGGCAATTGCCGCTGGTCGTGGTGCTGCCGCAAACCGTGGCGCAGGTCTCACGCGTGCTGAAATATTGTAACGACCGCAACATCCGCGTCGTGCCACGCGGCTCCGGCACCTCTTTGTCCGGCGGCGCGCTGCCGCTTGAAGACGCCGTGCTCATCGTCATGAGCCGCTTCAACCGCATCCTCGCGATCGATTTTCCCAACCGCATCGTCGTCGCCCAGCCGGGCGTCACCAATCTCGGCATCACCACCGCCGTCGAGCAGGAGGGCTTTTACTACGCCCCCGATCCATCCTCCCAGATCGCCTGCTCGATCGGCGGCAACGTCGCGGAAAACTCCGGCGGCGTGCACTGCCTGAAATACGGCCTCACCGCCAACAATGTGCTCGGCATTGAGATGGTGCTGATGAACGGTGAGGTGATCCGCCTCGGCGGTAGTCATCTGGACTCGGAAGGCTACGACCTGCTCGGTGTCATGACCGGCTCTGAAGGCCTGCTCGGCGTCGTCACCGAAGTCACCGTGCGCATCCTGAAGAAGCCGGAGACGGCCCGCGCGCTGCTGATCGGCTTTCCCACCAGCGAGCAGGGCGGCCAGTGCGTCGCCGACATCATCGGCGCCGGCATCATTCCAGGCGGCATGGAGATGATGGACCGGCCGGCGATCCACGCCGCCGAGGATTTCGTCCATGCCGGCTATCCCCTCGATGTCGAGGCGCTGCTGATCGTCGAGCTGGATGGACCGGGCGTCGAGGTCGACCACCTGATCGGCCTCGTCGAGGCGATCGCCTATCGCAACGGCTCGACCACCTGCCGCATCTCGCAGTCGGAACAGGAGCGGCTGAGCTTCTGGGCTGGCCGCAAGGCGGCTTTCCCGGCGGTCGGCCGCATATCGCCCGACTATTACTGTATGGACGGCACCATCCCGCGCAAGGAACTGCCGCGCGTGCTCGCCGGCATGCGCGAACTCTCGGAAAAATACGGGCTCGGCGTCGCCAATGTCTTCCACGCCGGCGACGGCAATCTGCACCCGCTGATCCTCTACGATGCCAACGTGCCCGGCGAACTCGACAAGGCGGAAAGTTTCGGCGCGGACATTCTGCGGCTCTGCGTCAAGGTTGGCGGCGTACTGACTGGCGAGCACGGCGTCGGCGTCGAAAAGCGCGACCTGATGCCGGAAATGTTCAACCAGATCGACCTCGACCAACAAATGCGCGTCAAATGCGCCTTCGACCCCAACCATCTGCTCAACCCGGGCAAGGTCTTCCCGCAATTGCGTCGTTGCGCCGAACTTGGACGGATGCATGTGCACCGGGGGCAAGTGGCGTTTCCTGACATTCCGAGGTTTTGATGGGGATGACAAAGAAGCCAGCCGCGCCAGCTTTCCCATTGTCCAAGATCATTAGTGATCGCCTTGCCGATACGCGGCTGGCTGGCAATTGGAGATACGGACCTGATCCAAAGCCGATTGTCTCTCCACCGTCTTTGCGCCGCATGGGTGCTTTGCTGTGGGTATTGACGGAGCGTTACAGTGAAGTGGGGATGGTGGTCGGAAGCTCTCGCTGTCCGCCATATACGCCTGACCTGCAATCCTTGGTGCACCTCGGCTTGCTGACGTTGAAGCGTGAGTTTCCTGGGAGAAACGTGCTCAGAATCTCGGCGTCGGGTCGAACTAGATTGGGCCAATTAAAGGTGTCGGAGGCGGACAAACTTTGGGTTCTGCGTGCCATCGGCGAAGGCGCGCTACGATGAAAGCGCAGGAACAGTACGTCGCTTCGAGGTTTTGAGCAGAGATGTTGGCGCTTGAACACCCCCCTCTGTCCTGCCGGACATCTCCCCCTCAAGGGGGGAGATCGGATGTTGCCTCGGCTTTCGCCAATCTCCAGCGCTGCCAGAAAGGCGAGGCGCTGAAGCTGCCAATCTCCCCCCTCGAGGGGGAGATGTCCGGCAGGACAGAGGGGGGCGCGGAGGAACGCTGCGTTTCCGCATTTGCAAATGGCGCGTCCGCCCCATGACCACCTTCACCCCCACAACCTCAGCCGAGGTCCTCTCCACCGTCGCCTGGGCGGCGGCGGAAGAATCGCCGCTTGAAATCCTCGGCCACGGCTCCAAGCGCGGCATCGGCCGCCCGCAGCAGAGCGAACACGCGCTCGACCTGTCGAAGCTCACCGGCGTCACGCTTTACGAACCCGCCGAACTGGTGCTGTCGGCAAAAGCCGGCACGCCATTGGCCGAGATCGAAAGCCTGCTGGCGCAGAACGGCCAGCAACTCGCCTTCGAGCCGATGGATTACGGCCCGCTGCTCGGCGGTATCAAGGGAAAAGGCACCATCGGCGGCGCCCTGGCCACCAACCTGTCCGGCCCGCGCCGGCTGAAGGCGGGAGCCGCGCGGGACCATATCCTTGGCATCAATGCCGTCTCCGGCCGCGGCGAGGACTTCAAGTCCGGCGGCCGCGTCGTCAAGAACGTCACCGGCTACGATTTGTCGAAACTGATGGCCAACAGCTGGGGCACGCTGGCCGTGTTCACCGACGTCACTTTCAAGGTGCTGCCGGCAGCGGAGACCGAAGTCACGCTCGCCATCCGCGGCCTGCTCGATGATGCTGCAGCCGCCGCCATGGCCCTGGCGCTCGGCTCCAGTGCCGAAGTGTCGAGCGCCGCCCACCTGCCGGAACGTGTCGCCGCCCGGGTTGCCGGCGGCGGCCTCGGCAGCGATGCCGCGACACTGCTGCGCGTCGAGGGTTTTGGTCCGTCGGTCGCCTACCGCATCGCCGCGCTAAAGACCCTGCTGAAAAACGCCGGCCCGTTGCAGGAGATTGCGGGCGAAGCCTCGTATGCACTCTGGCGCGATATCAGGGATTGCGCACCGTTCGCCGACGGCAGCGAAAAGCCGGTCTGGCGCGTCTCCATGGCGCCGTCGCAGGCACACCAGATGGTGTTGACGCTGCGCATGCAGATTGGCGTCAGCGCCTTCTACGACTGGCAGGGCGGGTTGGTTTGGCTGCGCATGGAAGAAGGCGATCCCGAGGCGAGCCTGCTGCGCGGGTTGATCAGAAAGCATGGTGGCGGCCATGCGACGCTGGTGCGCGCCGCCCCTTCGCATCGCGCCGCCGTGCCGGTGTTCGAGCCGCAGGCGCCGCATCTGGCGGCCCTGTCGGCGCGGCTCAAGGCCGAATTCGACCCCAAGCACATCCTCAATCCCGGGCGCATGGGCTCAGGCTCTGCTACTCTCACGCCGACAACGGAGGGAAGAGCACCATGAGCAATCCAGGCCCGAATACACCGACACCGCGCCAGACCGATCGCTGGCTGGAGCCGGGCTCGACCAACGCGCTGGTCATCTACATCCTCTATCTTGCCAGCCTCGTCATCGGCGTCACCGGCATAGTCGGCCTCGTGCTGGCCTACATCAACCGCGGCAAGGCGGGCGGCATCGTCGAGAGCCACTACACATTCCTGATCCGCACCTTCTGGATCGGCCTGCTCTACGCGCTGATCGCGGTGGTGCTGATCTTCCTGGTGATCGGCTTCCTGCTGATGTTCGCGGTCGCCGTCTGGTTCATCGCCCGCTGCATCCTCGGCATCCAGGCGCTGCAGCGCGGCGAGCCGATCAAGAAACCGCAAAGCTGGCTACTCGGTTCATAAGGGGATGGGTATGTGGGAGGCAATAGCAAGTTTAGCGTGGCCGTTGCTTGCGGCCATTGTGATATACAAGCTCTGGCCAATAATAAACGATATATTGAGAAAAGACGGAACAACGATCAAAGTTGGTAGTCTTGAAATATCGGTATCAGACGCAACTCGCGCAATCGGCAAAGATGTTGCTGATATTCAAGAAAGGCTGTCAAGCATTGAAGCAAGGATCGGTGACGCGTCGGACGTAAAACGTCCCGAAGTTCCGCGAGAACAAGAAGAACAAAAGAAGCGGCTTCTTTGGGTCGATGATTTCCCTTCGAATAATGCGTTTATCGTCGAGCATCTGCGGGAAAAAGGTATCGACGTTGAGATATCGCTGAGCACGGAAGACGCCTTGAAAAGGCTAGAGCATAGGTCATATCCGGCTATCGTCACTGATCTAGGAAGAATAGAGAATGGTGTGGACAACCCGTTTGCTGGGTTGGATCTGATAGAAAGAATTAGAGGAAAGGGGAGTAAGGTTCCTATTTTGGTGTTCGCAGGACAAAGGGGGATTCAAAATACACAAAAGTTAACGTCAGCGGGGGCCGAAAACGTTACTTCGTCAGGGGTGGACGTTATGACATTTATCGAAAAGTACGTTAGCTGATCTTCCGATGCAAACCTCGTTCACCCCCGCCCAGCTTGCCGATCCTGATGTCGCGGAATCGGAGAAGATCCTGCGCAAATGCGTGCATTGCGGCTTCTGCACCGCCACCTGCCCGACCTATGTGACGCTCGGCAACGAACTGGATTCGCCGCGCGGGCGGATTTATCTGATCAAGGACATGCTGGAGAACGGCCGGCCGGCCGACAAGCAGATCGTCACCCATATCGACCGCTGCCTGTCCTGCCTCGCCTGCATGACCACCTGCCCGTCGGGCGTCAACTACATGCATCTGGTCGACCACGCCCGCGCCCATATCGAGGAGACCTACAGGCGCCCGCTGCTGGACCGGCTGACGCGCGCCATGCTCGCCCTTGTCTTGCCTTATCCCACGCGCTTTCGCGCCGCGCTGAAACTGGCGAAACTGGGCAAGCCGTTCATCGGCCTGTTTGAAAAGCTCCCGGCTCTGAAGCCGCTCGGCGCGATGCTCAGGCTTGCTCCGGTTTCGATCCCGGCGGCCTCGCCGATGGCATCTCCCGGCATTCATGCCGGGCAAGGGGCGAAAAAGGGCCGCGTCGCCATCCTCACCGGCTGCGCGCAATCGGTGCTCGATCCCGCCATCAACGACACGACGATTGCATTGCTGACCCGGCTTGGCGTCGAGGTCGTGGTGCCCAAGGGCGAAGGCTGCTGCGGCGCGCTGGTGCATCACATGGGACGCGAGGAAGCAGCCCTCGCCTCGGCCAGGCAGAATGTCGACGCCTGGACGCGCGCCATCGAACAGGGCGGGCTGGATGCCATCGTCATCACCGCGTCGGGCTGCGGCACCACCATCAAGGACTATGGCTTCATGCTGCGCCTCGATCCGGCCTATGTCGACAAGGCGGCGCGGGTCTCGGCGCTGGCCAAGGACATCACCGAATATCTGGCAAGCCTCGACCTGCCGGAGCCGGTGCGCAAGCCGGGCACGGTGGTTGCCTATCACTCGGCCTGTTCGATGCAGCACGGCCAGAAGATCACCCGCCAGCCGAAGGAGCTTTTGCAGAAAGCCGGCTTCGTCGTGCGCGAGCCGCGCGAGGGCCATCTGTGCTGCGGTTCGGCCGGCACCTACAACATCCTGCAGTCCGAGATTTCGGCACAGCTGCGCGACCGCAAGGTGAAAAATATCGAGGCCACGGGTGCGCAAATCGTCGCCACAGGCAACATAGGCTGCATCACCCAGATCGCCTCGGCGGCGAAGCTGCCGGTGGTGCACACGATCAAACTGCTCGACTGGGCCTATGGCGGCCCGAAGCCGGAGGGTGTTTCGGAAGCAGAGCTCGTCGCGGCGGAGTAGCGCTCTTATTCGGCCGCCAGCCTGTCCACCACGCCATAGGTCGCCTGATAGCGTGCCCGCTGCCGGCTGAGCGCCACCATCGTATTGCGCAGCAGGATCGCCACGGTGATCGGGCCGACGCCGCCCGGCACCGGCGTGATCCACGACGCGACGTGCCTGACGCTCTCGGTGTCGACATCGCCGACGATACGGCTGGTCCCGTCAGGCCCGATCTCGGCATTGATGCCGATATCGATGACGGCGGCACCCGGCTTGACCATGTCGGCCTTGATCAGGCGCGGCTTGCCCACGGCGACGAACAGCGCGTCGGCGCGGCGCGCATGTGCGGCGACCGAGCGTGTCATGTGGTGGCACACCGTCACTGTCGCGCCTTCGCTCATCAAAAGGAAGGCGATCGGCTTGCCGACGATCTCGGAATGGCCGACGACCACGACCTCGAGCCCCTTGAGGTCGAGCCCGGTTTCCTTCAGCAGTTCGACCGAAGCCGCCGCTGTGCAAGGGGCGAGGTCGAGCTGGTTGTAGACGATGTTGCCGATCGAGGCCGGATGCATGCCCTCGACATCCTTCAGCGGATGCACTGCCGCCTGCAGCGTCCTGACCGGGATATGTGCCGGCACCGGCCGCTGGATGATGATGCCGGTGACGCGCGGATCGGCGTTGAGGCCATGGATCGCCGCTTCCAGTTCGCCGGCGGTGATGTCGGCGGCAAACCGCCTTTCCTCGAAACCGATGCCGGCCAGCTCCGCCTTGGCGCGTTGGTTGCGCACATAGACGCCGACCGCCGCGGTGTCACCGACGGTGATCGACACCAGCTTGGGCGGAAAACCCTCGGCGGTGGCGATCGCCGCATCCTCGCGCACCGCAGCGATGATGCGCTGGGCGACCGGGCCGCCCTTGAGATAGCGGCTGTCGTCGGACAGGGACATGGAAGAACCTCTGGAAGCGTTGCCGCCGACATAGCAAAAGAACAAGGCGGCAGGCAGTGCGAAAGCGAAGTGCTCTACGCGGCCTGATGGCGCAGGCCCGCTTCACCGGAACTTGCCTCACCGGAAACAGAAAGGGCAGCGCGGTTTCCCGCGCTGCCCTTTCGTGACTGACCGCATCCCCACACGGCCCGTCCCCCGTTAACTCGTTGCCAATTCTAAGCAGACTCCCAAAAGCGCGCTATGACTTGAGTGCAACAGCACGCGCTAAAAACTACTCAGCGCTGCCTAACCGGCTGATTCGCACTAACTATATCACCACCACGGTGGTTCCGACATTGACTCTTTCGTAAAGGTCAACCACGTCCTCATTGCGCATGCGGATGCAGCCCGAAGAAACCGCGCCGCCGATCGTCCACGGCTGGTTGGTGCCATGGATGCGATACTCCGTCGTGCCGATATAGAGCGCGCGCGCGCCAAGCGGATTCTCCTCGCCGCCGGCCAGATAGGTTGGGAGATAGCGCCCCTTGGCCGCCTCTCGCGAAATCATCTCCGCCGGCGGACGCCAGTCCGGCCAGACGCGCTTGTTGGTGATCTTGTGCGTGCCCGACCATTCGAAGCCCGGCTTGCCGGTGCCGACGCCATAACGCCGCGCCCTGCCGTTCTTCTCGACCAGATAGAGGAAATTCTGCGTCGTATCGATGACGATCGTGCCCGGCTTCTGCGTGCCGTCATAGGCAACTTCCTGCGGCAAATAGATCGGGTTGATCTGCGGGCGCATGACCATGCGCTTGGCCGGCGCCTGAACGGCGGCAGTGCGCACCTGATCGGGTTGCGCCTGTTGTGCATAACGAAGCCGCGGCTGCTGCTGCACCACTTGCCGGTTCTGCCGCACGATGCCGGGCGCCCGGCCAAGCTGCAGCACCCAGGGCGCCGAAAGGTCGGGGCTCACCATCACCGGCGGCCTCTCGGCATAGCGGTCGCCGGCACTGGAGGACGTGACGCCGGCGGCAAGTATGGCCGCGGCACCGAACAGGGAAATCAGCACTGTCTTCATCGGAACGCACCTTGATCGTCGAACATTTTCGGGGTGGAAAGCCTCCCCGGTTCGCCGAACATTGGCGGCAAGCAGCAACCGAAACATGAATCGGAATGCGTAAAATGCGGTTCTGTCAGTAAACCTTTTGGTGTGGTTACCGGCGGGTTCAGGAATCTGGTAAAGCCGGAGTAAACCGGCGCGAACGCTGTTAACGAACGGAATTTTGGCGATGGAGAATGAAAAACCCGGCCTGATCGTTGGCCCCGACGGTGTCGCGCGCTGCTTCTGGCACGGCAATCTGCCGGACTATCTGCATTACCACGACCATGAATGGGGCCGGCCGGTCGTCGACGATCGCCGGCTGTTCGAAAAGATCTGCCTCGAAGGCTTTCAGTCCGGCCTGTCCTGGCTGACCATCTTGCGCAAGCGCGAGAACTTTCGCGAGGCCTTCGCCAATTTCGAGTTCGACAAGGTTGCCGCCTTCACCGACGAGGATGTCGAGCGCCTGCTCGGCAATGCCGGCATCATCCGCCACCGCGGCAAGATCGTCTCCACCATCAACAACGCCAAACGCGCGCGTGAGATGGTGGATGAGTTCGGCTCGCTGGCCGCCTGGTTCTGGAAGTTCGAACCCGGCCCGGCCGAGCGGCCGGAGATCGTCGACCTCGCCCATCTGCGCGCCAACCCGACAACGGCGGTCTCGGTCAGGATTTCAAAGGAGTTGAAGAAGCGCGGCTGGAGCTTTGTCGGCCCGACCACCGTCTACGCCTTCATGCAGGCCATGGGCCTGGTCAACGACCATCTGGAGGGGTGTGTGTGCCGCGACAGGGTGGAGAAGGAACGCAGGGCGTTCAAGCGGCCGAAATGAGTTAGGTGCCGCTGGCGCCGGTGAGGAAAAGCCCGGCGACAATGGCCGCCAGTGCTGCGAAGGCCGGATAGATTACCAGCAGGCCGGTTATCAGCGCGTCGCGCAGCGTGGAGTTTGTGCGCTCGTCCGCGGCAACCTCAAACGGACCCGCCATCTGGCTTGCAGTTCGCGGTGCATGGCCATCGGCCGGCCGCAGCCGAACCGGCAGCGTGCGGGCGTCGATGCTCTCTGAATATCTTTCCGTGGCCATGGCCCCGAACCCCTTGTTTCCGCGCGCTTTATCAGCTGCGATTGTGTCGGCACGATGCCGCACCGATGGCGGAATTGTTTCCTTTTCGGTGTGGTTTGTTTCGGCCAGGCCTTAAACCTTTCCAAACTCCTAACCACAGCAATTGGCGTTTACGTCTTCAGCCGTTTGGCGCTGCCCCTCATCGCCCTGCCGGGCACTTCTCCCCGTATAGCGACGGGGAGAAGGACGCTGTCATTGCCGGTTTCGCCAATCGCCAACGCTGGGGCAATGGTGCCGGCGTTGAAGCTGCTCCCTTCTCCCCGTCACTATACGGGGAGAAGGTGCCGGCAGGCGGATGAGGGGCGGCGCGGCATTTACGAAACTATCGAACTGTTCCAGGCACCCTACGGACAGGGCTGCTAACCCTTGCCGCACCAAGCGGCATCGGCTAGGACACGCCCGCCGTGGAAAGCGGTAATTTGCCACCACGAAAAACCGAGTACCCATCCCATGGCCGACAAATCGGAAAAGACGAAAGCGCGGCTGCCGCGCGGGTTTGCCGACCGCAGCGCCGAAGACATCCGTGCCGTCGAGAAGATGATGGCGACGATCCGCTCGGTCTATGAACTCTACGGTTTCGAACCGGCCGACCAGCCGTTGATCGAATACACCGACGCGCTCGGAAAATTCCTGCCCGACCAGGACCGGCCGAACGAAGGCGTGTTCTCGTTCCAGGACGACGATGAGCAGTGGCTGTCGCTGCGCTACGACCTGACCGCGCCGACGGCGCGCTTTGTCGCCGAGAATTTTGAGCGCCTGCCCAAACCCTATCGCAGCTATCGCTCCGGCTGGGTGTTCCGCAACGAAAAGCCCGGCCCCGGCCGCTTCCGCCAGTTCATGCAGTTCGACGCCGACACGATCGGCACGCCGGGCGTCGCGGCGGATGCCGAGATGGCGATGATGATGGCCGACGTGATGGAAGCGCTTGGCATCAAGCGCGGCGACTATGTCATCCGCGTCAACAACCGCAAGGTGCTGGACGGCGTGCTCGAGGCTATTGGCCTTGGCGGTGAGGGAAATGCCGGCCGCCGGCTGACGGTGCTGCGCGCCATCGACAAGCTGGACAAGCTCGGGCCGGAAGGCGTGAGACTGCTGCTTGGTCCGGGCCGCTGGGATGGCGGCAAGGAGGGCGAAGGCGACTTCGCCAAGGGCGCTGGGCTGAATGACGGCCAAGCCGAGGCAGTCCTTCTCGCGACCGCGAAGAATGCACAAGCTGGCCAGGATTCCGGCGTCAGCGAGAACGCGACCTACCAGGAAGGCGTCAGCGAGCTCTCGACGATCGAAGCCTTGGTCAGGGCCGCAGGATACGCCGAAGACCGTATTGCCATGGACCGCTCGGTGGTGCGTGGCCTGGAATATTACACCGGCCCGGTCTTCGAGGCCGAGCTTCTCGCCGAGATCCCCAACGACGAAGGCCAGATCGTGCGCTTCGGCTCGGTCGGCGGCGGCGGCCGTTATGACGGGCTGGTCTCGCGCTTTCGTGGCGAGCCGGTGCCGGCGACCGGTTTTTCCATCGGCGTCTCCCGCCTGATGACGGCGCTGAAGAACCTCGGCAAGCTCGATACATCCGATGTCATCGCGCCGGTCGTTGTGCTGGTCATGGACAAGGACACCGAAAGCCTCGGCCGCTACCAGAAGATGGTTGGCGAGCTGCGTGCCGCCGGCATCCGCTCCGAAATGTATCTCGGCGGCGCCGGCATGAAGGCGCAGCTGAAATACGCCGACCGCCGCGGCAGCCCGGTCGCCATCATCCAGGGCGGCGACGAGCGCGCGAAGGGTGAGTTGCAGATCAAGGATCTGATCGAGGGCGCCCGCATGTCGGCCGAGATTACCGACAACGCCGAATGGCGGGCGGCGCGGCCGGCTCAGGTGACTGTGGCGGAAGGTGAGCTGGTCGCCGAGGTGAAGAAGATTTTGGCGGCGCAGGCCGAGGAGCGGGCACGTGGCAGATAAAGGCCGCGATCCTTCGCGCCCCCCTCTGTCCTGCCGGACATCTCGCCCACAAGGGGGGAGATTGGCTGCTTCGCCCGTCTCGCTTTTCTTGCAGCGTAGACAATTGGCGAAAGCCATCGCGATATTCGATCTCCCCCCAAGTGGGGGAGATGTCCGGCAGGACAGAGGGGGGCGCCGTAGAGCGCCGACCTCCGCACGCTGTCCAACACCCCTCATCCGTCTTGGCGCTGCGCGCCGATCCACCCCCGGGGCGAGCCGCGGGTCTCGCCCGTCCTTCGGACCCCACAAGGGGAGAAGGGAAGGTGGTGCTTCATGACCTCCCGCTACCCCGCAATATCAGCCGACATCACCAACCTCTTCGCCGCGCGCAACACACACGCGGTCGAGGTGGCGGTGCTGCAGCCGGCCGATCCGTTCCTCGACATGGCCGGCGAGGATCTGCGCCGCCGTATCTTCCTCACCGAAAGCGAGACCGGCCAGACATTGTGCCTGCGGCCAGAATTCACTATCCCCGTCTGCCTCGATCACATCAGCTCGCAGGCCGGCACGCCGCGCCGCTATTCCTATCTTGGCGAGGTGTTTCGCCAGCGCCGCGAGGGCGGCAATGAATTTTTTCAGGCTGGCATCGAGGACCTCGGCGACCGCGACACCGCGCAGGCCGACGCGCGCTCGCTGGCCGATGCGCATGCGCTACTGTCGCTGGTGCTGCCGGATCAGTCCCTGAAAATCACGCTTGGCGACCAGACCATCTTCGAAGCTGTGCTCGCTGCGCTCGGCCTGCCGCGCGGCTGGCGCATGCGTCTTGCCCGCGCCTTCGGCTCGGCGCCGATGCTGGAGGCAGCGCTTGCCGATCTCGCAAACCCGCCGCGCAACGGCCAGCTCTCCGGCCCGGTCGCAGCGCTGGTCCTTGACGGCGATCTCGAAGGCCTTTCCACGCACATTGCCGGCGGCATGGAAGAAGCCGGGCTACCTGCGTCCGCCGGGCGCTCGCCATCCGACATTGCGCGGCGGCTGATCGAAAAGGCCGAGCTGCGCAGCGTGCGTCTGTCGAACGAGGCATTTTCGGCACTGAAGAATTTTCTGGCGATCGACGTTCCACTCGATGGCGCAGCAAATGCGCTTGAAACCTTCGCAGCCAGCGCCGGTCTTTCGCTGGGCGCGGCGCTCGACAATTTCGCCGCTCGTGCCAAAGCCATCGAAGCATTGGGCCTGCCTATCAGGACAATCCGCTACGACGCCGCCTTCGGCCGTCCGCTGGATTACTACACCGGCATCGTCTTCGAGATCGCGGCTGAGAATGGCGAGCGGCCGCTGGCCGGCGGTGGCCGCTATGACAGGCTGCTGACGCTGCTCGGCGCCAAAACGCCGATCCCCGGTGTCGGCTTTTCCGTCTGGCTCGACCGCATCGAAGCGCTGCGGGAGAAGGCTTGATGATCACGCTGGCGATCCCGTCGAAAGGCCGGCTCAAAGAGCAGGCGCTGGAGGTTCTGGCCAAGGCCGGGCTGGCCGTCAGCCTGCCCGGCGACGAGCGCAAATACCGCGCCCGCATCGAAGGCACTGAGAGCATCGAGGTGGCTTTCCTGTCGGCATCCGAGATCGCCGGCGAGATCGGCCAGGGCACTGTCGATCTCGGCATCACTGGCGAGGACCTGTTGCGCGAAAATCTTGCCGACTGGGAGGCGCGCGCCGAAATCGTCGCCCATCTCGGTTTCGGCAATGCCGATGTGGTCGTGGCGGTGCCCGACATCTGGCTCGACGTCGATACGATGGCCGATCTCGACGATGTGGCCGCCGATTTCCGCCAGCGCCACGGCAGGCGGCTGCGCATCGCCACCAAATACTGGCGGCTGACCCAGCAATTCTTTTCGCTGAAACACGGCATCCAGGTCTACCGCATCGTCGAAAGCCTGGGCGCCACCGAAGGCGCGCCGGCCGCCGGCCTTGCCGACGTCATCGTCGACATCACCACGTCAGGCTCGACGCTGCGCGCCAACCATCTCAAGGTGCTGGCCGACGGCGTTGTGTTGCGGTCGCAGGCTTGCCTTGTCGCGTCGAGGAAGACGCGTGCTGCGGCGGATGAAGCGATGCTGCGCGACATCGCGGCCAAGATGGCGGGCCTCGTCAAGTAGAGCCCCAGTACCATCGACGGGATTTCCACCGCCCCGGCAGGCTGATAGGCTCGGCGCGTCGGTGGAGGAGATGGCGATGGCGATCAATCTCGACGAGTTGAAGAATGCCACCAATTTGCGTGGTCGCGGCCTGCGCAATGGCGGTACCTTCGTCGCGCCGCTCGACAGCAGGGCGCATGTCTCGGGCGAGCGCACCGTGCCGCTGCTGCACCAGACCATCCCCGCGTTGTTTTCCGACACCGTCAGCAAATACGCTACGCAGGACGCCGCCGTCTTCGTCGACCAGGACAAGCGCTTCACCTGGAGCGAACTGTCGGACACCGTCGATACGCTGGCCGCCGGCTTCCTGGCGCTTGGTCTCGAAAAAGGCGACCGCGTCGGCATCTGGTCACCCAACCGCTGGGAGTGGCTGGTCACCCAATTTGCCACTGCTCGCATCGGCCTGATCCTGGTCAACATTAACCCGGCCTACCGGCTGACTGAACTGGAATATGCGCTGAACAAGGTCGGCTGCAAG
Source organism: Mesorhizobium sp. P3_A10 (assembly GCF_056403175.1). NCBI lineage: Bacteria > Pseudomonadati > Pseudomonadota > Alphaproteobacteria > Hyphomicrobiales > Phyllobacteriaceae > Mesorhizobium > Mesorhizobium sp. P3_A10. The sequence continues at coordinate 46,900 of NZ_JBFUFZ010000005.1, read as the reverse complement.
GCACTAGTCACCGCCGCCAAATTCAAGACCTCCGACTATCTCGGTATGATCGAGACGCTGGCGCCGGAGATCGCCACCACCACACCGGGCAAGCTCAAGGCGAAGAAATTGCCGGCGCTGAAAATCGTCATCCGCATGGGCGATGAGAACTCGCCCGGCATGTTCAATTTCGCCGACGTGCTGGCCATGGCCGGGCGCGACGAGCATGACAGCCTCGACCGCATCTCCGAGGGGCTGAAGCCGGGCGAGGCCATCAACATCCAGTTCACCTCCGGCACGACAGGCGCGCCCAAGGGCGCGACGCTGACCCACAACAACATCGTCAACAACGGCAATTTCGTCACCTCGGCAATCAAGCTCACCGTCGACGACCGGCTCTGCATCCCGGTGCCGCTCTATCATTGCTTCGGCATGTCGATGGGCACGATGGGCTGCGTCACCAAAGGCGCCACCATGGTTTTCCCGGGCGAGGGGTTTGACTCCGGCGCGACGCTGAAGGCCGTTGCGCAGGAACGCTGCACCGCTCTCTACGGCGTGCCGACCATGTTCGTCGCTCTGCTCGACCATGCGGATTTCGGCTCCTTCGATCTCTCCAGCCTGCGCACCGGCATCATGGCGGGATCGCCGTGCCCCATCGAGGTGATGAAGAAGGTAGTGTCGCTGATGCACATGTCGGAGGTGACCATCGCCTACGGCATGACCGAAACCAGCCCGGTGTCGTTCCAGAGCGGCGTCGACGATCCGCTGGAAAAGCGCGTCTCGACCGTCGGGCGCATCCATCCTTATGTCGAGGTCAAGGCCATCGATGCCGATGGCGCCACCGTCGCGGTCGGCGCGGCGGGCGAGCTGTGCACACGTGGCTATTCGGTGATGAAGGGCTATTGGGACGACGAGGAAAAGACCCGCGAGGCGATCGACTCAGACGGCTGGATGCACACCGGCGATCTCGCCACCATCGACGCCGAGGGCTATTGCAACATCGTCGGTCGGGTCAAGGACATGGTCATCCGCGGCGGCGAGAACGTCTATCCGCGCGAGGTGGAAGAATTCCTCTATCGCCATCCCAAGATCAAGGAAGTGCAGGTGTTCGGCATTCCCGACGCCAAATATGGCGAGGAGCTGTGCGCCTGGATCGTGCTCAGGCCCGGCCAGATCGCCACCGAGCAGGAGATCAAAAACTTCTGCGCCGGCCAGATCGCCCACTACAAGATCCCGCGCTACATCCGCTTTCGCACAGAATTGCCGATGACGGTGACCGGCAAGCCGCAGAAGTTCCTGATGCGCAACGCCATGGTCGAGGAGCTTGGCCTTGTGGTGCAGAAGACGGCTTGAGGGTGGGGCGCTCCGGTTTTGTCCCTGCGCTGAATGCGGCCAGGGTCGCCATCGCCATGATATTGTTGCTCCCCATAGCCTTTCCTCAAGGCTCGCAGAAACGCAAAGGGCGTGAATGAGCGGTTTCGCACGATCGGCGACGTCCTATGCGATGCCCTTGGCCGCCTTGGCGATGGCCGTTGCGGTCAGAGCCAGCGGGCTGTCGGTAGACGTAGGTTCGCCGAGCGTCAGAATCCTTGTCGGAGCGCTTTCGAGTGCGATTATGTTCGTCACTATTTTCGTCGTGCTCGACCACGCCGAAGCCGTCGCCCACCGTGTCGGGGAGCCCTACGGCACGTTGGTATTGACCTTTGCGGTGACGGCAATTGAAGTGTCGATCATCGTTTCCATGATGCTGCATGGAGAGAACAACCCGACACTCGCCCGTGAGTCTGTCTTCTCAACGGTGATGATTACATCCACCGGCGTTGTCGGCCTGTGTCTCGCGCTTGGCGGTTGGCGTCATCGCAAGCAGGTGATTGTCCGGCAAGGGACCAGCGCATATCTGGCGGTTCTGATCGCACTGACCGTGATGACGCTTATTCTACCGACCTACACGCGAACGACGGATCCCGGCACCTTTTCGGCGGCTCAACTCGGATTTGTGAGCGTACTTTCAGTCCTGCTTTATGCAGCTTTTGTCTTCGCGCAGACTGTCCGGCACCGGGACGACTTCATAGAAGGACAGGGGCATGATGTTTCGATCCGAACTGCCTCCCACGAAAGCATTACTGCCAGCGCTCTGCTCCTGTTGATCGGGCTGATCGGTATTGTCATGCTCGCCGAGCAAGTCGCCGCAGGTGTCGAAGATGCGCTCGTTACCTATCAGGTGACCCAGGCCGACGCTATTGTGGGGGCATTGATCGCGGGGTTGGTTTTGATGCCGGAGGCCATTTCGGCGGTTCGTGCTTCACTCAACAATGAGCTGCAGCGCGGCTTGAACGTTGCGATGGGTTCGGCTTGCGCGACCATCGGTTTGACAATACCGGCGGTCGCGGCCGCAAGCCTGCTGACGGGAAGAGGGTTGACCCTGGGGCTCCCGGAAACCGACACAGTGCTTTTGATTTTGGCGCTTTTCATATGCAACGTAAGCTTCAGCACTGACAGAACGACATTCTTGACCGGAATGGTGCATCTTGTAGTGTTTTTTACTTATGTTTTTCTGATATTTGTGCCGTGAAAGCTTTGTTACAGGGTAGCGATCAGCTGCAGGGATGAGGCAACCGCTATCGTGGCGCTGCTTCCTGGGATTGGCGACACGCATAAGATTTTTGGCCCCCATGTCACACTGGCGGCTCCTGGCTCGTCATGGTCTCGCAACCATCAGAAGGAAGCCAATCATGACTGTCAGACTTGAACCCTTTGCCGCCGCCCCTTCGCTGATGAACGAATGGCAACGCACATCGATCGCCATTGCCGCCAGCCTCGACCCGGGCCTAGCCGAGCTGGTGGAGATTCGCGCCTCCCAGATCAATGGCTGCGCCAACTGCATCAACATGCACACGACCTATGCCCGCGAGAGGGGAGAAACCGAGCAGCGCATCTACTTGCTGTCGGCTTGGCGCGAGGCACCCTGCTACACCGATCGCGAACGGGCAGCCCTGGGCTGGACCGAAGCGCTGACGCGGATCTGCGAAGGCCACACCCATGTCGCCGCCTATGAGGCGCTGAAAGCCCACTTCAGCGAGGAAGAGCAGGTGCAACTGACCTTGATGATCAACATCATCAATGGCTGGAACCGCATCGCGATCGGCTTCGGCGGCTGGGCCGATCCGGCAGCGGTGAAGGCTGCCTCCAGGGCGCTTACCGCCCAGGCGGTTACCGCCAAGGCGGCCGCGGCTTGACGGCGAAGCCAACAGCTGGGGACGCAGCGGCGGCGTTTGATCCGCTGCGTCCAAAACTCATGCGCGTCGCCTACCGCATGCTCGGCTCCGTCGCCGACGCCGAGGATATGGTGCAGGAGGCCTTCATCCGCTGGATGAGGGCCGACCGCGCGGCGGTGCGCGAGCCTGAGGCGTTCCTGCGCCGCACGCTGACCCGCCTCTGTCTCGACCAGCTCAAATCCGCGCGGCGCCAGCGCGAGACCTATATCGGTCCCTGGCTTCCCGATCCGGTCGTCGAAGAGGACGAGGTGGACGACGTCACCTTGCCGCTGATGCTAGTGCTGGAGCGTCTGTCTCCACTCGAGCGCGCGGCCTTCCTGCTGCACGATGTGTTCGGCCTCGGTTTCGAGGAGGTGGCGGAAACCATCCAGCGCGACCCTGCCGCCTGTCGCCAGCTCGCCGCCCGCGCGCGCAGCCATGTGCGCGACGCCCGGCCGCGTTTCCAGATGGAACGGCAACGCAGCCTGGCACTTGCCGAGGCGTTTTTCGCGGCGTCGCGCAGCGGCGACATGCAGGCGCTTGGCAGCATGCTGGCGGCCGATGTCAGCGCCCATGCCGATGGCGGCGGCAAGCGCCCGGCCGCGACAGAGGCGATCCTCGGCTTCGATGCCGTCCTCAAGCAATACGCCTACATAGCGAGCCGGATTCCGAAGGACGGCTCAAAGCTTGTTCGCGTCGGTTTCGTCAACGGACTGCCCGGCTTCGTCAGCCTGGAAGCAGACGGCGAACTGCAGACCACGGCGCTCGAGATCGAGGACGGAAAGGTCGCGGCGATCTATGTGGTGCGCAATCCGGACAAGCTGCGGCATCTGCATTAGCTGGCGCGGCCGTGTCGGCCCGGCTGGCCGAGCGCCTGCTTGTCGCGCATCGACTTGATCTGACCCTAAAGCGACCTTCAACGATCAGGATAGAAAGTCCGGAATGACTGGAAACCTGCCGTTCCTTCGATCAGCTTGAATGGTGTGGATGGCCAATAATCGCTTACTCTCTAAATGCGAGACAAACCCAGACTTTAAAGTTATCTTGCGTTATTCGTACCTTATCTGCGGAGTTCTCGATGACCGAGGAGCAGAAGCTTGCGCTCGACGTCTTACGCTACGAGTTAAACTACCGGCGCGAAAAGCAATGGAATATCTTCGCTTGGATTGCCACCATCCTTGTAGCGGTGATCGGAGGCATTGTGGCGGGCAAAAACCACTGGGAATTCGATGTCTGCCAAAAGGGTATCATGATCTCCGCCCTTGTCGTAATCGCTATATACGCTTGCACATGGGTGCGTGAAAACATGGATCTTGAAGAAAAAGCGAGAAATAAGGTCGCTTCTTATCTGAATAGTGAAGAAATTTTGCCTAAGCCGCGGCAGTTTAAACTGGGATACAATGGCACAATCTTGCTACTTTTACTGGGCGCGCTCGGTGTGATTTTGATCTCGTAACGTGCATCCGGCCCGAGTGCGGCAAGCCGTCGGTAGCCGTGATAACCGTTGTCAAAGGACGCAGTCGTGTGGCGAACGGCCGTGCCAAGTGACCGGGAGGATCGACTTTAGGGGTCTGATCGGATTTTCCGGCGGCAGCTCGCGTTCGTCTGCTGATGGCGCAAAGCGGTCGTGTGCGCTTTGACCTGGAAGAGTCGGTCTTGGGTCAACAGCAGACTCTGACGGACGAGCATGCCGTGTCGCCCCTTCACGCCGCCAGCACAGCCTCATCCAGCCCGCGAATGATCTTGGCCAGTTCCACGCACTCGTCATGCCGGACCTTGTTGCGCCGCCATGCCAGGCAAATCGTGCGTTGCGGCATCGGCTCCTGGAACGGCACGATCTTCAGGTCGCGCATGGTGCTGGCCGGCCGTGCCGCGATTTCCGGGATCAGCGTCACGCCGAGCCCGTGCGCCACCATCTGCAACAGCGTCGTCAGGCTGGTGGCGCCGTAGCTTGCCATCGCCACCGGGCGCACGCTGCCGCAGACGGCGAGCGCCTGTTCGCGCAGGCAATGGCCTTCCTCCAGCAGCATCAGCCTTTCCAGCGCCGGGCTTTCCGGCGGCACCGGCGGCGAGGCGAAAGCGGGATCGCCTGATGGCACGGCGAGGAAGAAGCGGTCGGCGAACAGCGCCTCGGTGATCAGGCCGGGATGGTCGAGGGGAAGCGCGGCGATGAAGGCATCGAGCTTGCCCGAATTGGTGTCGTCGAGCAGCGCTGCGGTCACCGCTTCGCGCAGTTCGAGTTGCAGCGCCGGGAAATGCCGTTTCAGCTCCGGCAGCACATGCGGCAGCAGGTAGGGCGCCACCGTCGGGATGATGCCGAGCCGGAAGCGTCCTTCCATGGCCGGGCGGCCACGCCGCGCCGTGGACTCGATCTCGCGAATGTCGGCAAGAATGCGCTCGATACGCGGCAGCATGACCAGCGCCTCGTCTGTCATCCGCACCGCTTTGCCGCCGCGCTCGAACAGCCGGCAGTTGAGCCGCTGCTCCATTTCGGCAATCTGCGACGACAGTGCCGGCTGGCTTACGCCGGCGAGTTTTGCGGCGCGGCCGAAATGCAGCGTCTGCGCCAGTGCTTCGAAATAATGCATCTGCCGAACGGTGAGGCCAATCATAAGGAAAACCTATCGCAACAAACAGGAAAGGCAATTTGTTTTTATCGGCTAGGCGGCCTAGTCTGGAACCATTCCAGAGTGGCGTGGCCCAAGGCCCGCCCGGGAAATCAGCGAATCGGAGAGCAAGATGGACGCGAACACTGACGATCCCAGCGCGGGTAAATGCCCGGTCGTGCATACGACAATTGCCAAGGCCAACCGTGACTGGTGGCCGAACCAGCTCAATGTCCAGGTTCTGCATCAGCAGTCGCCGCTGTCGGATCCGATGGGCGAGGCGTTCGACTATGCCGAGGAATTCAAAAGCCTCGACCTCGACGCCCTGATCAAGGACCTGCATGCGCTGATGACCGACTCGCAGGAGTGGTGGCCGGCCGATTTTGGCCATTATGGGCCGCTGTTCATCCGCATGGCATGGCACAGCGCCGGCACCTACCGCATCGGCGACGGCCGTGGCGGCGCCGGGGCCGGCCAGCAGCGCTTTGCGCCGCTCAACAGCTGGCCGGACAACGTCAACCTCGACAAGGCCCGACGCCTGCTGTGGCCGATCAAGCAGAAATACGGCCGCAAGATCTCCTGGGCCGACCTGATGATCCTCACCGGCAACGTCGCGCTGGAATCGATGGGCTTCAAGACCTTCGGCTTCGCCGGCGGCCGCGCCGATGTCTGGGAACCCGAGCAGGACATCTACTGGGGTCCCGAAGGCAAGTGGCTGGCCGACGAGCGCTACAGCGGGGACCGCGACCTGCAAAACCCGCTCGGCGCCGTGCAGATGGGCCTGATCTACGTCAACCCGGAAGGACCGAACGGCAACCCGGATCCGCTGGCCTCGGCGCGCGATATCAGAGACACCTTCGCCCGCATGGCCATGAATGACGAGGAAACCGTCGCGCTCATCGCCGGCGGCCACACCTTCGGCAAGACCCATGGTGCGGGCGATGCGGCCCTGGTCGGCGTCGAGCCGGAAGGCGCCGACATCGAGCAGCAGGGCCTCGGCTGGGCCAACAAGTTCGGCACCGGCAAGGGCGGCGACGCCATCGGCAGCGGCCTGGAAGTGACCTGGACCACGACCCCGACCAAGTGGAGCAACGACTTCTTCGACAATCTGTTCGGCTTCGACTGGGAACTGACCAAGAGCCCGGCCGGCGCGCATCAGTGGACGCCGAAGGGCGGCGCCGGCGCCGGCACGGTGCCGGATGCGCACAGCGCTGGAAAGCGCCACGCGCCCGCCATGCTGACCTCGGACCTGGCACTGCGCTTCGATCCGTCCTACGCAACGATCTCAAAACGCTTCCATGAGAATCCGGACCAGTTCGCCGACGCCTTTGCCCGCGCCTGGTACAAGCTGACCCATCGCGACATGGGCCCGCTGGTGCGCTATCTCGGACCGCTCGTTCCCAAGGAAGAACTGCCCTGGCAGGACGTTATTCCGGCCGTCGATCATGTGCTGATCGACGAGCAGGATGCTGAAGCGCTCAAGGCCAAGGTCCTGGCGTCCGGCCTGTCGGTGCCGCAGCTGGTCTCGGTGGCCTGGGCGTCGGCCTCGACCTTCCGCGGCTCGGACAAGCGCGGCGGCGCCAATGGCGCGCGCATTCGTCTCAGCCCCCAGAAGGACTGGGCCGTCAACCAGCCGCCAGAACTGGCCAAGGTGCTCGCCAAGCTCGAAGCGATCCAGAAGGACTTCAACGCGTCGCAGACCGGGAGCAAAAAAGTCTCGCTTGCCGACCTGATCGTTCTCGGCGGCAATGCGGCCATCGAGAAGGCCGCCGGCCACAGCGTGGACGTTCCGTTCTGGCCAGGCCGTATGGACGCGTCGCAGGAGCAGACGGACATCCACTCCTTCGCACCGCTGGAACCGACCGTTGACGGCTTCCGCAACTATGTCAGCGGCAAGCAGCGCCTGTCGCCTGAGGAGGCGCTGGTCGACCGTGCGCAACTGCTGACGCTGACCGCACCTGAGCTGACGGTTCTGGTCGGTGGTTTGCGCGTGCTCGGCGCCAATGCCGGGCAGTCGAAGCACGGCGTCTTCACCAGCCGGCCGGAAACGCTGAGCAACGACTTCTTCGTCAATTTGCTCGACATGGGCACGGAGTGGAAGGCGACGACCGACGCCAAGGACGTCTTCGAGGGCCGCGACCGCAAGACCGGCGAACTCAAATGGACCGGTACCCGTGCCGATCTCATCTTCGGTTCGCACTCGCAGTTGCGCGCCATCGCGGAAGTCTATGCGACGGCCGACGCCAAGACGAAGTTCGCGAAAGACTTCGTTGTGGCATGGACCAAGGTGATGAACGCCGACCGCTTCGATATCGCCGGCTGATCTACGCGCAAGACCCAACAAAATAGGCGCGGGCTTCGGCCCGCGCCTTTTTTACATTCAGACCCTTGGAGAAATCAGTCTTTCTCGAAGATACGCGCCTTGGCGACGACGCCGGCAATGGCGCCGCCGATCAGCGGCGCGACGATGAACAGCCAGAGCTGTTTGAGCGCGTCACCGCCCGTAAACAGTGCCGGGCCGATCGAACGCGCCGGATTGACCGAGGTGCCGGTCACCGGGATCATAGCGAAGTGAATGCCCGCCAGGGTCAGGCCGATGACCAGACCGGCGAACGCCGTCGAGTGCTTTTCCGCGGTCACGCCGAGGATCACCGTGACGAAGGTGAAGGTGCCGATCAATTCCCATAGGAACGCCGAGCTGACGCTCCATTTTGCCACGTCCCAGCCATTGGCGCCGAAGTTGGTGATGGGTTCGCCGGCTTTGCCAGAGACGATGATCCACAGCGCCAGCGAAGCCAGGATCGCGCCGATGATCTGCGCGATCCAGTAGGGGATGACATCCTTGGCCGGCAGCCGGCCGGCAAGGAATACGCCGAGCGTCACCGCCGGATTGAGATGCGCGCCCGAGATCGGACCGATCGCATAGGCCGCCGCAATCAGGCCGATGCCGAACGCCAGACCGATGCCTTCCTGGCCGAGTGGCAGCGCGCCGCCGAAGCCACCCGTCACCACCGACGCCGTGCCGATGAACACCAATAGAAATGTACCAAGAACTTCCGCCAGATAAGTCTTCATTGCCCTCTCCTCGTATCGATCCACGGCTCCGCTTTTCTGCGACGCGAATCATGCCGGGGAGAGTATTCCCAACGGAAAAACTTGGAAAGCAGAGCGGTTGCGCCACAGGTCATGCTTGCAGTCGCCTGTTGCGAACATTAGAGACCTGTCATCTATTGAGCGGTCTGTCGTTGCAGGGACATATACTGGTCGGGTAGCTTCGCCGGCCCCGATTGGCATTGCCTCACGCAGCGAGGCGGAAGCGGGGTTCAATCCGGGCGCGAAAGGCTCTAAGAGCAGGCCGAGAAGATCATGTGCTCGATTTTGGTGGAATGACGAATGCGACTGGGCGGACGGCTGGCGGCAGCCATCGAAGTGCTGGAAGACATTGGCCGGCGTCACCGGCCAGTGGCCGACGCGCTGAAGGACTGGGGCCTGTCGCACCGCTTCGCCGGTGGCGGCGACCGCGCGGCGATCGGCAACATCGTCTACGACGCGCTGCGCCACAAGCGTTCAGCCGGCTGGCTGCTCGGCGATGACACGCCGCGCGCCACCGGCTTTGGCGCCCTGCTGCTCGAATGGAACCAGACGGCGCAGTCGCTGAACCAGGCGCTGGACGGCGACAAGTTCGCACCGCCGCTTTTGACCGAAGAGGAATTGAAGACGCTCGCCGACCGCCGGCTTGCCGATGCACCGCCGGCGGTGCGGGCCGACATTCCCGACTGGTGCGCGCCGCTTCTCGAAAGGACCTTCGGCGCGGCCTGGGTCGACGAAGGGGCCGCCCTTGCCACACGCCCGCCGCTCGACCTCAGGGTCAACACGCTGCAGGCCGATCGCACCAAGGTGCTGGCCGAATTGGCCGAGACTGGCGCCAAACCAGCCCAGATCGCGCCATACGGCATTCGCATCCCGCCGATCGATGGCGACGGCAGGCACCCAAACGTTCAGGCCGAACCCGCCTTCCAGAAAGGCTGGTTCGAGGTCCAGGACGAGGGCTCGCAGATTGTCGCGGCCCTGGCCGGTGCCGAGGCCGGCATGCAGGTGCTCGACTTTTGCGCCGGCGCCGGCGGCAAGACATTGGCGCTGTCGGCGGCGATGGGCAACAAAGGCCAGGTGTTTGCCCATGATTCCGAGAAGGCGCGGCTGGCGCCGATCTTCGACCGCATGCGCCGCTCGGAAAACCGCAACGTGCAGATCGTCACCAAGCCGGCGGAACTCGCCCCGCTCACCGGCCACATGGACATCGTCCTGGTCGACGCACCTTGCACCGGCAGCGGTACCTGGCGCCGCCGTCCCGACGCCAAATGGCGGCTGACGCAAAAGCAGCTCGATGCCCGAAAGGGCGAGCAGTCGGCGATCCTCGATGCCGCCAAAGCCTACGTCAAACCAGGCGGACTGCTGGTCTACATCACCTGCTCGGTGTTCGATGAGGAGAACGGCGAACAGGTCGCCGCCTTCCGGGAACGCAACAGCGGCTTTGTCCCGGTCGATCATCGCGCGCTTTGGAACGGCCGCTTTCCAGGTCACGCGGCGGCTGCACGGGTCGGAGAAGCCGGCGATATTTCATTGTCGCCGGCGCTGAGTGGCACCGACGGGTTTTACTTCTGCGCGCTGCGCCGGGCGAACTGACCTGCCTGAAACTCCGGCAATCCGGAGCGGATCGGTCCACCGGGGGCAAAGGTGCTGATTGCTGCAGTGCAGCAATTGCGATTGCCTGCCGCCCATGCCTCTGCGATAAGCTTTGCCAGAGAAACAAAGGCGTTGGCCATGGCAGCAAAGATCGTACCCGCTCCCGACTATGAGGATCGCGTCAGGACCTCCTTTGCGCGCCAGAAGGCGATGGCAACCATCGGCGCCGAACTGACACTGGTGACGCCCGGCATCATCGAGATCGAGATGCCCTATTCGGCGGCACTGACCCAGCAGCATGGCTTCCTGCACGCCGGCGTCATTTCGACGGCGCTGGATTCAGCCTGCGGCTATGCGGCGTTTTCGCTGATGCCGGAAAGCTCCAGCGTGCTGACCATCGAATTCAAGGTCAATCTTCTGGCGCCGGGCAGGGGCGAGCGCTTCCTGTTCCGCGGCTCGGTGACAAAACCCGGCCGCACCATCATCGTCGCCGACGGCCAGGCCTATGCCTTTACCGCCGATGGCGAGGCCAAGCTGATCGCCACCATGACCGGAACGATGATGACGGTTGTCGGGCGTGATGGCATTGCGGGCTGATCCAATGGGTGACGTTGTGCGCATCGGCGGCAAGTCCGTTCTCTTCGTCATGGCGGCGCAGGCCGAATACGGCCCGCATTTGCAGCGCCTGTTCACGCCGCTGATGACCGGCGTCGGGCCGGTCGAGGCCGGCGTCAGGCTGGGCGCAGAATTGTCGCGGCTGAATTCCGAAGGCGGATTGCCGGATCTGATCGTGTCGCTCGGTTCGGCCGGCAGCCGGACGCTGGAGCAGGCGGAAATCTACCAGGCCGTTTCGGTCAGCTATCGCGACATCGATGCCTCGCCGCTCGGCTTTGAGAAGGGCGCCACACCCTTTCTCGACCTGCCGGTGACCGTGCCGCTGCCACTCCTGATTCCTGGTGTCAGGCAAGCCACGCTGTCGACCGGCGGCGCCATCATTTCCGGCGCCGCTTACGATGCGATTGCCGCTGACATGGTCGACATGGAGACCTTCGCCTGCCTGCGTGCCTGCCAGCTGTTCGGCGTGCCGCTCATCGGCTTGCGCGGCATTTCTGATGGCGCCGCCGATCTCAGGCATGTCGGCGACTGGACCGAATATCTGCACGTCATCGACGAGAAGCTGGCGGACGCGGTCGGGCGGCTCGAGCAGGCGATCGGTGACGGCCTGCTCGGCGCCTGAGCAACCGGATCAGGCAGCAAGGCGTTCCGGATCGCCGAAGTCGATACGCGAAATGCGCCCGCGCACGGTACCGGCGGCGTCGACATAGTCGATGGCTCCCGGTGTGTGGTCGAGTTTCCAGGCGCCGGTGGGGCCGTCCTGCCATTCGACCTTGTAGCCGTCGTCCTGCAGCGTCCAAAGTCCATGAAAACGGGTGCCGTCCGGCAGCAGCATATGCGCACGGGTCCCCGTTTCGTAGTGGATGAAGGCGCTTTTGCCGCCCATGTCGACGACATGCGTGGTGCCGATCATGATAATGGCCAGCGTATCCTTGTTCAGAATTGTCATTGTCCCTGTCCAAAGGTTTGAGTTCGAAAACGCTCGACGCAACGAAGATCGTCAAGTATCTTGACTATATGAGGCTTGGAGAAAATGGTCAAGGAGCTTGACGAAAAAACCGAAACGCTGCCCGATCACGTCGGCTGGCGGCTGTGGCAGGCAAGCCGTGCCTGGCAGGCGGAGTTCGCCGCCGCGATGCGCGCCGCCGGCCATGGCTGGTTCACCGAGGCGCGCGCCGGGCTGCTCGGACATATTCCCCGCGGTGGCACGCGCCAGTCGGCGCTGATCGAGCGCTCGGCGATCTCCAAGCAGGCGGTTCAACAATTGCTGGACGGGCTGGAAGCGGACGGCGTGCTGGAGCGTCTGCCCGATCCCATGGATGGCCGCGGCAAGCTGGTGCGCTACACGCGCCAGGGTCTGGACGCCTTGCGTGACGGCGACCACATCAAGCTGCAGATCGAACAGGGTTACATCGCCCGTCTCGGCCAGCAGCGGTTCGCGGCGTTGATGGACGCCTTGCGCTGCCTCGACGCCGGGCAGGCGGACGGATCGGAAAAACCCGCCGGCATTCGCGGCCAGGCACCCGAATCGAAGTGAGAGGCGCGGCTTTCTAACCCATTGCGCCGACTCATTTCTTTCTCTAAACGCTCGCCATGAAGACAGCCAATCACCCCGACACCGTCCTGATTGTCGATTTCGGCAGCCAGTTTACGCAGCTCATCGCCCGCCGCATCCGCGAGGCCGGCGTCTTTTCCGAGATCGTGCCGTTCCAGTCGGCCGAAGCAGCGTTCAAACGCATCAATCCGAAAGCCGTCATCCTATCCGGCGGCCCGGCCTCGACCTCCGATATCGGCAGCCCGCGCGCGCCGCAGATTGTCTTTGACGCCGGCGTGCCGGTGCTCGGAATCTGCTACGGCCAGATGGCGCTTTGCGTGCAGATGGGCGGCGTCGCCGAGAGTTCCGACCATCGCGAATTCGGCCGCGCCTTCGTCGAGATCGAAAAGGACAGCCCGCTGTTCGAGGGCCTGTGGGCGCCCGGCCAACGCCATCAGGTGTGGATGAGCCACGGCGACCGCGTCATCTCGCTGCCCAAAGGGTTCGAGGTGCTGGGAAAGTCGGAGGGCTCGCCCTTCGCCATCTTCGGCGATGTCGCGCGCAAAATGTACGGCATCATGTTCCACCCTGAAGTGGTGCATACGCCGGATGGCGCAAGGCTGCTGCGCAATTTCGTCCACAACATCGCCGGCATCGAGGGCGACTGGACGATGCGCGCCTACCGCGAGCATGCGGTCGAGACCATCCGCAAGCAGGTCGGCAAGGGCAAGGTGATCTGCGCGCTGTCGGGCGGGGTGGACTCCTCGGTCGCGGCCTTGCTCATCCACGAAGCCGTTGGCGACCAGCTCACCTGCATCCTCGTCGACCATGGGCTGATGCGCAAGGACGAGGCCGCAGGCGTGGTGGCGATGTTCCGCCAGCACTACAATTTGCCGCTGATCCTGGTCGACGCTTCGGAGAAGTTCATCTCGGCGCTGGAAGGCGAGTCGGACCCCGAGAAAAAGCGCAAGACCATCGGCCGGCTGTTCATCGAGGTGTTCGAAGAAGAGGCCAAGAAACTCGGCGGCGCCGATTTCCTGGCGCAAGGCACGCTCTACCCCGACGTCATCGAAAGCGTCTCCTTCTCCGGCGGCCCGTCGGTGACCATCAAGTCGCACCACAATGTCGGCGGCCTGCCCGAGCGCATGAACATGCAACTGGTCGAGCCGCTGCGCGAATTGTTCAAGGACGAGGTGCGGGCGCTGGGCAAGGAGCTCGGCCTGCCCGACAGCTTCATCGGCCGCCATCCGTTCCCCGGCCCCGGCCTTGCCATCCGCTGCCCCGGCGGCATTTCTCGCGAGAAGCTGGAGATACTGCGCGAGGCCGACGCCATCTATCTCGACGAGATCCGCAAGGCCGGCCTCTACGATGCCATCTGGCAGGCTTTTGCCGTGCTGCTGCCGGTGCAGACCGTCGGCGTCATGGGCGATGGCCGCACCTATGAATTCGTCTGCGCGCTGCGCGCCGTCACCTCGGTCGACGGCATGACGGCGGATTTCTATCACTACGACATGAACTTTCTTGCCGCCGCCGCCACCCGCATCATCAACGAAGTGCGAGGCATCAACCGCGTCGTCTACGACGTGACCTCGAAGCCGCCCGGCACGATTGAGTGGGAGTGAGGGCAAACGGTGGCGACAGCGCCGGAATGGCAGCCCTCTTCGCTCTCCGTTTTCACTGTGCGTCAGATGTCTTCGACTGTATCCTTCCTAACGATTTGGTGGATCTGATACGTCGTCGCTTCTGAAGTAAATCCCGCTCAGCCTCGCAAGGAGCTTTGGCGTACCAAGGCGTGCAAATCGGCGGGTCAGAAAAGACCGAACGGGAGAGCGAACTACGGCAACAGCATTCCCGCGTTTCCGATGTCGGCATTTGGGTATGATGCCTTGATGGCCACGTACACCTGACAATCCTCTTTTTGTCACGACTGGCTGGCACTTTTTGAGTTCAGCGGCTCAGTCGGAATAGTTCCTGCCTCCGGTTGGAACGCAGCTCGCGGTGAAATGTACGAGAGTGGCTAGGACCGAGTTCCAACGAGGCGCCCAAATCGCACTACGCCTCTGTCCTTTGCTGCTCTCGGGCAGCGCTGGCGAAGCGATCAACCCTGAAATTGTCGAGCGGCGTTTCGCAACGGTCGGTCGTGATGAGTTCGGCCATGGCGTCGCCGACGCCCGGACCGAGCTGGAAGCCGTGTCCGCTGAAGCCGAAGGCGTGGAACAGGCCTGGCGTCGTCGCCGAGCGTCCCATGACCGGCAGCATGTCCCTGACATAACCCTCGCAGCCGGACCAGGTGCGGATGACCGTAGCCTGGGCGATCGCCGGCAACAGTCGCGCTACGGCGCGCAACTGCGTCGGCAGGCGCATGGGGTCGGCTGCCGCGTGGCCTGGATCGAGGTCCACCGCTACCCTTTCGGCCGCTCCGCCGAAGACGATGTTGCCGCGCTCGACCTGACGCAGATAGGCGCCATGGTCCTTGTTGTGCGTCCAGATACCGACCACCGGCAGGATCCGATGCGGCAGCGGCTCGGTCACGCCCATCTGCGGGCCGCGGGCGTCGAGCGGAACCGCTTCGCCGAACTGCGCGGCGATGCGCGCGCCCCAGGCGCCGGCGGTGTTGAGCAGACAATCGGCGGCGAATGCACCTTTTGAACTGGTGACAAGGAAGCTGGAGCCCGTGTGGGTGATCTTCTCGACCTCAGCTCCCTCAATGATTTCCGCGCCCAGCCTGCGGGCAGAATCGGCAAAGGCCGGAGCGATCAGCCGCGGATTGCCGCTGCCGTCGTGCGGCGAGAACGACGCCGCAATAGCATCAGGACCGAGACCGGGAAAACGGGCGCGAACCTCGCGTCGGCCGAGCTCCTCCAGCTCAAGCCCCCAGGGCAGCGCCGCCTTGGCATAGGCCCGCATGTCGGCGAGGCTATCTTCATCGAAGATCAGCCGGATGTGACCGGTGGCGCGAAATTCCACGTCGCGGCCAAGCATTCTTTCGGCCTCGCCCCACAGCCTGAGCGAGCGATGGGCCAGCGGAAGCTGGGACAGATGACGCCCCGTGCGTCGGATGTTGCCGAAGGAGGCTACGGTTGCCCCAGTACCGATCCGGTTTCGATCGATCAGCGTCACGCGCGCGCCGCGCCTGGCAAGGAAATAGGCCGAAGCCGTCCCCATCAGGCCGCCGCCCAGCACGATCACATCCATGGCGCGCCCTCTTGCAAAACAGCACTCTATCTTTGACTGATCTTGTCCGCGCCGCGGCATTGCGTCAAAGATGCGTTTGAACAGAAGCCATAAGCTTTACCTATGGAGTGGCAATGCGGGCCCGGCAGCTCGAAGTGTTCATCGCCGTCATGCGCGCGGGCACCGTGACCGCCGCGGCGCGGATGCTGAACATCTCCCAGCCCGCTTTGAGCCAGATCCTGCTCCACACCGAGGACGAGCTCGGCTTCACCCTGTTCGAGCGTGTCAAGGGCCGGCTGCGGCCGACCCCGGAGGCGCTCGAGATCTTCCCTGATGCCGAGAGGTTGTCGGCGGGGCTAGAAGGCCTGCGCCGCAAGACCACCGATCTGCGTCTGGGCCGAACCGGGCTGGTGCGGGTCGCGGCTTCGCCGCCGCCGGCCATAGCCATATTGCCGCGCGCCTTCACCGGATTTCGGGCGCAGCATCCCAATATTCTGCTGCGTTCCCACATGGCGCCGATCGCCGCCATCATCGATATGCTGCGCGCCGGCGATGCCAGCCTCGGCGTGGCCATGGACGACCGCCTGCCTCCCGATATAGAGGCGGAAGTGGTCGGCAGCGTCGGCTTTTCATGCCTGCTACCCGCCGGGCATGTGTTGGCCGGGAAAACCGAGCTGACGCTCGCCGATCTCGCCGGCGAAGAATTGATATCGTATCGCGGCAACACCCGTCCCGCCGACGAACTGGCCCATGCGGCCCGCGCACAGGGCGTCACGCTTTCGCCGTCGCTCGAGGTCGACGTATCCATCTCCGCGGTCGGCTTCGTCCAGGCTGGCTTGGGCATCGCGCTCGTCGATGCGCTGCTGCCGTGGCACCAGTTTGCCGGGCTTGCCGTCAGGCCGCTCGCCGCGGGGCCGGAATTTCCGATCGCGCTGCTGACCTCGCGCACACGGGCTCTCTCGCGGGCCGATGAGATGATGCGCGACGAAATCCGAGCCGCCTGTACCGCCGTCCTGGATGAGCATCGCGCGAACGCATAAGCAAGACTTATATCCTTGCTCATCATACGTCTTGGACCCGCACCGTCCGGTCATGCCAGTTTTGCGTTGGCAGACAGGAAGGGACGCATCATGGACAGTGCCATCACGGCGGATGCCGCGCAGAGCGGGGCCGACTGGAAGGTCGGCGTCGATATCGGCGGGACATTCATCGATTTCTGCGCGCTCGAAGCCCGTTCCGGACGGGTCGCCTCGCTGAAAGTGCTGACGACGCCGGAAGATCCGGGTGCCGAACTGATGACCGGCCTCACCCTTCTGGCCGAACGCGAAGGCTTTGATCCTACGCTCATGACGCGCTTTGTGCACGGCACGACCGTCGGCATCAACACGATCATCCAGCGCAAGGGCGCGCCGCTGGCGCTGTTCACCAATGCGGGCTTCGAGGACGTGATCGAACTCGCACGGCTGCGCATGCCGGACATGTATTCGCTGTTCTGCTCGCGGCCGGACCCGCTGATCTCGCGCGACATGGTGTTCGGCATTCCGGTTCGCATGCGTGCCGATGGAAGCGAATCCAAGGCACCGGACATGGCGGCGGTGGCCAGCGCGGTGGCGGCGGCAAAAGCGAATGGAGCGCAGGGGATCATCGTCTCCTTCCTCCATTCATGGCGCAACGCCGCGCAGGAGGCCGCCGTCAAGGCGACGATCGCGCGTCTCGCGCCAGACCTCTTCGTCTTCTCCGCGGCTGAGGTGTGGCCAGTCATCCGCGAATACGAGCGCAGCTCGACCGCCATTCTCAACGGCTATGTCCATCCGCGCGTCTCGGGCTATCTGACGGCACTGGAAGAGCGGCTGAAGGACCGCGGCGTGCCGGCCCGCCCGATGCTGACGAAGTCGAACGGTGGGCTGATGAACGCTGCCGAAGGCAAGCGCGCCTGCGTCAACATGCTTTTGTCGGGAACGGCCTCTGGGGTCATAGGCGCCTCGTGGCTGGCGCGCCAGGCAGGCGAAGACAGAATTCTTACCCTCGACATCGGCGGGACCTCGGCCGACTTCGCGCTCATCATCGGCGGCGAGGCGCAGTTCGGAACCGGCGAGCTGATCGGCGAATTTCCACTGCATATCCCTTCCGTGTCGGTGAGCTCGATCGGCGTCGGCGGCGGCTCGATCGCAAGTGTGGACGCGCAAGGGGTGCTGCGCGTCGGGCCGGAGTCGGCCGGTTCGACGCCAGGGCCGGCATGCTACGACCGGGGTGGCGAGCGGGCGACGGTGACGGACGCCATGGTGGTGTGCGGATGGCTTGGCCACAGCGAGATGGCCTACGGCCAGCTCAGGATCGATGCCGGACTGGCGCATCGCGCGGTCGGCGACCTTGCCGCCCGGCTCGGCCGCCCGATCGAGCAGACCGCGCAGGCGATCCTCGACATCGCGGTGTCGGAAATGTTCGTCGAGGTCGAGAAACTCGCCTCGCGCGCCGGCGTCGACCTGCGCGATTTCACGCTGATGCCCTTCGGCGGCGGCGGCCCCATGCTCGGCGCCTTCCTGGCCCGCGAACTCGGGATGAGGCGCGTCATGGCGCCGCGCCGCCCCGGCGTGGTGTCGGCGCTGGGCGGGCTGGTAGCGGATCTGCGCGGCGACTTCATTCGCACCATCTTCAGCCCGCTGTCGAGCATGTCGCTTGCCGGGATTCGCGAGGCCTTCGAAGCCCTGGCGCGCGAGGGTCGCGACTGGCTTGCGGCGCAAGGTCATGACGGGGAGGGGGAGCTCAGTCTGTCCTGCGATATGCGCTATGTCGGGCAGAGTTATGAGATCGAGGTCGTCCTTCAACCGGAATGGCTGACGGACAGCAATACGGCCGCCATCGCGCAAGCCTTCCACCTCACCCATGAGCAGCTCTACGACTTCCACGATCCGGACGGCGAGATCGAACTTGTGAATGTCCGACTATCCGCCGTAGGCGCGGGGCCGAAACTCTCCTTCCCGGACGTCGAGGAGATCGGCGCCGCCGCCATTCCGGCGCGCCGACTGGCGGTCTACACGGGCGTAGCCGTCGAGACCATCGACCTCCACGACCGGCAAGTCCTCGTGCCGGGCAGCACGTTCCACGGGCCTGCCGTGGTCGTTCAGGAAGACACCACCTTCGCTATTCCCGCGGGAGCGCAGGTACGGGTCGACCGTCACCTCAACCTTCTGCTGACCTTCTCGGAGTAAGGCCATGTTTGACCGGACAAACCTGCAGGTTCTGGCGAACCACACCCGCGCTGCGGCCGAGAACATGGCGCACACGCTGCACCGCACCGCGCACTCCGCCTTCGTCAAGGAGACGCAGGATTTTACGGTGATGCTGATGGACCGTTCAGGCGCGACCTTCGCCGTGCCGATGGACCTCGGCGCCACCTGGTACCCGGGGCTCTCGTATCACCGCGCGATCGCGATGGTCGACGACTACCGGCCGGGCGACGTCGCGTTCACCAACGATCCCTATTCCGGCCATGTCGCCACGCACGCGCCCGACACGCATCTGTGGAAGCCGGTCTTCGTCGACGGCGAGATCGTCGCCTGGACCGGAGGGCATATCCACAACACCGACATGGGCGGTGCGGTGCCGGCTTCGCTCAGCCGGGCGCTGACCGAAATCCATCAGGAAGGCATCCGCTTTCCGCCGATGAAGCTGGTGAACGAGGGCGTCTTCGACGAGACGATACTGCGGATCATGAGCACCAATGTGCGCAAGCCCGACCTCAACATCGGCGACATCAAGGCACTGGTCGGCGCGCTCAACACCGGCGAGCGCAAGATCCAGGCGATGGTGAGGAAGTTCGGCAAGGCCGGCTTCATCGAAGGCGTTTCCGCGCTTCTCGACCATGCGGAGGCGCAAGCGCGCGACGTGCTGCGCTCGATGCCCGACGGCACGTGGGAATTCGCCGACTATGCCGACGAGGATTCGGTCGAGGCCAATCCGTGCCGGCTGAAGCTGACGCTGACGATCAAGGGCGACGAGGCGGTGCTCGACTTCACCGGCTCCGATCCGCAGCTCGGCTCTTCGCTCAACGTGCCTTCAGGCGACGACCCGCGCCACACCATGCTGCTGGTCGGCGTCTACTACGTGCTCTACACGCTCAACCCGAAGCTCCTGCTCAACACGGGCCTCACCCGGCCTGTCACCTGCATCGCACCCAAGGGGTCGGTGCTGAACCCGGTCCACCCCGCCGCCGTGGGCATGCGCTCGCTCACCTGCGCCCGGCTGCGATCGGTCATCTTCGGCGCCTTCTCGCAAGCGGTGCCGGAGCGCCTGCCAGCAGCGCCCGCCGGCAACAACTGCATCGTCAATGTGATGACCACGGACGAGCGGACCAGCCGGACCGTCATCGCAGCGGTGAACCCGGTGGTGGGCGGCGGCGGCGCGATGCCACATCGCGATGGGACCAACGGATCGGGCGCCGATGCCGCCTATCTCAAGAACACGCCGATTGAGATCACCGAGACCGAGACCCCGGTCGAGTTCGTGAAATACGGGCTTGCCCAAGACAGCGGCGGCGCGGGCCGCTGGCGCGGTGGGCTGGCGACCGAGATGGCCTTCCGTGTTTTCGCCCCCGATTCCAGGATCACGGCGCGCAACCGCGACCGCAGCTTCTTTCGTCCCTGGGGCGTGCTGGGCGGCAAGGCGGCCGGACTGTCGGACATGGTCGTCAATCCGGGGACCGAGCACGAGCGGCGGCTGGGCAACATCGACACGGCGGTGCTGCAGCCCGGTGACGTGCTCGATATCCGTTCCGCCGGAGGCGGCGGGCGCGGCGATCCGCATCAGCGCGAGCCCTGGCTGGTCGTGCAGGATGTACGGCGCGGCTATGTCTCGCCAACGGTTGCCGAGCGCGACTATGGCGTCGTCATCCGCGACGGCGAGGTCGACGAGCAGGCGACGAAGCAATTGCGTGCGCGGCATAAGCCGTCCGCCGGCCATTTCCATTTCGGCCCGGAGCGCGATGGCTACGAAGCGCAGTGGACGCCGGCGGCCTATGACCTGCTGACCGCCACACTGCGGGACTTGCCGGTCCACTGGCGGTTTTTCGCCAAGACGGAGATCTTCCGTCGCATGAAGGGGCGCTCGGGACCGGAAGGCGTCCAGGCCGCATTCGATGCGGTCTGCGAACGCTTCCCCGAACTGCCCCGTCCTCGCCCCGTGCGAGAGGCAGCGGAATGATCACCGCCGGCCGCATCGTCCGGCTGGCCGAGCGCGACCGCGCAGTGGTGCATTTCTTTCTCGACGGTGAGATGCGCGGCGCCCTTGCGGGCGACACCGTGCTGACCGCAATGCTGGCATCAGGACACGCATTGCGAAAATCCGAGTTCGGACCCGAGCCGCGCGCCGGCTTCTGCCTGATGGGAGCCTGCCAGGATTGCTGGGTATGGCAGGACGAGGGACCGCGCCTGCGGGCGTGCTCGGCACTTGTCAGCGAAGGCATGCGGTTGCGCACGACGCCACCGGAGAGCTGGCCGTGAGCGAGAGCTCGTCGCCGCGGGTCGTGATCGTGGGCGCCGGTCCGGCCGGGATAAGGGCGGCCGCGACGCTGATCGAGGCGGGACTCCATCCGGTGGTGATCGACGAAGGGCAGCGCGCAGGCGGGCAGATCTACAGGCGCCCCCCGGCCGGGTTCACCCGCACCGCGAAGCAGCTCTACGGATCGGAGGCGGCAAAGGCGGAGGCGCTGCATTCGCTCTTCGACCGGCTGGCAGAAGAGGGGCGGCTCACCCATAGCGCAGCGAGCTCGGTCATCGCCGTGCAGGACGGGCGACTGCACGTGCTGGGGGAGGGTGGCGTGCAGGTGGTCTCCTGTGACCGCCTGATCCTTGCCGCCGGCGCGTCCGACCGCGTCGCCCCGGTGCCGGGCTGGCAGAGCGCTGGCGTCTACAGCCTTGGCGCGGCGCAGATCGCGCTGAAGGCGCAGGGCGTGGCGCTTGGGCGGCGCATCGTGCTGTTCGGATCGGGGCCTTTGCTGACGCTGGTCGGCGCCCAGCTTGTCAAGGCGGGAGCTGATGTGACGGCGGTGTTGGACACCTCGCCCTGGCGCCAGCAGATGCGAGGGGCCTGGGGACTTGCGGCCCGGCCATTGGTTGCGCTGCGCGGCCTGGCCCTGCGAGCAAGGCTCGGCAGCCGCTACCATGCGGGTGTGACGCTCGAACGGATCGAGGCCGACCAACATGGTGTCACAGCGATGCGCTGGCGCGACGCCGGCGGAAGGCAGCGCCTCACCCCATGCGACATGATCGGCATGGGCTGGCACCTGCGGGCGGAAACGCATCTGGCGGAGCTCGCGCGATGCACCTTCACCTATGACGAACAGTGGCGGCAATGGCTGCCAAAGACCGACCAGATGGGTCGTGCCGGCAACGACGTCTATCTTGCGGGCGATGGGGTTCATCTTCTGGGAGCGGATGGCGCGGAGATTGCTGGGCGTCTCGCTGCGGCGGCATGCCTTGCCGATCTCGGACATCCGTTGCCTTCCGCAAGTGCCGATTTGCGCAAGCTTGCGCGGCTCGAGCGCTTTGCCCGTGGCCTGGCTCGGGCCTTTCCCTGGCCGGCCGCGATGGTGCGCGCGCTCCCCGATGAAGCGATCGTTTGCCGCTGCGAGAATGTGAGTGCCAAAGACGTACGCCAGAGTGTGGATTTCGGCGGCGGCGAAGCCAACAGGGCGAAATCGCTGTCGCGCGTCGGCATGGGGCGATGCCAGGGGCGCTATTGCCAGTTGGCTGCCGTCGAGCTCGTTGCGGCGCAAGCCGGCTGCATGCCCGACGCTGTCGGCCGGTTTCGCGGGCAGGCGCCTGTCCGGCCGGCGCCTATCGGCGCCTTTCTCCGGAACGGCTGATGCAGTTCCGGAGGCCGTGCACGGATGGCATGGATCACGTCCTAGAGCAATTCCAGGAAAAGTGTGAAACGGTTTTCCGTCCGGAATTGCGTAAAAACAAAGACATAGAGCGGTTCGGCGTTTCCGTTAAACGATGAACCGCTCTAGAAATCGGCGACCTTCCCCCAGGCCGAAGCGTCGAACCGCCGGGGATCATAGGATGTCGGGTCGACGATCGGCTCCGCTCCAGTCATCAGATCGGCGACGAGATGCCCGGCGCCGGGCCCGATGCCGAAGCCGTGTCCCGAAAATCCGGCAGCTAGGAAGAAACCCGGCACAGTATCGATCTCGCCGATGGCGGGCACGCCGTCCGGCGTGCTGTCGATGTAGCCGGCCCAGGCCGCATTGATCCTGGTCTGGCGCAGTGCCGGCAGCAGCTCGAGCGCCCGGGCGTGGGTAAGCCGAATGGTCGCGCGATCCGGAACCGGGTCGAGGATGCGCATGCGCTCCATCGGCGTCGGCTGGTCAAGCCGCCAGTGCCGGAGCGTTTCGTGGCCCGAGCACATGCCCTGAAGACCGCCGGGCGCGAGGCTTCGCCACCGCTTCAGGAACATCGGCAGGAATTGCGACGAGAAGCGCAGTTGCTGCGGCGTGATGTCCACGCGGCCACGGCCGCTTATGGCGAGGGTGTAGCCACCATCGCTGCGACGTGTGGCCGAGATCCTTGCCGTGTGCAGCGCATCCGGCAGCCCCTCTGCGCCGGGCGAGACGGACAGGATGGAGGAACGGATCGACGCCTGGGGAAAGCGGAAGCCGAACTGCCGGCAGAAGGAGGAGGCCCAGGCGCCGCCGGCCAGGACGGCCAGCTTCGTCCGGATCGTTCCGTTTTCGGTGACCACGCCACTCAGGCGGCCACCCTCGGTCTCGATACCGCGCGCGGCGCAATTCTGGTGCACGGAGCCGCTGAGCTTGAGGATGCCGCGGGCGACAGAGGGTGCGGCCCGCGACGGGTCGGCGGTGCCGTCGGTCGGCGAGAAGACGCCGCCCTTCCAGGTCCGGCCCGTGGCGCGACCCCGCTCGCTGGCCTTGGCGCCGTCGAGCATGTGCGTGGTGACGCCGGCCGTCCTGGCGAAGTCATGCCAGCGCGCCCAGCCGGCCAGCTCCGCCTCGTCATCGCTGAGATAGAGCAGGCCACAGCGGCGAAAGCCGGTGTCCTCGCCGGTTTCCGCCGCGAAGCTGTTCCACAGATCGAGGCTTCGGGTTGCCATCGGCAGCTCGCGGGCGTCGCGGTTCTGTTGGCGGCACCATCCCCAGTTTCTGGAGGATTGTTCGGCGCCGATGCGCCCCTTTTCGACAAGAGCGACCTGCATGCCGCGTCTGGCCAGATAGTAGGCCGCAAAGACGCCGACGATGCCGCCGCCGATCACCACGGCGTCCGCGGACTGTGGCGGTTCGCCAGATGTCTCGATTTGCTGCAGCTGCGCGCGCATGGTCTCTCTGCCTCGATACGCCAATCTAACGCGTTGCGCGGGCAGCCGCTGCTGCAGTTGAGGCCGAGGCAGAATTTTATTCCGGCAGCTCGGTTAAAATCGGAAGTCGCTGCGTTTCAAAGTGGTGTCGGCTTGGATGGACAGGCCGGCCGGCTGTGGTAGTGTCGATGGCTGTTGATACGGCAGCATTTTGTGCTGTGGCATGCGTTCTCCGGAGACGGCCGTGAAACTGGATCGGATCGACATCAAAATTCTGCACGAATTGCAGAAGAACGGTCGCATCACCAATGTGGAACTGGCCGATCTGGTGCATCTGTCGCCGAGCCCATGCCTGATGCGGGTCAAGAAACTCCAGTCGGAAGGCTACATCGAAGGCTATTCCGCGCAGATCAATATTGGCAAGCTTGGCCAGACGCTGACCGTTTTCACCGAAATCACCTTGAAGAACCACCGTCAGATTGACTTCGCCCGCTTTCTCGCTGTCGTGGAGAAGATCGAGCAGGTCATCGAATGCCATCTCGTGTCGGGTGGCTACGACTATTTGATGAAATTCGTGACCTCCGGCATTAGTGAGTATCAGACGATCATGGAGCGGCTGACCGACATGGATATCGGCATCGACAAGTATTTCAGCTTCGTGGTGCTGAAATCCCCCATCGTCAAGGCGCACATGCCGCTGCCCAGCCTGTTTCCGATGTAGTCAGAGCAATTCCAGGAAAAGTGTGAAGCGGTTTTCCCGGGAAAAAGCGCGCAACGCTTTGCCTTCGGAATTGCGTCAAAAAGGTAAAGAGATAGAGCGGGTCGCGGCTTCCGTGAATTGGCGAACCGCTCTATCGGTGGCCGTACTGGCTGACGAGTTCGGGGTCGCGGACGAGGCCGTCGAGCCAGGTCGGGTCAAGCTTCGGTACCGAAGAGAACAGAAGCTTGGAGTAGGGGTGGGTGGGAGCCGTCAGCTTGTCGGGCGTGATCTGCTCCACCCGCTCGCCATTGTACATGACCATGATCTCGTCGCAGATGGCCTCGACGACGGAGAGGTCGTGGCTGATAAAGATGTAGGAGAGGCCCAGCTCGCGCTGCAGTTCCTTGAGCAGTTCGATCACGGCGGACGCCACCACCGTGTCGAGCGCCGAGGTGATTTCGTCGCAGATGATGAGCTTGGGGTCGGCCGCCAGCGCGCGCGCGAAGTTCACGCGCTGCTTCTGGCCGCCCGAGAGCTCCGATGGGTGACGGTAGCGCAGCGTCTTGGGCAGGCGCACCATGTCGAGCAGTTCGTCGACGCGCTTCGAGCGCGCCTGCCTGTCGAGCCGGTGATAGAAGGCCAGCGGGCGGGAGATGATGTCCTCCACCGGCTTGGCCGGATTGAGCGCGGTGTCGGCATACTGGAACACAATCTGCATCTCGCGCAGTTGATCCTGGCTGCGTTTCCTGGCGGCACGCTGCAGTTCCTCACCGTTGAAGACGATGTCACCGGCAGCCGCCGGATGGATGCCGGCGATGACGCGCGCCAGCGTCGATTTTCCGCAGCCGGATTCGCCGATGATGCCGAGATTGCGCCCTTTCTCGACAACGAGGCTGACAGAATCGACGGCGCGGATAAGCGGCAGTCCGTCATCCCGCACGGCGCCATAGCCGGCCGTCACATTGTCGATACGCAGCAGCTGTTTCGTCCCGGTATCCGCGTCCGCACGCGCTTGCCGCGGCTTCGGTTCGAAGGCGGCCAGCAGTTCGCGCGTGTAGGGGTGCTGGGCGGCCGAAAGGATTTCCGCCGTGGTGCCGGTCTCCTGCACTTCGCCGCCTTTCAGCACCACGATGCGGTCGGCGATCTGGGCGACAACCGCGAGGTCGTGGGAAACATAGACACCCGCTATCCCGCCCGCCCGCATGACCGACTTGAATGCCTTCAGCACGTCGATCTGCGTCGTCACGTCGAGTGCTGTCGTCGGCTCGTCGAAGATCATCAGCTTGGGATCGCCGATGAGCGCCATGGCCGCGGCCAGCCGCTGCAATTGCCCGCCCGAAACCTGGTGCGGATAACGCGCGCCGATCCCTTCCGGATCTGGTAGCGACAAGGCCCGGAACAGCTCGACCGCGCGCTGGCGCGCTTGCTCGGGTGGCATCAGCTTGTGGATGCGCGTGACCTCGATGACCTGCTCCATGATCGTGGAGGAGGGGTTGAACGAGGCGGCGGCACTTTGCGGAACATAGGCAATGTCGGTGCCGCGCAGCCTGGCGCGTTCCTTTTCGGAAAGCGCAGCCATGTTCTTGCCGTTGACGTTGATCTCACCGCCGGCGATGCGGCAGCCGGGCCGCGCATAGCCCATGAGCGAGAGCGCTACCGTCGTCTTGCCGGAACCGCTCTCGCCGATCAGGGCAACGATCTCGCCGTCAGCGATGTCGAGGCTGACGCCCTTGATGATTTCGACTAGCCGTCCGGAGTCGGTCTTCGCCTCGATCCTCAGGTTCCTGACCTCGACGAGATTGCTCATGCGTCCCGGTCCCTGATCTTCTGCGGCAGGTTGTCGATCAGCAGGTTGACGCTGATGGTGAGGCTGGCGATTGCCAGCGAGGGCACGATGACGGCAGGGGCCGCGAAGGGCAGGGCGCCGATGTTCTCGCGCACCAGCGCGCCCCAGTCGGCGAGCGGTGGCTGCAGGCCGAGCCCCAGGAAGGACAGGCCGGAGAGCAACAGCACGATGAAGACGAAGCGCAGGCCGAAGTCGGCAAGCACCGGGCGGATGATGTTGGGCAGGATCTCGGAGCCGATGAGGTAGGCGGTGCTCTCGCCACGGACACGGGCGACGGTGATGAAGTCCATGGTGTTGATGTTGACGGCGAGCGCGCGCGCGAAGCGGTAGGCGCCGGGGATATAGATGACTGCCAGCGTCAGGATCAGCACCGGGATCGACGAGCCGACCGCAGCGACGACAACAAGGCCGAACAGCTTGCTGGGGATGGAGTTCATTGCGTCCAGGAAGCGGCTGAGGCAAGTGTCGAGCCAGCCACCGGTGACGGCAGCGATCATCCCCAGCACGACACCTGAAAAGCAGGCGATGGAGACGGCGGCGAGCGATATGCCGACGGTGTAGCGAGCGCCCATCAGAACTCGCGAGAGCATATCGCGCCCAAGATAGTCCGAGCCGAGCCACAGTCCCTGGCGCATCGGGCCGAAATAGTCGTCGTCGACAATGTCGCCGATCGAATGGGGAATGACGTAGGGCGCCAGGATCGCGACGAGCGTCCACGCCAGGATGACCAGCGCGGCCACGACGCCGACGAGGCTAAAGCTGTGGCCCAGGAAGGATCGTCGGGGGGCTGCGACGTGCGCCATTGTCATCTGAGCCTCGGGTTGGACATGATAGCGACGATGTCGGCGGCGGTGATGAGGAAGAGGTAGCCGAGGCAGAAGATCATCGCGCAGCTCTGGATAAGCGGCAGGTCGCGGGTGGCGACGGCATCGACCATCAGCTTGGCGATGCCGGGATAGTTGAAGATCGTCTCGACGATGATGACGCCGCCGACCAGATAGGACAGCGAGAGCGCGATAGCGTTGACGATCGGCCCGAGCGCGTTGGGGAGCGCGTGCCTCAGCACCATGCGGCCGCGCGAGGCGCCTTTCAGAAGCGCCATCTCGACGTAAGGCGTAGAGAGCGTTTCGATCACCGCGGCGCGGGTCATGCGGATCATCTGGGCGGAGATGACGAAGGTCAGCGTGATCACCGGCATCGCATAGATGCGCACGAGGTCGGTCAGCGAATGTGCCTCGTTGACCGAGGACAGCGCCGGCAGCCATTTGAGATAAACGGCGAAGAGCAGGACCGCGAGTGTCGCGACCATGAATTCCGGTACGGAGATGATGCCGATCGACAGGATGGTAACGGTGCGGTCATAGACGGAGCCTCGTAGCATGGCGGCGGTG
Organism: Mesorhizobium sp. P3_A10; assembly: GCF_056403175.1. Taxonomy (NCBI): domain Bacteria; kingdom Pseudomonadati; phylum Pseudomonadota; class Alphaproteobacteria; order Hyphomicrobiales; family Phyllobacteriaceae; genus Mesorhizobium; species Mesorhizobium sp. P3_A10. The sequence goes on along the minus strand of NZ_JBFUFZ010000005.1, from coordinate 18,808 downwards.
ATGCCGAGCGTCAGCGCCAATGGCACCGAGAGCAGCGTAGTGATGCCCGCGAGTTTCATGGTGTTGACCAGGCGTCCGCCGATCAGTGTCGCGACCGGCATCTCGTTGGCATAGGAGGTGCCGAGGTCACCGTGGAGCAGTCCGACAAGCCAGAGCAGGAAGCGCAGGATCGCCGGATCGTTGAGATGCATTGCCTCGCGCAGGCCGGCGACTGCTTCCGGAGTCGCCGCCTGGCCGAGCAGGATCGATGCGGTGTCGCCGGGCAGCATGCTGGTGGCGAAGAACACAGCGAACAGCACGATCAAAAGCGTGACGGCCGCGATCCCCAGCCGCTTCAGCACGAGGTTGAGAACCCCAGACGTCATGGAAGCGCTCCCTGCGGTTGTTCGGCCAAGCAATCTTGCGCAATGAAGTGCCGGGGGCTGGCTGACCGGCCCCCGGCTGGCTTCTCTCAGGCTTCGAGCCAGAGATATTCCGCCATTGCGTATCCCATCATGCCACCGAGCGGGTTCGCCTCCAAACCCTTCACCTTGCTCGAGAGGGCATCCACGTTGGAAATGTAGGCCGGGATGATGGTGCCGGCCTCCTCGGAGACCATAGCCTGCATCTGGCCGTAGATCTCCTTGCGCTTGGCCTGGTCGAGCGAGCCGCGCGCCTCGATGAGCATCTTGTCGAACTTCTCGGACTTGTACTGGCTTTCGTTCCACGGCGCGTTGGAAGCGTAGAGGAGCGAGAACAGGATGTCCGGCGTCGGGCGCGGATTGATGTTGCCGAAATGGATTGGCGCCTTCAGCCAGTAATTGTCCCAGTAGCCGTCGGCCGGGACGCGCTGGACGTCGAGCTTCATGCCGATATCCGCGCCGGCGGCCTGGATGATCACCGCCATATCGATCGACGAAGTCGCGGCGTCGGAAGCTATCACCGGGATGGACTGGCCGAGCAGGCCTGCCTTCTGGAAGTGGAACTTCGCTTTGTCCGGGTCGAAAGCCTTCGGCTTGACGTCGGGATTGTGGAAGATATTGGCCGGCGAGACGGGCTGGTCGTTGCCGATTTCGCCAAGGCCGCGCAATGCCGATTTGACGATCTGCTCGCGGTTGACGAGATACTTCATGCCGGCCACGAAGTCGGCCTTGCTGCCGGGATCCATGTCGAGCCGGATGTTGAGGTCGGTGTAGTTGCCCGAGGTGCTCTTCGACAGCTCGAAGCCCTGCTGGCCGCCGATGAGCTTCATCGCGCGGGGATTGATCGAAGCCGCAAAATTGATGTCGCCGGAAAGCAGGGCGTTGACGCGGGCACTATCGTCGCTGATGGCGATGAACTCGAACGAGTCCAGATAGGGCTTGCCCGACTTCCAGTAATTCTTGTTCTTGACGACCACCGAACGCACGCCCGGTTCGAACGTTTGCAGCACGAAGGCGCCGGTGCCATTGCCCTTGGAGAAGTCCGTGGTGCCGTCCTGGACGATCATGAAATGGTGCAGCGCCAGGATGGTCGGAAGGTCGGCATTCGGGTCGGCGAGCGTGATTTCCACGGTCGACTTGTCGACCGCCTTGAAGCCAGTCATCTGTGCGGCGATCTTGGCGACCTTGGAGCCGACCGCCGGATCAAGATGACGCTTCAGCGAGAAGACGACGTCGTCGGCCGTGAGCTCCTTGCCGTCGTGGAAGGTGACGCCCTTGCGCAGCTTCACGGTCCAGGTCTTGGCGTCCTTGCTGTCGAAGCTCTCGGCAAGCTCCATCTGCGTGACGCCACCCTTGTCGAGGAAAGTCAGGCGGTTGTAGAGCGAGCAGCAGCGGACATAGTCGGTGGAGAGCGACGCCTTTGCCGGATCAAGCGTGTCGGCGGTCGATGACGACCAGCCGGCGGCCTTGAAAGTTCCGCCGGAAACTGGCTCAGCGGCGACGGCATTGGTGGCGCGGCCGAGCACCAGGCTGCCCGCGGCAACCGCGGCGCCGCCGGCCAACAGCATCTTGAGAAGTTCGCGGCGACTTGCGCCCCGGCGGATAGCGTTTTCGACCATGGCATCGTCTGCGCTGGTCCAGTTCGTGATCTTGTCGGTCATAGTATTCCCCTTTCTGGTTGTTTGGTCGGGATGCTCGTCTTGCTGCGGCTTTCCGGGTTTGGGCTCAGGTTCGTTCCTTCAGGCTTTCCCGCACGGCCGCCGCCAATGCGGCCATTGAGGTGAAGTGGTAGTCCGGCGCGGTGAAGCGCTCCGGCTCGATCGTGCCGCCATAGCCCTTCTGGGCGTGCCGGCGTTCGATCCAGCAGTTGGTCAAGCCAAGCGCCCGGGATATGCCGATATCGTGATACTGGCTCTGCGCGACGTGCAGGATGTCGTCCTTGCTGTCACCTCGGGAGGCGACGAAATCGAAGACCTTCTGGAAGAACGCCGGATCCGGTTTCTCCGTTCCGGTATCGTCGGCGGTGAAGGTGGCGAAGAAGGGCGATCCGAGCTGCTTCTCGAAATGGTCGAGCGCCCAGCGCCGGGCATTGGTCATGGCAATCAGCTTGTGTGACTTCGCAAGCTCGGCCAATGCCGCCGCGCTGTCGGGGAAACCTTGCCAGGCGCTGGCGGAGTCGCGCAGGCGGACGCCGTATTTCTCCTCGGCCGGAAGGCCGAGCTGCGGCGCGATGACCATGTAGACACGCACGAGGTCGTCGGGGAACAGGCCCGCATCGGGCATGTAGCGGGCCTGCCGATACAGGGCCAGCGCGGCTTCGCCATCGACGGAAACGCCAGCGTCGGCGGCAATCCCGGCCAGGCAGGTCGTGATGCCACCTTCGAAGTCAATCAGCGTGCCGACGACGTCGAAGGTCATGTATTTGAATTCGCTAAAGCCCCTGGCCAAGACTGGCTCTCCTCTGCGCGCGGCCGAATTGCATGTGCTGAACAGAACAAAATTCCGTGCTGTCCGGGGCATCGGCCTTTTTCAAAGGCCCGGAGATCCGGGCTTTCTGGCCTTGTCTTAACTGCAGTCTGGCACTTCCCCCGCGCTGGATTCGCCGAAAAGGCGCTGGGCTGCGGCACAAAATTGCGAAATCGTCTGCCCCGGCGCTATTTCGAAACACGTGGTATTCGTCGCCCATCATGCCAGGGCCTGGCGGACGTCGGGATCGTTCAGGGTCTGGTCGAGCGTCCGGCGCGTGCGCTCGATGATCGCATCGATGTCGTCGTCGGTGCAGCAGAGCGGGGGAGCGTAGCCGATAACCCCGTTGGCAAAGGCACGAATGATCAGGCCATTGTCCCACGCCCTGTCGAAGACGCGCCGCGCCGGCATGGCCGATGCGGGAAGCGGTGTCTTCTTCTTTTTGTCGACCACCAGTTCGATCGCGGCAAGCATCCCGCGACCGCGAACATCGCCGACGAGCGGGTGATCGATCAGGCCTTCCAGTCCCGCCATCAGGCGCGCGCCGGCCTTGATGCCATTCTCCAGCAGGCCGCCTTCATAGAGCTTCAACACCTCGAGCGCGACGGCGGCGCTGACGGGATGGGCGGAATAGGTGTAGCCGTGGCCGACCGCCGAAGCGCCCGCGCCGTCGGCGATGACGTTGTAGACATGATCGGCCATGAATACGGCGCCCATTGGAACATAGCCCGAGGTCAGCCCCTTCGCGGTCGTCATGAAATCGGGAACGATGTCCTCCTCCGTACAGGCGAACAGGGGCCCAGTGCGGCCGAAGCCGGTGATCACCTCATCGGCGATGAACAGGATGCCGTGCTCCCGGCAGAGTTCGCGTATCGCCTTGATCCAGCCCTTCGGCGGGACGATGACACCGCCCGAGCCCTGGATCGGCTCGGCATAGAAGGCGGCGACCCGCTCCGGTCCAATCTCCTCGATCTTGGCCCTCAGCGCTGCGAGCGATGCAGCGATGATCGCGTTCCCGTCCTCGCCCACCGGGTTGCGATAGGGGTAGGGGGAAGGGATCTTGTGCTGCCATTCAAAGGGAATGCCGAAACCGGCGTGAAAGGCGGGCAGGGCTGTCAGGCCCGCTCCGACCACCGACGACCCGTGATAACCCAGCTCGATGGAAATGAACTGGTCGCGTTTCGGCTCGCCCCTGGCATTCCAATAGTAGCGGACGAAACGGATTGTGCTGTCGACTGCGTCAGACCCGCCGAGGGTGAAATAGACGTGATTGAGGTCGCCTGGCGTGCGCTCGGTCAACTCCGAGGCGAGGCGGATGGCCGGCTCCGAGCCGAGGTCGAAATAGGCGGTGGCGTAGGGAAGCTCGCGCATCTGCCGGGCCGCAGCCTCGACGATGCTGTCGTGGCCGTAGCCGGCATTGACGCACCACAGCCCCGCAAAACCGTCAACGAGTTGCTTGCCGGACGCATCGGTCACGGTCGCGCCCTTCGCCGATTTCAAGACGCGCACGCCGAGCGCCTCATGGCCGCGATAGGATGAGACCGGATGGATCAGATGGGCGCGGTCGAGTTCGATCAGGGAATTGGCGAGCATTGTTGTCCTCCGGCTTTAGCCGAGCGCTTGGTTGGCGAGTGCGTAAACTTTTGGCCGGGCCTGTGCCGCACTCCTGCTGGACGGGCGGTCCATGGTCACGCCGCCCCCGACATGGGCGAGGCCGATTTCCGTGAGCCAATCGGCGAGGCCGGTCCTGCTGTCGGTATCGACGCGCAGGAAGGCGCCGGGGCGCGATGCGGCGAAGAAGCGGATCAGGGACTTGGCTTCCTCCGCATCGCCCGCGATGACCGGGCCGATCACCTCGCCGCGTCCGAACGGACGGATCGCGGCATAGGCTTCGATGGCGCCGTTGCGGCGGATGACCGCGAATTGGCCGCGCTCGGCCAGCGCATCGATCAGAGTTTCACGGTCGGCGCCATAGGCGCCGCGGTCCAGCGTCTTGATGTCAGGCAGATCTCCGGCGCCTGCTGCTTCCACACCATCGGGCGCGCCGAGCGCTGCAACCGTACCTTGATGCTGCCGGATCGTGCCGGAGGGCACAAAGCCCAGCTTCTCATAGAGAGGCATGCCGTCAGTCGTCGCGACGAGCCGCAGCGGACGGTCGCCGGCAAGGGCGAGGGCCTGATCCATTAGCCGGCGCCCGAGCCCCTTGCCACGCACGTTCCTGTCGACGATCACCATGTTGATCATGGCGCAATCCGCGCCGTAGGGCGTTACCAGGATGGTTCCTGTGACGCGGCCCTGGTCGTCGAGCGCGACCACGCCGCTGGAGAGCCGCAGCGCCATCTGCCAGTCCTGTGGGCGATGCGGCCAATTCTCCTGGCGAGAAAGCGCCACTGCTCCCTCGATATGCTCCGGCCCGAAGTCCTGAATCTCGATCTCGCCCTGCTGCATGAGGCATCCTTCCGTCTGCCCTCAAGTCTCGACCATTGTCGCGTCGCAAATCGTCTGAAGGCTTCGGCCTCGGCGGTATCTTTCGCCGTAGCGCGAGGGGTGCGCCGCATCTTGTGCTGGCGCCCGCCACGGCGGAGGCGCTTCACGTCACGCGCGGCGCCGCGTTCGACACACCAGATGCTACAGCGTGCCAAACCGGATGGTGGATACGGAACTTTCTGCTTTCGGGAGGGCGATTTCGGTCAGGTGGGTCGCCACGACCCGTCCTATGATGAAAATACATCCCAACGCGAATGTGCTTCCACTGGAGATCGACGGACATGGCTTCTTTCTGGCCCAAATATATCACCTTCGACTGCTACGGCACGTTGACCAATTTCCAGATGGCGGAAGCGGCGCGAGACCTCTACGGCAGCCGGCTCGACGAGCCGCGCATGCTGGAGTTCATCAAGAATTTCGCGGCCTATCGGCTCGACGAGATCATGGGCGACTGGAAGCCCTATGCCGACGTCGTCCACAACGCGCTCGAGCGCTCCTGCAAGCGCAACGACGTCGCCTTCAGCGCCGACGACGCCAGGATGGTGTATGAGCGTGTCCCGACCTGGGGGCCTCATGCAGACGTTCCGGCCGGCCTGGCGAAGGTCGCCAAGGAAATTCCGCTGGTTATCCTCTCCAACGCCATGAACGCGCAGATCATGTCCAATGTCGAGAAGCTCGGCGCGCCGTTCCATGCCGTCTACACGGCCGAGCAGGCGCAGGCCTACAAGCCCCGCTTCAAGGCGTTCGAATACATGCTCGACATGCTGGGCTGCGGCCCGGAGGGCATCCTTCACTGTTCGTCTTCGTTCCGCTACGACCTGATGTCGGCACACGATCTCGGCATCAAGAACAAGGTCTGGGTCAATCGCGGCCACGAACCGGCAAACCCGTATTATGGCTATGTCGAGATATCAGACATTTCCGGTCTTCCGGGCGTGGTCGGGCTTTGAAACAGGCGGATCGTCGATGAAACTGAGCTCCTACTGGCACGATACCGCCCCTGTCTTTTCCGGCGGAGCGCAAGGCCCGGTCGAGGGGCACTATGACACCGTCATCGTCGGTGGCGGCTTCACCGGTCTCGCCGCGGCGCGCCAACTGGCGAAGGGCGGCGCGAAGGTGGCGGTGCTGGAGGCGGAGCGGGTGGGCTGGGGCGCATCCGGTCGCAATGGCGGGCACCTCAACAACGGCCTCGCTCACAGCTATCTTTCGGCCAAGGCGGAGCTTGGGAAGGAACGGGCAATCGCGCTCTACCGGGCGCTGGACGCCTCCGTCGATACCATCGAGGCGCTGGTCGCCGAAGAAGGCATCGACTGCAATTTCCGCCGCGCCGGCAAGCTGAAGCTTGCCTCCAAGCCGCAGCATTTCGAAGCGATCGCCCGCAATTTCGAAACCCTCCATGCGGAAGTGGATCCGGATACTGCACTGCTGTCGGCGGTCGACCTCAAATCCGAGATCGGCTCGCCCTTCCACGGCGCGATGCTGTCGAAGAAGAGCGCCATGATGCATATGGGCCGCTATGTGGCAGGCCTGGCCACGGCGGCCGTTCGCCACGGCGCCATCATCCACGAGAACGCGGCGGTGACCGACCACAAGCAGGTCGGTGGCAGGCATGAGCTAACGACCTCCCGCGGCCGGATCAGCGCCGACAATGTGCTGGTGGCGACCGGCGCCTACACCACGCCGAATTTCGGCTATTTTCGCCGCAGGATCATCTCCGTCGGCAGCTTCATCATCGCTACGCGGCCGTTGAGTGACGCCGAGATCGCGGCGACCATGCCCGGCAATCGGACATGCGTGACCTCGATGAATATCGGCAACTACTTCCGGCTTTCACCGGACAGGCGCCTGATCTTCGGCGGTCGCGCGCGCTTCTCGGCGACCTCGGACCAGCGCTCCGATGCCAGGAGCGGACAGATATTGCAGGCCGGCCTCGCGGCTATCTTCCCGCAGCTCGCCAAGGTCGAGATCGACTATTGCTGGGGTGGGCTGGTCGATATGACCAAGGACCGTTTTCCGCGGGCCGGCTACCAAGACGGTGTCTGGTACGCGATGGGCTATTCCGGCCACGGCGCGCAGCTTTCCACCCATCTCGGCATGATCCTGGCCGATGCCATGCTTGGCCGCGAAGACCGCAATCCGGTGAAGGGGCTAGAGTGGCCTTCCATCCCCGGCTATTCCGGCAAGCCCTGGTTCCTGCCGATGGTCGGCCTCTATTACAAGGCGCTCGATCGGATTCAGTGATCGTCGACCGGGACCGGCCAGGCTGCCAGCCAAATTGCCTCAGCTGAGCCCGCCCATATGGAAGCTCTTCATCTCGAGATATTCCTCGATGCCGACCTGCGCCCCCTCACGGCCGAGGCCGGACTGCTTGACGCCGCCGAAGGGGGCGACTTCCATCGAGACCGAGCCGGTGTTGAGCCCCACCATGCCGAACTCCAGCGCCTCGCCGACGCGCCAGGCGCGCTTCAAATTCTCGGTGTAGAAGTAGGAAGCAAGGCCGTAGGGCGTGCCGTTGGCGAGCGTGATCGCCTCCTCTTCTGTCTCGAACCGGAAAAGCGGCGCGACCGGGCCGAACGTTTCCTCGCCGGCGAGCTGCATGTCCTTTGTGGCGCCGGTCAGCACCAGCGGCGCCACATACTGAGGACCCTCCGGCAGCGCCTGCTTCTCGGTAATGATCACAGCACCCTTGGCGAGCGCGTCCTCGACATGGCGGTTGATCTTCTCGACCGCCGCCATGTTGATCATCGGCCCGATGGCGACGCCGGGCTGCGTGCCGGGCCCTACCGTCATGGCGTTGACTCGAGCAGTGAGCTTCGCAGCGAACGCGTCATAGACGCCAGCCTGGACGAGGATGCGGTTGGCGCAGACGCAGGTCTGGCCGCCATTGCGGAATTTAGAGACAAGCGCGCCCTCGACGGCGAGATCGAGATCGGCGTCGTCGAAGACGATGAGGGGCGCGTTGCCGCCGAGTTCGAGGCTGAGCCGTTTCACGCTGTCGGCCGCGCCGCGCATCAGCAGCGAACCGACCCGTGTCGAGCCGGTGAAGGAGATCTTGCGGACGGTCTCATTCGCCATGATCTCGTTGCCGATTTCGGCCGGCATACCGGTGACGATGTTGATGACGCCGGCGGGGATACCCGCCCGTTCGGCCAGCACGCCAAGCGCCAATGCCGAATAGGGCGTGAACTCGGATGGCTTGATCACCACGGTGCAGCCGGCGGCCAGCGCCGGCGCGACCTTGCGGGTGATCATCGCGTTGGGGAAGTTCCACGGCGTGATGATGCCGCACACACCGACCGGTTCCTTAAGCACGATGATGCGCCGGTCCGGCGTCGGCGAGGGGATGGTGTGGCCATTGATGCGGCGTGCCTCCTCCGCGAACCATTTGACGAAGGAAGCGCCGTAGCGGATCTCGCCCTTGGCCTCGTCCAGCGGCTTGCCCTGTTCGGTCGTCAGGATGAGCGCGAGATCGTCCAGATGGGCGAGCATCAGGCCATGCCAGGCCTCCAGGAGGCTGGCACGCTCGGCGTTGGTCTTCTTCTTCCAATCCCCATAGGCGGACGCTGCGGCGTCTATGGCCGCGCGGGTCTCCGGGCCGGCCATATCGGGCACCGTGCCGATCGCGCACTGAGTCGCCGGATCGACGACATCGACCGTCTTGCCGGAGCCGGCAGCGACCCATTCACCGCCGATCAGGCCGGCTTCGAGGAAGAGACTTTTGTCTTTCAGGTTTTTCATCGAAAACGACCTTTGCAATCAGGAGAGCGCTGCGACGACAGCGGCGGTGATGGCTTCCGTCCTGTCTTTGCCCGGAGTGGTTCCAATGCCTCGCGCGGTTGTCGCTTCCACCGCCTGCATGACTCGGCCGGCGGCGGCCGCTTCGCCGAGATGGTCGAGCATCATGGCGCCGGACCATATGGTGGCGATCGGATTGGCGATGCCCAGATGCGCGATGTCGGGCGCGGAGCCGTGCACAGGCTCGAACATCGACGGCGCCGAGCGGTCGGGATTGATGTTGGCGGAGGCGGCGTAGCCGAGCCCACCCTGGATCGCCGCGCCGATGTCGGTCAGGATGTCGCCGAACAGGTTGGAGGCGACGACCACGTCGAGGCTCTCCGGCGCCATGATCATGCGCGCGGCGAGCGCGTCGACATGATAGCTGGTCACGTCGACATCAGGATAATCCGCGGCCAGCTTTCGCGTGATGTCGTCCCAGAACACCATCGAGTATTTCTGCGCGTTGGACTTGGTGACGGAGGCGAGTTTGCGTCGCCGCGACCGTGCCTGCTCGAAGCCGAAGCGCAGGATGCGCTCGACGCCGGCGCGGGTGAAGATCGAGGTCTCCACCGCAACCTCGTCCAGCGTGCCTTGATGCACGCGCCCGCCGGCGCCCGAATATTCGCCCTCGGTGTTCTCGCGGATGCACAGGATGTCGAAGTTTTCCGCCCGCAGCGGTCCGGTGACGCCCGGCAGCAGGCGGTGCGGCCTTATGTTGGCATATTGCACGAACGCTTTGCGGATCGGCAGCAGCAGACCGTGCAGCGAGACGGAATCCGGCACCTCCGCCGGCCAACCGACGGCGCCGAGAAGGATGGCATCGAAGCCGCGCAGGGTCTCGATGCTGTCTTCCGGCATCATGCGGCCGGTTTCCTTGAAGAAGCGGCAGGACCAGGGGAACTCGGTTCCCGTCAGCGCAAAGCCGAATTTCTTGGCCGCGGTCTCCAGCACCGTCCAGGCGGCGGCGGTCACATCGCGGCCGATGCCGTCACCGGGGATCAAAGCGATCGAGTAGGACTTCATCGGAATCTCTTCACAGGCTGATCAGGACGCTCTTGGTCCTGCGGTTGGCGAGATAGGCCTCGCGGCCGAGATCCTTGCCGATGCCGGAGCGCTTGTAGCCACCGGTTGGCAGGATATGGTCGCGCGAACGGCTGTAGCGGTTGACCCAGACGGTGCCCGCTTCGAGCCTGCGTGCCAGGCGGATGGTACGGGACAGGTCGGAGGTGAACAGGCCGGAAGCCAGCCCGTAGGTCGGATGGCTGGACAGCGCCAGCGCCTCTTCCTCGGTCTCGAAGGTCTGGACGGTCAGAACCGGGCCGAAGATTTCCTCAACGATCGCCGGGTTAGACTGGTCGACATTGGCGATCAGTGTCGGCTCGTAGAAATAGCCGGGGCTGTCCATGGCGCCGCCGCCGGTCAGGCACTCGCCGCCGGTCGCGACGGCCGCCTGCACGATGCCGTCGACGCGTGCCCGCTGCCGCTCCGAGATGATCGGCGAATAGTGTGTCGACTCATCCCAGGTTGGGCCGGGCCGCACCGCCTTCATCTTCTCCAGGATCGCGGCCGTCAGCCTGTCGGCTACGCTCCTCTCGACGATCAGGCGCGTGCCGGCGACGCAGGCCTGGCCGGCGTTGAAGGTGACGCTGCCGGCGATGGCTGTCGCCGCCCTCTCCAGATCGGCATCGGCAAAGACGATCTGCGGGCTCTTGCCGCCGAGTTCCAGTGTCATCGGCTTGACGCCGGTGCGGGCGATGTTCTCCATGATGGCCGAGCCGGCGCGGGTCGAGCCGGTGAAGCTGACCTTGGCGATCTCGGGATGACCAGTCAGCGCCGTGCCGGTCGTCGGACCGTCGCCGAGCACCACGTTGATCAGCCCGGCCGGCAGGCCAGCCCTGACGGCGAGCTCTGCCAAATAGACGGCCGAGAAGGGCGTCATTTCCGACGGCTTCAGCACCACCGCATTGCCCGCGGCCAGTGCCGGACCAAGTTTCCAGCCGGCCATCGAGATAGGAAAATTCCAGGGCGTGATCGCGCCGACCACGCCATAAGGCTCGCTCATGATCATGCCAAGGGTGGCATCGTCCGTGGGCACGAGTTCGCTGCCTTCCTTGTCGGCGAATTCGGCAAAAAAGCGGATCTGCTCGGCGGTCACGGCGATGTCGCCTGCAACGAGCTGGCCGATGGGCCGCGTCGAGCACAACGCCTCGATTTCTGCCAGCGTTTCGGCTTCCGCCTCGATCAGGTCGGCCCAGGCCTGGAGTGCCCTGGTGCGCTCACGCGGCCGAACGCCGCCCCAGTTGCTGGCCTTCAGCGCCGCCTTGGCGCTCGCTACCGCACGGTCGACCATATCGACGCCGGCCACGGGGCTGGCGGCGTATGCCTTGCCATCCGACGGCCGGCGCATCTCGATCGCACCCTCGGCCGCGATCAGCTCTCCGCCAATGAAATGGCCGACAGGAAGGGAGACAGTATCCGGATCGAAGCTCAACTTCATAGGCGACCACCTTGCAGCATTCTGCGGGAACCTAGCGCGAGCAGGAGCGCAGCATGCACCGTTCGACGATCAGTCGCGGATGTTTGTTGCGTACTGGCGATGAGGGACGGCAAAATCTGTTGCGGGGGCCGGCACCTCACGCGGACGCTTTCAGCCGACCGTCACGTAGATCTTGCGCACCGTCTCGATGGTCTTCCAGACACCGGTGAAGCCAGGCTTCATCACGAAGCTGTCGCCAGCGCGGTAGGTCACCGCCTCGCCGCCATCGGGTGTGATTTCAATCACGCCCGTGAGGATGTGGCAGAACTCGAAAGTCTCCCCCTTGATCGAGCGCGTCTCGCCGGGCGTCGCTTCCCAGATGCCGGTGTGGACGAGATCGTCCTTGGCGGCGTCCTGCGCCCAGGTCTTGAAGGCGGGGTTGCCGGCTATCAGTCGTTCGGGCAGCGCCCTGGATTCGCGCGGCGGGAAGGCAGGGCTGGTATCGACAGTCTTGAGCAGGGACAATGGATGGCCTTTCAGGTTGGACTTCAATAGCCGCGCGACCGGTCGACGAGCCCAATGGGGTCGAGCCCAGCGCGGTGGCGTCGGATGTTTTCAATGACGGCGCGCGCAGCAGTCGCGGGCTGGGTGACGCTCGCGACATGCGGGGTCAGGATGATCTTCGGATGCGACCAGAAAGGATGACCCGCGGGCAGCGGTTCGGGATCGGTCACATCGATCATCGCCGCCGAAAGGTGGCCGCTGTTCAGCGCGGCGACAAGTGCTTCATGATCGAGCTGTGGTCCCCGGCCGGTGTGGACGAGCGCCGCGCCCTTGGGCAGCTTCGCGAACAGGGCGGCATCGAGGAAACCGCGCGTGTCTTCGGTCAGCGGCAGAAGGCAGATGAGTATCTCGCTGGTCGCCAGCATCTCCTCCAGTCCAGGTTCGCCATGATGACAGGTCACGCCTTCGATTTGCCGCGGCGAGCGGCTCCAGCCGGCGAGCGGAAAACCGAAGGGCTTCAGTCGGTCGACGACGGCCTGGCCGAGTTGCCCAAGGCCGAGCACGCCGATCCGGCGCGACCCGGCCTGCAGCTGTGGGATGTCGCGCCATTCGCCAGCGCGTTGCTGTGCCAGATATTCGGGGAGGTTGCGATGCAGGGCGAGCACGGCAAGCGTCACATATTCCTGCATCATGCGCACGATGCCCTCCTCGATCGTCCGCACGATCTTCACCTTCGCCGGCACGGCATCGAAGCGAAATTGGTCAACGCCTGCGCCCAGGGAAAACAGGATCTCCAGATACCGGTAGCGGGCGAGGTCTTCTGGCGCAGTCCAGGTGATGAGATAGCGAACGGCGTCGGGATCGACCGTTGCGGCATCCATCGTGAAGGCGACGTCCGGCAGTTCTTTGGCGAAGGCTTCGGCGAAGATCTCCCCGCGCCGCGCGTCGGAATTGAACAGGAATGTCATTCCGGTTCCCCTTAAGCCGCGCAGCGGGTGCCCAGCGCCTCGATCAACCGCTGGCAGGCGATGAGTTCGCTGGTGAGAATGTACTCATCGGGCTTGTGGGCGCGGCCGATGTCGCCGGGGCCGCAGATGATCGCGTCGAAGCCGGCGGCCTGGTAGAGCCCGGCCTCGGTACCGTAGCTGACGGCGGCGATCGGCGTTTCGCCGGTCAGCTCTTGCAGTAGCGCCGCCACCGGCGCGTCCTGTGGCAGCGACAGCGCCGGATAGGCGCTGAGCGGCGTCCATTCGACCCGAAAGCCGTCGGCCTCACAGGCCTCTGCCTTCGCCCTTACCGCTGCAAGCAGGCTGGCCGGGTCGACGCCCGGAATGGCGCGCGCCTCCAGCTCCAGCGTGCAGCTGTCGGGAATGATGTTGACCGACTGTCCGCCCTTGATCACGCCAGCTTGCAGCGAGGAATAGGGCGGCTCGAAGGCCGAGTCGAAAGGGCCATGCGTCAGCCGCTCGGCTTCGCTCACGACCGTAGCCAGCGTTTTGGCCATGGCGTGGAGGGCGTTGAGGCCGAGGTCGGGTCGCGAGGAATGGCCGGAGCGCCCGTTGATCGTCACACGGGCGGCCGCCTTGCCCTTGTGGCCGCGTACAGCGCGCAAGCCGCTCGGCTCGCCGACGATCACGCCGAGCGGCTTGGCGCAAAGTTCGGCAAGGCGGGCGATCAAATGCGGCACGCCGCGGCATCCCACCTCTTCGTCATAGGAGAAGGCGAGATGGATTGGCCTGGCAAGGCGCAGCTTCGCCAGCGTGGGCACGGCCGCGAGCACCGCGGCCAGAAACCCCTTCATGTCCGTGGTGCCGCGTCCGTAGAGCCGTTCGTCCTCCCGGCGCAGCGTGAAAGGAGCCGAACTCCATTGCGGCTCGCCGGCGGGAACGACGTCCATATGGCCGGACAGGATGTAGCCCGGGACATCGGCGGGGCCGATCGTCGCGAAAAGATTGAAACGGTCGCCTTCCGGACCCGGCAGCACGGTGACCTGCGTGCCGTGCTCCGCGAGATACGTCTCGATCCAGCCGGTGATATCACCGTTCGGCTTGCCGGCGACCGACGGAAAGGCGACGAGACGGTCGAGGATGTCGAAGACGTCCATTCCAGCCCTCAAAGCATATCGGGTTCGCCGGGATCGGTGCCGTCGACCATAGTTGCAACATTGCCGGAAAGGATGTGCGCGTTCTGACGCGATTGCATGCCGAAAGCGGAAATGTTTCAGTTGAATCTTGCGTTGGCAGGTGGCTTTCGAGCAAATCGTGTGGGCCTGTTTGTTTAGCGTTGGTGGACAGAGGGCGGCTGCGGCGTGTCGCCCGTCAATTTGCGGGGATATTTCAGAGGCATGGACTTGAAGCCGTCCGGAAAGTTGAAGATCGACACCTTCTCGATGCGCATCGGCGACATCGAAGGCGTCGAGCTGGACCGGCTGCATGCACTCTCGCTCTCCGTGGGATGGCCGCATCGCGCCGAGGATTGGCAATTCCTGCGTGAATCGGGACAGGGGTTCGTGGCGCTCGATGAGATCGGCCGGGTTCTCGGCTCGGCCATGTGGTTCGCACATGGCACCGATTTCGCGACCGTGGGGATGGTCATCACCTCGCCGCGACTCCAGACGCTGGGGGCGGGGCAGTGGCTGATGAAGCGGGTCTTTGACAAGGTCGTCGGCCGCGATCTGCGCCTCAATGCAACGCGCGCCGCAAGACGGCTCTATCTCTCGCTCGACTTCCAACCGGAGAAGACCGTTTACCAATGCCAGGGCATCGCCCGGATGCAGGCGACGGCCAGGCCGGCAGATAGGCGAGGCGATCTCCGGACTTTGGACGCAAGGGATATTCCCGCAGCGATCGCGCTCGACGCGGCAGGATTTGGCGTGAGGCGGGCGGCGCTCATCGAAAAGCTTTTCGCGCACTCGGCCGGCTATGGTCTTTTCAAGGGTGACACGCTGAAGGGTTTCGCGCTCTGTCGGCCGTTCGGGCGGGGCCATGTCGTGGGGCCGGTTGTGGCGGAAAGCGACGCGGACGCCGTGGCGGTCGTGCGGCCGCACGTGGCCGACCATTCGGGGTCTTTCCTTCGGATCGACACCCACATGGACAATGGCGAGTTCGCCGCCTTTCTGTCGCACAGCGGAATGCCGGTTTTCGACACGGTCCTCACCATGTCGATGGGCAAACGCCTTTCCGATTTTGCCGTCGGCGGCGTAGTTGCACCGGTGACCTATGCCCTCGCCAGTCAAACTCTCGGGTAGTTCAGCCCAGGACGCGGGCAGTCGCGGCTGTCCACGTCTCGCCGGCACCGTCAAATGCAACAATCGGTTAGACAATGACGGTATTTTTCGCGCTGTCGCCAAGCGGACCAATGGCAGTCTGCGAGGAAAAATCAGCTCGTCTTGTCGATAGTCCGCGAAAGCAATGAGTTCACGGACAGCGAAAATTCATCAATAAAATCAAAGGTCCAAATTTCTGACGGCACGTTCGTCGGTATATGTGTTGAGTAAAACAAATTGCCGTTCAAAATCAAATAGTTAACATAGGTTGAAACAATCGAGTGGGCAAACGGCGGCAATAGAGTAGCTGGGACTGCGATTTTCGCCGTCGTATGAATTGTTTTCGCGTCCGTATCTCACTTCCCGCCGAACTGGCATTTCTCCATCTCCAAACTCACAAGTCCGATCTGCGGCCACCTCGCTGATGAAGTAAAGCCCTTTCAAAAGGGGAGAGGCCTATGGCGTGGAACGGCGTGCAAAAAGGCGGGTTCGCTTCGTGCCGCATCTCGGTCATTCCGGCCGACTTGACCGCGTACCAAAAGCGGGCATTGCTGGTGCCGACGCCAGAAGCAGTCGCCGATGCACAGAAATCGGCTTCCTCGAAATATTTGGCCTTCAGCCATGTGGTCGACGCTCCGCTCCTGTAGCGGCTGTCAGCGCGTTTCGAGACGATCCGCAGCGGCATAGGCGTACGCCTTTTGACGTTAACTATTCATCGAATTGGCTGTTGACGCGCCCGGGTGAGTAGTTAATAAATTACTAATATAGGGGTAGCGTCAAGAAGCTCCTGGTCAGCAACAACGAGTTACGGCGCTACTAGGGTTGGGGAGACGCAACGCGAAATTGCTAAGCCGTGGCAGCAATTGCCAGAGCTATCGTCAGCTTGTGAAATTGCCATAGTGGGGTGGCCATTCACGGGATGGGCTGCCGCTTTGCGCCTGGTAGTCTGAGGATCTCCTCTCCCTGAAACGCTGCGCGCCGACCCTTACGGCATGGGTAGTTAGCCGTTGCGCACGGCCAACGGGCTGGCGCCGGACGCGTCTGCCGTCAGGGGGGATACAATGGCCACACAGATCGCCGGTGCCGGTGGCACCACGACGTCGTTTTCCAACACGCCGCAGGCCAAGGATGACGTCTTCAACTATACTGAAGACAATGTCGTCATCGTTTCCGCCTCCCAGTCCATCATTCTTTTGGATGTGATGGCCAACGACCTTGGGGGAAACGCCAAGACCCTCTATTCGGTTGATGACGGGACTTCAGACTCGACCTCCACCAAGCAATACGCGCCGATCGATCTGACGACCCAGGACGTTCAGGCGACCGGCATCTCCGCCTGGGAGTGCATAGGCGGCGGCGTCTACATCCGGATCAACAACGGCAAGGTCGAAATGGACCTTAGCCAGTATCTGCAGCAGCATGGCTTCGCCAGCCTGCAGGCGCTTACCGCGACCGACCGGATCAACGAGACCTTCACCTACGCGATCAAGCTCGGCAACGGAACGCTGAGCTGGGCCAGCGTGTCCGTCAATATTCAGGGCACCAACGACGGCGCGACGATCACCGCGGCTGCCAACGTCGACAACACTGTCGTGGAAGCGGGCGGCGTCGCCAATGGCACGCCTGGCGACGCCAGTGCGCACGGACAGCTGACCGTTTCGGACGTCGATGCCAATCAGAACAATTTCCAGGCGCCCCCGAGCCTGCAGGGCACTTACGGCACCTTCACCTTCGACACCGCGACGGGCGCCTGGACCTACGCGCTCAACCAGGCCCTTGCCGACCCGCTGAAGCAGGGCCAGCAGGTAACCGACACGCTCCAGGTGAAATCGGCGGACGGCACCGCCACCTACAACATCGTCGTCAACATCACCGGCAGCAATGACGTGCCTGTCATCAATGGCGTGCACACCGGTTCGGTGACCGAGGACGTCGCGGTTGTCGCCAGCAAGCTGAACGCCAGCGGCGCGCTGACCATCAATGATGCCGACCAGGGTCAGTCGAACTTCGCCCCGCAGGCCAGCGTGGCCGGCAGCAACGGCTACGGCACCTTCACCCTGGACGCAGCCGGTAACTGGACTTATAGCGCCAGCAACACACAGGCCGCGATCCAGCATCTCGCCGCCGGCCAATCGATCACCGACAGCTTCACCGCCGTTTCTTCCGACGGCACCGCCGGCCAACTCGTCACCGTCACGATCTACGGCACTAACGACAAGCCGACCATTACAGTCGCCGGCACCGACGCCGATGGCGCGGTCATCGAGGATTCCGCATCGCCGACCCTGTCTAACACCGGCACCATCGCCTTCAGCGACCTCGACCTCATCGACGTCCACACCACCAGTGTCACGGCCGCCGCCGCGAATACTCTGGGGGGCACCCTCATCATGGGCGCAGCCAGCGAGAATGCCCTGACCGAGCCCGGCACGGTCGGCTGGACCTATCAGGTCGCCAACGCCGCAACCCAGTACTTGGCGCAAGGCCAGACTGCGACCGAGAAGTTCACCGTCACCATCGATGACGGCCATGGCGGCACGGTCAGTCAGCTTGTCACCGTCACGATCACCGGCACCAACGACGCGCCCAACATCACTGTTGGCGCTGGCGATAGCGCTGCCACCGGCATCAATGAGACCAACCTGCCCCTCAGCACCAGCGGCACACTAACGGTCACGGACGCCGATCTTTCCGACACGGTGAGCGCGAGCGTGACCTCGGTGTCGCTCGGCGGCACCCTGGGTGGCCTGAACAGTGCCGCTGTCATCAACATGCTGACGGTGTCGCCGGCCTCGCTGACGGCCGATTCGGGCGAGACCCACAATTTGACGTGGTCGTTCAACTCATCTCCGCAGGCCTTCGACTTCCTGGCCGCCGGCGAGACGCTGACGCTCACCTATACGATCAAGGCCGACGACGGTCATGTCGGTGGCACTGACACACAGACAGTGGCAATCACCATCACCGGCACCAACGACGCGCCGCTGATCACCTCGGCTGCGCAGTCGGGCAACGTCTCGGAAGGCGACGACCTGCCGACCTCGGCACAGAAGGCAACCGGCCAGGTCACCTTCAGCGACGTCGATGCCTCCGACAGCCACAGCTTCTCGGTCAGCATCGCCGCCGCCCACGGCACGGCCAGCGTCGATCCCGACGGCACCTGGCACTATACGGTCAGCGACAGCGGCGCCGTCGATGCGCTTGCCGTCGGCGAGCATCTGTCGGATTCGTTCACCGTCCAGGTCGATGACGGCCATGGCGGCCTTGCCGCCCAAGTGGTGTCGATCGACATCGTCGGCACCAACGACGCGCCGCTGATCACCTCGGCTGCGCAGTCGGGCAACGTCTCGGAAGGCGACGACCTGCCGACCTCGGCGCAGCAGGCAACCGGCCAGGTCACCTTCTCCGACGTCGATCTTCTCCGACGTCGAT